>NZ_CP016538.2:2222500-2822500 GCF_001687625.2 Planococcus maritimus
AACTCGCAGAACAAGCCGGATTCCCTAAAGGCGTCATCAATTTGGTGACCGGCAGTGCCTCGCAAATTGGCAAAGTGTTCACCAGTCATCCATCAGTCCGCAAGCTAACCTTCACCGGTTCCACTGAAATCGGAAAAGAATTGATGAAGCAAGGGGCCGAAGTGATGTTGAACTTGTCCTTAGAGCTGGGTGGGCACGCGCCGATTATCGTCCTTGATGATGCGGACCTTGATAAAGCAGTCGAAGGTGTCATGGCTTCAAAATTCCGTAACGCTGGGCAGACTTGCGTGTGTGGCAACCGTATTTATGTACAAGAAGGAATAGTCGATGAGTTTTCTGAGAAACTCAAACAAGCAGCCAGCCAATTAAAAGTCGGAAATGGCTTGGATGATGGAGTGGACATTGGCCCGCTCGTCGATAAAGATGGCTATGAAAAAGTAGAGCGCCATGTAAAAGACGCTATCGATAAAGGCGCAAAAGTGCTAGTCGGCGGCGATGGCAAGACAGAAAATGACGCTTATTTCTATAACCCAACCGTCCTCATTAATGCCAAGGACGATATGTTGGTCATGAACGAAGAAACCTTTGGGCCAGTTGCGCCGATTATGAGCTTTAAAACCGATGAGGAAGCGGTACAGCTTGCGAACGACACACGCTTTGGACTTGCTTCCTACTTTTTCACTGAAAGCATGTCGCGCGGCACATTCATTGCAGAAAACCTGGAATATGGCATCGTCGGCTGGAATGACGGCCTCCCTTCCACTGCACAAGCCCCATTTGGCGGGATGAAAGAAAGCGGCGTTGGCAGAGAAGGCGGACAGGAAGGCTTGGATGCATTCCTCGAAACCAAATACATTTCCATCAAACTATAAGCATTGGAAAATCGAAAAAGCTCCGGATCAGCTGATCCGGAGCTTTTTGTTATGCAACTGTTTCACACGATTTGGTTCCTTCGCATGCCGTTTTCATCGCTATGCCTTCATAATGTGGAAATTGCTCGCCGAGTGCCTTTGCGATGTGCTGTTCATCGCCAGGGCGAACCGGAATGAAAAGAGATGGCCCCGCTCCGCTGATTGCATATCCATAAGCACCCAGCTTACGGCACGCTTCACCGATTTTGTCGAAATCTGGGAACCGATTTTGTCGGTAGGGCTGATGGAAAATATCTTTGCTCATGAGCTTGCCGGCTTTCTCCCAATCACCGCTCACCATTGCTGCAGAAAGTACATTGGCAGCAGCACTTCCCCTAACACTTTCAGCATACTGGAGTTGTTCAGGCAAGAGGTTCCTAGACTCTTCTGTCAAGAAAATCTCTTGTGGGATCAATAACACGACACCAATATCGACTTGTTCGACGTGTACGGTCTCGATCTGCTCTTCATCAAAATAGGAAATCGTTAAGCCCCCGAGCAGTGAAGCGGAAATATTATCCGGATGGCCTTCCATATCAGTTCCAATTTTCACTTTTTGCTGATCCGACATATTCAAATCAAGCAAGCGATTTGCCAATTCAATCCCTGCTGCGATAGCTGAAGCGCTGCTGCCAAGCCCACGCCCGAGCGGGATATCCGTCTCGATTTCCAGTTTAGCTGGCGGTAATTTTTTCCCGTAAGCAGCAGCCGTGCGTTCAGCTGCCTGCAGGATTAAATTCCCTTCAACACCGGACAGATGGGCGTATTCCGGTGTTTTATAATCGAGCTGCCACGAATCGGCAGGCGACACGTGAATATTCAAATGAAGGTCTAAGGCAAGCCCGATGGAATCGAATCCGGGGCCCAAGTTGGCAGTGGAGGCCGGCACCGCTATCGAGAATTCTTTTCCACTCATACTTTGACCTCCTTTTTTAACTCCTCCCAAAACTGTTCCATGTTGGCGGCTTCGAGCATGCCGTCTTGTTTGCTGACTTCGATGGCTGTCGCCGGATCTTTTAAGCCATTGCCTGTCAGTACACAAACAACGGTCGATCCTTTTTTGATTTGCCCATCTTCCACTTGTTTTTTCAGGCCAGCAATCGATGCGCACGATGCCGGTTCCGCAAAGACGCCTTCTGTTTTGGCAAGCAGCTGATAGGCTTCGAGGATTTTATCATCGCTTCTCGAGAGAATGGTGCCTTGCGATTCATCGAGTGCATTAAGAGCTAGTTGCCAGCTTGCCGGATTGCCGATACGAATGGCTGTCGCGATAGTTTCCGGTTGTTCCACCACTTTATTCTGGACGATCGGCGAGGCGCCTTCCGCTTGGACGCCGAGCAATTCAGGGCGTTTTTCGCCAGTGCGTTCCGCATATTCAGTAAAGCCTTTCCACGCAGCTGAAATATTACCGGCATTGCCGACAGGAAGCGCGAACAAATCCGGTACTTTCCCAAGCTGCTCGATCACTTCGAAAGCAATGGTTTTCTGTCCTTCGAGACGGTAAGGATTGACTGAATTGACGAGAGCGATGCCTGGTGATTTGCCGATTTCACGGACCATTTCCAGTGCTTCGTCAAAATTGCCTTTGATCTCCAAAATTTCTGCACCGTACATTTTTGCTTGTGCCAATTTACCAAGTGCGATGCGGCCTTCCGGAATGACGACAATTGTCCGCATGCCCGCTCGTGCGCCGTATGCAGCCGCCGAAGCCGACGTGTTTCCTGTAGATGCACAAACGAGGACGCTCTTGCCTTCTTCTTTCGCTTTCGCGACCGCCATGACCATGCCCCGGTCTTTAAAAGAACCGGTCGGATTGGCGCCTTCAATTTTGGCGTAGACTTCAATTCCCCAATCAGCGGACAGCTTTTCGAGATGAATCAGGGGGGTATTGCCTTCTTGCAATGTTAGTTGAGGCGTAGCTTCCGTCACCGGCAGCCATTCTTTGTATTGTTCGATCAGTCCAGGCCATCTCATGCTACATCCTCCCCTTCAATGCGGTAATGGCTGATCAGGCTAGCCATACCTTCCAATTCGTTTAAAACATCCAAATGCTGTTGGCGTGAAATTTCATGTGTTTTTAAAATAAGCTCTGCTTTTCCTGCGTTTTCATCTGTGCCCGGGTTCTGCACGATGGATTGAATACTCGCGCCGTGATGGCTGTAAATGGCGCTTACTTTGGACAAGACGCCGACTACATCGTTCACTAGCAAACGATGGAAGTATTTCGAACGGCTTTTCTCTGCTGGCTTAATCACGCGTTCGTGTTGCGCTGCGTGTTCGCGTTTTCCGTTCACACCGAGAAGCAAGTTTCTGCAGGCGGCAATAATATCAGAGACGACTGATGTCGCAGTCGGCAACGATCCGGCACCCGGGCCATAAAGCATCGTTTCGCCAACTGCATCCCCGTAAATATAAACGGCGTTGAATTCATTATTGACTGAAGCTAAAGGATGGCTATTTGCCAAGAAAATCGGTTCCACCGATACGTCGATGCCGTCTTCGTCTTTTGTCGATGAACCGACCATTTTCATCGTATAGCCCAAGTTTTCGCCCATCTCCACATCGCCGTCTTGGATTGTCTCCATGCCACGGATGTTGACATCATCGAGTTTGACTTCTGTCGAATAGGCAAGCGATGACAAGATGACCATCTTGCGCGCTGCGTCGAGGCCGCCCACATCGGCGGTCGGATCAGCTTCTGCAAAGCCCAGTTCAGTCGCTTCTGCAAGTGCATCTTCATAGCTTTTCTTTTCCTGCTTCATCTTTGTCAGGATAAAGTTCGTGGTTCCATTGACGATGCCCATCATGCTCGAGATGCGATCCGAAGCCAGCCCATCTTCAAGCGTACGGATAATCGGGATGCCACCGGCTACACTCGCTTCATAGAACAAATCGCATTTTTCCGCATCTGCCAGCTTCAACAACTCATGGCCATATTGTGCCATGACATCCTTATTGGCTGTCACGACTTGCTTGCCAGACTTCAATGCCTGTTCCATCGCCGTTCTTGCACCTTCAATGCCGCCCATTACTTCTACAATGATATCAAGGGAAGAATCATTCAAGATTTCTTCGATGTCCGTCGTGAAAACATTCGGATCGAGGTCCGACATCCGGTCTTTCCCGGCATCCCGCACCAACACTTTACGGATCGCGACTTGTGCACCCAGTTTATGCTGCAGATCTTCCTGGTGCTGCTGGATGATCTTCGCAACGCCGCTCCCTACTGTACCGAAACCTAATAATCCGATTGAAACTTCATTTTTCATTGACGATTCCTCCCATGGTGTGTACACTGTGAAAATACAGTTGTTTTTGTCATAGAGACATTATAGTATTATATCTTAGCGAAAACAACCCTTTTTACAGACTATTAAAAAAAGATGGGACTTGATAGGATGAAAGTATGCAAATTCGGTGGAACTTCAGTCGCTAGCGCACAGCAAATCAAAAAAGTCGCAAGCATCATCCAAGCAGACCCGGCACGCCGGATAGTGGTCGTCTCAGCTCCAGGCAAACGCCACAGCGGAGACGTAAAAGTGACCGACCTGCTCATCCGGCTTGCGTCCGCCGCATTATTAGGTGACGCCATTCAACAGCCCCTGCAGGCAGTCATCGACCGTTATACGGAAATCGCGGATGAACTCGGGCTCGACCGGGAGATTATCGACATCATCCGTGCCGACCTCACAGAGCGCCTGCGCGCAGACAGCGGCCAGCATGATTTGTATATCGATTCGATCAAAGCGGCAGGAGAAGACAATTCAGCGAAATTGATCGCTGCCTATTTCACTTCCATCGGAATGCAGGCGGAGTACGTCAATCCGCACACAGCTGGATTGTTCGTCAACAACCCGCCAGAACGCGCCCAAGCTTTGTCCGAATCTTACAGCCAGCTGGCGGCGTTAGCGGAAAAGCCATCGATTACGGTCTTCCCCGGATTCTTTGCTTACACGAAATCCGGAATGCTTCGCACATTCGACCGAGGCGGTTCCGACATCACAGGGTCCATCCTTGCAGCAGCCGTCAAGGCCGAGCTCTATGAGAATTTCACCGATGTCGATTGCGTCTTTGCCGCCAACCCCCAAGTTGTCGATAACCCCGTAGAAATCGAACAGATGACATACCGCGAAATGCGCGAGCTGTCCTATGCCGGTTTTGCCGTCCTTCACGACGAAGCCTTGATGCCTGCGTACCGGGCCTCCGTGCCTTTGTGCATCCGCAATACCAATAATCCTTCTGCACCAGGAACGATGATTGTAGCCGAGCGCGCCAGTTCACCACGCCCCGTCACTGGAATTTCTGCGGATAGCGGCTTTTCGACCTTATATGTCGGCAAATATTTAATGAACCGGGAAGTCGGATTCGGCCGCAAGCTTTTGCAAATCTTAGAAGAAGAAGAGATTTCCTATGAACACATCCCATCTGGAATCGATAACCTATCCGTCATCCTCAGAAGCCATCAACTTGATGATGCAAAAGAACAGCGCATCATCGAACGGGTGAAAAACGAACTCCAGGCGGACGATGTCCACATCCGCAACGATTTCTCCATGATCGTATTGGTGGGCGAAGGCATGCACAATAATAAAGGCTTGACCGCCCGTGCAGCTGCTGCGTTTGCACGTACCGATGTCAATATCGAAATGATTAACCAAGGTTCTTCTGAAGTCAGTTTGGTATTTGGCATCTTGAAAGAAGACGAGGGAAAAATCCTCAATGAATTGTACAAAGAATTTTTCGCTCCGGCGCTTGTCGGATAGTAAAATGCCCTAAACGAAAAAGACGAAGCACTAGGTGGATGCACCTTGCGCTTCGTCTTTTTTATCGACTTATATATTCCACGCTGAAAACAACGGCCCCGCGTCACCGTAAACCGGATCGGTCTTAGGAAGTGGCGTGTTGAGAATATCTTCTAGCACATAAGGGCGCTCGCCCAGTTCACCGGTCTTCAAGTTGTATTCCACACCGCCAGGATATGCCCCCACAATGAGGAAATCCTCACTAGCCGATAAGCGTTTATGGCCCGTACCGGCCGGAAAAACACAGACATCCCCCGCGGCCACTTCCACGTTCTGCCCACTTTCGCCGCCTAGCTGCAGACGCGCCGAACCGCTCATCACACCGAGCACTTCGTGTGTGTTGCTGTGGTAATGATGAAAATCGAACACGCCGCCTTGCCAGCTATTGCCCCAGCCATGCTTTTCGAAGACCTGTTGGATCCGTTCGAGATTGTCTTTGAAAGCGGCAGTGTAAAAGACAACCGGTAGCCTGGGGTTATTCGGGATGACGCCATTATCTTCAAAATGAAAAACCTGCACATTTTGCATCGAGATCAGCTCCTTTTGCCCTTCTTTACCCGGCAAGCTGCCGATTATGCTTACTTCTTCGACACTAATGGCGTAAACTGCGACAACAACAAATCTTCCAGCAAAACAGGCAATTCCTCAAATGCGCTCTTGCGGTTTAGTCGTTCCGTACGCTGGTGTGCATCACGCCCGAACGGCCCAACATTCAATACCGGTGCCTGGAGTTTGTTCATCGCTTCGAATGGCACACTATAGCTTCTGTTGTAAACTGGCGTGTTTTGTTCATACGTCTGCCAGCCTTCGTTTTGGTCCTGAAAATTAACATAGCTCAGATCGGAAATACCATTGAAATAATGTCCTTGTTTCACTTCAAGGTCAAATCGTTCAAGGGCTGTTTCCTGCACTTGCTGTATGCATTTCTTGACGAGTTCTGATTCGCTCGAATTGACCGGCGGGTAATAAGGCGGCGCAAACAATAAAATCACGGCAGGTGTCAGTTCGTGGCACTGGATTAATAATTGATCCGTAATGGCATGGGACTGTTCCCGCACATCGTGATCGACATCTTCTGTCACATTCGACATAATTTGCTCAACCGCTTTTTCTCCTAATTTTTCAAGCGCGTATTCTTTCAGCTCTTCGAAGCGGAAAACTTTCACTTCGTTGACCGGCTCAATTTCTTCACGCTTGCACATCTCGTTATAATCCCGACTCATCTTGTGAAGGGCTTGGCGCGCCGTTTCTTCAAACATTTGCATCGTTTCTTCTGCATTGCGTTCTAGCAGGAAGACATTATACATCGATACAGCACGATATGGTGTCTGGGCTGAATACTCCATCTTCACGTCACGCTGCAGCACCGTGACCGGCAACGGCGATGTTTCACCGTAAAGTGTTTCCCGGAATTTCGGATTCCAGCTCATTTCTTGAGTTAGATACGAAGCCATATAATTCGATGTCAAGCCGCTGAGTGGTTCGCCGACATGTGTTTCTTTGCCATAAAACAAAGCACTTGGCATGATTTTCCCGATACTCCCACTGTATACTTTAAAATCGCTTTCTTTCGGATCTTGAGCAAAGACCGGTTCTCCATTCAAGAACAACGAATAGTTCAAGCCATGTGTTTCAGCCATTTCCAAAAGGTAAGGGACTGCGTGGCGCATGCCATTGGAATTGACTTCTTCATCCGGCACCGTCAACAAGACAAGGTTGATTGGCCATTGTTCAACGGAAGCTTTCTCGATCAAAGACATATGCAAAGCGAGCCCGGCTTTCATGTCCATCGTTCCCCGACCGAACAAATAATTGCCGGATTCCAAATCAGCCAGTGCCTCCGCGCTGAGCATTTCCTTTCGGTCATGAAGCGCACGTGTCAATAAGCGTGGGCTTGAGGCAAGCGGCCGCAATACGCCGTAATCTTCTGTTGAAACGGTATCAAAATGACTGATCAAGACGACTGTATCCACCGCTTCTTCATGTTTATAAAGCGCCGTTAAGAACGTCCGGCCCCAGTTCACTTCACCCAAGGTCAATTGATCGGGATACTGCTTGAAATAATCGAGTTCCCCCATTAAGCCTTTTAACTTCACTGGAAATTCTGCTTCCCCTTGTGTTAAATAAATGCTTTCCCAACTGACTAATTCACATAATAGATCCTCTAGTTTCTCCGGTGTATCCCAAAAACGCTCCATGTATACCCACCCTTTCCTACTCCGCTTACATTAAACAGACATTTTTCTGCCTTTTCCAATAACTTACTTTTCCATATGTAAATGCACGAAACAGCCCGCAGCAGACATCCTGCACGGGCTGCTCAAATTGATGCTGCTTTACTTTTCATGAAGAGAGGACACAAATTTCTCCAGACGATCCATACCTTGTTCAAGGACCGGCATGCTGTAGGCATAGGAAATGCGCAAGAACCCTTCTCCGTATTCCGTGAAAGCAGAGCCAGGAACAGCCGCTACTCCGCCTTCTTTCAACAAACGGATGGCGAATTCGTAAGATGGCAGCCCGAATTTCTCAATCGAGGGGAAGATATAGAAAGCACCATTTGGCTTAATGACGTCTATACCCATTTCGATCAAGCGTCCGTAAACAAAATCACGTCGTTCGATATAGGCCTTGTTCATCTCTGCAGGTACGTGACGCTGATTTGTCAACGCTTCAATCGCAGCATATTGCGCTGGGGCTGAAGCACAGATGGCATTATATTGATGCACTTTCAGGACATGCTCCATCAACTTCGCTGGACCTAAAATATAGCCAATGCGCCACCCTGTCATCGAATGGGATTTCGACAAGCCGTGAATGAGCACCGTTTGATCACGCAGGCTATCGAAGCAGGCAAATGTGCAATGGGCGCCGCCGAATGTATTTTCGCTGTAGATCTCATCTGTCACGATGTACAATTCGTGGCGTTCAAAGACTTCCTTTAAAACGGACAATTCTTCCATCGTCATCGTAATGCCTGTCGGGTTCGACGGAAAATTCATCAATACCGCTTTGGTACGATCGTTGATCAAGCGTTCAAGCGCTTCAGGATCCGGCTTAAAATCACTTTCCGATGTATCCAAGTAGACGACTTTGCCGCCGCATAGTTCCACTAAAGGCGCATAGCCCGAGTAGGTCGGGGCCGGCAGGATGACTTCATCGCCTTCTTCAAGAATCGTACGGAACACCGAGTCCAAGCCCTCACTCGCGCCATTCGTCACAATGATCTCGTCTTCAGTCCGGTACGACAAGCCGTAGCTATCTTTGAAAAAAGATTGGATGGCCTGACGCAACTCCAAGACGCCGGCGTTATGCGTGTAATTGGTTTGGTTATTGCGGATGGCATCGATGCCCGCTTGCTTAACCGCCTCAGGAGTCGGGAAATCTGGCTGTCCGACCGTCAAGTTAACGGCATCCGGGTAATCTATCATTTGATTGGCGAATTGACGGATCCCCGAGAAGACAATCGATTCCGCCCGTTTATTAATTTTCATGCTCATAGGAAAACAACCTTTCTGAAATTAGGAATAGCTCTTATTCATAAAGCCCTGGCAACCACAAGGAAAGCTGCGGGACGAAAGTGATGACCAATAGGCACACAATCATCGTGAACAAGAACGGCAGGACCGCATAAGCGATTCGCTCGAACTTGACTCCCCCAACACTCGAAGCGACAAACAAATTGACGCCGAGCGGAGGGGTGACAAAACCGATAGCCAAGTTCGCGACGAGCACTACACCGAAATGGACAGGATCTACGCCCACTTCCGTGACGATCGGCAGCAGGATTGGCGTCAATACAACGAGTGCTGAAATCGTATCGATAAACATGCCCACTACGAGCAATAATACATTAATTGCGAGCAAAATAACGAATGGATTGGTTGATAACGCCGTTAAATAATCGGAAATCTCTCCCGGAATTTGCTGGATGGTCATAAAATAAGCGAAAGACACTGATAAGCCGATAATGATCATCGTCGTGGCATTGATGACGATCGTTTCGCGGAAACTTTCGTATAGTCCTTTCCAAGTCAGTTCCTTGTAAACGAATTTCCCGATAATAATGGCATAAACTACAGCGACGACTGCCGCTTCTGTCGGAGAGAAGACCCCTCCGTAAATGCCGCCAAGGATGATGACTGGAATGAGCAGCGCCCATTTAGCGTCCCAAAATGCCGTTCCGACATCCTTCAAATGGAATTCCGATTCTTTGCCGGGTTCCGGTCTATAGCCGCGTTTTTTCGAGATCACATAAGCTGTCAGCATGAGTGCTGCACCGACTAATAACCCTGGCAAGATTCCGGCCAGGAACATGCTGCCGACGGACACGCTGCCGATGACGCCATACAAAACGAACGGAATACTTGGCGGAATCATGACGCCAATCGAACCAGCAGAGGCCGCTATGGCAGAAGCAAACCCGCCGCTATATTTGCGCGCAACCATCGCCGGAATCATGAAGCCGCCAATTGCCGCAACTGTTGCTGGGCCAGAACCGGATATCGCGGCGAAGAACATGCAGGCAACAATGGTTACCATACTAAGCCCGCCGGTCATCCAGCCGACCATCGCAGAAGCGAGGTTTAGTAAGCGTTTCGAAACGCCGCCCTTGCCCATTAATACGCCCGCAAGCATGAAAAACGGAATCGCAAGCAGCGGGAAGGAATCAAGCGAAGTGAACGCTTTTTGCGTAATAATGCTCAGCGGCATCGTCGTACCAAAATAAATGGCCGTCAGTGCAGATACTCCGAGCGAGATGGCAATTGGCACACCGATCAATAAACAAATAAATAAGGTACCGAATAACAGGGCAATCGTCATGCCTGGAC
Organism: Planococcus maritimus; assembly: GCF_001687625.2. Classification (NCBI taxonomy): domain Bacteria; kingdom Bacillati; phylum Bacillota; class Bacilli; order Caryophanales; family Caryophanaceae; genus Planococcus; species Planococcus maritimus. Next base: position 2,233,046 of record NZ_CP016538.2, read on the forward strand.
ACCCCCGTCTTTATGCATTTCGTAATCGCCTTTCCAAATTTGGCGCAATTGCACGATCAAGCGGATGCACATGCCGATGCCGCCGATTGGAATCGCCAGGAACGGGATCCACATCGGCAATTGCATAGCCGGCGTGACTTGGCCGTTTGATAAGCTTTGCATGACCAACATGGTCCCGAAATAAGCTAGGAATAACGCCATCGCAAACCAAATCAATAATGAAATGGTTTCCAAGATTTTTCTGGCAAGTCCATGAAAGCGGGTTATGAACGCTTCCACACGGATATGCTCGCGCAGTTTCACTGCGTAACTTGCACCGATCCACACTTGGAAAATGTGGATGTAGCGTGCCATTTCCTCTGTCCAGCTCGGTGCATTGGAAAATACGTAGCGGCCGACCACTTGGCCAAATATCAAGGCGACCATCGCAACCAGCGTCAGCACCAATAATGCTTCTTCTGCTTTCGCGAATTTCTTTATCATCGGAATCTTCCTTTCTAAAAAGAAAAATCAAGGAGCCTGGTCCTTGATTTTTCATCTGTCATTGCTTAGTTATTTGCCTCAAGCGCACGGTCGATCAAGTCCGCGCCGATTTGGCCTTCGTATTTTTCGTAAACCGGTGCTGCTGCTTCGCGGAATGCGTCGCGCTGTTCATCAGTCAAGTCGTTGATCTGCATGCCCTCTGCTTCTAATTGGTCCATGAACTCAGTGTCCTGCTGCTGGGCAAGTTCCCGCTGTTGAGTCCGGAAGTCTTCAGACGCCTCCATCAACAATTCTTGCAGATCTTCCGGCAAGTCATTGTAGAAATCATCGTTCATGAGAAGAGAAGTCGCTGCATAAACATGGCCTGTCAATGTCAGATAATCCTGAACTTCATAAAATTTATTCGTGTAATAAAGCGAAATCGGGCAATCCATTGCATCGTATGTCCCTTGCTGCAAGGCTGTGTATAATTCGCCGAATGCAAATGGCGAGGCGTTGGCACCGAATGCATTGAATGTATCGGTGTGGAGTGGGCTTTCAAGTGTGCGCATCTTCAACCCTTCCATATCTTCCGGTTTTTCAATCGGCCCTTCGTTATTGGACACGTGGCGGAAGCCGTTTTCCCCGAACACTAGCCCTTTCAAGCCATTGCTTTCCAAATCAGCCATCAATTCCTGGCCCAAATCCCCATCAAGCGCTTTATACGCCGCTTCGTTGTTATTGAACAAGAAAGGCAAATCGAAAACTTGGAATTTTTCGTTGAACGACGCCATCGCCGCTACTGCCGGAATGGTCATTTCAATATTGCCGAGCTGTACGGCTTCGATCGCTTCACGATCTGAACCATAAAGCTGACCATTCGGGTATAGTTCCACTTTCAAGCGGCCATCCGATTCGGCTTCTAGCTTTTCTTTGAAATCGACTGCTGCTACGTGTGATGACTGCTCTTCCGGTACTAAATGGGCGAGACGGATTGTATACGTTTCGCCTTCTCCCCCTTCGCCGTCTGACGAACTGCCACTATCCGGGCGTCCGCAAGCGGCAAGGATTAATACAAGCATCAGTAAAATAAGTCCAGTAAGTTTTTTCATAGTTCCTCCTGTGAAATGTATTTCAGCAGCCTGTCCTCGATATTGTCGAGATGGGCAGCCAAGTGTTTTTTCGTCTTCTCTAAATCTCCTTGCTCTAATGCTTCAATGATGGCACCGTGTTCCCCGTGAGCAATCACGGCACTATCGAATACTTTCTTGGATAGCAGTAAAAAGGCGCGGCTGCCTCCTGTATTGACGGTGTGGATCAATTCCCGTAAACGCTGGTTTGGGTGGTTTTCATAAAATTGATCGTGGAACCATTGATCCCAATCCATGAATTCCGCAAAATCATGCGCTTGAATCGCTTCCCATTGACGCTCATGGGCATAGCGTAATTCTTTTAAGACATGCTGTTGATCTGCTTTCGATAACCCTTCAATTCCGTAAATCTCAAGCAATCTCCTGAGCTCCATGATTTCCTTGACGTCCTGGTGGGTAAATCTGGCGACAAGCGCCGGTTTTGTTTTTCTTAACTCGATAAGCGCATCAACAGCGAGTCTTTTCAGTGCCTCCCGCAGTGGCGTTCGGCTGATCCCTAGCTCTGCTGCGAGCTTTTCTTCCGGTAGTTCGTCTCCTGGCTTCAATTCTCCAGTGATGATCATTTTTTTGATAGCTTCATATGCCTGTTCCGCTAATGTCGGCTGCTTGACGATTTTTCTCATGATTCCTCCCTTCCCATCCCAAATTTCCACAGTGTATACTGTATACAGAAAGTATAGAATACTCATTTTTGTTTGTAAACATAAATTTCAGAATAAATTCACATTTTAGACATATCCTTTTTTCGTTAAAGAATCTATACTTTTAAGCTACGGTTCTACCGACCAAACTAACTCGTATGCATATTCTTGTATAAAATAAAAAGGAGTTGTTCACATGCCCATCACCGAAACCACTAAATGGGTCGAAATTCTTTCTGGCCGCTTGAATCCTGGCCAAGTATCCACAAGCGAAGGCGAATGCTATCGCCATAGCCACGATGAATCTGATCACGCACCTGTAGAACCAGACCTGGTATGCTTTCCTGAAAGCACAAAAGATGTCCAGGTAGTGCTTGCCTTTGCAAAAGAGCAACAAATCCCAGTTACCGCTTTCGGTGCAGGATCGGGGCTCGAAGGATCCGCCATCCCGGTTCAAAAAGGCATCTCGCTTAATTTCGAACGGATGAACCAAGTGTTTCATTTTGCTCCGGAAGATTTGCTCGTTACTGTTCAGCCGGGTATCACGCGCCTTGCCCTGAACCGGCGCATCAATCGGCAAGGTTTGCAGTTTCCCATTGATCCCGGAGCCGATGCATCGATCGGCGGCATGGCTGCGACCAACGCAAGCGGCACGACCGCTGTCCGATACGGCGTCATGCGCGACCAAATACTGGACATGGAAGTGGTGCTGGCAAACGGCAGCATCATCCACACCGGCACAAAAGCCAAGAAATCTTCTTCTGGCTATTCGATTGGCGGGTTGTTTGTCGGCTCTGAAGGAACGCTTGGCATCATCACCGAAATCACGTTAAAGCTCCACGCCATCCCGGAGCACGTTATCGCTGCCTCGTGCACCTTCGACACTCCACGTGAATGTGCCGAAGCGGCAAACAATGTGTTATTGATGGGCATTCCGGTTCAACGCATGGAATTCGTCGACGCCCAGAGCATCAAGAAAGTCAACGAATACGGCGGCTACGGCTTGCCCGAAAAGCATTCACTGTTTTTCGAGTTTGCTGGACTGACACAGTCGGCCAGTGAAGACGCGCGAATTGCAGAAGAGTTGATGACCGATCTTGGCGCACAGAATTGGCATGTCGCAGTCGATGCTGAAGAACGCGCGACTATTTGGAAAGCGCGTCACGAAATGGCCTACGCTTACCGCCACCAGCCTGGCGTATCCGTCACGGGCGGTGATGTCTGCGTGCCAATTTCCAAATTGCCGGATCTATTGGAGCACGGGCGCAAACTGATTGAGGCAAGCGGATTAGAAGGCGGTTTGCTCGGCCATATTGGCGATGGCAATTTTCATACATGCATCGTTTACGATCCTGAATCCCTAGAGCAAAAACGAGTGGCTTTTGGCATCAATGACCAACTGGCGTTTCGTGCCATCGAACTCGGTGGCACATGCACCGGTGAACACGGCGTTGGCCTCGGCAAGCAACAGTTTCAAAAAAGTGAACATGGCGAAGCCTTAACTCTTTTCAAAAACGTCAAGCAGATGCTCGACCCGGACAACATCTTGAACCCCGGCAAGATATTCGCTTAACTTTGTTTTTAAAAAGCTTCGTCCATGTAGTTGTGTCGCCTGATACTTGCTCGGGCTTGTGTAAATAAAAAATATCCACGCTCACTTAAACCACAAATAGAACCCCCAGCCAGTTTGCTTACGCATGATGGCTGGGGGTTCTTCGGTCAAAATCACGCCCTTTCATAAGCAAGCGCGACTATTCCAGGTCTTAGAGGCTGGGTACTGTATTTGCACAAAAATCTTCCTTTTGCAGCTCTATTCACTGCTTGGCCTGCAGTTATTGGTATACTTAATAAAAGAAGAACCATTTAAAGGACGGGATGAATTGAAACCATTATCGCCAATGGGCGGATTTTTATACACCTATGCTTATCATCAAGACGAAAAAGATTTATGCCAATTGGAAATGCGCGCATTTTTTGGACAGGATACGGATAGCAAAGTCATCAAAAGCCATCGTGCCATCGCGCCAGGCAGAAGTCCGTTCATCAAAGAGCGAGTCGAGCTATTGTTTGAAGGACCTGATTTTGCCGCTATCGTAAAACAAGCCGCACAACTGGATATGGAACAAGCAACATTCAAAGTGATTTTCCCAAAAATCAACGGTCTGGACGCAACTGAGCAAGTAAGCTTTGAAGACAAGCGCGACATGGAACGCCAAATCGGTTTTGTCATTAAAGGGAAAGCCAATGTCCACAATCCAGATATGATATTTGGCTTGATCCCCTTTGAGGGCTGCTGGCATTTTGGCATCTACCAATTGAGTGAATCGGTATGGTTTAAACACCAGCAAAAACCGCGTGAATATTCAACAGCGCTCAGCACAAAAACCGCACGGGCGATTGCCAATATTGCCGTTCCAGAACCGCTAGGCATCAAAGCAATTGACCCCTGCTGCGGCATCGGAACCGTACTGGTCGAAGCGCTATCTATGGGCATCGATATTGTCGGACGTGACATCAATCCGCTTGTTGTCGACGGCTCGCGGGAAAACATCGCCCATTTTGGCTTGTCCGGTTCGGTCGATTTAGGTGCCATCGCCGACATTCAAGAGCAATACGATGTCGCGATTATCGATATGCCTTATAACCTATACACACATGCCACTCCCGATGAACAACAAGAGATTCTTCGCCATGCCTTGCCGGTCACAGAAAAACTGCTGGTGGTCACCATCGAGCCGATCGACCACATGATAGAAAAAGCGGGATTCACAATTATCGACCGCTGCATTGCCAAAAAATCGCTGTTCTTACGTGAAATTCTCGTTTGCGAGAAAACTAAGCTGCAGCATGCAACTGCATGAGAAGATCAAACCGCATGTAAGAAAAGCCACATAAAAAATCACCCAGGCCACGTTGGTCCGGGTGATTTTTTCTAGCCAGTTAAGCTTCGACTATGGGTCTATTCCAACTCTTGCACGGCGTAAGAAACCATTTCATAGCGCTCTCCAACACGGACTACCGTAAATGTCATCCGCAAATCGTTGCGATCCGCCAAATGCTGAATCGGGCCATTCCCTTGGTAGAGATTGACCGCGTAATAATCGCTGCCCACTTTCACTTCGATGACGCGGCCGTCTGCTAGTCCGAAAGGTTCTTCTGTCGTGAGTTCGAGCACTTTCCCGGTGATTTTAAGTGGCTGAAGTACCTGCAATTCACCACTTGGCAAGGTGACCGTGCTGCCGAATTGGTTTCGGAGCGTGTATTTCGTATCACCGGACTTTACGTAGTAAGTGGCTGAAGTTCGATGAATCACACCAACATCGGGGTATAGCGTCAAAACTTGTCCAATCATGATCAAATCGGATGTTAAATTGTTCATTTTCTTGATACTGTCAATGGAAACGCCGGTCCGTTTAGAAATGGAGTACAAGGTATCCCCTTTGACCACTTGGTAATTGCGGTTGTCCAGATTCTCCTGGTTTCCGGACCACGATTGGTTTTTGTGCGGAATGGCGATTTTTTGACCCGCAATAATTCTGGTGCTTGTGGTAAAGTTCGCCGCCATTAGTTGTTCTACGACCAAACCGTATTTTTTTGCGATGCTGTAATAGGTATCCCCTTTTTGCACCGTGTAATAACTGGCCACTTCAGTTGCTGCACTCGGGGCCAAGCTTGGTCCGGCTGCTGCGGCTGACGATACGAGCGCCAATGATAAGAGAATTTTGGAGATCCGTTTCTTCCGTGTCTGCGATTGCGTCTTTATCTCTTGGGCTGGAGAGACAGGCTTCAAATGAAATTCAGTCATTTTTTCCTCCCCGCTTTCCTGTTTATTTATTCACTACTTAAGTACCCTTAATCGCATTAAAACAACCATTATTTTGTTATTTTAATGATATTTTAACCTAGATAGAATTCGGCGAATTAATGACTCTATCATTTTCTTCATTAAATCGGACGTGAAAACCAGCTATCCTTCACCGGTCTTTTAACCATCAAACTCTGGAATGCACTAGCACTGTCTTTTCTGATACAAGATGGCATGTAGTATTTTTGACTTTAGACATTTCACTAGCTATCATAAAAACATGAGTTGTTCGAAATTAGCAGCAAGCAGCTGGTGTAACTAAATATTCGGGTAGAGTGAGTCAGACAATTGAGCTGGCGTAACGCCAAGAGAGCTCCAGCTTCTTTTTGGCGTTTTTATTTTGCACAATTATTCTTCAATGAACTTATTGTTTTTATCCCAAAGATAGAAAGGAGAGTTTGATGTTCGGCTTATCCGACTTTCTACCACTCGTTATTTCTGCCTTTATTATATTGCCCCTGACGATTTTACTAAGGGAAACCGGCTATTTGATAGCTAGCGCATTGGTCGGGGTTAAAAACCCACGGCTAACGATTGGTTCAGGACCTAGAGCTTTTAAAATCGGCATTGTGGATGTGCGCAGATATTATCAATTGTATAGCTGGTTTTCGTATGATTCCTTAAAACGAGATGGCAAAATCGCCTATATTTTTCTTTATGCCAGCCCAATCTTGATGACGCTTTCGCTCGCCTTGACCATTAATGCCGCTCTTGCGAATGACGTCTTCGATACTTTCATCACTTTCTGGGAACGTTTCGTGTTCTATGCCCTTTTTTATCTATTGTTTGATGTAGTTCCCATGAAGATTCAGGGCGGGATGCCCAATAATGGCATGATAATTTATGAGATGCTTCGTTATGGGAAACGGACAGATTACAACAAAACCCCCTTTCTTCCTGCAACTTCTGACGTTGATAAAGAACAGGAAGAAATGCTTGAGAAAATTAAGCAATATCAAAAGAAATGAAGTAAATCAACAAAAGCCGTTGAGATAATTCTCAACGGCTTTTCTGTATAGAAGAATCTTATATCCACCTACTCCAAGAAACGACGAGCGCTATGACGGAGACCATAATAGAAGCAATAACTGCCATGGAACGTTCCCTGCGGATCAGCATCGAACTGATGCCAGAAACGAGTGCCACGACAAAGGAGGCTAGGGACATTAGGAGAAAAAATGTCAAAAGCCAGTTATCGGACATCTCCCCATCAAACGTCAGCGACAACTCCTGAAATGCGCCGGCAAGGGTTATGATCAACGCCAGCAATAAAGGGACAGCCGTAAAGACTACAGAAATATTGCCAAGCTTGGATTTAGGCCAGATGGTCATATCAGCCTCCACCTTTCTTCTCGTTTTGCATTCTGCGTAAAGTATTCCACTTGCCCACCCCATTTCCTGCCGCCACGATTGTAAAGATTGTTAAAATCCAAGGCGACTGCGCACCTCGGCGGTATGGTTTTGACTGACTGGGATGGTGGAGCCATCACGCAAGGTCAGCACGTAATTTGACGTGACGTCTTTTGCAATTTCTTCTATATAGTGTACGTTGACGATGAACGAACGATGGACGGTTAAGAAATAATCAGGCAATTGCTCTTTCAAGTTCTTCAATGTATGGCTTGAGCAATAGGGCTCTTCGTCTGCATAGAACCAGGTTTTCTTTTGACTGCTCTCAATATGGGAAACTTTGTCGACTGGAATTGGCCGCCAACAGTCCTCTTGCTTACCTGTCAAAAATGCTAGGGGCTTTTTTCTCCCTACCACGTAATCTGGTGGCAAAGTAATTACTAGCACAGCGTTCTGGTCATCGAGGATGATCGGATAGCCAATCCCATAATAAGCGGAACCGAGAACAGCTTCTTCAACATACATTTCCACTTTGCTGCCTTCTTTTGCGACGCGCGCCGCTATGGTACCGGATGACACCGGTTGCCCTTCTCTTATGGAGAGATCATGAACACCAGCTTTATAGTAGATATACTGATTTTCCACCGCCACAGCGATAGATGCCTCTTTTGGAATCCAGTCTCCGATGATGAATCCTACCTGTTCCAGTACAATGTTTGCCATAGCCATTTCCCCTTCCAAGTCCTTTCATCGGAATATTTGGGCTTTCGTCCTTCAATAACAGCTTTTGTCACTTTTTCAGGACAGACCGAATATTCTGTTATATATTAATATACATCAAAAAAACTGTATTAATACAGTTGAAATGAAAAATATTTCTACTCTGGAAAGGGATGGTTGGAATGGTCAATAAACAACAGCAAATCGAGGAATTGAACCGATCATGGCAAGACGATAAACGTTGGGAGAACATCGAACGTCCCTATACAGCAGAAGATGTCGTCAAACTTCGCGGGTCGGTATTGATCGAGCAAACACTCGCACAACGCGGAGCTGAGCGCCTCTATCGTCAAATTAACGAGATGCCATTTGTGAACGCTTTAGGCGCATTAACTGGCAACCAGGCCGTACAACAAGTGAAAGCCGGGCTTCAGGCCATTTACTTGAGCGGATGGCAAGTTGCAGCGGACGCCAACTCTGCAGGCCAAATGTATCCGGACCAAAGCTTGTACCCGGTCAACTCGGTTCCAGATGTGGTACGTAAAATCAACCGCGCCTTGCAGCGCGCAGACCAAATCGACAGCGTCGAAAACACAGAAGGCTTTGACTGGTTCGCACCGATCGTCGCGGATGCAGAAGCCGGATTTGGCGGACCGCTCAATGTATACGAATTGATGAAATCGATGATCGAAGCTGGTGCAGCTGGCGTACACTTTGAAGATCAGCTCGCGTCAGAGAAAAAATGTGGACACCTCGGCGGTAAAGTATTGCTGCCGACTCAAAACGCAGTGAAAAATCTAGTCTCGGCTAGATTGGCAGCTGATGTAATGGGTGTTCCGACACTCATCATCGCCCGTACGGATGCAGATGCAGCGGACTTGATCACGAGCGATATCGATAAGCGCGACCATCCGTTCATCACCGGCGAACGGACACCGGAAGGCTTCTACCGCACAAACCCTGGCATTGACCAAGCCATCGCCCGAGGACTTGCTTACGCACCATATGCTGACTTGATCTGGTGTGAAACGTCCCACCCGAATTTGGAAGAAGCACAGCAATTCGCCGATGCCATTCATGCACAATTCCCAGGCAAAATGCTCGCTTATAACTGCTCTCCTTCATTTAACTGGGCTGCGAAATTGGACGAGGAAACCATCGCGAAATACCAAGTCGAACTTGGCAAGATGGGCTATAAATTCCAATTCGTTACTCTTGCAGGTTTCCATGCACTCAACCACAGCATGTTCGAACTGGCTTACGATTACCGGGACAACGGCATGGCTGCTTACTCAAAATTGCAGCAAGCTGAATTCGCTTCAGAATCGAAAGGCTACACAGCAACTCGCCACCAGCGTGAAGTCGGAACTAGCTATTTCGATGAAATCTCACAAATCGTCTCGGGCGGCACCAGCTCCACAACGGCGATGAAAGGCTCAACTGAAACCGAGCAATTCCAGACAGCGAAAGGGTGATCCGTGTGCTGACAAAATCGAATGTACAGATTACAGGTGAAGCGGTTCCAGGCATAAAGGAGATTTTGACTCCTGAATCGCTGGTATTCATTGAAAAGCTGCATGATCGTTTTGATAGGCGGCGGATCGAATTGCTCGAGAGACGACAAGTGCGCCAACAAGAACTCGATAGCGGCAAGAAGCTCGATTTCCTTCCTGAAACGAAAAATATTCGTGAAGAGGATTGGAAAATCACTCCCCTCCCTGAAGATATGAAAGACCGCCGAGTGGAAATCACCGGTCCGACCAACCGCAAAATGCTCATCAACGCCCTGAACTCCGGGGCGAAGATGTTCATGGCGGATCTTGAAGATGCGACAGCGCCTAACTGGTTTAACGTCATCGATGGCCAAATCAATTTGCGCGACGCAGTACGCCGCCAAATCGATTTTGAAATTCCTGAAACCGGCAAGAAATATGCACTGAATGAACAAACAGCGGTTTTGATGGTCCGCCCCCGCGGTTGGCATTTGCCGGAGAAAAATATTCAAATCAATGGCCAACCGGCTTCCGGCAGCCTCGTTGATTTTGGCCTTTACTTTTTCCATAACGCCAAAGAGTTAATCAAACACGGTACTGGCCCTTACTTCTATTTACCGAAACTCGAAAGCCACCAGGAAGCCCGACTTTGGAACGATGTGTTCATTTTTGCACAAGACGAACTCGGCATTCCGCAAGGCACGATCCGGGCAACGGTATTAATCGAAACCATCATGGCCGCATTCGAAATGGACGAAATCCTCTACGAACTGCGTGATCATTCAGCCGGCCTCAACTGCGGCCGCTGGGATTACATCTTCTCGGTCATCAAGCGGTTGCGCAACAATCCGGAGTACATTTTCCCAGACCGCTCCCAAGTGACAATGACCGTGCCATTCATGAAAGCCTATACCTCACTGTGTATTAAAACCTGCCACCGAAGAGGAGCTCCGGCAATGGGTGGCATGGCTGCACAAATTCCGGTCAAAGGCGATGACGAAGCGAATACAGCTGCTTTCAACAAAGTTGCTGAAGACAAGCGTCGTGAAGTGACAAATGGCCATGACGGCACGTGGGTCGCGCATCCTGGAATGGTCCAGACCGCGATGGAACAATTCGACAAGTATATGCCAACACCGAATCAAATCGACAAACCGCGCGATGAAGTTCACGTGACAGCAGAGCAATTAGTGGAAGTTCCAGAAGGCTCGATCACCGAAGAAGGCCTTCGCTCCAATATCTCGGTCGGCATCCAATACATCGCCTCTTGGCTTTCCGGAAACGGCGCTGCCCCCATCAACAACTTAATGGAAGATGCAGCGACAGCAGAAATTTCCCGCTCCCAAGTGTGGCAATGGATTCGCCATCCAAAAGGCGTCTTAGAAGACGGCCGCAAAGTCGATGTCAGTTTGTTCCACGAAGTCATCGACCAAGAAGATGCTTCGATCAAAAGAGCCGTCGGTGAACAGCGCTATAATACCGGACACTACGCGGAAGCCCGCGAGTTGTTTACAAGTCTCACGTTGCAAAGTGATTTTGCTGAATTCTTGACGCTGCCAGGGTATGAAAAACTAAACTAATAACTGGAGGAGATCACTATGAAAAACATGCAAACATTTGAGACGCGTACACGTAAGGAATGCCGGGAATGCGGTTGTGAAATCAAGGAACGCCGCGAGTCGATTATCTACGAATGCGAACGCTGCATCGGAAACAAAGACGAATAGAGAAAAGGGAGATCCAAAATCGGATCTCCCTTTTTTATCAACTATTCTTGGTTTGACGCTTCGATGCGGTAGCTTTCATCAGCTTCGATGGCGTTGAAGATATTGATATAACGCAAGCCTTGCTGCGCCGGTTCTTCTGGAGCTTCCTCTTCGTCGAGGACTTCCTTGAGCGGCTGTTTGACCGGTTCTTCAACAGTCGAATCGTAGTCTTCCATTAAACTTTGGAGTTCACCGTAAGAGTCGATCCCTCTCGATTTTTTCACTTCTTCAAATAGGCGGTCCGATTCGTCTTGTGTCAATTCTACGTAACCGACCGTGATTCGTTGTTTTGCCATGACTACCCCTCCAACTTCGTTGTTTCCTTTCCATACCCTTGTCAAGAAAACCATTAAACATGCTTGGTGAAGGTTGGGGATTTCCGCTATGATGGAAACAGCAGGAAAATAGAGTGGAGGGATTTTATGCGCGTCGCCATATTTGATTTCGATGGCACTTTATATTCAAAAGAAACGTTTCAGTTAATGATGAACCACCTAAAAAACCATCCCGTCCATAACCGACGGTATCGTAAATTTTATCGAGCGATCATGCCACCGTATATTGGACATAAACTGAAAATCTACCCGGAAGCAAAAATGCGGGCACGTTCTGTCCAGGCATACCTTGCAGCACTCGAGACTTTTTCAAAACAAGAGCTGGAAGAATACTTTGGGGAAATCGCTAATCTCATGCACGATGATTTCAATCAGGAAGTTATCGAGCGTCTGAAGCAGCACGTCTCAAACGAAGATTATTGCATGCTGGTGTCCGGTGCGTTTACTCCGCTCTTGCACGCAGTGACCAAAGAGCTGCCCATCGAAAAAATCATCGGTACGGAAGTGCCCTATGAGGCCAATGTTCTGGCGCACAAGACAGCCGTTATCCATATCCAAGGTTCACTTAAAACCGAGAAAATTTTAGAAGCGCTTGGCGACCAAGCCATCGATTGGAAAAATAGCTTTGCTTATGGCGACAGCTTGTCAGACGTCCCTGTTCTCGAACTGGTTGGCAATCCGGTCGCTGTGCGGCCAGAAGCACGTCTCCGCACACTCGCCACTGAACGCAATTGGGAAATCATTTAAAAAGAACCGCAGTGGCGGTTCTTTTTTTCATGAGATGCTGCGCCATTCCAGTAAGCGGATGCCAATCGCCATGCAAATTCCGCCAAAACCTAGGAGCATTACGAGTGGCATGGCAACCGACGGCAATCCGTTTCCATAAACCGCGACACTCGTTAAAGCTTCGAGACCGTATGTGATGGGCAATACTTTCGATACCGTAAGCAAGACCTCATTGGTCACCAACTCAATCGGCCAGAACGCACCGCCCACCATCGCCATTCCAGTCGCAACGATTGGAATGACGGCACTTAACTGCTGGGGCTTGGAAATAAGCGAGATGATCAATAGCCCCAGCGCTACGATGGCAAAAGTATAGCAAGCCGCAATCACAATCAAAAGCCAGAAACGATCGCCCATCTCAAAATCGAAAGCATACCAGAATAACAGAAAAATAAGGGCGATTTGCGAAAAACCGATTAGAAAACTAAAGCCCAAATGCCCAAAGTACATCTGCCATTTGCGAACCGGCGACATGATCATCCGATTCCAAGTGCCAGTCCGTTTCTCGTCCACAATCCGCACCAGGCTGAACATGATCGTATAGATGACGAAAAACAAAGTCATTCCGAATAATAACTGGAGTTTGTCGCCATCCCCATTCGCTTGAAGTGAGACCGCCGATAATTGCAGCGCTGGGTCTGATAGCGCCGAGTCCATAAGCTCCCGGATTTCCGGCACCTCTTGCGCTGCATTCTCGAGGCGTAATTCCACTGAGTAGACGCGGCGAAGCATTGAGTCCAGCGCTAAGCGTGCAGGATCTTCCCTGCCGACCAACAGGCGGTAATCCGCCTCCATCAACTCGACCGCTTGCGGAACATCACCTTCCGCTACGTAGGAACGTGCTTCAGACGGCTGCATCCACTTAAACGCAAATTGCTTTTCGGCGTTCAAGCGTTCCACCCATTCCAGCGCTTGCTCTTGCTTCAACGATTCAGTATAAACAGGGACGAGAACTGGCTCATCTTCCCCACCCGCAGCTGAAACTGAGACAAAAATAACCGTCAGGCCAAACATCGCCAACACAAGTAGCGGCTGGCGGTAAAATCTTCGCCACTGCAGTAAAAAGACAGCTTTCATGCAGCTCCCCCCTTTCTTGGGAATAGGGCAAGCGCTGCCGCTAAGAACAGTACGCCTACTGCACAGATGCGAGCGAGCGGTCCTGACAATTGGTGAACATCAGGATCCAGCATCCAGGAAAAATAAGCTGACAGCGCTGCCCCGTTCGGTGTCCAGCTGCCGATTGTTCGAATCGACTCAGGCATGCCATCAAGCGGCACAAAACTGCCTCCGACAAATGCCATGAGTGAAATGACGCCGGCAGAGAAAATTGCCGGAACGGCATCGCTTTCAACCCGCAAAGTCAAGGCGACCATAAATGCAGCCAGACAGCCGACCGAAACTGCCAGCACTACCGAAATCAAGGCAATTCCCAGCCAGAAATCCCAAGAGTCTACAGCAAATGTCTGGAACAGCAATGTCGATAATCCAAACAGCAACATCAGCTGTACCGATACGATCGCTGCTGCCGCGATGGCTTTACTGCTTAAATATAATAACGGCGGCCGGTTCGATAGACGGATGCGCTCAAACACCATTTGCCTTTGCTCAAGATTTGCTTGTCTAGCCACGGCCGATCCGACAAATAGTACGAACATGACCGCCATACTGATCGTATAGTATTGAAACGAAGTCATGGATTTTTGTGCAGTAATCGTTTCAATACCACCCGCAACCGCCACCGTCTCAGTATCGCCTGCCAGCCGGGAAATCGATGACTCGAAGTTCACGGTGCGAACAAACTCCTCAAGGACGGAGACAAGGACATCAGATTTTGGTGAAGCCACATCGGCAGCAAGCAATTCCAGCTGCGCCCCGCCACTTGCGCCGAACAGCATATTGTTTAACGCGCTTTGGGTAAATCCATCGGGCACAATGAGGACCGCATCTATCGATTGCGCCTCCAGGTTTTCTTCTGCCTGATCTCGCCCCATTCGTTCGATTCTCACTAAGCCACTAATCTCTTCATTATCCAAAAGCGACGTGAGCATTGTTTGCGGGCGGGCTGATTCGGCTGCCTGCTTGAGCGTTTGTTCAGACTCTTGCGGCAGGCCCATTCCGTCGATGCTGTTTTGTACCATTTCAATTCCCTGTGCTTCATCGTCTTCTACAATAAGCGCTACGTCCATTTCCAACGCTTCCAAATCGCCGGAAAAGATTCCCCGCAACGAAAACCCGAGAATCGCGATCAATAAAAAAGGCATCGCCAGCAATATGATCAATTCGTATCGATCGCGCAATAGCAACATAATGTCCTTAATCAGAAAAGCTCCCATAATGCCCCCTCCTCAATCCCGCAAAGTGCGCCCGGTCAGTCTTAAAAACACATCTTCAAGTGTCGGCGTTTGGACATGGACATTGGTGACTTGCGCCCCGTGCCGCTCGGCCTCATGGAACAACGAGGCAAGCAAGCGCATGCCTTTCGGGATCATCAACTTCAGGCTCCGCTCTTCAATATCCGCATGCTGGACGCCCTCGATTTCGCTGAGCTTCTTGAACAATTCCGGATAACTTTGGTCGAATTCAATCCATACGGTTTCCTGATCCGATAAAATAGCCTTCAGCTCTTCTTTTGTGCCTTCTGCTATGACCTTGCCATGGTCCATGATATACACTCGGTCGCATAACTTCTCCACTTCCTCCATATAATGGCTCGTGTAAAGCACGGTCATGCCCTCTTCGCGGTTCAGCCTGCGAATCGTCTCGAGCAAATGATTGCGCGATTGCGGGTCGATGCCCACGGTCGGTTCGTCCATAATCAGCACTTCCGGTTCGTGCATCATCGCCGCCGCCAAATTAACCCTGCGCTGCATGCCTCCGGAATAATGCTTGACCAGCTCTTTTTTGCGGTCTGCCAAGCCGACAAGATCCAGCACATAGCCAATCCGCTGTTCGAGCTTTTTGCCCGACAAACCATACAGGCGGCCAAAAAACTTCAAGTTCTCATAAGCGCTCAACTCTTCATATAAGGCAATTTTCTGCGGAACTACGCCAAGCACACGACGCATGTCTCCTGGATCTTTTAATACGCTTTTGCCATGTAGCCTGACATCTCCTGAACTTGGTTTCAACAAAGTCGAAATCATGGCGATGGCAGTTGACTTCCCCGCGCCATTCGGTCCAAGAAGGCCAACCGATTCGCCTTTTCTAAGCTCCAGGCTTACATCATCCACTGCTAGGGTATCTTTAAATTTTTTGGTCAGCTTGTCCGTTTCAAGCATAAGGCACCTCCCTAAACTATTCTTTATCCCTATCCTACTGGAATTCAACCGAAGTTCCATCAGAAATTCCAAGAAAATTCACGCTTTATGCGATAAATAATGAAAAATCAAAAAGGCAGAGCTATGATGCCCTGCCTTTTGCCTTATGCTTTGTTTTCACGCCCGTCTTGCCCCATCGTTTCCAGACAAATGCGCACGCCCCTTGCTAAGTCTTCGTGGGACCAGCTCGGTAGCTTCCCGTGCTCGATCGCCAGCTGGTGGTCTGCTGGGATGTGGATAAAGCCTGACAGCATGTCCGGCTTGTTCATTGCTGCATAATGCAGCCCTTCGTACATGATGTTATTGCATAGATATGCACCCGCTGTATTGGAGATTTCTGCCGGAAGTCCTGCCTCTATGAGCGCTTGCGTCATCTCTCGCACCGGCAAAGTCGACAAATAAGCATCCGGTCCTGCTGTTGAAATCGGTTCATCGACCGGTTGGTAGCCTTCATTATCCTGATCGCCATCTTTGACGTTCAATGCGACCCGCTCCGGTGTTATTTTATAGCGTCCAGCCGCAAGTCCTAACGAAACAACTGCATCCGGCTCTAATGCTTCGATCCACTCCAGTATGCGCTGCCCTGACCGGTTGAAATCGACTGGCAAGATCCGGCTGATGATCCGGTATCCCCCTATTTCCTCTCCGTCTAGCCGTTCTACGACTCTCATTGTCGGGTTGATGGTGTAATCCAAAAACGGTTCAAATCCCGTCAAAAGCAAAGTTTTCATTTCTTCACACTCCCATTTCCTGAATTATTAGAATTAATAATTATTCATAAATACGCATAAAAAATCTTTTATTCACCCTGATAACGTGTTAAGATTCATTTTATCGAATAAACATACACAGGAGGAACTTATAATGAAAAAATTATTATTACTTGCAGGCGGTGCTTCCGCATTGCTATTGGCAGCTTGCGGCCAAGAAGATACAGCAACTGGAACTACGGAACAAAAAGAGGTATTGGAAATGGGCACGTCCGCTGAGTTCGCACCATTTGAATCGCGCAACCCACAAGGCGACATCGTTGGTTTTGATATCGACCTTGCCAATTATATCGCAGATGAGCTTGGCGTTGAACTGAAAATCACCGACATGAAATTCGACGGTTTGATCGGTGCTTTGCAAAATGACCGCGTCGATCTCGTCTTGGCTGGCATGTCTGCGACGGATGCCCGTAAAGAAAATGTCGATTTCTCCACGGAATACAACCATTCAGGCGAAATGTTCGTTTCGGCAAAAGACTCAGGACTTGAAACACTGGAAGACTTGGAAGGATTGACGGTCGGCGTTCAGCTCGGCACGATTCAAGAAGAAGGCGCGAAAGGCATTATTGAAGAAGAAGACATCGATTTCGAATTAAAGGCACTCGACGATTCTGGGGCTTTAGTTCAGGAAATTCTTTCCGGCCGTATCGACGCCGCTTATATGGATAAGCAAGTGGCACTTGGCTATATCGAAGCGCAAGGATTGGACGCTTTTGATGACCCGACCACTGCTTCACCGGGTATGGCCGTAGCCTTCCCGAAAGACAGCGATTTAGTCGATGAGGTCAACACCGTGCTCGCTGAAATGGAAGAAAGCGGCAAGTTGGATGAACTGAAAGACAAATGGCTCACAGACGAGCAGTAAAATTCGCCACTAGAAAAGAGTTGGAACTGTTATGAATCTTGATTTTTCGCAAATTATTCCATATATTCCCTTCATGCTTGAAGGCATTTGGGTCACTTTAAAATTCGTCTTTTTCGCGATCATTCTCGGCTCCCTTTTGGGGACTGGGCTGGCATTATTCAAAATTGGTTCAGCCAAGCCGTTAAAATGGTTCGCGGACGCCTATACATCGATTTTCCGGGGGACGCCGCTGATCTTGCAGCTGATGATCATTTATTATTCGATCCCTCAATTGACCGGCTATGATATCTCGCCGTTTCTATCCGCCATTCTGGCATTCGGCTTGAACTCATCCGCTTATATTTCTGAAATCATCCGCGCCGGCATCCAAGCGGTCGATAAAGGCCAACTAGAAGCGGCACAGGCTCTCGGCGTTCCGTACGGCGCGATGATGAAGGACATCATCCTGCCACAAGCCCTTAAGAACATCTTGCCTGCCTTGATGAATGAATTTATCACTTTAACGAAAGAATCCGCCATCGTTTCGACCATCGGCTATTTGGACTTGATGCGTCGTGCCCAAGTGGTCGGAGCAGACTTGTTCCGCAATTTTGAGCCGCTATTATTTGTCGGTGTGATTTACTGGTGTCTCGTTATGGGCTTGACAGTCATCGGGCGCATGATTGAAAGGAGATTGAAGCTTAGTGATTGACGTACAAGCTTTATCGAAAAAGTTCGGGGACAACCTCGTATTGAGCGATATTACAACTAGTATTCAAAAAGGCGAAGTCGTCGCAATCATCGGCCCATCCGGTTCCGGTAAATCGACATTCCTGCGCTGCCTCAACTTACTCGAGACACCCAGCTCGGGAAACATTGAAGTCAACGGCAAGAACTTGACCGCCTCCAAAAAAGACATCCATAAAATCCGCCAGCAAATCGGTATGGTGTTCCAACATTTTCATCTATTTCCGCATATGACTGTACAGGATAATTTGATGTATGCGCCGATGAAAGCGAAAGGCGTCAAAAAACACGAAGCCGAAGAAAAGGCACGGCAATTGCTGGAGCGTGTCGGCTTAGGGCAAAAAGCCAAAGCCTACCCGAATAGCTTGTCCGGCGGCCAGAAACAACGCGTCGCCATTGCCCGTGCACTGGCGATGGAACCCGAACTGATGCTATTTGATGAACCTACTTCAGCACTTGACCCGGAAATGGTCAAAGAAGTGCTCGAAGTGATGAAGGATCTTGCGAAATCCGGCATGACGATGGTCGTCGTTACTCACGAAATGGGCTTCGCCCGCGAAGTCGCCGACCGCGTATTGTTTTTAGATCACGGCGTTCTTGTCGAAGAAGGCGAACCCGAAAGCTTTTTCCAGCAACCGAAAAGTGACCGGGCGCGTGACTTCCTGGATAAAGTACTTTGACGAAAACGTTCATGCGATGCTCAAAACTCCCACCTTCTTTCGGCCTGTCCCCGTGCTATAATCGGGAGTGCAGGAAATAGCCGAAATTTGAGGTGGGAATTTTGTTCAGAAAGATTATCATATTGACCCTTACATTATTTTTCATGGCGCTGATCATCTTTACAGCAGTCATGTTCTTGAAAAATGAAGAAACGCTTTATACCTATGAAGATGTCACGTTAAGTATCGACAAGCCAACCTTCATCACACTCGGTGACGCACAAGAGAAAACAGATGGAAATGTCACAACCAATACTTACCCATTGACTTTCCTTAGTCTATCTATCGGCTCGTTAGCTATTATCGAAGAAACCCTGCCAAACGGGGATGTTCTGTTGTTCGATAAAGCTAAAAACACCAGCTGGATGCCGTTTACGTTTTCGCTGAACCGCGGCAGCTTAGAGGATGCTGCGATTCAGCGCTGGAACGAAGACCCGATGCTGCAGCGAGAGGAAGAAATTTACGGCACCGACGCGACGCGCAACCCATATGGGGTAATCCGAAGTGCAGATACCGAAACGCTGCAAGGCAATGTTTACGTATCCCGCGACCTGCCTCTTGGAAACGGGGAACGCGTACAGGAATTGCGTCATGAGATTTACGATTTCCCTGTTGAAGAAGGCGAGATGACAAAGAGCTTATGGCTTCCGCCAAAGCATCAAAGCGAAAGCTGGATGCTCATTTCTACTGAGGACTTATTCGACTCGCCCGAGACCGAAAGCGAGTGGTTTGAATTTGCCAATGACAACCGCCGAGCTCAGTTCAATTGGCTTACAGCCGATGGACCGCGCCAGAAAATGGAACTGACAAATGATTTGCGAACCGAGCTCGCCTATACGATTCCGGAACAGCCGGATTCGGTTTATCCCGAATGGTTCGAAAAAACTTCTTCTCGCTTTTTTGAATCGATGGAGCAATATTTAAACGAATAAGCCACCCCCCCTCGCCTGAAAATGGCTGAGGGGGTTTTATCTCCTATTGTCACAACGCTATACAAATAAGCCTGTCCTCCATTTAACACCCTAATTCTTAAAGCCAAATAAATACCAAAAAGACAGAATATTTTGTATAATAAGAAGTGAATATAACACATCTGTCATTCTTGCGATTTTAACAGAAGGAGGATACCATCATGGAACGGAAATGGGTAGAACGGAAAGAAGTTGAATCGCGGCTCGACGAAGAGTTCAATGCAATTTTGAACATGATTGGCGAAGGCGGCCCAGATTACGCAAGAACTGACGAAGATAGCGAACCGAAGGAATTGAAGGATTGGCTAGCTGAAGAATTCGATTCAATCTTGAACATGATCGGCGAAGGCGGCCCGGATTATCCAAGAAATGATGAGGATATCGAAATGCAAATCATGAAGCATGATGAAGCCAAATCCAAAGACCTTCACTGACCCCACTCATCATCCAGGGTCTATTGAAAAAGCATCAGCCAAAGGGGAAGTTTCCCCTCAAGCTGATGCTTTTTTTATTCCATCATATCTGAAAGCAATGAATAGGAACGCAGCCGGTCTTCCTGGTGGAAGATCGGGGAACTGACAATCACTTCATTGGCACGGGTTTTTTCGATAAAAGCAGCAAGCTTCTCGCGAACAACTTCCGGTGTGCCAACGATCATCGATTCGGATTTGAGTTTATCGCGGAACATGACAATTTCACGCGGCGTCCAGACCGACCCAAGATCCTCGATCGGCGGTTGGAAGGTTGTCGGTTCGCCTTTCATCAACGCAAACATTTGCTGTTGCGAAGAGGTGGCGAGCCATTCCGCCCGTTCTTGCGTATCGGCGACAATAAGAGAAACACCGACCATCGCATAAGGGCTGTCAAGAGACGCAGACGGCTTAAAGTTCTGATGGTACAATTGCAACGCCTGCATCGTGAAATCCGGTGCGAAATGGCTGGCGAAAGAAAACGGCAAGCCTTTTTGTGCGGCAAGCTGTGCACTGAAGCCACTTGATCCGAGCAGCCATAGCGGGATATCCATGCCTGTTCCCGGATACGCCTTGACCCGTCCGACTGGCTTATCGGAGAAATAATTCTCCAATTCCATTACTTGTTGCGGAAACTCATCTCCTGAGCTGTTAAGCGTACGGCGCAAAGCGTAAGCCGTCGCCTGATCGCTTCCTGGCGCACGGCCAAGCCCTAAGTCGATGCGATCCGGATACAATGACGCAAGTGTCCCGAATTGCTCTGCAATGACGAGCGGCGCATGGTTCGGCAGCATGACGCCACCTGAGCCGACACGGATCGACTCGGTCTTGCCGGCGATATGCCCAATCAATACGGACGTCGCTGAACTGCCGATGCCCGGCATATTATGGTGTTCCGCCAACCAGTAGCGGTTAAAGCCTAGTTTTTCCACGTGCTGCGCAAGTTCTACGCTATTGGCAAATGATTCCGTTGCATTGCTGCCTTCATTGACTGGCGCCAAATCGAGCACAGCTAGAGGAATCTGTTGAAATGTTTTTTGTGTCATATTGATTAGCACTCCTTTACCTCACCTATTGTAACGCTTCAGTTTCAGAAGGCGTACGAAAATGCTCACGCAGACAGAAAAAAACCGCCATCCTATGACAGCGGTTTTCCTTTAGATCCATGCGATTAATGTTCCACCGAGCGCGCCGCACAAAACGATGATCCAAGGCGGAAGTTTCCAGTAGACGAGCAAGCTGAAAAGAATGGCCGCCAATGCAAAATCGGCTGGCTGTGTGATTGAGCTCGTCCAGATAGGTGTGTAAAACGCTGAAATCAAAATGCCGAGCACTGCCGCATTGACTCCCATAATAGCGCCTTTGACTTTTTGGTTCGTCCGCAGCGCATCCCAAAACGGCAATACTCCGACGATCAATAGAAACGCAGGCAAAAAGATGGCCGCTGTCGCGAATAATCCTCCAGTCCAACCGTTCATTACGGTCCCAAGATACGCAGCAAACGTAAACAAGGGACCTGGAACGGCTTGTGTCGCCCCGTACCCGGCAAGAAAGGCTTCTTCCGTTAACCAGCCGGTCGGCACAAATTCTCGTTCTAGAAGCGGCAAGACGACATGCCCTCCTCCAAACACTAAGGAGCCGGCACGGTAGAAACTGTCGAACATCGCCACCCAGTAAGAACCGGTCACTTCACGCAAAATCGGCAGCGAGATAAGAAAGGCAAAGAACAACATCAGGCTCAATGCCCCTATTTTTTTCGTGACGGGAAATTTTATGCGGCCTTCTGTCGTTTCGGCACTGTTTTTATAAAGCATATAGCCGATCAACGCCGCTATTAAAATGACCCCGATCTGCGATAACGATGAGGGCCACAACAAGGTACCGATCAACGCCAATAGCGCCAGCGCCTTGCGCTTGAGGTCCGGCGCCAAATTTTTCGCCATCCCCAAAATGGCGTGGGCGACAACCGCCACTGCGACAATTTTCAATCCCTTGATCCAGCCCGCATCCGAGACATCAAAACTTTGTAAAAGCAACGCGAACAAGATGAGCGCGATCACAGAAGGCAACGTAAAACCGATAAAAGAAACGATTCCCCCGATAAGCCCTCCGCGCATGACCCCGATTCCGATTCCGACTTGGCTGCTGGCGGGACCCGGTAAAAACTGGGCAAGCGCCACTAAATCGGCATAGCTTTTTTCATCCATCCATTTTCTTCTGCGGACATATTCGTTATGAAAATAACCTAAATGTGCAATGGGCCCGCCGAATGAAGTCAGTCCGAGACGTGTCGAGACGAACAAAATTTCCAATAAGAGTTTCAGTCTACTTTCTTTTTGTGGTTGAGCCATAATTCTCTCCTATCCCGTTAATCTTTGATTTCCTTGAACAATTCATACGCTTTCTCTTGCGCATCCTTTAGCACATAACTTCCCTTTTCGGTAATGCTGTAATATTTGCGAATATGGCCTTCTACTTTTCGCTCTTCTCGCAGCAACAAGCCATCTGATTCCATGCCGTGAAGAATCGGATATAAGGTGCCAGGACCGATGGAATAGCCATGTTCGCGCAGCTCCTCAAGCATCCACGTCCCGTAGATGGGGCTTTGTTTCGCATGATGCAGCACATGAATGTGAATAAAACCGAGAAATAACTTCCGCAGCACTTTGTCTTCCATGGACATGCTCCTTTATAAATTTGCTGATTACGAAATCTGATATCGATTTTCGATATCATTACTTTACACGACGAAAAAAACACATTCAACGAAATAAGCGATTCTTTACAAACCTTTAATATACCTGCCAGTTCCCACCAAAAAACCGGCCCTCTGTGGACCGGCTACGCATTTAATATCTCGATGATACGGTTCAATTCGTCCAATTCTTCAATTTGAGCATTGGCTAATGGTGCTTTGTCCAACGTGCTTGAAGGCTTCCATACGCCAAACATTCCAACAGCTTGTGCCGCGTCAATATCATTCACGGGATGATCCCCGACGAATATGCTTTCCGCTGCTTCCACACTCAATCGTCCTAGTGCCCTGTAGAAAATTTCCGGGTCCGGCTTTCTTAGGTTTTCACTTTCAGAGATCAATATCACATCCATATGATGTGCGATACCTAAGGCGTCGATATTGCCCATTTGAAACGGATGTTTGCCGTTTGAAATGATGCCCAGTTTCAAGTCTTGTGCCTTTAAACTCTCCAGCATGCTCTCGAGCCCATCGAACGGGACACAGTGAAAGCGAAAATTGGCGACATAATCTTCCAGTAGAAATTCCATGGCCACCCGTTCAATTTGAAACTCTTGGATCAATTGCGCATAGACTTTATCTTTCCAGACATAGCCCCTCTGGTCCAATTCGATAAACCGTTCCTTATAGAGCGCTTTTGGAATATGCCCCAATGACGGCCGTAAGCGCTCATATTGTTCAGCGATGAAAGAGGCGACTGACGCATCTCTATTGAGTAAGGTCCCATCCAAATCAAAGAGCACCGCTTTAATCATTGATAGAGCCTTCCCACAAAGCTTTGCAGCTCGTTCTGCCGGGTTCAGTCATTAACACGAACACATCCGGATTGCTCAACCCGCGCCACCCTTCAAAACCGAAGCCATCGATATAACGCGACAATAACAACGCCATAATATTGCCGTGAGTTACGATGGCAGTTCGTTCGCAATCACCGTTTTCCAGCTCTCGTACTACTTGATAAATTCGTTCTAGTGCTTGCCGGCTCGACTCTCCGCCTTCTAGAGCGAGCTCGTGATCATCGAATGTGCTTTTCAATTGTTCGAACCAATCCGGGAGATTTCCAGAACTCAGTACCCGTTCTTTCAAGCGTTCGTCAGTTTCCACTTCTACAGCCAAAGCCTCAGCTAATACCTCGATCGATTGAACAGCCCGTGAATAAGGGCTTGAGACAATCCGTTCAATTCCGGCGTCACTCAAAAATCCACCCAGCCTTACTGCTTGTTCTCTTCCCTTTTCTGTCAACTGCGCATCCGGTTCCTGGCCGCTTGCGGCACAATGCCGGATGATGTATATCGTCGCCACTACCTATCACTCCGTTTCCGGTCCCCAGCCAAGCAGCTCCGCTATGATTTCCGCACTGCCAGGCGAGAACATGAACAATGAAAACCCAATGCACGCTGCGCCGCCTACTAACAATCCGATTTTCACACCGGCTGAAAACCCTCTTTTTGGCAAGATCCCTGCAAATAATAAACAAATTCCAATGAATAACAACAGCATATACCAGAAGCCCATGCGCCCACCCCTTTTTCCTTATTACTCTTTGGACGCCTGCTAGATGGAAAGGTTCGGGTATTATCTTCGGGGATTCACCTGTTTTCTCACTTATTCTATAGTCGTAAAATCACACGCTATAAATTTTTCAGCAGCGCATATTGCTAAGACAACTTTGATCTAATTCGCTGCTACCGTTCAAGTTTACTTTTAGCGACTCACCTCAGCTACTTGGCTCCAATAAAAATTATTCAATTCCATACCACGCTAACGCATTGCGATAGAGAACTTTTTCTGCTTCTTGTTCTCCTAACGCTTCTTGGATCATTGTTACATCACTTGCCTGAAATGCCCTTTTGGCGCGGGTTGATGGCAAATCGGTTCCGAATAGCAGCGCTTCGGGGTTGAGCTTATAAATAGTCTTGATCGCTTCAGACGGATCGAGATCAACTCGCCCAAACCCAGTGGCTTTTACCTTCACGCCTTCGTCTACTAGCTTTAAGAGTTCAGGAAAGCCTCGCTTCGATAATCCGAGATGATCGATTGAAACTGCAGGCAACTGGCTGATGGTTTGTTTCAGTTCCCCTAAATCTTGCGAATCGACGTACAACTCAGCGTGCCATCCGGCGAGTTCGTGGATGCGTCTGGCAAAACGGTCAAGTTGAGCAATCGTTTCAGAACCACCGCGCGCTACATTAAAGCGTACGGCACGTACACCTTTGTCGTGTAACCGAAGGATTTCTTCATCAAGCGTATCCGCCGGCAATTGCGTCACCCCAGCAAACCGGCTGCCTAGTGTGTCGAGTGCATCCAATAAATACGATTGGTCAAACCCCTGAAAGGAGCCCGAGACGATGGCGCCGCCGGTTACTTCGAAGTTTTCCACTGACTGGGCATAATCCGCAGCGGTGAAGGCAGGCGGCAAATAGCCTTGATTTGGGGTTACTGGAAATCGCGGGTCGATAATATGTAAATGGGCATCGAAGATTTTTACTTTCTTCATCGTTTCAGTTCTTCCGTCAATGCCGCAATCGCTTGCCTCACATTCCTTACATTCGCTTCATCATTCATCTCGTTTCGCGCATGCAAAAGCACCGGCCTTACCGACTCGACAGAACGCCCAAACTCGTACATCCAGTCATAGCGCGGCACCATCCATGTATGGAAATGATGCGTGGTGTCTTCATTATAGAAATAATAGACCGACTCGATGCCAAGGACATCGCGCTGTGCTTTTCGGATTTCTGACAAGATCGTGATGTAATCGAGCCGTTCCGCTTCCGTCAATTCGTCCAGACTTTTCAAGTGGCGCTTTGATGCAAGAATGATCAACCCAGGAATGGGATAAGCCACATCCTGATGGGCATGAAAATACTCTGTCTCTACAACGACTCCGCCTTCTGGTTCGATCAAGCCGTTTACGAGTGCGCAGCTCAAACATTCCACTTCGACAGTCTCTCCGTTTGCCATGGTGATGGTTCTCATTTCAATCGCCCTCCTCGGTTGTTTTTATTCAATATTTTTTATGACCGGAACGACCCGTCCCACGCATAAGTCGAAAAAGAAGCCAGCTTCTCAAAATAGAATTCCATGCGCTGATATACCGAAGGAACGATCAACCGCTCCCGATTCATTTGCTGGAACTCGATCCAGTTGACCAACTGTGCTGCATGCACTTCACCGGCCTGCAGCTGCAGAGCGTCCATGTCGATGCGCTCTTTGCATCTCCAGACATAGCTATCCAGAAAATAATTCCCGCCTTTCGTTTGCCCTAAAAAGCGCAGCTCTTCGGGCCTTGCGAGCAAGCCGGTTTCTTCTTCCAACTCACGCAGCGCCCCCGTCAAGCTGCTTTCTCCCGCAATGACAGAACCGCCTGTCGTTTCCCATAGCATCGGAAGCGGTTTTACTGGATCTCTTTGCGTCATGAAAATGCGGCCGTCTGCATTGAGTGTAATGACTTCGACGACAATGTGAAATTCGCCCGGCTGCATTTTATTGCCTCTTATGTGTTTTTTCCCGAGCGGATTGCGCTCACTATCGTATAATTCCCAAACTTCCATTCCCACTTGCTCCTATCCCGAATTCGTTAGTTTTGATGCGTTTTTCTACGCTAATTAGCCCTGTATATACTTTAAAGAATATTCCCATTAATTAACAGACTTTTTTCTCATTTCCATAATTAATTTTCACATAAAATACCTCCCTCTGAACGAATACCGAATAGGGGCATATCTATATGAAGATATTAGTTTACCGAACAGAAGCTCTTGGCAAACTTTATTCAAACTTCGGGACTCAGTCTAATAAGAAATACTCTTCTTAAAGCACATTACAAAGGTCAGCGGAGCCAATAAAAAAAGAGCTCACGGATGAGCTCTTTTTTCTATTTAACAGCCAGTCGGCGCGCCGATCATGACCAGTCCGCCCTGCTCGCCTTGCGTGTCGAAATCCAACGCGAGTTCATCTGCCATTTGTTTTGCATCCGGTGCGACCGCAACGCGAATGCCGTTCACATCGATCAGTTCATCCGTTTGTTCCGGTGCATCGAGCGATAAGCCGATTTGCGGCCCGCAGCAGCCAGCGACTGCATACAAGCGCAAGTTTTCCATTTGTTGCTCTTCTAGAATGGACTGGATATAGTTTTTTGCTTCGTCAGTGATTGTCATAAAAATCCATCTCCCCTGCTCGTTTATTCATACTTTACTCTATCACGAGTTAAGCATTCGGAAAAAGACGCTGCAGTGATTCTTTTAATTCCGGTTTGACACTGATGATTGGTCTTATGTTCTTCGCCATCTGTTCGGCTTCTTCTACAGTTTTTGCTTCGCCTAATGCGAGCAAGGTACCGATTGCGACGGTGCCAGCGCGATTACTGCCGCCTGCGCAATGGAAAAAGACTTTCTTGCCTTCCTCGTATGCAGTGACGACTCCGTCTACTGCCTCTTGTATCGACTCATCTTGTTGTTCTTTGGAATCGTCGACAATCGGTGCATGTACGCGTGTATAGCTTTCATCGCTGTCCCCCGCTTCTGCGCGCAAATCAAAGACAAGGTCAATGCCTTCATTCTCCACTGCTGTTTTCGCATCTGCTGCGCCGCCGATGAAAATGCGGCCTTGCACTAATTCTTGGTATGCTTCACTCATCGTTTGCCCCATCCCTTCCATACTGTGATGTCTCCGTTATCATGAAATGAATTCTTTCAATTGGTCATAGCCAATTTTCTCTTCTTCTAACCAAGGAATGATGGCGCATTTCTCGGCCAATTCCCCTTCTACTTTGTGAATCCACTTTTTCTCAGAAATCGCGCGGCCCTTCAGCACGGCATCCGCCGTATCGGTTGCGTAAAGGCTTTGGTTGATAACCCACCATTTCGCCTCAATGCCCGCGCGCTTCAAGTCCTGTTCGAGTCTCGATGCCTCTAATACCGGCGTCGCTTCCGCCAACGTGACAATGACAACACCTGTTTCCTTTGGATTGCGTAGGCGTGGCAATAGCTTTTTGACACTGTCTGGCACATCCCCGGTCGAACGGCTCATTTCCTTATGATAGGCTTCTGTCGAATCAAGCAGCAATAAAGTATGCCCGGTCGGCGCGGTATCGATAACGACGATTTCTTCTTCGGACTTCTCCACCACCTTGGCAAAAGCTTGGAACAAGGCAATTTCTTCGGTGCACGGCGATTCCAGGTCTTCTTTCAAATAAGCGAGTTCTTCTTCAGTCATCCCGCTTCCCGCTTGTTCGATGACGTTTTCTTTATAACGCGCCACTTCGACTTCTGGATTGATGCTGCTGATGGATAAATTATCGCGCAAGTCGCTTATTCCAAAAGTATATGCTAAATGCGCGGCAGGATCGGTTGTCGTCAAGTGGACTTTATGGCCTTTCTCGGATAAGCCGACTGCGATGGCCGATGCGACAGAAGTTTTGCCGACGCCGCCTTTGCCCATCGTGAAAATGACGCGCGTATTGTGTTCAGAAAAATCATCGATGACGCCGTTTAGCCCCGGCAAGTCGAGCGGCTCTCCTGTTTCTTCCGCTTCAGAAGAATGAATCGCGTACGAACTGAATAGATGGCGCAAGTTCTCAACGCCCGTGAGTGAATAAGAAACATATGGCAAGGAATAAGCCATCACTTGCTTCAAGGCTTCAGGTGTCTGTTCAATCGCCGCACGTTGCCGCTCATAAAATGCCACCGAGACTGCGTCTTCCGGCTGATGACTTTGAAGCAGGCCATTGACGATGAGTAATTGATTCTTGATGCCGATTTCTTTTAATTCGAACGAAGCCCGGTCCGCCTCGAGCAAGGAGGAGTTGTCCGGGCGCGCCACCAAGACCAAGGTCGTTTTGTCTCCGTCGGATAGCGAATCCACCGCTTTTTTGTACAACGCCTTTTTGCCTTCCAACCCAGCAAGCGGGCCTAGGCATGATGCGCCGTGCGTGCTATCTTCCAAAAAGCCGCTCCACGCCGTCGGCAATTGCAACAGGCGCAGCGTATGGCCGGTCGGTGCCGTATCGAACAGCACATGGTCATATTGCGCTAAAATCTCTTCATCTGCCAGCAAATGCGAAAACTCATCGAATGCGGCGATTTCTACAGTGCAGGCTCCAGACAATTGCTCTTCCATCGTTGCGAGCACCGCCTCTGGCAATTTGCCGCGGTAAGGGCCGACGACACTTTCTTTATAAGCTTTGGCCGCTTGTTCTGGGTCGATATTGCAGGCGGACAAATTTGCCACAGACGGAATGGATTTCGGATCGTTCGTCAGTTCCACTTCCAGCACGTCTTGCAAATTGGACGCCGGGTCCGTGCTGACGAGCAAAACTTTCTTGCCTTGGTCAGCTAAAGCGACAGCTGTTGCACACGCAGTCGAAGTTTTTCCGACACCACCTTTACCGGTGAAAAACAGAAACGGAGTGACGGCCATTTGATTCGGATTGAACAATGAATACATAGGAACGCTCCTTTAGTTGTTGATGTTCAGTGACACGCGCACGCGCGGCTTTTCCTGTAATTCGGACGGTGTGGCCTCGAACCACTCTGCCAATTCTTCTGTGGTCGGGTATTCGGCAATCTTTACGACTTCTCCGTTGAGCAGCACAACCGGCAACGCGTCCGGCCCTTTTTCGACCAATACTTGATTGACCTTCTTGTTTTCCACAAAAGCTCCAGGATCATCCGTCAAATTATGGCGTGAAATGGCAAAGCCTTTTTTCTCGAGTGAATACACAGCCGACGCAATGCGCGTCAGTTCCGGGTCCACAGTTGGTCCACAAACACCCGTCGAACAGCACATCGCCGGATCGAAAATTTCTACCTTTTTCATATTCAGCTCTCCTTCAACCTGTGTAGTTTGGTTCTATCAAATAACACTAACGGAATTGCACATATGCTTACTCTATTCAAAACTTCGAACAGCTAGGTTTGAAAAATTTAACATTCTAATATTGGAGATGAAGCGGAAGGCCTTGACTCCTGGGGGACCCCGGGCAGCCGATATCGCGACATCCTGTCGCATCGCCTGCATGACCCACATCCTGTGGCCCTAAAGCAAGGCCTGGAGCGCAATCTTCCCCCTCCCTAAACTTCACTTACTCACCAGTTGCAGCAAAATGGCGGATGCGCACTTCGATGTCATCGCGTACCGATTGGAACACTTTCCATTTCTCTTCTTCCGTACCTTGCGCTTTCGCTGGATCCGTAAAGCCCCAGTGATCGCGTTTTACATGAGGCGGCGTCATCGGGCATTTATCTGCTGCATCGCCGCACAGCGTTACGACGAAATCGGCATTGTTCAGAATGTCCGTATCGATGACATCGGAAGTTTGCTGTGAGATGTCGATGTCCACTTCATTCATCGCCTTTACCGCGTTCGGGTTCAAGCCATGCGCTTCGATTCCGGCACTCAATACTTGCCAGTCATCGCCCAGAATTTCTTTCCCCCAGCCTTCCGCCATCTGGCTTCGGCATGAATTGCCTGTGCATAAAAAGTACAATGTTTTTTTCGTCATATGAATTAGCTCCCTTTTTCTATGAATGGTATTTGTTCTAACTATATTTATTTATTATAATACCTTTTCTTTATCGAAAATTATTCGCAACGAATGCGCAGCCCTTGCTTCTCCAATTTCTCGATGCGCTCGTCCTGACTCGGTATGAACGTCAAGATTTGCATAAGCATGTCATACAATTCGCTGTCTGAGTTCAATGAATAAAAAATCCATTGACCCTGTCTTCTTTCCTTCACCAATCCGAGATCTCTCAATTTACGCAAGTGCTGGCTGATCGCCGACTGGCTGATATTAAAGATTTCAACGAATTCACAAACGCAGCAATCATTTTTTTCGAGTAATTTGACCATCGATAACCGCGTCTTATCCCCTACTAGCTTTAACAGCATGCTCGCTTTGTCGATTGCTATTTCTTGCGATGTCATCTTCATCGGATAACTCCCTCCGCTTCGTCGCATATCTAAATATATTCCCTTAATTCCAAATACAGCATATCAGCATATACTTATATATTCAAGAGGATATTGGATAGACAATGTATTTCAAATCGGTATCAAGACAAACGAAAAAGGCATGGAAATATCCCGTGCCTTTTCAATCGTTTTGCATATCTAATGGTGATGACCAACCGTCTCGTGATGTTCCTGACCTTGGCAGCGAATCGAGTCATCGTGTGGATGGTCTTCTGTTTCGAGCTGAACGGTAACATGTCCGATGTGCAGCCTTTCCATCGCCTCTTCAATTTCCCTCAGCACCTGTTGGCTATCCTTGAACGAAATTTCCTTTTGAATAACTACATGGCCAGACATGGCATTTTTTCCGCTCGTAATGCTCCATACATGCAAGTCGTGTATGCTTTTTACCTTAGGAAGCGCTTCGATCGTTTGTGCTACTTGCTCCAAATCGACATTCTTCGGCGTGCCTTCCATCAAGACATGGACCGCATCTTTTGTTACGCGCCACCCGCTAATGAGTACAAGTATAGCGACAATGACGCTTGCCAATGGATCCGCCCATGCCCATCCAAAGAAGATGATTAACAGAGCAGCGGCAATTGCGCCGACCGACCCGAGCAAATCGCTCAAGACATGCAAAAAAGCGGCACGCAAGTTCAAATTATCTTTCGTGTCACCTCCGCGCATTAACAACCAGGCGACGAGTATGTTAACTAGCAAGCCGATGACGGCAATAGCGAGCATACCCGAAGTCGCAATGTCTTGTGGCTCGGAAAACCGGTGATACGCTTCATAGAAAATATAAATAGAAATCAAGACCAGCGTGACGCCATTGAAGACTGCGGCTAAGATTTCAAAGCGTTTATAGCCATAGGTCTTCATTTGATCAGCCGCTTTTTCGCCGATGGAAAAGGCCAAATAGCCAACGCCGAGTGAAATAGAGTCGCTGAGCATGTGGCCGGCATCGGCAAGCAAGGCCAGGCTGTTTGTTAAGTATCCCCCGACTGCTTCTACCACCATATAAATAGTGACAATTGTGAAGGCAATCAATAAGGTTTTCTTGTTCTGATTATGAGAATGGTTGTGTGATTCTGCCATATTCACAGCCTCCTATCCAAAAACCTCTCTGTTTATTTATTCCCCCAATTTCCGAAAAATATTCGAGCCTTCAAAAATCACTACATTTCCCACATATAAAAAACCGGCTCAGATGGCCGGTTTATGATTGATTTGAGGAAGCCTCGCTTAGCACAGCCTCCAATGATGCCGCAAAGCGTAAGTTCAGCTCGCTTTTCAATACGTGCAATTTTTGGGCATGCTCCGGTTTCACACCGGTAATGACAGCATCGATTCCCATGACCCGCAAAGTTTTTACAAGGGACTCTAGGTAGCTGGCGCCTTCTTGCGTCACCGTTCCCATTGCAGTTAAATCGACAATAACAATCTCAGCATCAAATTCATATATGCGGTTGACGATATGAGGGCGGATTGCTTCAACTTTTTGACTGTTTAAATTGCCGAATAACGGAATGAGCACGTAGCCGTTACCGATGGCAATACACGGGGCAGAAAGTTCACGGACTTTTCCCAACAACGCATCCGAACGTTCTTTTTCTTTCAGTAATTCATAATCCGTTTCTTTCAAGCGGCTGCGTAACCGAACCAATTGCGCAGTAATAGCAGCCATTTGACCATCTTTCGGCACCAGCACCAGATTTAGCGAAAAATCGCTGTTCCAGCGATGATACACGTCCGCCAAGAAAAAGCCAGCCGCTGTGATGAAGTTCAATTCGATCGGTTTACGAGTGGCTTGGGTGTTAAGCATTCGCTGTGCTTTTTCCCGGCTGCCTTCATCGAGCAACTCCAGAAATTCTACTGATTTTCCGAAAAGCTGTTCCGCTTCAAAGGAATAATCAATCACCTCGAAGCTATTGTTCAGTTGAAAAGCCGGAAGCGGCCATTCAGCCAGTGGAGAGCGTGCCATCGTTCGACCCCTTTCCTGTGCGGATCCATTCCCGGAGCGCTCCGAGTTCACGAACGATCACGGCACCTTTCACCTGCAGGTCGGCAAAGCTCGACAAAGTAACGGCTCTGCCGCCGATCAAAATGGCAGGCTTGGGGACTACTTGTGAAAATGCTTCCGCGTAAGTTTTTAAAACCGGCAAACGATGTGCCAAAGCACCAGATACAGCCACAACATCCGGCTTCCAGTCTTCAGCTAATTGAAGTGCTGAATCGAGCGGTAAATTCGGCCCCATATAGCGCACCTCATATCCTTCTTCGCGGAACATCGCCGCGACCATCTTGAGTCCGATATAATGTTCTTCGCCTTCTGGGCCGAAAATCATCGCTTTTTGTCGTCCCTCTTTATTTTTATTGCGCAGTTCCGTAGCAGACAAGACAAAATCACACACGGCGGTTGCCAAATGCTCTTCTGCTACCGAAATTTCATTTTGTTCCCATAATTCGCCGATGCGGTACATCGCCGGCGTTAACAGCTCCCCATAAAGCTGTTCATGCGAATGGTTTTCCAGAAAATCCTGGACGTATTTCAAAGCTTCCTCTTCCTGCCCTTGCAAAAAAAGATCCGAAAGCTGTGTTGAGTCGTTCATGTGATCAGCTCCTTTTATGTTGAGGGAGCTCCAATAACCGGACTGCGCGATCGAGGCAGTCCAGCATGAAATCTCCTTGCATCGTTTCTGTATAGCGCGGAACAATTTCGATGAGCCGCTTAAAATTATCAATGATGAGTGCCGTTTCGACATTGCGGCTGACGAGCACCGTCTCGAGCCAGATGGCATAGTCTAGAAAGGATTGTTCGCTTTGCAGCTCCCACGCGGTTTCAAGGCAATCCAAGTGATGATGATTGTCTTTGACGGTATGTTCATATCCCTTATCGCCAAAACGCTCCCATAAATTCGGGTACGCTTCATATATACCGTCTGCTGTGTCGGTTGCGATTTGCTGTTTTTGCTCCTGGTTCATTCGGCCACCACCTCG
The DNA here is from genome assembly GCF_001687625.2 of Planococcus maritimus. Taxonomy (NCBI): domain Bacteria; kingdom Bacillati; phylum Bacillota; class Bacilli; order Caryophanales; family Caryophanaceae; genus Planococcus; species Planococcus maritimus. The sequence goes on from NZ_CP016538.2 coordinate 2,267,167, forward strand.
TATTGGTGGACTTTCGGGACGATGCCCGCAAGCTCCTGATCCGGATAGTTCTTCTCCAAATCGTGGATTTCCTTGAACTCCTGACTCTTGACCCAGTTCATATATGCCTGTTTCGTTTGCCATTCCAGATGAACAGTCAATTCATGACGTTTCTTTGTGTTTTGGATCAACCGAAACGATGTGAAACCGTCCGCTTGATCTACACGGCGTGAACGTTTTTGATAAATTTCGATGACGTCTTGCACTTTGTCTTCCGGTACAATGACCGTTGATGTGACGATGTACATAATTCAGGACCCCCTTGCAACTAGCTTTGTATAAGCTGGGTATGATAAAAGTATACCTCAGCATACCATTTCAACTTCCGGAATAACAGCGAGCGCCATTTATCCGGAATAGTTTTTTCAATATTCTGCTTGTATTTCCTAACAAATTGCCGTATGATGAACAACATTAACCAACGACAACTACATAAATGATTCTTATCTAGAGAGATGGAGGGATTTGGCCCTTTGAAGTCTCAGCAACCGGACATAGTCACGGTGCTAATTCCAATAGGCACAAGCCTAAAAGATGAGGAGATGGCATACATGACAGGGGCTTTCTTCTTGATTAAGAGAAGAAAGCCCCTGCTTTTTTTAGTTGAAAGGATGAGGATCATGAAAGAGCATAGCTTAGAAACACGCTTAGTACAGCTTGGCAACCGCAGCGATCCACGGACTGGGGCGGTCAATCCCCCGATATATCTGTCGACCGCCTACGAGCATGAAGGCATCGGCAAATCCACAGGCTATGATTATACACGGACAAAAAACCCGACGCGCCAGCTGCTTGAAGAAGGCATCGCAAATTTAGAAGGTGGCGATGCGGGCTTTGCCTGCAGCTCCGGCATGGCCGCGATTCAATTGGTCTTATCCTTGTTCCGCCCGAACGACGAAATTTTGCTGCCTGAAGATATTTACGGCGGCACTTATCGCCTGCTCGAACAGTACAACGAAAAATACCACATTCGTCCAGTGTATGACCCTTTTGTCGATCCCCAAACTGCAGAAGCGAAGATCACCGCCAATACCAAAGCCATTTTCATTGAAACACCGACCAATCCTCTCATGCAGGAAATCGACTTGGAAACGTATGCGGAAATCGCCAAACGCCATGACCTGCTACTGATTGTCGACAACACATTCTTGACGCCTTTTTTGCAGCAGCCCCTTTCGCTAGGTGCTGATATCGTGCTTCACAGCGCTACCAAATACATTGGCGGCCATAACGATGTGCTCGCAGGCCTGGTGGCAGCAAAAGGCGATGCGTTATGCGAACAGCTTTTCACTGCCCATAACTCAGCCGGCGCTGTGCTGTCGCCGCTCGATTCCTGGCTGTTGATTCGCGGCTTGAAAACTTTGCCGCTGCGCATGCGCCAGCACGAAGCAAACGCCAAAGAACTTGCCCGCTTCCTTGAAACTCAACAAACCGTGACAGAGGTGCTATACCCCGGCAAAGGCGGCATGTTGTCGTTTCGTCTTCGAAAAGAACAATGGATCGGGGAATTTCTTGAAAGCCTGTCGCTTATCACATTCGCCGAAAGCCTTGGCGGGGTTGAAAGTTTTATCACCTATCCGGCCACACAGACCCACGCCGATATGCCGGTTGCAGAACGCACGGCACGCGGCGTCTGTAACCGCCTGCTCCGCTTCTCGGTTGGCGTTGAGCAGGCTGAAGATTTGATCGCAGATTTGTCACAAGCCCTGGCCAAACTGGAAAAGGAGGTCGTTTCCTATGAGTGAACGACGCGAAACCAAATTGATCCATACAGCAGGCATCGATCCATTAACAGGCGCCGTCAATGTGCCGATTTATTTATCCTCGACTTTTCATCAGGAAAGCATCGATTCGTTCGGCCCTTTTGACTATAGCCGATCCGGCAATCCGACCCGCAAGTCACTCGAGGAAACCATCGCCAAACTCGAAGGCGGCACGCGCGGACTGGCTTTTTCTTCTGGCATGGCGGCTATCTCGTCTGCTTTCATGCTGTTGAAAGCCGGCGACCATGTATTGGTCTCGGAAGACGTTTATGGCGGCACCTACCGTTTCATCACGGAAGTGCTAGAAAAGTTTAAAATCGATTATACTTTCGTCGACATGACCGACCTTGGCGAAGTGGCCGCAGCTTTTTTGCCGAATACAAAAGTCGTTTACATTGAAACGCCGTCCAACCCCGTGATGAAAATTACTGATATCGAAATGGCCGCGAAATTGGCGAAAGCAAACGACGCCCTGACATTTGTCGATAATACCTTCATGACCCCGCTTTACCAGAATCCGCTTGAACTCGGCGCGGACATCGTGCTCCACAGTGCGACAAAGTTCCTCTCCGGCCATAGCGACATCACCGCCGGGCTTGCCGTGACGAAAGACGCGGGACTCGGCGAACAATTAGCGTTTATCCAAAACACGTTCGGCTCGGTGCTCGGGGCGCAGGATTCCTATACATTGATTCAAGGCATCAAGACGCTCGGCGCCCGCACAAAGCAATCCGGCGAAACAACGGCACGTCTTGCAGCGTATTTGCATAAGCACCCGTTAGTCGAAGAAGTCTATTATCCAGGGTTTTCGTTCCATGACGGGAATCCCATCCATAGTCGACAAGCGAGCCACGCAGGCTGCATCTTGTCGTTCCGTTTAGCCGATAAAGACGCTGCACGCATTTTCGTGGAAGCTTTGGAGATTCCAATGTTTGCTGTCAGCCTTGGTGCCGTAGAGTCGATCTTGTCTTATCCGGCTACGATGTCCCATGCCGCTATGCCACCCGCTGAACGCGAGAAACGCGGCATCACCGAAGGGCTCCTGCGCTTTTCTGCAGGGCTTGAGCATCCCGATGATTTGATCGATGACTTCAGCCAGGCCCTCGAAAAAATCGCTAGCGCCAAAGGGCTCAGCGTCGCTGATTGAGGAGACGAATAAAAGAGTGGCCGCTTCGTCAGTTCGCTGACAAGGCGGCCACTCTTTTCGTGATCATGTAACTAATACATTAAGAAAGCCTGAATTCCAGGGGGAGGGGAATTCAGGCTTTCTTCTATTTATCAGAAGACAATCTGCTGGGCAGGCTCTTTGAGCGATACTTTGGCAACGCCCGTTTCTTCGGCAGCCCTAGCGACTGCTTCGGCGACCGCCTGTGCAACGCGCGGGTCGAACGGCTTCGGTATCACATAATCTTCGTGCAGTTCATGGGTCGCGATCAAGGAAGCGATCGCTTCGACTGCGGCAATTTTCATCGCATCGTTGATGTCGCTCGCCTGCACATCGAGCGCACCACGGAACAGTCCTGGAAAGGCCAGTACATTATTGACTTGATTGGCAAAATCAGAACGCCCTGTCCCAATGACCCGTGCACCGGCTGACTTTGCAGCGTGCGGCAAAATTTCCGGATTCGGGTTTGCCATCGCGAAAATGACAGGATCGTCATTCATCGTACGCACCATACTTTCTGTCAATGCGCCTTCCGCCGAAACGCCGACGAACACGTCTGCTCCGGCGATAACGTCCGCCAACTGACCTTGCTCCATTTGGTAATTGCTCATTTCTGCGACTTCTGCTTTAAAAGGATTCATGCCACTCGGGCGTCCTTTGTATATCGCGCCTTTCGTATCGCACATGACGATATGGCTGAACCCGAACTTCGCAAGCAATTTGACGATGGCGATGCCTGCTGCCCCTGCACCATTGACCACTACTTTGACATCTTCAATTTCTTTTTCGACCAGCTTTAGAGAATTAATCAGCCCGGCAAGCGTGACGATCGCGGTGCCGTGCTGGTCATCATGGAACACCGGGATATTCATTTCCTGTTTCAGGCGTTGCTCCACAATAAAGCAAGTCGGGGCAGCAATGTCTTCTAAGTTGACGCCGCCAAAGCCCGGTTCGAGCAATTTGACGGTTCGGATGATTTCTTCGGCATCTGTTGTGTCCAGGCAGATGGGAAATGCATCCACACCGGCAAATTCCTTAAACAATAATGCTTTTCCTTCCATGACTGGCAGTGCTGCTTGAGGGCCGATGTTGCCGAGTCCAAGCACTGCCGTTCCATCTGTAATGACCGCGACCGTATTGCCTTTCATCGTGTAGTCATGCACCTTGCTCGGATCGGCATGGATTTCACGGCATGGTGCTGCAACGCCAGGAGAATAGGCGAGGCTCAAATCCCTCTCATTTTTCACAGCCACTTTTGAACGAATCTCCAATTTCCCTTGATGCCTTTTATGCAAGCTCAGCGAATCGTTTTTCAGATCGGTCATTTGCCTCATCTCCCTTTTGATTATAATTGTTTATTATATCCCCTCTTCGTCAAATTGAAAGACTTTTCTTATAATTCTGATTAATTTCAGACTTTAGGCTGATAGAGAAATGGTGAGTCCTTTTTACTTATGTCTTCATTTTCTGCCTGATAAACCGAATCGATTCTCTCCCTGTTTTCCTTTATACAGGATCTTTTCACGACATGCTGCATACAGTCGCTAAAGTCGTATCGTTTCCTGTCGCTTTTCCCTATTGATTAGATACCTTGTTGCCTTTGCGCGTTACACATAAAAAAACCCGCTCAATTGGCGGGTTTTTCAGCAAATTCTATTTCGTAATTTCGCCAAGTTCGATTGAGGCGAGTGTTGAAGTAATCGCCATGTCTTTGGAGTCGTAGGGATTAGCCAAAAACTCACGTTTCACTTCGCCAAAGCCTTTGACAAAATAATTCCGGCTAATCGAACCGCTTTCTGCTGCCAGGGATTCGCAGAACCGCTTCTACAAATGAAACGAATCGTGGTATATCGGCTTCAAATGAATGTCGTATGTTTTGCGTACTTCTTCTAAATCGTAAATATGGCCAGGAAAATCCGGATCTTCCAACTTTTCGATTTGTTCATGCACCAAGTCAGCGAAATAAACACCCACCGCAACACCTTTAGGATATTTGCGCTTCACTTTCGCTACAAATTCATCCGTCAGCACTTGATTGAATGCATGATAAAGCGCTGCGTTAACAACAGTCAAGGATTCTTTTGTTGCATAGGAAACAACGTAATAATTGCCATATTCATCTTTTAACAGATCTCGTTCAGCCTGAATATCCATTCTCTTCTCCTCCTTATAACGCTATTACTTTTCCATACCCTGAGCCTGCTTTATGAAAACAGTGGCCTTTCCATAAAAAATCACCTGTAAGCTTCGGGAGAGCTCGCAGGCGATGGCTAATGATAGAGCCAGTTGCAACAACTTAACAACTGGTACCTTGTATCAAAATCTAGCTCAATATTTCTTCAAGTAGTTTGATGATGCGTTGCTGCCGTTCAGGTTGCAAGTCAGACCCTGAAGGTAAACAAAGTCCCTCTGCAAACAACTTTTCACTGACCGCGGTCTTGCCGTGAGGATTATGCGAATAGAATTTACACCCGGCAAACAAGGGCTGCAGATGAAGTGGTTTCCAAACGCGGCGTGTTTCAATATTTTCCGATTCCAGCGATTCACGGATGTCATCAGGCGACCGGTCGGTTTTAGCCGGATCGAGCAACATGACGGTCAGCCAACGGTTCGAACGTGTCCCTTCTAGTTCGGGCTGGAATTTCACTGCTTCGTGTTTGCTGAGAACAGCAGAATAGCGCCCAAAAACAGCGCGACGAGCAGAAACGCGCAGTTCAATTGCCTCAAGCTGCGCACGCCCGATCCCTGCCAGCACATTGCTCATTCGGTAATTATAGCCGACACGGCTATGTTCATAAAACGCCGCTTCATCTTTTGCTTGAGAAGCAAGAAATCTCGCTTGTGCGACTCCTTTGCGATCATTTGACACCAGCATGCCGCCACCGGAAGTTGTAATGATTTTATTGCCATTGAATGAATAAATGCCGTATGCCCCAAGACTCCCCGTCTTTTTCCCTTTATAGGTCGACCCAAGTGATTCCGCTGCATCCTCAACTACAGGCACTCCGTAATGATTGCAAAGGGCCAGCAGCTCGTCCATGCGCGCGCTTTGTCCGTAAATATGTACAATGACCACCGCTTTGGGAAGCTTGCCCTCTTGTTCAGCTGCGGCAAATGCTTTTTGCAGCGCCCACGGAGACATATTCCATGTTTCTTCTTCCGAATCTATGAAGACAGGTTCCGCTCCTGCGTAAAGGATAGGATTAGCACTCGCCACGAACGTCAAACTGGAGCAAAACACACGGTCCCCTTTTCCAACTCCTAATAACTGCAATGCCAAATGAATTGCAGCTGTCCCTGAAGACAAAGCAGCCGCCGCTTGGGTCGTGGCATACGCCGCCATTTCTGATTCGAACTGGTTGACGTTTTCCCCCATTGGCGCAATCCAGTTGGACTCGAATGCCTCACGAATATACTTTTGTTCATTGCCTGTCATATGTGGGGCAGAAAGAAAAATCCTGTTTTTCGCTATTTCTTTTACCGGAACCGGAAACGGCACTACCGATGCTCCTGCATTTTGTCGAATGTTCATGTACAACAGCCTCCTCTTCTTTCATCAGTACGTTTATTCTGTACCTCGATCACTTTGCCAAATTCTTGGGAATTGCAGATTATTGATGATCAAACCGGCTGGCCCCGTTTCATGCGGGGGCTTAGCTGAGCGTCCCTTGACAGTAAAACGCATGTCTTCGCCGAATATGCCGACCATTTCCTGAATAATGGCTTGTTCGAGGTGCACAGGGACAATAATGATTCCGCTGATCCAGACTTCGATGGCCTCGATGGAGTTTTGGACAAATTGCATGGAAGGTGCGACTTGCTGGAATTTTTCTTGGATAGTCGCTAAATACAAACTGGTCACCCTGCCCCTGCTTTTCGATTGCAAAAAAGCAGATATAGGTTTCGATGGTTTGCGAACCAATGGATGTACACTGCCGCATGGACATGGGCGATTTACCGGCATCCACTGCTCGTCAATTTTTAAACGGATCAAGGGAGTTCCTTTCGTGTGGAAACGAGTCAACAGAACTTCGCCGTCATCCGTAAACTCCATCACCCCCGTCCGCATATTGAAATGCAGATTTCCTGCTACGCATTCAGAAAGAAAGGGTGAGCGTTCAGTTTTCATGCTCCACTGACGGACAAAACAGCCGAATGCGTTTTCGATTTCCGCACGCTCGCTTTCTACTAAAAACTCCGTTTCCACAAAAATGGTGATCACTTGAAAATTCAATAGAATCCGCTGTTCATTGATATAACGTGCAAGTGCAAGTATTGCTTGAGGCAATCCATCGATGAAGTCAGGGCGAAAACTGTTTAAATTGTTTACTATCTCTGAAAAATATTGATTCGTACAATGGTCGACTGAATACAGGCGCTGATTGAGATAATAAATATCACGCCAGAAGGCCCCTTGTTTTTGGGCAGCAGGAACAAAATTCCCGGAATCGAAAGTCGCGCGCTTCATCTCCAGATTGATGGCACCATGCTGTTTTTTGAAATGGTCTACAGTCGCTGTTTGTTTTTGCCAATCCGCATTAGCCAACCTTAAATGAGGCGGTTGCCCAGTTCTTGCAGTTGCATAGGCGTCTTTTTTCCTGCCGATAGCTTGTGTATAGATGTCGTCGATCCGATTATTGAACAAAGTTTCTTCAAGAATTGGCAACTGCTGCAAATCGCTGGCACATTGAATATCCGCTAAATCACTCCCATACATCCCTTTGTAAAATGAACTATTCTCTGCCGCATGGTGGAGCAGCAAGCGAAGTTCGAAATCCTGGTGTTTTTGCTCGGACTGGCGGTCTGTTTCATCCATACCGGAAAGTTGATGAAGATATCGGTAGTAGCCCATGCCATACCGTTTTCGTGAGTGGGCATATTCCCGGAAACTGAGCAATAAATTTTGGAGGTAAATGGGAGAATTCCCATACAGTTCCGTTGATAGCAGCTTCACTTTGCATCCCCCCTGCGCTTATAGGCAGATACTGTAATCAGGCCAATCCCCCTTCGATTTTCCATTGTTCCTGCCACGCTGTTTCTTTTGCCTTGTCTTCTTTTGGGCGATTCGCGAGCTTCAATAAAGTATCGCGAATTTCCTGTTCTTCCATAACGGGAAGCTTTTTCAAAATCCGGCTGATTTCCACTTGGCTGATTGGCGTCGCTTTTCCAATATGGATTTTCGCAAATACTTTTTCTGATTGAATTTCACTCGGATCAAGCAATTCTTCATATAGTTTTTCACCAGGACGCATGCCTGTATATTTGATTTGAATTTCATCTTCTTCAAAACCAGACAAACGAATCATATTGCGTGCCAAGTCGACGATTTTTACCGGTTCTCCCATATCCAGCACGAACACTTCCCCGCCCGTTGCAAGCATGCCCGCCTGGATGACCAAGCGCGAAGCTTCCGGAATCGTCATAAAATAACGCGTCATTTTAGGATCTGTAATGGTTACAGGCCCACCTTTTTCAATTTGTTCGCGGAACAAGGGCACGACACTTCCTCTAGAGCCGAGGACATTGCCGAAACGAACTGCCGCGAATGTCGTCTTGGATGAAACCGCTAAATTTTGGACGACCATTTCTGCAAAGCGCTTGGAGGCACCCATGATGTTCGGCGGATTGACGGCTTTGTCAGTGGAAATCATGACAAAATTTCCGACTCCATGGCGGTCAGCCGCTTCCGCGACATTTTTCGTGCCAAAAATATTGTTCTTCACGGCTTCGAGCGGATTTGCTTCCATTAATGGAACATGTTTATGGGCTGCCGCATGATAGATGATATCCGGTTTGAATTTTCCGACCATCTCGAATATCCGGTCGCGATCCTGGATATCTGCGATAATCGGCACGATGTCGATTTCTTTCGGCACTTTTGCGCGCAGTTCACGGTCGATTGTGTAAATCGAATTTTCGCCGTGGCCTAGCAATAACAGGCGTGCGGGTTTAAAAGCGCTGATTTGCCTGCAAATTTCCGATCCGATTGACCCACCGGCACCTGTCACCATAATGCTCTTGCCGGCAATTTTTTCCGTTAAGGCTTCCATATCCAAACGAACTTCTTCGCGGCCGAGAAGATCCTCGATTTTCACATCGCGAATATCGCTAACTTTGACTTTCCCTACCATCAAATCTTCAATTCGTGGAATGGTTTGCACTTTAAGACCTGTATCGATGCACAGTTTCGTCACTTCCGCCATTTCTCTTTTCGACAGCGATGGAATCGCGATGACGATCTGGTCGATTTCATTATGTGCAGCCAGTCTCGGAATTTCCGAGATCGGTCCAGCCACTTCTATCCCAAAAATCTCCAATCCCCATTTCGTGCGGTTATCATCGATAAAGAGAATCGGCTTTCGTCCCCATTGCGGATTTTGCTTCATTTGGCGAACAATCATACGCCCAGCTTCCCCGGCCCCGACCACAAGCGTCCGGCTTAATTGTCCTTCACTTCTGCGTGGTTCGCGTTCATGAAAAACGCGGAAAGAAAAACGCGAAGCCCCAAGGAACAAGATGAGGAACATCCAGGTTAGTGCTAAAATCCGAACAAATACCCCGCCTGTCTGGATATACTGCATAACCGTTGCCACGAACATCGTTAAAGTGACCGCTTTGACAATCGATTTCAACTCATGGACTGAGGCGAAAGCCCACACTTTCCGGTAAAGCCCATAATGCCAGGCAAAAGAATGATGGGCGATAAATAAAGTGACCGTCATGAGCAATAGCAGCCGGTTCGACAAAATATTGTCAAAGGGCAATAAAAACAAATAACAGAGATACGTTGCTGAGAGGATGATCAGCGAATCGATCAAGAATAATGAAGTATAGCGTCTAGTTATCGTCATGTCGTCAGCTCCTTCACCTCGCGCAAGTACCGCTTAGTAATTGTATTCATAGCTATAATAGTGGTCTTTGCTGAGTTTGTAGTTATTCATCACGACCCCGACGATATAGGCTTTGGAAGTCGTTAAACTGTCGCGTGCTTTGATGGCGCTTTGCTTTTCCGTCTTGCCTGTATTAACGACAAGCACCGTTCCATCACATTTATTCGCCATGATTTTGGAATCCGATACCGACAAGATTGGCGGCGAGTCGAAAATGATTAAATCGTAACGTTCCTTCATCTTTTCGATTAATCGATCGAGCATCGGTGAATCCAGCAGTTCTGCCGGATTGTGGGGAATCTGCCCAGAAGTCAGCAATTCTAAGCCTTGGATGCCGCTGTCGCGGACACTTTGCTCAAGTTCACCTTTGCCAATTAGCAAATTCGACAACCCCATATGGTTATTCAAGTGGAAGGTATGATGCAAAGTGGGCTTACGCATATCCGCATCGACAAGCAGCACCTTTTTTCCAGATTCGGCGAAGACAATCGCCATATTGGCTGAAGTCGTCGATTTCCCTTCTTCTTTTGAAGCAGAAGTGAACAAAAGCGTCTTCATTTCATTCCCGGGTAAAGAGAAATTAATGGTTGTGCGGATAGTCCGGTACTGTTCGCTGATTACCGAGTTAGGTTTAATACGTGCTACCAACTTTCGGGCGAGCGGCCGTTTTGACGCTGTCTGATTCAACATTCTCATCCAACTCCATTCTGTCAGTGTGTTTCGAAGATTTATCAGTTTTGCCTAAGTCGCCGACCGGGCTCACGATGCCAAGCACTTGCAGGCCAAGCAATTCATCGATATCTTCTTCCGTGCGCACCGTCGTATTCAATTGGTCCAGGACAATCGCAAGGCCGGTCCCAAGCATGAAGCCAATAATCGCACCTACTGCCATATTGAACAGTGGATCCGGCTTGACTGGTTCAGGGCTCGCTGTCATCATCGCTGGCGCCAAAATACTGACATTATCAACACGCATCAGATTGCGGATTTCCTGTTCGAATACTTTAGCGGTCGTATTGGCAATCAGGACAGCCTGCTGCATCGATTCGTCTTCGACTTCTAAAGTCACGACTTGTGAATCCTCTATGCTGGAAACTTCGATTCGTTCGTTCAGTGACTGCACTGTCTCATTCAAGCCGAGTTCATTGATGACTTCTGTCAAAATTGCCGGGCTTTTGATGATTACGTTATAGGTACTAATCAATTGCAGGTTTGTGTCAATATCCTGCATGCTGAATTCCTGTGCATTTGCTGGTGCTTTATTGACGAGAATTTGTGTGGAAGCTTCATAAACTGGCTTCATCCACAAATAGCTGACAGCGGCTGCGAGGGCGACGAAAGCGACAGTCATCGCAATGATGAGTGGAAGGCGCTTTTTCATGTTCTTAAAAAACTCTTTCATATTGAATGTACTTTCCATGTCTTCACCTCATATCCCCATGTACGGGGTGATTTTACTTGTTTAATGAAGCTGTTTTTCTGCAAAGCGGCCGATTATCCACAAACGCATCGATTTTCCGTTATGCGCATTTAACATCAGGATGATCCAGACTACTAACCCGATGGGCATCAGCAACACTTCAGTAACCCATCCTGTCATCGGTATCATGCCAGCTGCTGTAAACAATGTGAAAAAAAGAATCGACACATATACGGACTGGAATGCATGGTAACGGACAAATCGATTTTCCCGCTCGACCATCAGCAGAATAAAACCCGAGAAAAATCCCAGCAAATACGCAAGCGAACCTGCCACATTTTCCGACAAGCCGAGCCCAGTAATGGAAGGCTGTGCACTCGGCGCTTCCCGGCTCTGCTTAAAGATGGTTTGCTGCTCGAAATTGACAGGCGGTTCATTCGTCATTTTGATTTTGTTTTCAATCATCTTCTATTCCTCCTTGAGATCTGTCTTTCTATCACTTACCTTTCATACTAGAGAGAGCAGGTTAAAACAAAGTTAAATAGTTTCAATAGTTTGATTTATCTAAAAAAATATTTCCACTCAGCTCTTTTGTCATACTCGAGTGCACAAAGACCCAGGATTTTTCAATAAAAAAAGCCGATCGTTTTTGCCTTTTGGCAAAAACGATCGACTTTCTATTTTCAATTTGTAAACTTGTAACCAAATCCTCGGACGGTTTGGATATAGCAAGGAGCTGTCGGATCGTTCTCTACTTTCCGGCGAAGATTGCTGATGTGGACCTTGACGGTTTGGACATCTCCTTCTGAATAATAGCCCCACACTTGGTCATATAATTGTTCAGCAGTCCAGACACGATTCGGCGTTTGTGCCATCAACAGCAATAACTGAAATTCTTTGTGATAAAGTTTCACCGGCTTGCCTTTCACGTACAGTTCTCGCGAATCGACATGGATGTGGAGATCTCCAAATTTCAGGATCGACAATTTGTCCTCTTCCCCGCTCTTCCATCCATTGCGGCGTAAAATCGCTTTGACGCGCGCTTCGAGCTCTGTGAAGTCGAATGGTTTGGTGATATAATCGTCTCCCCCGACTTCCAAGCCTTGAATTTTATAAGCGAGTTCTTTCCGGTAACTGACGAACAGGATTGGTGTCTTCGTGCGCACACGGATTTTTTCACACAATTCCAAGCCGCTCATGCCAGGCATTTCAATATCCAGCAAGATCAGGTCCGGATTTTCTTTCGACAGCACGTCCAAGGCTTCAAAGCCATCTTCAGCCTCGAGGATTTCATAACCTTTCTTCACCAAGAACAAGCGCATTAGCTCGCGGATGCCGTCTTCGTCTTCGACAATCAGTACGGTCGCATGGTTCATGAAGATCCCTCCCTATATTAATATCTCAAAGGCAGGGCAATGATGAATGTGCTGCCCTCGCCTTCTTCGCTTTCCGCCCAAATTTCCCCTTTATGCGATTGAATAATTTCTTTGGCAATCGCCAGGCCAAGCCCGCTTCCTTTATAATGAATCGACTCATCGATTTTGAAGAATCGATCGAAAATATGAGGCAAAGCTTCTTTTTGGATGCCGCATCCATTATCTGCGACACGAATGATCAGTTCCCCGTCCGCTTCCGTTTCATCTAATATGTTTGCACTTGAACGGATACTCGCCGACAGGGTGATATGGCCGTCTTCAGGAGATGTGTGCTTAACCGCATTCCATAAAACGTTCGAGAATACTTGGTCGACACGGTCCACATCAACCAACAAGCGCCAATCCCCAGCATGTTCTTTGCCGCTTGGCCCCATAAAACGGAAGCGTCTGCCGCTTTGCGCAAGATCCGCTTCCATAGAAGCAGCGATTCGCTCTAGCCACTCATCCAGCTGTAGTTCTCCAAAACGCAAAGTCATATTCCCCGATTTGTATTTCGACAACTCAACCAGATCCTCTGTCAAACGCTCCAGCAATAGCAACTTTTTATGAATCATATCTAAATAGCGCGGGTTATTCTCTTCGATCAAGCTTTCTTTGACTGCTTGAATATAGCTATGAATCAAAGTAATTGGTGTTCCGAGCTCATGTGAAATTGCTGACAGCATTTCATTGCGGGATTTCTCAACTTCCTGAATTTCGTCGTTCACCGTCAACAAGTTCATATTGGTGATTTCCAACGCCATCGTCCGCTCTTTGACATTGCGCTCAAGGAAGAAATTCAAATTGGTAATTTCCTGCGTCATACTGCGAAGTGTGGCGAGCGTTTCCACCCTCATGAGAAATTCCTCAACATCACATGGCTTTATTAAATAATCGTTAGCTCCTGCACTGAAAGCATTCGTTTTTTCCCTCACACTTTCTTTATCGGATAACATCAAGATCGGCAATTCCGTCAAGGTCGCATTGACACGGATGCGGCGGCATAGTTCATCACCGGCCATATCTGGAAGTTCTGCGTCAAGAATGACCAAGTCGGCAGGCCGGTTCTCCAAATGCACGAGCGCTTCTTCTCCACAGCTAACGCTTTCCGCTTTATATCCTTCCCCTTTCAACTGGTGCACAAGCATCAAGCGATTGACCTCTTCTGCTTCCACGACGAGAATCCGCAAGCCTTTCTTGATGTTTTTTTCTTTAATTAGCGAGTCTGCCAGCTGCGAAGCCGACAGTTCCTTGATTTCAGTGGAAGGGGAAGCTTTCTCCTCCTGCTCTTCTTCAGTAAGCGGCAGCGTAAAAGTGAAAGAAGACCCTTTCCCATAGACAGATTCTGCTTTCAGCCAGCCACCCTGCATTTCGACAAGCCTTTTAGTGATCTTCAGCCCCATCCCGATGCCCAGATGTGGGGCTGCAGAAGTTCCCATTTGTTCGAACAAGCTATCCAATTGCTGTTCTTCCATACCTTTGCCCGTGTCCTTGATCGTGATAGCGACTTGCTTTTTGATAATTTTTGCAGAAATGGTGATCATGCCATTCTCCGTATGCTCCACTGCGTTACCGACGAGATTGTAAAGCACTTGGCGCACTCGTTCCGGATCGGCAACGGCCTCCGGAAAATCAGCAGGAATCGTATGCTTCAAGATGACTTCACCCGATTTCAGTAATGGGGTGCATAAACGGACAACTGAATCCGCAATGACTGGCAGTTTTACCTGCTCCAAATGCAAGGACAGCACATGATTTTTGGAACCTGAAAAATCCAGTGTTTCATTGATCATCCTCGCAAGTTTTTTGCCACTTTCAGAAATAGTTTCCAATTGTTGAATGACAGAATGCGGCATTTTGCTGTGAGCTGATTCTCGAAGAGATTCTGCAATCCCCACCATTCCATAAAGCGGCGTTCGCAAGCCATGGGAAGTAATAGCGAGCAGTTCGTCTTTGCGTTCATTTACTTGGCGGAGCCTTTCAATTTCAATGCGCTGCCGTTCAGCGGAGTTTCGTTCACGCTGGATCCTTTCTTGCTCTCGGATTTTCTCTTTATCCCGAAGCGCTAGTGAAGCAAGCAGAACAGCCAGTATCCCAAGGAAGAAAATCAATCCTCTTACTGGCCAGACAATTGGCAAAACACCTGAAACATATAAGCCATTCAATGTGGCGGCCGCCGAGAAAAAAATCAACGATACCGCATAATAGCGGGCATGCACTAATCCCCTCTTCATGCTATAAGCTGACAATAGTAAACTGACAAGCACCGTAGAACCGAGCGCCAGTACGAGCAATAGCCTGGCCCATTCGAACGATATGAACAAGGTGGTCAGTACTGCTGTGTTTAACACCAAAAGCCCTTTCATCATCCGGTCAGCTTCAGGCACATGGCGCTTTGTATGAAGCAAGCCTTCCGTCAATAGCGTCACCGATATCGCCGCGAGCCCTACCATGAAAAACATGCTATAGCCATTCCACAAATCCAGCTCAGGCCAGATAACATCCAAACTCATTCCGGTGGTAGAAGAAAAAAGAAAAAACGCCGTAATGGCATAAATCGCGAAATATAAATAAGCACGTTGCCGGATGACGATGAAACGATGAACATAATAGATTAAAAGCAGTAAACCAAGCCCGCCGAGCACACCGACAAATGCGATCTCTTGCCTCGTTTGGCTCTCAAAGGCTGATCGGTCCCAGATTGTAACCGGCAATTGAATCGGCGCTGATGACTCAACGCGCATCCAGTAAGCGGTTGTCTTGCCTAAAGGCGGCGTTAAGGCAAAAACAGGAGTTCGGTGAATGATTTCAGTCTCTACAGCTTTACCAGCCTGCGCAACTTTAAATCCTCCCTCTCCATCCATTGTGTACAAGCTCGCTTGATTGATACTTGATGATCCCAGTTCAAGAAGCCATTCTTTTTCTGCTTGTGCTTGATTGTCCACTTCTACCTTCAACCAATAAACTGATGAGCTGAACCCAATATTCGCAGGAGTACTGCCGGCAGGCATGAAATTCCATGCCTGAGGGGGTTGTTGAATGTCCTCAATTCGCAAATTACCCAATTTATCTTCAAAAATAGAAAGCCGGCTGCCTGCAGCGATTCTTTCTTTTCCATTGTCTAAGACAAGCGAATTGCCGGAATCCGCACTGGTTAATCCAACTCCATAAAATGCTATACAGCATATGAGAAGAAAGAACAAAAGCCAAACTGTTTTTTTGCCCGGAACCCTCATAGCACCTCACCTCTTTTTATCCGAATTATCAGATATTTAAAGATTGAATTCTCCTATACTGTGCCTTTCTTACGTTCGAAAACCAATTGTCCTAAGTAAAAAGATTTATTTTTTTATTTATAAATACATATAATGTATATTAACTAGGTTTATAGATTTAACAAAATCATATCATTTCTCACAGGAAAAGAAAACCATTTTAATTTCTGAATCTTCAAATAAATAATTCGCACTATGTTATTTATCTTTCTTTTTGGAGATAGTCCAAAAGAACCGAGATAACTAAACCACTCTTCCTTTCAGCAATTGCCATTCAATGCCTCACGCCTCAATATCCGTTATAATTAAATCAACTCAATGATTTATACGGATTTCTGTGTCTATCACTATCCAAGCGCAGGAGGAGGATATACTATGTGTTTAATCAATTTGCAATTCCAACAGCATCCACGCTATAAATTGATTGTGGCCGCAAATCGTGATGAATTCTATGGCCGCCCCGCAGCACCCGCCCAGTTCTGGGAAGATTCTCCGAGTATTCTTGCGGGCCGTGATTTAAGCCAGATGGGCACTTGGCTCGGAGTCAACAAGTCCGGCCGCTTCGCTGCGCTGACCAATTATAGAGATCCTGAGCACATGGCAGCTAGTGCCAAATCCCGCGGTGAACTGGTCACACTTTTTTTAGCCGGCCAGCTGTCTCCAGAAGACTACTTGCGAGCGATTGATGACCAGGAATACGCCGGATTTAATTTAATTGCAGGCGATGCCAACGGGCTGTATTATTACAATAATATTCAAGGCGAACCGGTAAAAGTTCCACCTGGCACACACGGATTGAGCAACCATTTCCTGAATACTCCGTGGCCGAAAGTAGAGCGCGGAAAAGAAAAACTCGATGCTTATGTATCGGTGAACGAACAAGTGGAACTGGACCGCCTGTTCGAAATTCTCGCAGACGCTGAACAAGCGCCTGATGAGCTTTTGCCCAAAACCGGTGTCGGCCTAGATTTGGAGCGCGCTTTGTCGCCGATGTTCATCAAAATGCCCGATTATGGCACACGTTCAGCCACGGTTTTACTAATCGATAACACAGGACTGGTCACTTTCGCTGAACGAAGCTACGATAATGGTGAATTCCGCGAAGACCGTAAATACGAATTCCAAATTTCCTGATTCCAAAATTCCCAAGATGGCCCATGCTGCTTCTAAGCATTCCAGAAGCGCAGGTCGACTCTCGCTCTAAAAATAGCGCTTTAAAGCGTATCATAAACCCCCAAGCAGCTGGACTGCTTGGGGGTTTATCGTCCTTTTATGCAAAATCGACGCCCATGCTTTCGAACAAGCGCTTATACTCTGGATACCAACGTTCCCATTCAGAGCTGCGTTCAATTCCATGGCCATCTAAAATGGCTTCCATAATATCCAGCGCGACGTGCCAGCCCGCAACGTCTTTGGGCGTCTCGCTGGTAATGTCGGGCAATGTCTCAGCCATCTTTACCCTTGTGCCCTGGCCATCCCGGCTCAGTTCAAAACGCACATGGTCTTCTCCCCATTCATAAGCTAGGATTTCACCTTGCTTATAGTCAGTAATTGGCAACTCTTTCTTTTTGCCATGACCCATATCCAAGGTCAAATGGCCCGACTCCCCTTCCTCTTCCATCTGAAGACCTGAAAACCAGCGATGAATTTTGTGGTTGTCTGTTAGCAACTGCCAAACCTTGTCACGGGAATGCTCAAAATACCTGTCGAATGTCGCAGTATAGCCAGTAGGATTTTTGGTGATTTCTGCCGTCATTCAAATTCCTCCTCGATTCGTCTTTACTGATACTATACCCAATTTTAGTGTGTTTTCTACGTAAATCGGGTATATTGTGCGGGAGGAGCTGAAAATAATGAAATTAGGATACGCTTGCATGAACACAGAGTTAAAAACAATTTTTCGCACATTGCGATTAGCGACAGCTGAAAAAGAAGGCGTCGGCAAGATTAAGGAATTAACGATCAAGAATATGGAAACTACCTTAGAAGTCATTCGTTGGAATATAGAGCAAGGGATCCTGTTTTACCGTGCTTCTAGCTCTATTGTCCCGCTGTCCACCCATCCAATTAACGATTGGCGCTGGTGGGAAGATACAGATTTCCTCGAAATCGCCAGTGAAATTCGACGATTAGTTGCTGAACACGGCATCCGGGTATCAGTCCATCCGGGACAGTACACGGTCTTGAATTCTCCAAAACCAGAAGTAGTCCGTAAATCGATTGAAGACCTTGAATACCACGATAAATTAATTCAATTGCTTGGCGGCACAGATATGATCTTACATACAGGTGGGGCCTATGGCGATAAAGAAACTGCCAAGAAACGGTTCGCAAAAAATTACTTAGAGCTATCGGCTAGCATCCGGCAACGACTGAGGCTGGAAAATGACGACAAAACCTTCACTCTACGCGATGTACTCGATGTCCACGCCATGTGTAAAGTGCCAATTTGCTTCGATATCCACCATCATAATTGCAATAACGAAGGCGAGCCGGTCGACTTCTCGGAAATCCTGACGACTTGGGAAGGGTATGGGCGCCCTAAAGTCCACATCAGCACAGGGCGAGAAGGGTTCACGGACCTTCGCCATCATGACCTCATTTCAGAAGAGGATTTTTATGAGTTGCTAAGGCTCGTAAAAGGCTATGAAGTTGATGTCATGTTTGAAGCAAAACTGAAGGAACAAGCCGTTCTACCATTTCTTCATAAACTTCAAAACCAATAGCAAAACCGCCTGGCGTGCCATCAATTGGCTGCCTAGGCGGTTTTTATTTTGTCAGCTTTGGAAATTCCAATGTAAATCGAGTACCTTTGCCAAGCTCTGATTGGACGCTGATTTCTCCATCCATTTGATTGACGATACTGTAAGTGACCATCAAGCCAAGCCCTGTCCCTTTTGACTTATTCGAAAAATAAGGTTCCCCGAGGCGATTGACCTGCTCTTTTGTCATGCCGACCCCTTCGTCTCGGATATGTACACAAATCGAAGAGCTAGATGCTTCGAGCTCGATTTCTAGTTTGCCCCCATCCGGCATTGCCTCCACACCATTACGGATAATGTTCACGAGGGCTTGGCGAAATTTTTGCGAATCCCCTAAAATCAGGCTCAAGGAACTGCCGTTTTGTACCGAGAGCTCTACATTTCTGGCATTGGCATAAGGAGACATAATTTTGATGACATGAGATAGTTCAGATTCCACTTCGAGCTGTTTCATTTCACCGTAAGCCGGCTTCGCGTAAATTAAATAATCATCTATTAAATCTTCAGCTACTTTAATTTCTTCCAGGATGGTTTGCTGAAACTCCAGCTGTTTGGCCCGGGGATATTCGTACACTTGCAGCAATTGCACAAATCCTTTTACACTTTGCAGCGGATTACGCAATTCGTGAGACACAGCAGCCGCAAAATGGCTAACCGTCTCCAATTTTTCATGACGCATAAGCGAATTGTATAGATACTCTTGTTTTTGCAGATGTTCAATGAGCAAAGCGGTCAGGATAATGATGCCGCCTTGGTTGAGCATCAGCATGAGCCATATGCCAATCAAGTTGTGAATCGGATTCCCAAAGATGAAATAGCCCGCAAGCATATTAAACAATAATGACGCAATTGAAATCGAAAATACGAGCACCGCTTTCCACCAGCGATTGATTTTGCTATAAAGTGGGGCAAGAAAAGGCACGCCCACAGCTACTATCAATTGATTCAAAATGGCGATATACATGCCATTCCCGCCGATTGCTATTCGCCCAACGGCTGATACAACGAATAGCACTGCACTAACTATGGGGCCACCGTATAAAGCGCCGACAATCATCGGCACTTGCCGGAGATCGAATATATAATCTTCTGTGAAAAATTGATACGGAAACACCATGCAAAGAATGATGGAAATGGAAAACAGGATTGTCATGGTCATCCGGTGGCTGACGAAGAAATTACGCTGTCCAGCTGTTGCGAACATCTGGTAGAGGATGATCGGGAAAATGATGAAGAAAATATTATTGATCATGCCAGTCATCATCGCTTCCATGAATGCACCTACCTTTCCCATTTAGATTCCTATTATACCGATAACTTCCTCTTGCATTCCAGCTATTTTTAGCAACTTTTATATGGGTGTAAAATTGCCGCACGGACTTTTGATAAAATACGCTCCCTGCGCTTTTTCATGCCGGATAATGTGACGCCGTAATATTTTTGCAGTTCCACGAGGCTGTAGCCATCTATATACATCTGTTGGAGCAGACGCCGTTCTTTCGGGCTCAGGGAAACTGCGTCCAACCATTCAGGTAAGGTTTCCGCAGACCATTCTACGGCCTCCTCTTCTTCTAGAAACAACTCAGAATTCTTAACCTTCTTGCCACCTTTTTGGCGCCTCGTTAATTCATCTTTCATGGCACCGTTGATGCTGCGATAGGCAAACGGCGCGAAATGGCCAATTTCCGGATCATGCTTTTCCCATGCCTGCCAAAGTGCGATAAACCCCAGTTGGCGAAATGCATCATAATCTGCGTAAATATTCAACTTGCGGATAATCGATGAAATCATCGGTGCGTACTGTTCTGCCACTTCCGTAAAATCTTCCATGTTCTTTTCCTTCTGGACGTCCTTGTTATTCCCGGGTAAATTCAGCTTACGAAAGCCTACAATTAGCGTCCAGCACGGTTAATAAGCACTAATACTTTTAAAAGTGTATAAAAAATCCATTTATAAGTACATTAGAAGTTACTAATTGCCATAATAATTACAATAAACTATGCATGACTATTGATTCAAAAAAAATTAAGTGATACGATTTTCGTGTGTTTAAAAAGGAGAGATAGTGGATGAAGAATTGCGGCGAGTTTGGAATCGATCGGGAGCTTGTGCTTCTTGAATCTTGGTACGAGACAGATAAGCGTTCGCGCGTAACGACTACGAACGGCGTGTATTATTCAACCGAGCCGCCCTTGGCCTTAATCGATAAAGCACGCTTGACGGTTGCTTGCCCACACAATCTGCGTCTGAAAGCTACCCGACATAACCTCAAACGTTTCGAGAAACATATCGTCTTGTATTCAAAAGATGGCATTTCCGCCTATCCCACTCAATCTCCGTCCAAATTAACTTGCGTTTGGATTTTCAACTACCAATACACTATGGAGTTCGTGTCTCCAACCAGAACGCGTATTATTTATAAACAATTCGGCATCTCGAAAGAAATTGACGCCTCGATTCACCATTTATCCAGACAACGAAAGCGGCAGCACGAGTTATTTTTTTAACAACTGCCCGCCCCGCCCTTCACTTCAGCCTACAGGAAAAGACGCCTGGCCCATCGCCGGATACCAACGGCAATAAGCAAGGCGTCTTTTCTATGCAGCATGGTCCGCGAGCAGCAGAATAAACAGCTCAATCACCCAAGCATCTTGGGTGTTCTTATGAATGGGATCAGTTACAAAAAAAGCGATATGGCCGTCCCAAATTTTCGTTTCACCTTCGTAGCGCAATGCCGGAGACAATCCTTCTCGTCCCAACCAATCGGTTAGTTCCTCTACAGAAGACCAACAACAATCTGGCGGGCCATTATGAGTTGTATGGGCAAAATCTCCTCCAGGTAAATATCCGGAAACGACGCGGTGATCTTCTGGCATAAGTTTCTTTGTCGGAATGCCCACTTCAATCAGCCTGCGCCCATCGTCATCAAGGCACCAAAAGCGGATAAACGGCTGCCCAGCAGGTGACTCATTACGCGCACGTAACCAAGCTAACACTTCAGCCGCCAGCTCGGGTGCTGTTTCGATGTGCTCCGAAACCTTAGCTGCAATGCCTACATACGGTTGTTCACAACGCTCTATAATCGTTGGCTCTTTCATATAACGCATGCAAATTTCCCTCCCGTTCCCCTCATTTGCTATTCCATACCCGCCCTCAGGAATTTTCAGCCATCGGTATTGATCAAACAGAGTCTAGACTACTTTGTAAGCAGAAAACGTCTGAGCTTAGGATTTCTTAAGTTAATTTTATTTTACTGAATTTTCAAACAAATTGATAGTTTTTGTCGAATAAAATGATATAATAAGACTACCCAAACTGTTGAATATTGAATATTCGTCAGAAATCCGGACCCTTTCTCATATTTTTCCGTATACATAAGCCAATTTATGGCTTAATCAAATAAGGGGTGAGCCGAATGTTATTCAGATGGAGCAAGTTGCTCGCAATTGCAGGATTATTGCTCTTTTCACTACTGTCATTCACAGGCCAAGCCGATGCCGCAACTTCCACTTACATCACGAAAGGCAATACGACGAGCAAAGTGGTCGCTTTGACCTTTGATGATGGAGCCGATGGAACCAATATCAATAAAATTCTCGATACGCTAAAAACCAATAACATCAAAGCCACTTTTTTCCTTACGGGTTCTGGTATTAATCATCATCCGGGCTGGATTCGCAATATCGCCGCTGCAGGGCATCAAGTCGGCAACCATTCGTATTCACATCCAGATTTCACTAAAATCAGCTCAACTACTATAAAAAGTGAACTGTCACGGACGGAAAGCGCTTATAAAAATGCCACAGGGAAGTCGACGAAACCTATTTTCCGTGCACCATTCGGCGCTTCCAATGCGACTGTGTTAAAAACTGTAGGCGATGCCGGGTATACGCATACCATTCAATGGAATATTGACACCATCGACTGGAGAGGCTTATCTTCTACTGAAATCACCAATAAAGTCGTCAATAACATCGTGCCAGGATCCATTGTTTTAATGCATACAGGCGCTGGAGCTTCAGGAACCCCTGGCGCACTCCCTGGCATGATCAGCAAGTTGAAAGCAAAAGGCTATAAATTCGTTACCGTTTCCGAACTATTGAAGTTGCCAGCAGCTGACGGGACCACCTATACAGTCAAAGCCGGCGACACACTTTACAGCATCGCTAAAAAATACAATCTGACTGTAGCCGCTTTGGCAAAAGCCAATAACATTACCAATTACAATTTAATTCGCGTTGGCCAAGTGTTGACGATTCCTGGCACAAGCAGCCCAACACCGCCGCCGGCATCTTCTGTGAAATACACCGTGAAAGCGGGAGATACACTTTATAGCATCGCAAGCAAATACAAAACGACCGTTTCAGCCATTGCATCCGCCAATAATCTCACCAATATCAATCTCATCAGCGTCGGCCAAGTCTTGACGATCCCAGTCAAACAAACGCCGCCCCCTGTCGTCACGGTTAAGTATACGGTAAAAGCTGGCGATACTTTGTACAGCATCGCCAGAACGTACAATACGACTGTCACGGCCATCGCCAAAGCGAACAATATCACAAACGTCAATTCTATTCGCGTCGGCCAAGTTCTGACCATCCCCCGTTGACCTTAAAGACACAAAAAAAGCCATCCAAGGATGGCTTTTTTCCAGAGTATTGAAGAAGTCCATAGTTCGCTCTCACTTATAAAAGAGAGAACCTTTTTTATACCCAACAATTATTGATCTCTCTAAGTATTTGGAGAAGCGTTCGCTCGACTCCGGTGGATCAGCGAGACGACCGAGACCCCGCAAGGAGCACAGCGACTGAGGAGGCTTGGGCGCGAGCCCACGGAAAGCGAGCGGAAAGCTTCGGAAAATACGACTTCTCACCTTTCTCGACAACTTGAAAAAAAGCCATCCAAGGATGGCTTTTTTCTATTTCCTCATTCAGATGCTAAAGCGAGTCAAGCCGGGCTTTTCCTGTATAAAATACGTTTATACAAACGGAACATCACAATCGCCATCCCCAACAAAAACACGATCGCCAGTACCGGCACCAAAAAAATCAATATCGGTGCGAGAGTAGCGGTGGCATCTTCTGCAACCGAGACAGCCGGACCCATCAACGCTGTATCGCTGACCCCTTTCACTGCTGTCAAAGTAGCATGAGAAGCTGTAGCTACACCGCCCCCACCGACAATTGCGATGGTCCATTCCAGAAACGGGTTCATGTCTCCGATAAATGATGCCGTTAACAATATTCCCGCAAGTGCTGCGACCGGCGTGGAAATCAATTTCATAAATGAACCGACTGCCGGAATATAATTGACTATAATTTCGAATATCGTAGCTGCCCCGAACGCAATAAGCGCAGGCGTGCTGCCGACCCAACTGAACCCTTCAGACAAAGTGACCCAATCAACACGTTCGAAAATTCCTGTGATCAACAACGGGGTAAAAATACGGAAGCCGACCGTCGCACTCAACGCGAGACCAATCAGTACCGCTAAGACCATTTCCATTCGACCACCTCCAGAAATTTACACCTCATCATTTCCATACCCTGCTGGAAAATAAACTAACTAGGTGAGTCGAACACAAGTTAGTCTAAATTACTTAAAAAGGCGAAAAGGATTTCTCCTTTTCGCCCTCTTGTTGAAACAGCCCGATTATTGTTCGTGCATCATCATTTGGTAATGGATGAAGTCAAAAAAATGAAGTTCCCCGGGCAATTCTTCTCCCGCCAATGACTCTGCACGCTGTACTGCTTGTTCCGATAATTCCACATGACCGACACGCTCGAAATACTGCCACAAATAATAATATACTGCTAGCGATTCATAATCGACAGCCGCCTCTCCAGTGTCTCGGTCGTAACGCCCAGCCAGTCTCTCTCGGCTGTCCCACTCTTCCATCAACCACTTCTTAAATTCAGGCGAATCCAAACCTCGGTCAAAACGATTGATTGCAATCAATAATTGGTCAATCATATGGACTTCTTTACTTTTGACATATTGCTTTTTTTCAAAATCATAGTATTCCGGAAAAAAAATACCCGTTTCTTCCAAATTCAGCATAGTGTAAGATTCGGGAAGCACCGTCATGTCGTCAATCAAATAACTGAGTGTCAGTCGGTTGCCTGCCAATTGAAAAGACCAGTCGTAAAAGTCAACGGCAATGCCTTGCTGATGCTGACGATCTTCAATTGCAGACAGGATTTGCTTGGAAAGTTCTGAGTAAGCAGGTTCTGAAAATTGTTCAGCTGCCGCTTCCAACGCCGCTGAAATGCGCACATCGTCGATCAACGCATTTACATTCGCTTCTTCATAAAGCCGCCAAGGGACAAATACTTGCCCCCCAGTCTCGACTAAAAACCTGTCTTTCAAAATGGCTGCCTGCTCTGCAAAATGCTGTTTATCTCCAACTTGCAACAAATATTCCATATACAAACCAAGGCTCTCTGACAGATATTCAGATTCCGGTTTGTCTGGATAGGCATGAATGACCCCTTCGTCATTAACATAATGGGAGTCGACTGTCTCCTGAACTGAACTTTCTTGCCCATTGACCATTCCACATCCCCCTATCGCCAAGCTTCCCAAAACTGCCATGATTACTGATTTCCTTGCATGTAATTTCTTCAACTGAATAAACTCCCCATTTCGCCGACTGAAGTAATCGCCGTTTTGGTTATTTTAAATCTTGCAGGTTCATGCTCTGTCTCCATCGCTTGTTCAATCCGCTTCACCAAAGGCTGAACAGAATCTTCCCCAGTTTCTTTGACTAGCAGATAAACTGCTCCTTTTCTGCTAGTTACGAGATCGCGTTCCCGAACTATCGATAGCAGCGCTGCCCGCTCCAATTCTTGGGTTTGCAAAGGGCAGCTGGCAAACGGTGCCACTTCCATTAGCCACGTTCGATCTTGTTGTTTATTAGTCTTTAACATCCATAAAGCCTGTTCCACAAATTCCTGCAAATTCAGCGCACGAAGCTCTTCGTCTTTTTGAAGCAAAAGTTCCCGCTCATCTTTCAGAAGTTTTGTTTCTTCTGCCACTAATTTTAATTGTTCGGAAACTGTCCAAAGTGAAAAGTGAAAAACTGACAGAAGGAAATAATTTCCTATAGACTTCATGGCTGCAGCAGGTTCTTGAACCGCCATCCAAAGTGATGCAATTAGCACCACAAATAAAAAGACCGGCAGCTGTTTCCTAGGCAGCCACAGGAGAAACGGAACTGATACAAAAGCTGCCATCAAGGCGTATTCGTAAAATGGCCACCGGAAAAAAAGCAAGGCTATCCCGGCAAAGAAGGCTAAGCAGATGAAAAACGGTAAATTTTTAAAGTTATTCATTATATTATCTTCCTCGTAAAATAATTGGCAAAAAATCAAAAAGATATTGAATTTCTCCACCCAAATTATCTTACACTAGCTTATCGAAAAAAACTATGGGACAGAGAAATTCTCTGCCCCACTTTGTTATACACGATCGGTTTTATTGGCTCTCCCAGAATTCACTATCCGTTTTTTGCTTACGGAATTTCCGAGCAATGGTCGCTATTGCTATGATGACAAAAATAATGAGCGGAATGGCTACCCACCAAAGATCTCTCGTCGTTTGCGTTACAAGAACACTCATCGGGCGTGAAACGTTGATATCGCCATTCGCAGTTTCTACCACCATTCCATCCACTTCCGTCTTATGTTCCATCTCTTTCAAATCGACCCATTCGTACTGATCGTATTTCTCCAATTGGGTCATCAAC
This sequence comes from Planococcus maritimus, assembly GCF_001687625.2. Classification (NCBI taxonomy): domain Bacteria; kingdom Bacillati; phylum Bacillota; class Bacilli; order Caryophanales; family Caryophanaceae; genus Planococcus; species Planococcus maritimus. Next base: position 2,293,643 of record NZ_CP016538.2, read on the forward strand.
TCATCAAACTTCTCGATACCCAAATAGGGATGATAGAAAAATGCTAAATAACTATCGCTGAATTGAGACGCATAATCCGCTTTTTGCATCATCCTATCAATCGATTCGTTTCTTTTTGGATTCACATAACCCATTGTTTCAGGAATTACTTTCATCCCATGCAGACCAGCTGGAGTCGATTCATACAAGGGCACAAAAGTTCCATCATAGGTCCGGTCGGAAATTTGAATTTGTCCGACATAAGTAGTGAAATACTTAGATAGCTCTTTATAGCCAGTTTGCGACATGGAGTAATGGGGCGCCTCAAACGCAATTGGGTATAATCCCTCCGCTGTCATTTCGTAAACTCCATTGACGATGGAATCGTATATATACGTTTGCTCATAGGGCAAGCCGACATTTTGGACGAAATCTTGATAGGCTTCATCAGAAGGGAAATCTTCTCTCAGTTTCACTTCTGATGTGTTCGATTGATAAATCGGACGGTCATAATCGACATCCCAATATTCGAAGCCTTCCCCTGTCTCATCTTCCCGGTATTGATGGAAGTAGCCATGCTGGATGAGGCTTGCGCCATTTTTTTGCATTTCTTGCAACACCTCAACCAATTCGAGTGCTTGAGATAAGTGGATGTCTTCTCCAGTTTCTGGATTCTTATAAACCGGCACGACCGTCACCGCATACGGGATGTCCCGCTCCGCTAAATAATCACCGACTTGCTTGACGAGCACCGGGTCGCTCCTCGGATGAATGTCTTCCAGGCGAATCAGTTTCTTCGGCTGGGACTTCTCCCGGTCGAAGAAATCGAAGAGCGATTCCCCGATAATATCGCTAAGTCTCCCAGTGATCGAGTTGGCTGCCACGTAATACAAATTGTCATTCTTAAAGATGAGCGGATACGATCCATCAGCCGCTTGCCCTTCATATAAGACCTCCATTTGATCGATCCCATTGATGAGCATCATGTCTTTCTTTCCCCTTAAATCAAACGACTTGCCCTCACCACTTACGCCATCAATGTGGCGGTAATCGCGGATGCTAAGGCTAGGCGCCTCCTTGAAGTATTCAAAATAGTTCCCGATGAACATTTTTTTCACATCATCGTATTGGTCGACCACAAATAATTCTTCCTCAGTCAATTGCCTTTTCCCAAGCCCCAAGTAAATAACATGCGTATAGTCGCCTTTAACATATTCAGCCGCGGCGTCTTCAATAGACTGTACCGTTATATCGGAACTGAAATGCCCAACCAGCATGTCGAGCAGCGGTACTTCTTCTTCTTGCGTTTTTTCTTCCGCGTGGTATAACAGCAGCACTTTTGGCTGGTCGCCAGGCTCCTCATCCGCAGCTGCTTGCCAAGGGCTGGCGGTTAAAATAACCAACAGCATAAGGAGGGAAATAATCTTTTTCATCAACGGAGCCCCCTTTCCTACTTCGTCTCATCTTCCATCATGAGATGGTAATGGATAAAATCGAAGAAATGCGTTTCGCCTTCCCCGTTCTCTTCGATCATCTCTGTCGCGCGGGTTTTCACTTCTTCCGCTGCTTGATCTTCTCCAATAATCAGGAAATATTCATTCATGAAAAAGTACATCGCCAGTGATTCATACGTTACCGCCGGCTGAAGTGTCTCGCGGTCGTACCTTCCGAACAATCGTCCTTCTTCCGCCCATTCGGTTTTAAGCCATTCCTCAAAAAGGTCCGAGGATAAACCAATTCGTTCTCGGTTAATGGCAATCAGCAATTGATCAATCGGATGGACAACTTCGCTTTTCACATAAACTTCATTTACCACATCGAAATACTCCGGAAAGAATACTTCACTGGCATCGACGTTCTCCAACACACGATCTGCGTTCATATCTTTTGGCACGTCGTCGATCAAATAACTCAAGGTCACTCGCTGGGCCGGAAATTCCACTTGCCAATCGTAATAATCGACCGTGTACCCATTATTCGTCTGGATCCGAGAAATCGTTTCAATAATCCGGTCTGCGGTATCGGAATATTCGCTCTGTCCGAACAAATCAGCCGCTTCCCTTAGCACTGCAGCTATCCGGATATCATCGATCAGCGCATTAACGCTTGCATCTTCATAAATCAGCCATTTGATAAAAAAATCTTCCCCTTCTTCTACCACAAACTCATTCATCAGGTTGTTGTACTGAAGTTCAAATTGTTCCGCGTCTTCCATCATCACTAAATATTCCATATACAGTCCGATACTTTCGGATAAATATTGTGAGTCCGGGGCAGAGGGATAGGCATGGATAAACCGCTTTTCATCGAAATAATTTTCTGCGAAGCCTTCAGGCACCGCTTTTTCGTCCACTCCCTCTTCGCTATCATCCGGCAACTGCTGCTCTTCACTCGGAGGTGTAGGTTCACTTGTTTCCTCACTGCATGCGCCAAGGACCACCGCAGGAACCAACACCAACAAGAGCCATTTCCTCATGAATCCACTCTCCCTTTGAAACGCTGGGTTTTGTCCCAGGCGATTGTTTTTTTGCGCAATTTGCTCCATGTATAAGTAGAGACACTGCGGATCAATAGCAGGATGAACAATTGGGCATAAGTGAAATACATGACCAAAATGTACAGCACATTGGTCAGTGATACATTGCGATCAATGACCAGCGCACTTAGAAGCTGTGCAGTGTAAACTATATAAGTCATGAACCATAACATCATGAGCGGCGCCCCGATATTCGGGATATCCACCCCAGCAACGCTCAAGATGAAGAAAACATCCGATATCAGCAACATCAATACGAAAATCAGGTATGTGAAGAGATGCTGTAAACTGAGCACGAAAGTTTTTCCTCTCCAATGCGACCGATCCTTTATCGATTTCTCCAGTAAATAGAGATTCCCCGTTAACCAGCGTGTTCGCTGTTTGATGAAGGCTTTCAAGGTCTCGGGCTCCTGCTCCCACGTACGCGAAGTCGGGATCACCGGCAATACATAACCTGCTGCAGTCAAGCGGACCGTGAGCTCGGCATCTTCTGCCAGCGCGTATACGTCATAGCCTCCCAGCTTTTCAATGACCGAACGGCGCAAAAGCATATTGGTCCCTGCGAGAGACCCAAGTCTGAAAAGTGCCCAACGCCCGCATTGCATAAGCAGCTGGAACACTTGGAATTCGAGCGCGATCATTCGGGTCAATATATTCGTATCCACATTCTTGGTTTTGACGTACCCGACAGCACCTGCCGCATTCGGCACCGCTTCTGCCGCCTGGACCAATTTCTCCAAAGCATCTGGTTCTGGTTCATTATCAGCATCATAAACCACGAAATAATCCGACTCCGTCACGCTCAACCCATAGTTCAAGACCCGTGATTTGCCTTTTGGATTGCCGGGCGGCACGGGAATATAATGGATGCGCGAAAAGACTTCCGCGAATTCCTGGACGATGGCAGCCGTCCCATCCTTCGAACTATCATCCAATAAGTAAACATCAAGCTTTCCTTCATATCTCAGCCGCGCCATGGCACGCAATGTATTTTCGATGACGATTTCTTCATTATGCGCTGGAATCAACACGGCCACGCTCGGATAATGCTTGGCCTTCGGCGGATTGCGGAACCGCAGCCGGTACCAAACGCCTCCGATTGTCACCGCGGAATAGAACAGCAGCAAAATCCAAAACAGGACGACAGTGGCGGTGATGATTATATTCATATGGCCTTACCTAAAGCACGCGACAATTCATTTAAATTGGATACCTGCTCCTTTCTGACTTCATAAGGTGAATCTAGTAAATTCAATTCCTGCTTCACCTTGTCCCGGTAGCGTTCCATCATGAGTCGGACGCCTTCCTCATCGATATCTTTCAGCAGCAGGTAAATCGATTGCCCGGTCGAGGTCGCCAAGTCGAATTTCTGGCGGATCGTTGACAAAGTCGCCCGTTCAAGAGACTCCTTGATGTTTTGCTGCGTGCGCTTGTTTTTTATATTGATCGAGATTTCCACAAACCAGGCTTCTTCCTGGCGGCGTTCTGTCGTCTTCAGCACCCATTGGGCCTGCTCTGTGAACTCATTCACCGTCAGGATATCGGTCTCTCCGTGATATTTCTGGAGAAGCTGCACTTGCCTGCGCAATTCGCTTGCTTCGTAGCCAATTTGCTTGATCTGGTTGAGCAACAGCCAGAACGACAGGATAAAACCGGTAAACAGCAGATGGCTATAGACATACATGATTTCCAATTCCGGCCGTTGCGTGAAGAAAAAGGCAAAGATCGTCAAGAAAATCCCATAGCTTAAAATGATGCTTATGCCATACAGGAATACATAGCGTTCATGAATTAAAGTCATGAACAAGATTGAGAGCCCCGCTACGAGCAGCATCTCGGTAGAAAACGGCAGAACCAGAGAAAATAATGCCCACCCGAATCCAAGCATCGTTAAAATCAGAATTCCAAGTTTCAAATTGTTTTTCATTCTGCCCACCCCATCGCATAGGTTAAAATACCTGTTATTTATTTCAATATTATAAATATTGAAATATCATAAACCTATACTACTACACAAAAACAATTTAAACTAGTATAAAAAGTATTGTCAGTAATAATATCCTGTGATTTTTTGAGTGTTTTAGGTATTAAGTATTATTTAATCTTAATTTTCAGATATTATTTTCGCCATGTAGAAAGATTCATCCTCCACTCCCTGAAGCAATTGAAAGCGGATACAATAATTCCCATCAAAATCCAGGGTTTTTCTGAAAAAAATTCCGGTTCCATCGCTTGCCGTTTCAACCAAGCAGAAAAAACGCAACAAAAAAAGCTGCCGAACCGGCAGCTTTTCCAGAGTGTTGAAGAAGTCTATGGTTTGCTCTCAACTACGAAAAAAGAGTGTCTTTTGCTTTCTTCAACAGTCAATGACCTCTCTGAGTATTTGGAGATGTGTTCGCTCGACTCCGGTGGATCAGCGAGACGACCGAGACCCCGCAAGACGCGAAGCGGCTGAGGAGGCTTGGGCGCGAGCCCACGGAAAGCGAGCGATAAGCTTCGGAAAATGCGACTTCCTGAGTTTCTCGACAACCTGAAATGCTGCCGAACCGACAGCTTTCCTTTGTTTTATAAATACGTATACATGACTGGATTATCCATGTTTTTCTTTAAGCGCTTGAATCCATTCTTTTTGTAATAAGCCCTGATTTTCTTATTATAGGCCTCGTCTTGTTTACTTGTATTCGTATAATAGCCAGGAATGACAACCAGCAGCTCAACATCTAGGAAACGCAACTCCTCCAGCATCTTCTGGCCAAAGGATTCCCCGATGCCTTTATTGCGCTCATCTTCTGCCACTTTCAAATCATCAAATACAGCAACCAGCCCAAAGACATCATCGATATCTGGAATATGCTTCAGGTCGCGATACACTTCCCCCAAACCCTCAGAGATGTGTTCCGCATACATGGCTAAAGATTCAAGCGAACTGCGCTGTGGATTAAACAAATAGAAACGGGCATCTCCTACTTGTACCTGCTCGTCTTGCCCTTTCAGTGTACAGTCTGCTTCACAAGCAAAGATTTCAGTTCCCGGCCGCATCTGGATCCGGTAGTCGACGTGGATATCATCTTCTGTAATCATCGAATCTCCTCCTCACAGTGTCCATTCGGTTGAACTTATATTTAGTATGTCATTCATTATCAGAAAATTCAATCGATAAATGAAACTATTGTCCCGTCTTTTCTTCGGCTAATTTCTGTTCGAATAACTCCAATAGCCGAGCTTTCAATTCAGGGCGTTGAAGGGCAAACTCGATCGTCGTTTCGATAAACCCGTATTTCTCGCCTACATCGTAGCGCTTGCCGTCAAAAGCAAACCCCAGGACTGGACGAATTGCGTTCAATTTTCCGATGGCGTCTGTCAATTGGATCTCCCCACCCGCACCGGGTTGCTGTTCAGCCAGCAATTGAAAAATTTCCGGCGTCAGCACATACCTGCCCATGATGGCAAAATTGGAAGGCGCATGTCCCGGCGCCGGCTTTTCAACAAAATGGTCGACTTTCATAACGGAGCCCTCGATTTCAGACGGGGCAATGATGCCGTAACGATGCGTTTCGCTATCGCTGACCTCCTTGACGCCAATGACCGGGCTCCCTGTTTTTTCAAATTGCTCCACCAATTGAAGAAGCGCTGGTGGATCGTTTTGGACAATATCATCCCCAAGCAACACCGCAAACGGCTCATCTCCAATAAAGTGGCGCGCTGACCAAATGGCATGGCCGAGGCCGAGCGGCTGTTTTTGGCGGATGTAATGGATTTCCACTTCAGATGTCGCCAAGACCGAGTCCAGCATGTCGAGCTTTCCTTGTTCTTTTAGTAAGTGTTCAAGTTCAAAGGCATGGTCGAAATGATCTTCAATGGCCCGCTTACCCTTACCCGTGACGATGATAATGCTCGTGATGCCAGAGGCGATTGCTTCTTCTACAATGTATTGGATCGTCGGCTTGTCGACAATCGGCAGCATTTCTTTGGGCATCGCTTTGGTTGCCGGCAAAAAACGGGTACCAAGGCCCGCCGCCGGAATGATTGCTTTAGTAATCTTCATGGACCTTCTCACCTTTCCTCATGCAGTCGTTTACTTGAGAGTATAGCATTGTTTCCAATAAGCAAAAAAGCCTCCGCTAGGGCGGAGGCTTTTGCTTAAGCGAACAGGTGAGCGAACAGGACGATGACCGGCAAGGTAATCACTGTGCGCAATAGGAAAATCACCAATAGCTCCCAGAACTTCACCGGGATATTTGATTTCAAAATCAAGATGCCAATTTCAGACATATAAATCAATTGCGTGAGCGACATACCAGCGATGACGAATTTCGTCAGGTCGCTCTCGATGCCACTGCCAAGAACAGCAGGCAAGAACATGTCCGCAAATCCAACCAGTAAGGTCGGTGCAGCTTGAGCTGCTTCTGGCAAGCCTAGCACTGTCAGTAGTGGGATGAGCGGATATGCGATAATCCGGAAAATTGGCGTATATTCCGCAACGATTAAGGCGGCCGTCCCCAGCGCCATCACCAACGGTATCAACCCTAGCCAAATGTCCATGACCGTCCCGATGCCAGACTGCGCCAGCTTCTTGCCGCTAGCAGCACGACTCGCTTTCAGACGGGCTGCTTCAAAGCCCCATTTGACCAAAGACACATTTTCTGGAACCGTGTCGTCAATTTGTTTGCCGACACCTTCGCGGTATGTATCAGTTTTACGAGACAAAGGCGGAATGCGCGGCATGATGACTGCTGCAACGAGGCAGGCAACTGAAACTGCCAGATAAAACGGCAGGAATAAATGACCGATGCCAATGACGTTTGCGACTACTAAACTAAAGGCGACCGAAGCGATTGAAAACGTTGTTGCAATGACAGCCGCTTCCCGTTTTGTGTAGTAGCCTTCGTCATACTGTTTCATCGTTACAAGTACTCCTACTGGTGCCGCGCCCATCCAGGAGGCCATGGCATCGATCGACGAACGGCCTGGAAGTGTGAACACCGGACGCATCACTTTATTGAGCAAAGTTCCAACGAATTCCATCAAGCCGAATTCAACGAGCAGCGGCAACAAGATGCCGGCAAACAAGAACCAAGTCAAGAGCACCGGCGCCAGGTCATAAAGCACAACGCCGCCTGTATTGCGCGAAGCGATCGCTTCAGGGCCGACTTCATAGAATGCCATGACGCCAACCGCAAACCCGATAAAACGAATGGCCAAGCTGACAGGGCCGATAATGAAAATTGGGCGCAGCATCTCGGAATTACGGATAAAGGCAGGCTTTGCGATTGTCGCTGCCAGGCCTGAGAACGCTGAGAAACCAAGAAGAATTAGAATGAAGCCAGGAATCCACTCGCCGAATGTGCTGAGCAAGAAAGAAGCCAAAATGCCGACTCCTATTGTAATTTGACCCTCATACGAAACAGGTACCAAAAATAAGAGCGCACCGATTAGTGATGGGATGATGAATTTCCATGTGGCAGATGGCGATAAAGCCTGTTTCTCTTTTGGAATGCTAGTCATGAACGTTTCCCCCTTTTGTATAATCCCCTTCAATTGTTACCGTAAATTCGTTAACGCCTGGTCGAGCACGCGAATGCCTTCATCGATCTGCTCTTGCGTGACAACGAGCGGCGGAATCATCCGGATGACTTCTCCTGAATTGCCGCATAAATAGAACAGCACCCCTTGCTTCAGGCAATCATCCAAAACTTCCATGACCGCTTTCCCGTCCGGTCGTTTCGTTTTAGGATCCATCAATTCGATGCCAATCATAAGCCCAACGCCACGCACTTCACGGATGACTGGATGCTTTTGCTTTAGCTTATCCAGCTCTTTGAGGGCATAGGCGCCCAGTGTTTGGGCATTTTCCAATAGCCGTTCTTCTTTTAATACTTCTATAGAAGCAAGTGCTGCTGAACAGGCGAGTGGATTGCCGCCGAATGTCGTCCCATGCGTACCAAGCGGCCATTGATCCATCAACTCTTTCGAGGCCACCGTCGCGCTGAGCGGAAGTCCGGCTGCGATGCCTTTTGCAACTGCCATAATGTCCGGCGTGACGCCAAAAGTCTGCGCCGCAAACCAATTGCCGGTACGGCCAAAGCCTGTTTGCACTTCATCAAAAATAAGCAGGATGCCATGTCGGTCACAAATTTCGCGTACTTTTTCCAACCATTCTTTCGGCGGAATGATATAGCCGCCTTCACCTAGTACCGGTTCTAAGATGATGCAAGCAACTTCTTCCGGTGTCACTTGATGATTGAAAAGCTTTTCGATATCGCGTTCGAGTTTCTCCGGGAAAAAGACAGCTGGGTCTGCTCCTTCCGGCAAATCATCCGGATGTGCATACGGCAATTGATACGTCAGCCAAGACGGTTGCATATGCTTACGGTATTTGCTTTTCGAGGTCGATACGCTGAGCGCGCCCATCGAACGGCCATGGAAACAGCCTGTGAAAGACACAACATACGGGCGTTTCGTTACATATTTCGCCAGTTTGATGCCGCCTTCGATCGCTTCGGTGCCGCTATTGGCGAAAAAGAAGTTATCGAGTTTCCCTGGCATGATTTGCTGCAGTTCGTACGCCAATTTCAAGATCGATTCGTAAATGATGACCCCCGAAGGCCCATGGATTAGATGGTCAGCCCCGTCTTTGATAGCCTGAACGACTTTCGGGTGGCGATGTCCAACATTCTCCACCGCAATGCCGGACGTGAAATCCAGATAAGTGCGTCCATCCGCCCCGTAGTAATAACAGCCTTCCGCTTTTACGACCGGAAGATTCGGATGGTCTTTTGCCATACTCGGCGCAAGTAAATTGCCGATCGAATTCGTCATGTCCATCCAACCTGGTGTTTGTTTCGTTGTCATAAGTCTTCATCCCTTCCTGTTGCGATAGCGTGTTTTTTTAATTTGCGGACAACTGATGGCTGGCTGATACCCAGCCGTTCCGCTATTTCAGTCGTTGTCCGGTAGCGTTTCTTGGCATTCTCGAGTACTTTCTTTTCGACTACATCGAGTAGATGCGGCAAGGTCCGGCCTTCGAGTTCGATGCCCACTTGTTCGTCTTGCGCCGGGCGGTAACTCGCCGGCAAGTCTTCGAGACGAATGTCAGCGTACTCACTTTCCAGATAACTGCGTTCCAGCACATTGCGGACTTCCCGGAAATTGCCTTTCCACTCCAATTGCAGTAGATGCACGTACGCCGCATCGGCCAGTTTTTTTCGTGTGCCGTATTTCCGGCCGAGTTCTTCAAGTACTTGTGACAAGAATGCTTCCAAGTCTTCCGGACGTCCACGGAGACCGGCCAGTTCGATATGCGAAATGTTCAATAAGTAAAACAAGGCTTCACGGAATGCACCTGCTTGCATATGTGCCTCTAAAGACGTTTCGCTAATCGCGATGAGCCGGATGTCGCGTTTTTCTGCCAGCAGCTTCTCGAGCATCGACTGGGCCCGGCATGATAGTCGGTCGATTTCGTTGAGCACCAATGTCCCACCTGCAGCGAGACTAAAATAGCCACCTGTTTCATTAAAGGATTCCACGAATATGGTATCGGGGATCGCCCCGCAATCTACTTCGATAAACGCTTCCTCCCGCCGTGTACTATGTTGATGGATCAGCTTTGCGATTAAGCTTTTGCCGGTCCCCCTTGGCCCTTCAATAACGAGTGGCGCATCGTATTCCGCCATTTTCAATGCGCTGCGCAAGGCACGTTCGGACTGCGCGCTTTGCGCAATGAATCCTTCAACCGGTACGTCCCTGCCACGCAAATATGCAAGCTCTCCTTTAACACGGTCCATTTCGGTTTCGAGCGACTCCAGGTATTCTTTCATGATCATTAGTTCTGACACTTCGTAGGAATAACTGATGACATATTCGACTTCCCGCTGTTCATCAAACACCGGCATGCCCGTAATGAGCATCTTCTTACCGGTCGCAGTTTCTTGAACAAGCACCAGTTTTTTCTTCCGTTCGATGACTTGCGGAGTGACTGCTGGTGTAAAAACACCTTCTCTCTCCAACTCATAGATCGATCGGCCGAGCAAGGCAGCCGGTTCCACTCCGTAATGTAGGCCACTCATTTCTGTGACTTTGATAATGCGCCCTTCCCTATTTGTGACGATAATATCTTCGTCGTGCATGGCCATAACTTCTTCTTTAGAATCTGGCACAAGCAAATGTCGGTGCATCTATTCACCTCATTTATTCATTATTGTATAGACTATACGATAATGAATAACTAAAATGCAAGACAATTCGAATAATTAATTATTTTTTATTAGATATTCTAGTCAGTGACCCTGAAAATAATTTCACTACTTATAATTCTATTGACCCATTCTAAAAGTAACGATTCACGACTATACTATTCTAGATATTCCATTTATTTCACATATAGGAGGATTCAAATGAAAGGTATTTTCACTATTATCACGTCTCTGTTATTGGCAATCGCGATCGGCATAGCCCCGGCCTCTGCCATTTCAGAAGATGACCGCGGGTTTAACCGCTTATTGGCTGAAATCGGCTGGGAAAAAGCGGATTACATCGACTATTTAGATACAAAAGGATGGACTTTGGATGATTTTTATTCTTCCATCGAACTCGGCACGCCGCTGACAGAAGACAGCATTTTGCAAATCATGGATACATACGAATTGACGCGGGCTGAACTAAACAGCCTGTTGGAAGAATTCGGAGACTTGGATACAGGTGTCGACGTATTGGATGGGGATTTCATCATTTTTGCGGAAGAGCTGGAACAATCGCTCGATTTTTACCTGAATTTCGATTTAGAACTGACACCGATTACAGATGAAAACCTAGCCTCTTTACTAGAGGATTTCGGATTTGCTTCTAAAGAAGAACTGGAACAATTCCTTAATTTGTTCGACGAATCCCTTGCAGACTATGAGTTTATCGAAGACTTGGAAAGCTCCATTATGTTCTACCAAGAAGATTGGCTGTTCGATTTGGATATGGAAAGTGTATTTAGTGAATTCGGCTTGACTGAGCAAGAACTTGAGCGGTTGGCACAGCATTTTGAAACACTCGATTACACAAATCCACAATTCGAAGAACGCTTGATGGCAGTTAGCGAACGCATGATAGCGATCGAGGAATTTTCGACTGTAACCGAATTATCCGCAGAACAAATCGCGGAACTTTTGTCGATCTACGATGAGTTTATGGAAATCTTTGAAATGGAAGCCAAGTATTATTTTGTTAAAGGCGACGAGAAAAAAGAGATGAACGTTCAATCGCTCATTTCTCTCGAGTCGACAGATGGTTACGACCTGTTGATCGAGCTATACAATACACAAGGTGAATTCCTGGCAGATATCCTGTTGACTGCTGACATGTTCGGTTCGGACCTCATCATTGATACCGGAAAAGAATTGGAAGACAGCACACCGGCCATTACACCGATTCCGACACAACCTGTCGACAACACGAACCAAACCGTCAAAGGCGGCAAATTGCCGAAAACAGCAAGTGATTTTGCGGCAAATATGGCATTTGGCCTTGCTATTCTCGCATTCGGCGCTTTGTTGTTCAGACGTTCCCGAGTGAAGCGCACAGCATGAGTAAAAAAACCATTTCCTGGTTGATGACGATTGCCGCAGCCGGAATGATTATTTTCGGCATCTGGTTCAGCGGCACCCAGGCAGCGACTTTCGCAAAAGGCTACCTTTTGTACAAAGCTGATGCTGTCTCTGCGGAAGATTTCGCGCCAAAATTGCAGACTACAAACGCTGAAGTTTCCTTGCCAGATGCGGAACCTGCAGAAAGCCTTGAGGATTCGGAAGAACCGGAAAAACCGGAAAAACCGGCAGAACCGGCAGAAACAGGGCAACTTCCAAAAGACATCAGCTATCCATCTGACCCCCAAATCGGCGACTTGATGGGCGAACTCATTATTCCTAAATTAGGGGCAAGCCTGCCAATTATTCACGGTACCGATGAGGACGAACTGGAAAAAGGCGTCGGCCATTATGCAGGGAGCGTTATGCCAGGGCAATCCGACAACTCGGTCTTGTCCGGGCACCGCGATACTGTATTTCGTGAGCTTGGACAAGTTGGCAAAGGCGATGAGTTCATCGTTCAGACAGCTGATGGCACCTTCACATACCGCGTACGCCAAGTGCGAATTGTCGATGAAGACGACCGCACCGTCATTGTCCCAAAACCAAGGGCCACGCTGACTGTCTCGACGTGCTATCCTTTCGATTTCGTCGGCTACGCTCCTGAACGCTATATTCTCGTAGCCGACCTCGTCTCGAGCAGCTAAACGACAAGAACGCAGCCTCCCAAAAGGAAGCTGCGTTCTTTATTTCATCCATCAAAAGGGGCTGTCCCAAAAGGTCATGAAAAGTGACTTTTAGGGGCAGTCTCTTTTCTTCTAAAGAAATGGCTGATGTCCATTTCGACGGACGCTTTCCACGGGCACGGCCTTAGCCGCTTCCCTCGCTTCGCTCAGTCCAGGGTCTTCGGCTCGCGTCGCTCCTTCGCTTCGCTCAGTCACTGTTCCCGCTGGAGTCGCCGTCTCCATTCCCATCAGCCGGCTACTCTCAGGTGCCTCACCGATAAATCAAAAACAGACAGAGAAAAAGAATTTTTTCTCCGTCTGTTTTATTTTAGGGACTTATGAGACAGCCCCTTTTCATTATTCTACATTGACGATATCGGAAATATAGAAGAATCCATAATCGTCCATGACCACCGTATAGACTTTCGTGCGTTCTTGCACCGACCAATTGCCTTCCGCGTCTTTAAACTCAAACGCTTCTTCTGTATAGACAAGGGCATGATCTTCCTTGACTTCCATATTGGTAATATCCAGTTTATTGAATATATGCTCCATGTTTTTACCAGCAATCTGGTCAATATACTCGATCATGCTATTGTAAATATTGCTTTGGTAAACCAGTAAGTTCTGGACATAGTAGAAATCTTCTTCTTGCAATGCCAATTCGTAAAATTCCTGATAGCTTACGATAAACTCGGTCAATGATTCTTCAGTGAATTCATGTGTGGTGCTGTAATCGAATTCATAATCTTCGTCTTCGTAGTTACTGTCAAAATCATCGTAGGCTGGGAAGATTTTGGCGACCGCTTCACGGCTCATCGGGTTTTTTACCCATGCATCCAATTGGTCATACATCGAATACAGCGGGATAGAGAATCCAATTGAATCCCCTTCAGGGAACAATAGCGAGTTGATGCCGATGACTTTCCCAGTTCCAGCATCGAGTAGCGGTCCGCCGCTTGAACCCGGCGCCAGCGCTGCGTCGATCTGGTAAATGTTTTCGTAAGTGAACTCCTGGTAGAAATCACGGTCGATGCCTGTCAGGTAGCCCATAGATGCCGTATTTTCAAAACCAGATGGGCTGCCGAGTGCGATAACTTCCGTTCCAACATCGGTCGCTGCCATTTCCACATCTAAGGGTGCGATTCCTGTCAAAGCATCCACTTGAATCAAGGCGATATCGGATTCAGCTGAAATTCCGACAACCGTTCCTTCATGGTCCTGGCCATTAATATTGCGTACAATGACATCCGTATACCCTGACACGACGTGTGCATTGGTTACAACCATGCCGGTTTCTGAGAACAAGAACCCAGACCCTTGCCCGCCTTCAGTCAAGATGGTATAGACGCGAGACTGCGCATCTTTAATGACAGCCGCTTTGTCTTTTTTCTTCGGCTCGACTTTTTCTTCTTGGTCGGATGGATGGGTGATATTTTCGGCTTTGGTTACCGTGCCTTCCACCGATTCTTCAGATGATACTTGTGTTTCCGGTTCTTCCACCGGCATTTCTTCTTCAATTGGCTCTTCCGCTGGTTCTTCTTCCACCGGTTCTTCCTGTGGTTCTTCTACTGGCTCTTCCTCAGAAGCTTCGGTGTCTTCTTGCGGCAATGCCACTTCCGGTTCTTCCTCGCCCAATAGTTGTCCCAATCCAAATCCAAGCCCTAATAACATAGCTAATAATACGAGCGCATACATGAATTTATTGCGCTTCGGTTTGCGTTGTGTTCTTGTAGCGAGCGGCGCGCCGCAATTATCACAGAACTTTGCAGACTTATCATTCGTCGTGCCGCACTTTGTGCATTTCATAGCTGTACCTCCTGCCGGACATAATTTATCCCCGAATTTTCTTCATTATAAACCTTAGAACGTCAAACCTCCACCTTAGGTTGCCTTTGTAATATTTTGTCCTCAATTGGTAATAAATTTCAAAATTCAGAACAACAAAATGAATAATAAAACGTGACTTACGGCTTATAAAAATAGCCTTTTTAAGTAATTGGAGCTAGCTTGAGGAAAACCAATTTCGCTAAGAGGCACAGCTATTCGTCTTGCCGGCTGCCCCAATTATGCATTTCTTTTAACAATGGCTTTAAAGAAGTGCCTTTATCAGAAATGGAGTATTCCACTTTCAAAGGCATTTCGTTGAATTGCTTCCGAACAATCAGCTGATCCTGTTCCAATTCCTTTAATTGCTGGCTTAACATTTTATGGGTGATGCCCGGCATCAACTTCTTAAGCTCTCCATAACGATGTATGCCGTCATACGCTAAATGCCACAAAATGACTGGCTTCCATTTCCCGCCGATTTTTTGAAGTGTATACTCGATCGAACACTTCAGTTTGCCATGCTCGTCCACATTCAGCAATTTGTCCATTTTGCTTCCCTACTTCCCTTTTGGGTAGCACCTCTCAAAAAAGTGCATACTGTTCACTAGCAGAATAATCCCCCATACTGTAACTGTCAACCAAACAAAGGAGGAATCATCAAATGATGCCATACCCAAGAAGTTTTTCACATATCGGTTTATCTGTCCCGGACCTCGACAAAGCAGTAGAATTTTACACCGAAGTACTCGGATGGTACACAATCATGGAGCCAGCACCCGTTTACAATGACGATACCGCCATCGGCCAAATGTGCCGTGACGTCTTCGGAAATGACTGGAAGGAATTCCGGATTGCCCATCTTGCCACAGGAGACAAAGTTGGCGTCGAACTGTTTGAATTCCCGCAGAATGAAAAACCTGAGAATAATTTTGAGTATTGGAAAACAGGCATTTTCCACTTCTGCATTCAGGATCCAAATATTGAAGAATTGGTAGAAAAAATCAAACAGCATGGCGGCAAACAGCGGATGCCAATTCGTGAATATTATCCCGACGATAAACCTTATAAAATGGTTTACGTCGAAGATCCTTTTGGCAACATTTTCGAAATCTACACACACAGCTATGAACTTACCTACTCACAAGGCGCTTATTAAACGTCAAAAACAGGGATCCGCTACATAAACGGGTCCCTGTTTTTTTGCTGTTCATTTTTTATGCGTTTCACTGAATAGCAGATTGAATCGCGCTTGTCTATTTGTTTCTCTATCAAAAAAGCAATGCCTGAGCATCGCTTCCTGTATCCATCTCTATAGCAAACCTTTAGCCATTTAGCGGACATCGATTCCAGTGATTGTTTCCTGCAATTCGAGTACTTCGCCAAATAGTTGTACGTTCGGTTGTCCGCTCACTTTCGCCTGATTGTTCATCCGCTGCAATAACTCGTCCAATTGCCCTTGGATTTCTTGATACTCCTCAATGGTCAATTTGTCTTTACTGTCTACACGCTGTTCCAATTGGGCCAATTCTTCTTCCACATCATTTTGAGGACCCAGCCGTTCGATCACTCCGCGTCCTGGCTCGTACTGATTGTTCCCTGTTACAGCCCCGCTGGCAAATGTCGCTGGCTCGGAATGCGCCATGAATACCAGTCCAAAAGCGAGTGATGAAAGTGAAATGTTCAGAGCAGAAATCTTCAAATGATTTTCCTCCTTCGAATGGGTCTGCTTTCACTTTTAGGCTAACCGATTTCTCTCCTCCCGTAACCCCTTTAGGGACACTCTTCACCAACACTTAACAAACTTTACACAGCATTTTCAACGCAAACAAAAAAACCGCCATTACGGCGATTTTCTTATCTGTAATCTGAACGGCTCATGCGCCCGTTGTGGGGCAGTTGTTTTTGTTGTTCCAAGTCTCGTTCGCGGTTCTCGATTTTTGCGGCCACGATGCCGAGCAAGGTGCCGAATGCTGCACCCGCGAATACTTCAATCGGCTGATGCCCAAGCAATTCCTTCAGCTCTTTCTCGCGCTCCACAAATTCAAAGCTCGGGAACTCCCCGGAAATTTGCATGAAGCTATCCTCGAGATCATTGACCAGCCGTGCGATTTCTCCTGTGTGTCGACGGATGCCTTGTGCATCGTACATAACGATGGCCCCGAATACAACGGCGAGTGCCGTTTCCGTATGACGTGCGCCTTTATTGGAAGCAACATATGCGGCGAGTGCTGATACGCCTGCTGAGTGGGAGCTTGGCATGCCGCCTGTCGTGAAGGCTTGCTGCCAATCCCATTTTCCTGCCACCACTTTGTGTGTGACGATTTTCAACCCTTGCGCGATGCCAATCGCCCCGAGTGACGTAATCATTCCGCGATTCATCTTTCTCATCTTTTCATCCTCCAATACAGTAGCTGCTGCAGCTGATGCTGCCTGATACTCTCCTTTACCCTGAAATCCTCAAAGATATGTAAAGGCAGGAAATCTTTTTTGGAGGAGCCTCTTTGGCAAAAGCCATAATTTCGCTTACTTTAATTGCAAATCGACTTCGAACTTCACATCAGGCGAGACGGCCCCTTTGCTGCCGAAGATGGAAAAAGCCGGATACGCCGGAAGCAAACTCTTGGTAGAGGAAGGGACCGAGTTCGCTGCAGTCAATAAAATCGGCGCGTCTTTTTTGGCCGCGAGCACCGAACCTGCTAAGGCGTCAGGAAAATTTGTGCCAGTCGCAATAAAGGCTTTAGGTTTTCCCATCGGCAAGCCTTGATTGATCAGTTTACCGGTGTCGTAGCGATTTGCTCCGCCGTAGCGTGTAGCATCCGGTAATTGCACCATGACGGCATTGCTGATTGCACCGGTTCCGCCAGTAACGATTGTCGAACTTTTGCCGGTGAGTGCTGTTTTCGTTTCTGCCGGCAACGTGCCGGTGCGCGTCAGCAAAATCGGAATGCCATGCTTCGCTGCATATGGCGAAACGGAAAGCACATCGGGGAAGTTTTGGCCGTTTGAGACGACCGCACGTTCACTCGACAGTTCATTCGCGATCTGGGCGGCTGTGTCGTAGCGTGTTTTGCCGCCGATACGCCGAACACTTTCGACCAGCTCGCTTACTTGCGTTTTAGTGTTTTCAGAAAGTGCACCGGTACTGCCCAAAAGAATTGCATGTTCCGGCTTCAAACGACGAATTTCAGCTGCTGCAGCCGGATGCAAACTATCTCCTTTGGTCAGCAAAATCGGCGCATTTTCCTGGTAGGCTAGCGGCCCTCCAGCTAAGGCATCGGGAAAATCGCTGCCAGTTGCGATGATGACGGTTGAAGCGGAGCTCCATCCAGCTTTGGAAATGGCTGCTGCCGTTTCGTAGCGCGTCGCACCGGATAGACGGTTCGACCAATGGCTGGCATCCAAACTCAGCGCGCGGTCGACATCCAATCGCCCATGTCCATAATAATCATCTTTCCCAGTTTTCCCGAGGTCTTTCGCTGTTAGCATCAAGCGTCCTGCGATATCGGTATGGCTGAGTTTCGGTTCGTTTGCTTTCAATAATGCTGCTGCACCGGAGACAATTGGGGTAGACATGGAAGTTCCGTCCAGTCCACCGAATAAACCATCTGGAAAGATTGAAAAGACACCTGTCCCTGGCGCAGCGATATCGATTGTTTTGCCATAATTCGAAAAGTCAGAGTGCAAATCCGCAGCATCGGTCGAAGCGACAGAAACCACTTCTTTGTAAGCAGCCGGATAGTAAGGAGAACTGATGCCGTCGTTGCCAGCAGCAGCCACCACTAGTACATTGTTGGCATGAGCATATTGCACAGCGTCTCTCAAGACGTTCGTGTCTGCATAAGCAACCAAGCTCATATTAATGATGTCTGCTCCATTATCCACTGCACGGTAAACCCCTGCAGCCACATCTGAGATAAAACCATCTTCTCCATCAAATACATCAATCGGCATAATGCTTGTTCCCGGAGCTACACCGACTCCGCCTTCATTATTGTTCATATTGCCTGCAATAAGGCCGGCCACATGCGTGCCGTGAAGCTCGACACTGACACTGCCAGGTTTTCCCGTGATGATGTTGAATGGCGAGACAACGCGGCCCTTTAAATCGGGATGTGCCAAATCAAATCCATCATCAATCACCGCTACCAACACATCATCACGTCCAATCGTCCGGTCCCAGGCAGATTCTGAACCGATAAGCCGGTGATGGTATTGATAGCCCGCGTAAAACGGATCGCTCGGGATAGCAGCGAGCTCAACGGGCACATCCGGTTCCACGTAGTCGATATCGCTTTGTTTGGATAGTTCAGCCATGAAAGATTCCAGGCTTTGCCCTTTTGGCACTTCGAGCGTGACGATTTGCCCTTCTTCGTTGTTCGCAGTTGTGACTTTCCGTGCAGCCTCATTTTCTATGGCCTGCCCTGTCATTTTCACCACGACGCGCTCCACCGGTTTTTCAGTTGAAGCCTGTGCATATTCGGTCGTGCTTAAACTTATCAGAGAAAGGGCTAATGTCATAGCCGCCATTGCAGTAGTTGTCTGTTTCTTGATCATTCTCCTCACCGTCCCCCATAAACTTTCCACTCTATATTTTCTGATAATTCAAATAGATTGTTACAAAAATTATACGATCTTTCCGAACAAATGCCTAGACAATGTAAAAATATTTTTGAATTTAGATAAATAATGGATATTATTCTCTACCCTTTAAAACTACTCTTTTAGCACTAATGACATAATTATTATTAATTTCATCAAAAAAATAACCCCTCATCAAATGAATGACAAGGGGCTAGAACGCCAATTAGCACTTATTTACTTAATTCAGATTGGTCGGTTGGAATGACCGCTTCGTGAAGAAGGATTTCCAATTCCTCCATGTAGCGCGCTTTCTGCTCAGCCGTCCAATTGAATACGGCTGTCATATAATCTGCACCGGCTTGTTTATGAGCATGAACCCAGTGGATATCGAAATACAAAGCGCCTGTACGGCGGATGAAGAAATCAACCGGTTTGCAGACCGCTTCGGATTCGATGCCATATTGCAACATCGCATAGACAAGCGGATCGAGATTATGATCAGCTGCCTCAGCCAACCCATCTGTATAATGGCGCAATACTTGATCGACATTCGCGCCGTAGCGGTTGACGAGCATTTCCATTGCGTCTTCTGTGAGGCCGAATTCAGCCGCACGGTTTAAACGGTCTGCTTTAAATGCTTTAAAGCCTTTTGAACCGCCGACTTCCCCACCGGAAAGCGCCATTTTTTTCGTCGATACTTTTTTGTAAGAAGTACCGTATTCATCCTGTAGCTGCTTAGTGACTAAGTCCATGATGCTCTCGCCCATTTTGCGATAGCCCGTGAGCTTGCCTCCTGCAATTGAAATCAACCCAGAATCAGATACGAAAATTTCATCTTTACGGGAAATTTCGGATGGGTCTTTGCCTTCTTCGTGAATCAACGGACGCAATCCTGCCCAGCTAGATTCGATATCTGCAGTCGTGATTCTTACGTCTGGGAACATGAAGTTGACAGCTTCTATGACGTAATCACGGTCTTCAGTCGTCATCGTTGGATGAGCAATGTCCTGTTTGTAAACAGTGTCTGTCGTACCCACATACACTTTGCCTTGGCGCGGAATGGCAAATGCCATGCGGCCGTCCGGCATATCAAAATAGATGGCTTGCTTCAGCGGGAAACGGGATTGATCGAATACCAAATGGATCCCTTTTGTCAGCTGCAAAGTTTTGCCTTTTTTCGATTTGTCTTCTTCGCGCAATGTATCGACCCATGGGCCTGCCGCATTGACGATTCTTTTCGCAAAGATTTCGTGAATCGTGCCGTCAAGCTGATCTTCCGCTACAACGCCGACCACTTTTCCGTTATCGTACAAGAAACCTTTTACTTTCACATAGTTCAGTGCATGTGCGCCTTTTTCGACAGCTTTTTTCATGACTTCCATCGTCAAACGTGCATCGTCCGTTTTGTATTCAACGTAATATCCTGCACCTTTTAATCCTTCTTGCTTCACAAGCGGCTCCCGGCGAATCGCTTCTTCGCGGGAGAACATTTTGCGGCGTTCGCTTCTTTTCACGCCCGCTAAAAAGTCGTAGACGCGCAGTCCTACATTTGTGCTGAGCGGTCCGAATGTGCCGCCTTTATGGAACGGCAACATCATCCATTCCGGCGTTGTCACGTGAGGCCCGTTTTCATAAACGATTTCGCGTTCTTTGCCGACTTCTGCAACCATTTTCACTTCAAATTGCTTGAGGTAGCGCAATCCGCCGTGCACGAGTTTTGTCGAACGGCTCGAAGTGCCTGCTGCAAAATCCTGCATTTCCAAAACGCCTGCGCGAACGCCGCGTGCCGTAGCATCAAGCGCAATCCCCGCTCCTGTAATTCCGCCTCCGATGATTAATACATCGAGTGGCGCTTGTTTCATTTGACCATAAGTTTTTGTCCGTTCTAGGCTTGAGAATTTCATTCTTAACCGACTCCTTTTCCAATATATTCCACATTAAAAAGAGAGACCCGTACACAGCCGCAGATTTGCATCTGCTGTACTGGCATGGTCTCTCTATGTCTCCGGCCATTTATCTCTCGTTTGATTAACTTGTAAGTTTAGTTAACGGGCTTGAATGTACGAGTTGCGGCTACTGCATTTTGCCAGCCAGTGTACAAGCGTTCGCTTGTTTCCTCTGACATTTCCGGCTCGTAAGTTTTGTCGTGTTGCCATTGAGCGGCAATTTCGTCTTTGTCTTTCCAGAATCCTGTAGCAAGGCCCGCCAAGTAAGCAGCACCTAACGCCGTCGTTTCCTGGATGCGTGGCCGTTCAACAGGTACATGAAGCAAATCCGACTGGAACTGCATCAACATATCGTTGCCGACTGCCCCGCCATCGACGCGCAAAGTTTTCAATTCAATCCCTGCATCTTCTATCATAACATCTACAACGTCTTTTGTCTGATATGCGAGCGCTTCGAGTGTCGCGCGAATAAAATGCGCTTTCGTCGTACCGCGCGTTAAGCCGAATACAGCGCCTCTCGCATCGGTATCCCAGTACGGTGTGCCAAGCCCGACAAATGCCGGCACCATGTAGACACCGTCCGTCGAATCCACTTGTTTGGCGAATTGTTCGCTCTCAGGCGCCGTATTGATGACCTGCAACCCATCACGTAGCCATTGGATAGCGGATCCTGCCACGAATATACTGCCTTCGAGCGCATATTCGACTTTGCCATCAACACCCCAAGCGAGTGTGGTGAGCAAGCCGTGTTCGGATTCCACTGCTTTTTCGCCAGTATTCATCAACATGAAGCAGCCGGTACCGTAAGTGTTTTTTGCCATGCCTTTTTCAAAACACGCTTGGCCGAATAGGGCTGCCTGTTGGTCACCGGCAATTCCCGCAATCGGCACTTCGTGGCCAAAGAAATGATAATTAACCGTATGCGCATAAATTTCAGATGACTGGCGCACTTCCGGCAGCATGCTCTTTGGCACTGTCAAAATATCAAGCAATTCCTCGTCCCATTCCAGGTCGTGGATATTGTACATGAGCGTACGGGATGCGTTGCTGTAATCCGTGATATGCGTTGACCCGCCAGACAAACGATACACAAGCCATGTGTCGATCGTACCGAACATTAAATCGCCATTATCCGCTTTTTCTCTTGCCCCTTCGACATTGTCGAGGATCCATTTCACTTTCGTGCCAGAAAAATAAGCATCGATCAAGAGACCGGTTTTTTTGCGGAAGGTGTCATTCAATCCCTGTTCCTTCAATTCATTGCAAATGCCGTCCGTTTGGCGTGATTGCCAGACGATTGCCTTATAAATCGGCTTGCCTGTGTTGCGGTCCCAGACGACTGTCGTTTCCCGCTGATTGGTGATGCCGATGCCTGAAATCTCTGATGGATCGATATCTGTTTTGCGCAGCACCTCTGCGATACAGGCTAGGACGGACGTCCAAATCTCATTGGCGTCATGCTCGACCCAACCCGGTTTCGGGAAAAATTGCTGGAATTCCTGCTGGCCCGTGCCGACGATTTCGCCGTTATGGTTCAATAGCACAGCACGTGAACTCGTTGTTCCTTGGTCAATCGATAAAATATATTTTTTACTCACTGGAATCTCCTCCGCTACCTTATGAAATAGTTCTTTCTCGTAATTGTTTAGCCTTTACTCGGCCTTTTTTCAATTCTACACTGGCTGCCCCGATAAATACCAGGACGAGCACTAAACTTAATGCGAAGAAGGACAAACCGTACTCTCCAGTAAATAAGGCTTTATAGAAAACGGCTCCGTAAATACCGCCGAAGACCGGCCCGACAATCGGCACCCAAGCATAGCTCCAGTCAGACGGCCCTTTTCCGGGAATTGGCAGCAAAGCGTGGGCAATGCGCGGACCTAAATCACGCGCAGGGTTGATCGCATAACCTGTTGTGCCGCCAAGCGACATGCCAATCGCGATGATAAGCGCACCAACGATTAATGGGTTCAAACCTTCCGTAAAGTCATTGGCGCCGATGAACAACAAGCCCATGACCAAGACAAAAGTTCCGATGATTTCACTAATCAGATTGGAGAATGGACGACGGATTGCTGGAATGGTGGCGAACACAGCAAGTTTGGATTCCGCTTCTTTCGTTCTGTCCCAATGAGGAAGATAGTTGAAGAAAACAATAACGGCACCGATAATGGCACCCAAAATCTGTGCTGCGATATAAGTTGGCACTTGTGACCAAGGAAATTCACCGACAAATGCAAAACCTAATGTGACCGCTGGGTTCAAATGCGCTCCCGAGAAATTTCCGACCGCGTAGACACCCATCGTTACAGCGAGTCCCCAAGCGATTGTGATGACGATCCAGCCTGAGTTTTCCGCTTTTGAATCTTTTAATACTACACCTGCTACAACACCCGCACCAAAAATGATGAGAATCATCGTACCGATCAATTCTGCTAAAAACATAGTCATTTTCCCTACACCCCTTTTTTAATACCCTGCTTTACCCAAAACATTCACTCTATAAGGCAAACAAGATTTCCATGTTGAATCAAGTCCCATAGACAAAAAAATCCGCATCGAACGAAGGCCCATTGGCTTGGGCCTTGTCCGATGCGGATCTCCTATTCTCCTGCACGGTCCTTAACTTGTAAAATCAATTTAGCAGTTTTTGAAAACGCTGTCAACATTTTTTCGAGCATCTTTAAGGGACTGAAATCTGACAAAAAAATGAAGCCCCGCGTTAACAAGGGCGTCGGTGAAGGGGCTTTAGTGAATTACGTATCCCATAATTCTGCCTGAGACGTCGAAACGGCTTGCGCTCCGCCTTGATAGGCTAGTTCTATATCTTCCCTTGTACGGATTAAACCGCCCGCAATAATCGGAATGCCGGTCCGTTCGTGAACTTCTTTAATGATTGAAGGAATAAGACCTGGCAAAAGCTCAATATAATCGGGTTTGACTTGATCGATCAAACTCAAATTATGTTCGAGCGCATGGCTGTCGAGCAAAAACAGGCGCTGGATTGTCGTCAATTTATTTTTTTTCGCGAGTGCGATGACATTGCTTCTGGTCGAAACGATGCCGTCCGGTTTGACTTCACGCACTAAATACTCAATGCCATAAGCGTCCGTTTTCAAGCCTTGGATCAAATCGGCATGCAAGATGACTTTCTTGCCTGCTTTTTTCGCAGCAGCGACGAGCGGCTTGAGCTGTGCGAGCCGGACCTCCAGAAAAATGATCGTCTCCTGGTCGCTGGCAAGCAGTCGTTCGAATTCTTTTAAATTACGCATGGCAGGCACTACGCCCTTTAACTTCACCAACTGGATTTCCTCCTCCGTTAAAATCGATATAGGGTCATTATGCGCCAGCTTCGTCCCCTGCACAACTATTTGCCCCGTATCTTCAATTCCGCTGCCAATTGCGTTAAAATGGCAGTAATCAACCAAAAGGAGTTGGCGGTTATGCGGGTCAAAAAAGTGCAGAATGTTTACCAACTAGCTTTTATGCCAAAACTATTTCCGGTGAATTGTTATTTGGTCGAAGAACAAGAAGGCTTAACTCTTGTCGATTGCGCCTTGGGATTTGCGGCTAGGGACATCGCTTTGGCGGCAAAAACCATCGGCAAGCCAATCACTGAAATTGCACTGACACATGCTCATGTCGATCATGTCGGCGCACTTGATGCATTAAAAAAACAATTTCCGGCGGCACAAGTATCCATCTCCGCCAGAGAAGCCAAAATCCTTCGCGGCGATAGCAGTGCTTCGCCGGAAGATGAAGGCAAACCGGTCAAAGGCGGCACCCCCAAAAACATCCAAACTCCGCCTGACCGCCTACTGAAAGAAGGCGACCGGGTCGGTTCGCTCGAAGTCGTCTCTTCTCCAGGGCATTCTCCGGGATCCATTTCCTTTTTCGACAGACGCACAGGCATGCTCATTGCAGGAGATGCTTTCCAGACGCGTGGTGGAACAGCCGTTTCCGGAACGTTCAAGCCTTTGTTTCCGTTTCCAGCCATGGCGACATGGGACAAACGCATAGCACTTCAAAGCGCCAAGAAATTAACCTTATTGCAGCCTGCTTTTCTCGCTGTCGGCCATGGGCGTATGCTCGAACAACCCGTACGCTTCATGGAACAAGCAATCCGTGATGCCGAACAAAAAGTGAAACCCTAGTCCGTTCGGCTAGGGTTTCTTTCGTTCCAGCTGCTGTCGTCCGATTCGCATGAACCACACCGGGCGTGTAATTTCTGAAACTTCTTCTACGCGCCGGACGATTTCAAATCCCACTTTTTCATAAGCACGGATGGCCGGCTTATTTCGGATATCGGGGTCGGTAATACAGCAGGTCACAAATCCGTCGCGAAACACCACTTCTACTAAAAAACGCTGGATGATAACTTGCCCAAATCCTTTTCCGCGGTATGCGGGAGCCCCGATAAGAATATCCAGCCCGGCTGCATGCTGCAATTCCTGAAACTGTTCACTGCCAGGATAGTCGCTCCAGCGGAAGGTTTGGATATAGCCAATCGGCTGATCCAGATAATAGATAAGAAACGGTTCAGTCGGGTCACGGCCTTTGATGCTGCCAACAAACTCACGCACAAATTCCCCGTAAGTACCGTTATAGCTATATCCCCAAAACCGATTGATTTGGGGCTCTTTCGTGATCCATCCATAAAGCTCAGGCAAATGTTCTCTCCGCAAGCGTTCGAACCTAATGTTTTTAGCCAGTAAGACCATGAATCATCCCTCCCCGTGGGTACGGCTACTCCCGGTCTTTATCTACCGGTGGCCGCAAATAGCTTTCCAAATGCTCGTTAGGCAACGTAAACATCGATTCCACAGGCGAATAAGTTCCGGCAAGCCGCCCGATCGGCGCAAGTTTTGTTGTATCGATCCTGCCTTTGTCATATAAGTCATCTTGGACATGGAAGCGCAGCACTTTGCCGATGACAAGATGATCGTCGCCGAGCGGAATGACCTGCACCAGCTCACATTCCATGCTGACGGGCGCTTCTTTCACGCGCGGTACGGAAACCACTTCAGATGATATCGGCGTCAATCCTACGTAATCGAATTCATCGATCTCCGGCGCGACATGCTCGCCGGTTTTTGCCATTTCATTCGCGAGGGATGCCGAAACGATATTGACGACAAACTCCCCCCGCTCCCGGATATTTGTGAGGGTGTCTTTTACTGTCCCGGTCCTTGCCCCAACTCCTTCGCCAATCGAAAATATCAGCATCGGTGGATTGCGCGAAGCAACAGTGAAAAAACTGAAAGGCGCCAAATTCAACTCGCCGCCTGACGACACAGACGATACCCAGGCAATCGGCCGCGGCAACACACTGCCGATCAGCAGCTTGTAATTTTCCTTACTGCTTTGTTGCGTTGGATCGATAATCATTCATATCACTCCCTCTACTAGTCCTTAAAACCTTTATGCTTCCGATAGTCGATCAACTTTTGAAATAAATAGCCGAGCAGCGATAATCCTGCCAAATAAGGTAAAGTCATTGCGCTAAATCCGCTCGAGACTTCTGCCGTCTTTCCCATAGCTTGAAGATAAATCCTCCAAGTTATGTACAAGATATACCCTATTGTCACTAAACCGAGCCAAAAATATCGCTTTAACCACCACGGAATCAATAACGCCGCTAGTAGAAAAATTGCCATTTGAAGGCGCCCCATCCACTCATATAATAATTCCACTGTCTTCACACTCCAGCCTTTACGGCTCCAGCAAGCCCAATTTTCAGTGGCCACAACACTTATTTCTCACCCTTTTGTAATAAAGTGAAGCTTTCGCCATATGGAAGCTGAAACCCTCTTTATACAAATGTCTATTGCAAAATAAACACAAAACTCACTATGCGTTATGCTAAACTTCACCCAACTATGATGATGGTTAAATCACTAAATTCGACCTAGAAGCCAGTCTAGTTTTCTATCATTTCTGACAATTTAGGATTATAATATAGTTAATAATTAGGGAGGTGCCCGCTATGGAATGGGAACGCAAAATCGCCCAATGGCGCTCAGAAGGAGTCATCGATATCGAAACGGCCGAACGCATCCAGGCGTTTGAGACCCGTCAGCCGGAAAAACGCAAACTGCCTCTTTTGCTCATTATCGGCTTAATCTTTTTTGCGCTTGCCGTCTTCAGTTTTATCGCCGCCAATTGGCAAGCCATCCCGGCCATCGCAAAAGTCGGCATGGTTGTAGTACTCATGTGGATTTTCTATATACTTGCTCATTTTTCCGAGAAAAAACGGTTCGGCCACCCCATCATTTTCCGCATACTCGGTTACGTGATGTTCTGGGCAAGTTTAATTGTGACCGGCCAAACCTTTCATCTCGGAACCGGCTCCAGCATCGTCCCGTGGGCTTTGTTTATTGCGGCCATCGCACACTTCTTTATCTGGCGCCATTCTGCATTTACCGTATTGGCGTTTATTAGCGGAATCACCATCCTGAGCTCGGCAGCTCCCGGCATCGGCTTAGTCGAATGGCTGCTCTTCATCGCCGTCACGCTCGTTTGGTTCTTCCTGAGCAAAGACGGGCTGGCCATGATCTTCAGCTGGCTCTTGCTATTCGGTTCCGGTTTGCTCGTTTGGAGCATATGGGATATTGAGAGCCCGCTCGTGCCGATCTGGACCTTGTTCGCGCTTACTTTGCTCTTGTTGCTGATTCCGCAAGACAAGCAGAAGTTGTTGAGCCCGCTCTACTTATTAGTTGGCGGCATTCAGTTGATTGTTTTCTTGGCAATCCGCGGAGAAAGCGATATGGCTTTTGCCGAATTGACGATGCTTGAAGCGATTGCACTCGCAATTGCTGGAGCTGCCGTTTTAGCACTTGCCTATTTCCGTGAACGTCATGTGATGTGGCTTGGCGTACTGGGGCTTGTCGGCTTTATGCTTTACGATGAAACTGCCATCGTTTTGGCCATTGCCGCTGAATTAACGGCGCTCGCCTATTTGATTATCGCTCAGCGCCAAGACCAGCCACTCGCTTTAGGTTTTGTTTATTTTATCGTCGTCCAATTCGTCATTTATGTCATTTATGCGTGGGAGCGGCTTGACATGTCGCTGTTCTTCTTGATTGGTGCGCTCCTGCTATTCGCTCTATCGGGCATTGCCTGGTGGCTTAATCGCAAGAAAGAAGGTGCAGTGACATGAAGAAATGGCTAATGCCTGCCTTACAGACTGCCTTCGTCGCATTGCTCGTCGTCAGCTTCTACGCCACTTCATGGTTTGGCGAACATTATGTTTTGCGCGCCGAGCCATTTGACCCCTTCGATCCGTTTTATGGAGAATATGTCATGCTTCAATATCCGGACCTCGAAGCACCTGCTGGAATTTCCGACGGGGCAATCTATTTCACATTGACCGAAGGCGAAGATGGATACGCTGTTATTGGCCGGATAGAGGAGAACCCGTTTTTCGGTGCCATCAATGGCAGTAAATACGATCGCCGCATTGTCGCCCCACAACTGGAAAACTTTTATGTCGAGCAAGGCCGCGGCCCTGAACTTGAAGAAGCAGTTGATCTCGAAGTCACGATTGATGTCGCGCCATGGGGCTCCATTCGCCCGGTCAGTATCGCTCCAAGAAAAGAATGATGTCAGCACAAAACCCGGCAGATGAGTTGCCGGGTTTTTCGTTTTGGTTGAATCCTGACGATAAACTTGTTTACTGCGCTTCACCGAGCACGCTCGCTCGCTCCAACAAACAGCTTCGGTAATAATGATCCATCTCTTCCCATATGGTCTCGTTGCTGAAATTCTGGCGCACCCATTCCTGTCCCGCTGCGCCCAGCGCTTTGCGCAGCACCGGATCATTAATCAATGTATTCAATTTGTCCATGACATCCTCATGGCTGTCAGGATCGACCAAATAGCCGGTCTCCCCGTCTACCAAAGTATCACGCGCACCCGTCACGTTCGCTGCGATGACTGGAATTCCTGTCAGCGCCGCTTCTGCCGAAACATTTCCGAACCCTTCCCGCTTTGTTAAGAACAAAAACAGATCCATCAAATGATAAAACGGCAAAGGGTCCAGTTGGTAATCTTCGTGAACGATGTGCGGATGATCGGTGATGGTCTGTCGCGTCCAATCCGACACCGCATCCGCCGACTCATAATCGCCGATGATCAGCAGCCGCAATTTCGGATGGCGTTCGTGCAGCTCGCTGAACGCACGCACCGTCTCATCGATGCCCTTATCTTTCGTGATTCTTCCCATCGAGCCAAGCACAAGTTCTTCGCCGGTCCATCCATACGCCAAACGTTTTTCTTCCACACGCTTTTTCATCTCTTCATCCAGTTCAAAACGCTGCAGATTGAAACCATTGACGCTGCCATGACCGAGAATCTTGATTTTATCAGCCGGGGCGATGCCGAGTTCAACAATTTGCTGTTTTAAACTCGGCGATACAGCAAGCAGATGGGTCGACGAGGCAGCAGCGATTTTTTCTGCCCTCAGCAGGATTTGCCGTTTGATGCCACTCGTCGTTTCCAAGCGCAGCCCTAACACATTATAGATGCGCACAGGCACGCGGCAGAAATAAGCCGCGAGTGATACGATCAATCCCGCTTTTGGCGTTCCCGCGTTGACGATATCCGGCTTTTCGGAGCGGATAACCCGAATGCAGGCAACCAGCGACTCCAAATCTTGTTTTAAGGCAATTTCGCGCTCCATATTGACGTGCAGCACCTTTACCCCTTCCTCTTGTTCAAAGATTTCGGCGTAATTCCCTTCTGAACTTAACGCTTTCACTTCATAGCCGCGGGTTTCCAATGTTTTCAGTTGGCCCTTTACCAACTGCAGGCTTTGGGCAATGGTCATGGCGTGCAATACTTTCGCTGACATGGTGGACCGCTCCCTTTCAGGCCCCTTGCACCACAGCTGCAGGTACAATCGGGCTCCCGATTTGTTCCAATAATTCTTTCGCATAATGGGTGGCATTGTTCTTTTTCACGGAGAATACTTTGTCGCTGCCCCGGATCAATTGCGTCAAAATTTCACGTTCATTGGCGAGCGCCTGGTCGATTTTCAATTCCGGATTAAAAAACTCATAAGCGGTCAAAAGTGGCGACCGCAGGTAGTTAAAAATATAGCGATTTAAATTCATAATTTTTTGCAAAGACTCTACTTCAGTGGTTTCTCTAACAAGATTGCCCCCTCTCTCAAGAATTGCAATATGAGTAACTGTATTTTTTGTAGAAAGTGAAGTATCGCTAAAATATTCAGTAAAATCACTTTGCTTACCTTCTCTCTTATTTAAGTATCCAGATAACGTAACTAGCGCGTTAATTATATTTGAATGGCTTGACCGTTCTGTATTATCGTTTGCAGAATAGTCTCTAAAAGTATTTGTCCACGGAACTGAGTATATTTTTTCTCCGTCTGTAATTGCTAAATCTTCCGCAATAAATTCCGCACCATAATCTATACATGCAGTCATACAGCTAATAGTTTTACCCGTGTTGGAAGGCGCAAAGACTGTTAGGGTAGACCCATTTTTTTTGAACGCTGAACAGTGAATAGGTGCATAGCCTTTTTTCAACAATAGTAAAGTTGCTAAGTCAGTCATGATGTAGGGGATAGAATGAAGGTTCATAATTCGGTGGATGATAAGTTTGTAATAAGCACGATTCACTGTGATTTTCGGTTCATCTGTCAAAAACCCCTCCGCCCGGATGCGCATCCGGCCTTTGCCAGCATAATTACGTGTGTAATAGATTTTGTCAGCGCCAGGCGTCCCACTGAAATAATGGTATTTCCCCATCGCTTCATGTTCAGCATCGTCGTTAAATTCCTTTAACTCAACCTGCATGCGCACTTCGCAACGCTCGTATTGTTCGCTCGTGCCTTCTGGGACATTATGGCCGTACGACCAACCGAAATTTTTAATATTTGTTTTTATACCCAGCACTCCAGCAGACGCAATATAATAATAAGTTTTCAAATGAAACTCCCCTTTGTTTTTAATTTTCCCCGTATGACCCGAACCCTTAGTTCAATTCGCTCGCTGGCACCAGCGATTCAGCGAGGCAGTTTTTGTAGAAACTGTCCAGCTCTTTCCAAAGCACCTCATTGCTGAAATGAGCACTCGCCCATTCTCGCCCGGCTTCCCCAAACCGTGCGCGCAAACTCTCCGAGGCGATTAAGTCGCGAAGTGTTCTCGTAATATCCTGCAAATTTCCAGGATCCACCAAACAGCCAGTTTCTCCATCAACAATCGTATTTCTTGCACCTGTGACATCCGTAGCGACGACCGGAAGCCCACACAATGCAGCTTCAATCGAGACATTGCCAAAACCCTCACGTTTGGTCAGGAACACAAAAATGTCCATCAAATAGTAATAAGCGACCGGATCTGGAAGAAAGCCGGTCTTAATAATTCTCGGATTGTTTTCGATTTCCCATTTCACTTGATCATCCACCGGGTCATCATCTTCATAATCACCCACGATGAGCAAGCGCAGCTGATGGTTTTCTTGGCTTAACAGCTTAAAAGCAGCTACCAGTTCGTTAATGCCTTTATCTTTTGTCAATCGGCCAACGAACCCGAGAACTATATGTTTTTTGCTAAGTTGATAGCGCTCACGCAATTCCATTGCGGTTTTTTCAACTTCAGCGCTTTGCTGGAACCTTGCTATATCAAAGCCATCACCGCTGCCTTTACCAAGAACATTAATTTTTTGTTCATCGGCAATGCCGAACTCAATTGCCTGCTCCCTCAAACTTTCCGATACGGCCAGGCAATGTGTGGCAGAAGAGGCAGCGACTTTCTCCATATTCAATAACAAGCTGCGTTTCCATCCTATAGTCGTTTCCATCCTTAATCCCCGCATTGTATAAATCCTGATAGGCACCCGGCACATTTTTGCGGCAAGCGTGACGATAAGGCCAGCTTTCGGCGTACTGGCATTGACGATCAATGGGCGCTCCCGACGAAACAGCGCGACGCACCGGACAAGTGATTGTGCATCGCGCAGCGGCGAGATGCCCCTATCCATTGACAATTCAAGCATTTCTACTTGTTCACTGGACTGAAATTCTTCGAAACCCTGCCCCCTAGAACTTAAGGCTTTCGGATCGAAACCTTGGCTCTTTAAATAGCGTAATTGTCCATTCATAAAGCTCAAACTTCCCGAAACAGTTACGGCGTGAATCAATTTTGTGGTCATTGCAGTCTCCTCCGCTCAGCTTCTTTCGTAAATTTCCTCTGTCCGAAACACTTTTACTACCGTCTGCAGCAAGATATATAGGTTAAGACGCAAGCTTTTGCGGTTGATGTAATCAATGTCGATATCGATTTTTTCATCCCAGCTCAAACTATTTCGGCCACTCACTTGTGCAAGTCCTGTGACCCCAGGCTTCACCATCAGCCGCTGCTTTTGGTAATCATTATAATTATCTGTCTGGTCGATGACGGTCGGGCGCGGGCCGATGAATGACATATCCCCTTTGACAATGTTGATCAGCTGAGGCAATTCATCGATACTTGTTTTGCGGAGGATGTTGCCAATTTTCGTAATGCTCGGATCGCCGTCAAACGGGTTAAGGCATTGACGCTTTCTATCCCGTCCATCTTCCATCGTCCGGAATTTATAGATGGTGAAATGACGTCCGTATAGTCCACCTCGCTGCTGCTTGAACATTGCTGGACCTGTTGACTCGATACGAATCAAGATGGCGACTGCTAGTAGTAGTGGCGATAAGACCAATAACATCAATGTGGCAAGAATAGCTTCAAACCATCTTGCTGCTGGGTTCGAGCGCTTTGGCCTCTTTTTTTCTTCACTGAAATCTTCAACTATCATGGGCTGCCCCTCCTTACATTCTCCATAAGGTCACTTTTTCCGGTTTCTCATTCCGTTCGAGTATGCTCTTGACATCAAATACATATGCTTCTTCATCAGTTAATAAGCGCTCAAATAATTTCCACCCCGCTTTTCGGTACGCTTCGTGAGGCACTGCGAGTATGACCGCAACCGCTGGAAGCAGCTCCTCTTGTCTCGTCAGCAACAGTCCCCCTACGCACTCTGCCTGCCTGAGCTCTAGCTGGGCATCCGACACTTGAACTTCTACGCCATATTCCTGAAGCTCTAAGACAAGTTCAAGCACTCCGGATTCTGGGGAGTCGCCGACACCATCTTGTTTCACAAGCCCAAGTACGGTGATGCGTGCTTCATGAATGACAACTTCGCTTTGGATAAGCTTCTTGATAATCCGTTGCGCCACCAGCCGTCCCTTCATTTGTCTCTTACACCAAAAATCAGCTGCTGCTTGCCAGGACATTGGAGCGTCGCCGAGGAGATCCGGTTCAAATTTGATAAACCCGCGCTTCGTATTGGCCGTCTCCAGTACATCCTGCGTATCAATACCTTGCTGATCCAAGGTCAACGCTACTTCGTTCATTAAGGCGATGTTTACTTCTTTTTGAGCGATTTCGAGCAATTGAGCAGCCTCTGCAACCCGGATCGACTTTGCTTTGTGGATTCCAGCATCATGAACCGGCGTGAACAAATCAGCCAGATAATCCACGACCGGACCGCTTTGTCCTGCGATCACTTTGCGCATCTTCACCACTGCTCCTTGCGCTTCTTTGTGTTGCCATCTACTCGGCGCAAACCCGACAAAAAATTCTTTGCCGGCGGTAAAACCAGAATGCTGTTCGAGCAATGGGATGCAAACTTCTTCTGTCGTCCCCGGATAGACAGGGGCTTCGAAAATGAGCACGGAACCTTTTTTCATATGCTGTCCGACCATTTTGCATTGCATCGCAAGTGCATCTAATGTATAGGCCGGGCGCTTCGGACCAGTCATCAAGAGGATGCCAGCATCGGCGAGTTCACTCACTTGATCGGTAAAAGCGATGCCGTGCTGATCAAATCGGGCTTTTTTAGAGCTGTCCGGATCGAATACGATGACCGGGTAAACGGCGCCAAACTTTGTTGCTGCAAGCAAGCTGGTTTCACTGACACCGACAATTGCGATTTTTACATTTTCCATCATGAGCCCACCTTCTCCCCCTTTTTGCCTGTCCATTTCAATTTGATGAATTCCAGCAATTGCTTGCTATTAGCTGCTGCATACGACAGCAATAACAGCGGAATGATTTTATTGCGGTGGCGCATTGCAGTACCCGCACTTTGCGTCCCGTATGAATAAATGAATACGGTCATGCCGAGCACCAGCAGGATAAATAGTTTCGCTCGGATCGGCATTTCACTCCGGTACAGCCCGTACAGCGTCGCGCCAATCAAGAATAAGTAAACACTTGAATCGAATAGAAAGCTGATGATATCTGCAGTTCCTCGCCAATCGAGCGGAAGCGGAGAAAACAGGAAGTAGAACATTTTAAGTGGTGCCACGAGCAGCGCCGCTATGCCGGACAAACCACTGAAGCTGGCCAAGTAGACCGATCCGCCTTCAGCAAAAATCTCGTACTCGACCGTGCTGCCTTCTTCCGTGACAAACTTACTTAAGAAGACATCGGTATTTTGCAAGACGAGAAAAGCGATGCCACCGACAAACAGTAAATAAATGAGCGGTGTGGAAATCTTGCTGCCCATCTTCCCACGCTCCAGCCAGACAAACGAGGCCATATAGACGAGCAGCAAGCCGATCATGCCGGTGTGGAACATCATCGCCAAAATCGATAAGACGACCGCCCAGCCAAACTGGAAAAACGACCGCTCCCCCATCCAGCGCAGGAAG
The DNA here is from genome assembly GCF_001687625.2 of Planococcus maritimus. Taxonomy (NCBI): domain Bacteria; kingdom Bacillati; phylum Bacillota; class Bacilli; order Caryophanales; family Caryophanaceae; genus Planococcus; species Planococcus maritimus. Next base: position 2,328,520 of record NZ_CP016538.2, read on the forward strand.
TAATAAAGTGACACGGTCGTGAAGAAAATGATGAGCGCTTCCCGGAGCAAGATGCTCGACATGAAAATACTGTTCGGCATCAAGGTGAAGATTAGCAAAGCAATAAAGCTCAATTTCTTCTCAATCTGCAAATAGTTCAATGACTTGAAAAGGAAGACCGCTGAAAACACCCAGCAGGCGATATTGAGAAATTGTGAATACGCCCGCTGATCGCCAACCATATAGTAGAGCCCTGACAAAAATGGCACGTACACCGTATGGGTCTGGTCAAGTGGATATTGGCCATTGGCAACCAAGACGGATACTTCATGGAAATATTCTGTATCCGTGCCGCTCGAGAAGATTCCAATTGAGGGAACATATAAATCAATGAATAAAATGACCACCCGTACGGCGAACCCTGCAAAAATGACGAACAGCCACTCATTTTTCAAATTGCGGTATAAATACAATGAAATGGCAACTATTCCAGTAAAGACGAGAAGCATCGCATACCCATCACCCGGCGGGAGAAAATCTTTAATCAAAAATGTGGCAAGAATCTGTATGACAAAAAATCCAATTACATAAATCACGAACCTCCACCCCCTTCTTTCAACGTCTGGCTAAGGCCAACACACGAGCTTTGTAATAAGCAATGTCACTTAATTGCAGCACCCACAACATTGCTGCATATACGACAACACCTATACATACGCCGATGAACAATGCTGCAATATCCCCGACTGCAAGCAGCGAAACCGAATATGCCGTTCGTGCTGCGACACCCATGATGATCGCTGCGAGAATACCTTTACTTAAATCAATCATTAATCTGCGACTGTCAAGCGAGCCTACTTTGCGAACCAGTGATGCGTACAAAAGAACCGTACTGACGATTGCAGCGATACTAGTCGCAAGGGCCAAGCCGTTCAAGCCGATAATGCGAGACAACACCAAATTCAATCCAACATTTAAAAACATGGCGCCAAACGCGTTGATCATCGGCGTTCGTGAATCCTCTAAGGAATAAAACACTTTCGACAGCACTTCACGCAAGCCAAACCCGAGCAACCCGAGTGCGTAAAAAAATATTAAACCGGTGGTCATTTCAATTTCGTATTCATCAAATTCCCCTCTCCCAAACATTAGTTCAGTAATTTGTCTCGAAAAAATCATCATGCCTACTGCTGCAGGGATAACGATAATTGATATTGCTGCAATAACTTTTCCTACAACGTCTTTAAGCTCTTTTATTTCTTTTCTCGCTGCTAATTTGGAGATTTTAGGAAACATCACTTTAACTATGGCAAGTACAAATATCGCTTGAACAAAGAAGACCAGTCTGTGGGCATAAGTTAAGGCTGAAATTCCGCCTTCCGTAATTTGTGAAGCGATAGTTCTATCTACCAATACATTTATTTGATCAGCGGATACTCCAATGATCACTGGAATGGCAAGAACAATCATTCTCTTCAAGTCTTGATCTTTAAAATCCAATACAAATCGATGGCGATAACCACTTTTTTTAATAGCTGGAATCATACTTAAAAACTGAACGATAACTGCTAATACAGTTCCTATTGCTAAGATGTAAAGTCCCAACCATGAACTAATGGCAATAGTGGCAATCAAAATGATATTTAAGGGTAAACCACTTAATTCTGTTATAAGAAAACGATTTTTCACTTCCAGATAGCTAGTGAAAATAAATATCAATGCAGTGAAATATAATGTCACTGAAATAATGCGAGTGAATATTACAGCAATTCGTAAAGTTTCACCTTCAAAACCAAACGCGAACAATTTAACGATTGGTGTAGTAAAGCAAATAATCATTAAGACTAATATTGTCGTTAACAACATGACTGTATTAGTAACATTTACAGTGAACTTCTCTGCTGGTTCTCTTCCACGCTCCTTAAAAATTTTTGTATAAACAGGAATATAACTGGCTGCGATACCCATACCAATAAATGCGAAGATAACAGTAGAGATATTAGTAGAAATCAGATAGGCGTCTGTAAGACCATTAGCCCCATAAAAGTAGGCAAGAAATATATCTCGTGAAAATCCCATGATTTTAGTGATAATTACAATGAGCATAATGGAAATAACTGTTTTTTCCATAGTTTCAACCTCTTTTGCGTTCATTCTGGAAGCAAGATTTCACTCCCGAAGCGGTGATCGAGCGAACCATTTAACTTGGCCGTCTATTTTCAGCAGCTTCCCTCCTTAGAGTGTGGCGCGGATGGAGTCCTGTTGTTATTCATCCTATGTCGCAGAGGTTAAGAGATGGTTAAACTCATTAAACGTTTCATAAATTTTTGTTTAATTCAGAAATTTAAAAGGTAATAAGATGGTGTTTTACAAGCTGTACATTCCTTTGCCTGCAAGATGAAACCAAATGATGGGTTAACAGCGGTTCGGGATATTACAAATAACAACCAACGTGTCCATCCCATAGCCATAATCAATCCTCTCCACTTAGCTGATCGAAAACATCCTATACTTCACCGGTAGAGCCTCCAGTAAAATTTATCAACCATCCGGCTGCACTAAGAAAATGAATTGCCCCAAGCGGGAAGCGGCTATCTAACGCTGAAGCATCCAGCAAGCAACCCATCTCGCTCACTCGCCAACTTTCAAGACCAGCTACCCAACCACAAGCAGCGGATGAAAAAGAGAGATGAAGACATTCCATCGCATAAAATTCCATCGAAATCTAAAAGCTGAACCGCGCACACGGGCGAGCCGACGACATCAGACAAGTGCTCTTCTTGTCTGATGTCAAAAGGCCTGCCCCAAGCGGGAAGCGGTTATCTAACGCTGAAGCATTCAACAAGCAGTCCATCTCGCTCACTCGTCCATCTCTCTAAAAAACCATAAAAAGCGTCCGCCAAAACCTCGGCGGACGCTCAGTGATTTGATAAAGTTTTATACGCTGCTCAATAGCTTGCCAATATTGGCACGGTACGCCGGAAAAAAGGGCTCATCCACACGAGCGCTGGACCTTTTGCACAACTCTTCGTAAACTTCAGCATTCCAAATTTTACGGCCGGTATAAAAATGGTAGCCAGTGTGTTGGCCAAACTTCTTCTTGAACTTATACAACGGATCTTCCTTATCATTCGTCCGGCCACCTCCAGCATGGATCAGCTTAACGCCATTCTCTTTGCCCCAGCGCACAGCGCCGTATTGCAAAACGTAGATAGGCGACAACTGATGGAAGTCGTGGATTGTGCCAGAAAGGTGCGTGTGCAGGACGCCATCATAAAGAAAATGCAATTCCGCCGCAATTACTTCCCCTTCATAGAGGGCTTCGGCCAAAATGATGTTATCGGCAAACTTCAACAGGCAGCTGTCAAAATACACATCATCAAAGAAGTAATAGGAATCCGCATGCACCCGGCTCATCGTTTCGCGATAAATCTCCTTGAAACGGCTAAGGTCTCTCGGTGCAACGGTGATGCGGCAGGTGACACCTGCATTCAGCGAGCGGCGTAATGTTTTTCTGGCGGACTTTGAAAACTCGGAAGCAACCGGATCATCGAAACCATCGATTGTCGTCCCGACAGTTTCGCGTTGGTATGTGATATCGTAGCAATTGGAAAAATCGCGGGCATTGTCGAAAATTGGATGAAATCTAACAAATTCACTGACAATCCGTTGCTCTTCGCAATATTTACGAAACGCGTTCTCGAAAGCATGGACTAGATCAGAATGGCAGCCCGTAGCACAACGCAAAATTCTGGGACCTCCGTAACCGTAAGGAGTGATGGCGTCATACCATGTGTCCCCTTGGATTGGCATCGGAATTTCACGTTTGATGAACAGGTGCTTAATTTCGCCGTAAGCGCTTTGAAAAACGAATTCCTCACACACACCTCGCTCCATCCTCTCATAGAGCTTGCCGTATGCTTCTTCGAAAAACAAATCCTTCAATACGTCCACTTCCTTTCATATACGCCGCTTCACACGGCTGGCCTTCACATGCTAAACCTCATTTCTGTTGTGGTTTGTTCATGCTCCCCCTTTGGATTCTCTCTACTACACTTCACTGGCTTCTTTTGCCGGATGTTTCCGGTAGGCTGGGAAAAAGTCATCTGTCACAGCGGCATTTACGGCTTCACAAAGCTTTGTGTAAATTTCTTCGTTCCATACTTTTTGCCCGCTATAAAATACAAAACTCGTTTGGCGCGCAAATTGCTGTTTGAAACGAAGCAAATTATCCGTAGCGCTATTCGTCCGTCCGCCGCCTCCATGAATCAGTTTGATGCCGTGTTCTTTCGCCCACATCACCGCTGCATACTGCATGATGTAAACCGGCGAAAGATGATGGAATTCTTCATACGTTCCAGACAAATGGGTATGAATCAAATCGTTGTAGACAAATTGCAACTCCATGCCAATTACTTCACCTTCATACAATGCTTCAACCAACAATAAACACTGTTTGAATGATTCGAGCAATTGCACGAAATAGTTTTCGTTGAAATAATAAAACGGATCTGCCTGATTGCGGTCCATCGTCGCAAAGTAAACCTGTTGGAATGCTTTCAAGTTATCCGGCCCAAGCGTTACCCGGTATTCAACGCCCTTGCGCAATGCCTTCCGGATATTCTTCCTTGCTGATGCACTGAACTCGGCTTCGACCGGATCGTCATAAACCGCAATCGACGTGCCAACCGTATCGCGCAAATAGCGGACCTCGTAGCTACACTCAAAATCCTTGGCATTGCCGAGCACTGGATGGAATCGAATAAATTCAGCCACCACTCGTTCGTCTCTACAGTAAACCGCGAAGGCTGATGCAAAGGCCGCTGCCAGCTCTTCCTTGTGTTCCGGCGCACAGCCCGTCATTAAAGGGCCGCCATAGCCATATGGCGTGACAATATCAAAGTAGCGTTCGGATCCAAGCAGAATCGGAATTTCTCGTTTGATGAACACATGCCGAACGTGTCCAAGCGGATGAGCGAATTCAAATACTTGGAGCACGCCTTTCTCAATTTCTTCATACAACTTCCCGTATCGTTCATCGAAATAAAGATCCCCCATCTTGTTTTCCTTCTTTCTCGTTGTAGGTTGAGAATCATCCCCACCATGCCTGGTCGAGTTCTTGCCATTGCATGCACTCCTTTCCAAATGAAAGCCTTTAGTAGCTCCTATCCTAAAAGACCCAGGTTAAAGACAGGTTAAACAAGGCGCATTTTTTACGTACTTATATATAGATATAATTGCTTGAAAAGGAGACACGATTCTTTGCGAAAATGAAAACATTTACTTACTATAAGAAATGAAGAACTATAGAAAAAAGAGGTGCATACCGATGAAGCTCTATAAATGGCTCGGCAATGAAGACGAAGCTCCTGCATTGAAAAATAAGGGCTGGTTCGTTTTAACAAATGGCGGCGAGGCAGTGGCCATCCATGATCAAGAAGCTTTGGCTGACGACCAGACCGAAGCTTATGAAATTCTTGACCAAAAAGGCCGTCTTGAAGATGGCGGATTTGCTGTATTCAACAATATTCCCGTAACGGATGAAGGCCGCGACCTGTTTGAATCGCGCTTTCAAAACCGGGCAGGGCTTGTTGAAAAAGAACCGGGTTTTGCGGCGATTCGCATCTTGCGCCCGATTCATTCTGATACGTACGTCATTCTGACAATATGGGAAGACGAATCTGCGTTCACCAATTGGCAAGCGTCTCAGGCCTATTCGCACGCTCATAAAAAACGCGGCACATCAGAAGGCATCGACAAGCGGCCCAACATCTTTCCGCGCCCATCATTTGTTACGACTTATTCGAAATAGCAAAGAGGCTTCCAAATGGGAAGCCTCTTTTTGCGTGGGAACCAATGATATATCGACAAATTAGTTTTCAGTTTTTTAAGGATGCTTTTTTTCGCAGTCCATAATAAAAAGCCGCAGCTGCTGCTGTGGCTTATGTTACTTTTTCTTCTGCAAGATAACGGGCAAGCACCATGTCCTCGCCGTTCTCAGAAATGACTTCAAGCAGCTGGTTGATTTCACGGATAGTTCCGTTCAGCTCCTCTACCGTCTGGCACACAATATTGAAACGGCCAAGCATCTGAGCGTACGAGCCCGTCACTGAGATCTCATCACCCACTTCTCGTGTAGGTACCCAGGAAATGATGGATGGCAGCTCCAGAATTTCTTTCAAGCCTTTGATCTCATGGATAATTCCCGGACCCAAAAGTACCGATAGATTGCAGGACGGATAGCGCATAAATCCATCGTCAAAATTACTCAGGTCGTATCGGGAAATGTCTTCTCCGATGGCAAAATCAATCATCATCTCCAATAAGTTGACGTCTGTCTGGCGTTTGACGACTTGGTAATGTTGCTCCCCGCTCAGGCGGTAGCCCATCTCGTAAATATAGAAATTCCCACCCTCGTATAGAGACTGGATCAGCACAAGGCCATTTTGGAGACCCATGCCTTTCAACATTTTTCGGATATTGCCATCGTGCTTTAAAACGAACTCAGCAAGATGGCTTGAAGGATAAATCGTTGCGACCGGCAGCGGCGGGCTTTGGTGGCCTTGATTGTGTACAAATCGGTCTGTAACAGCGGATAAAATAACGTCGCCGTTTTGCAAGGTGTAATACATCTCCACGCCGTGGTTCGTATCGATAAAACGTTCAACGAGTACTCGGCCTTGTCGTGAAAAGCGCCGAGCTTTTTCCACCGCCTCAACTAGTTCTGCTTCACCTTGGCAGACCGTGATACCTTTGCTGGCATAGCTATCGACCGGTTTAACGATTACCGGATAGTCCACCGGCACACCATCGTTTTTTTCGTATTGCTCGATGACCGGCACATCAAAGTGCTGGCAAAATTCCTTGAATCGATCTTTGCTCGCACTGATTTCGAGGTGCTCTTTTGTGGCATAAAACGGCAGCCCAAGCCGTTCTGTTAACAATTGCGCATTCCATGTATTAATGTCATCGAAAGCTGTCAACACGCCATCGATTTGTTCCTGCCGCGCCATCTCTTCTAAAGCATCGATATCTGCCGTGCTAATGTCGAAAGCTTGATCCGCATGCCGTTTTGCTGGCGAAGTTTCGTTATTATCCGTGACGATGGTGTACAAACCCATGCTTTTAGCCGTTTCGACCACATCGATCATGTGCGTAATGCCTCCAAGGATCAGCAGCTTTTTTTGTTTTTCCACAGAAAACACCCCCTTCAAATTAATGAGCATTATGTGCTATCTTTTCTTCCTCATCTCCGGATACTGGTCAATTCTCTTCTTCATTTGTAGACCAAATTTACCAATCAGCAGGTTGTTTTGTCAATCTTAAAATCTGAAAAAAACGAAATTTCTTCCTATTTAATATACTTTACCTCTTTTTAACCCCAAAACCTTATCGTGAAAGCAGCAAGAATACCACTTAATTGAAGGAGGAAGAGAACCATGTCAGTACCTACTAAACTAGCGGTTCCGGACATCTTCTTTACACCTGAATGGAATGAGGCTTACGCCGCACACGAAGGAGGGGAATTTCAACAGTTTGAATGGAAAAGTGATATCGGCCATATTATTTACCCTTTTATTAAACGTCCGGTTCCCCTTTTAGATGGCTGGTTTGATACAATCACTGCATTCGGGCAAAGCGGGCCGGTTATCATTGAAGCCACAGAAGGGCAGCGCCGGGCATTGGTTGAAGAATTCGATGCAGCGTTCCAAGAATATTGCGACCAGCAGCACATTGTTTCTGAATACATTCGATTCAGCTCCTGGGTTAAAAATGCCGAAGACTTCTTCCCCCTTTATGGCTTGGATATGCGTGGCATTGTCATGTATATTGACTTAACCGTTGAAGATCCTTTCCGCTACGAGTTTTCATCGGCCGCGCGCCAGCAAGTGCGCCGCGCCTTGAAAAATGGCGTGACGGTCGAATACGATTTCACCGGAGAAACACTCGATGATTTTTACCGGCTGTATGGACTTACCGCCGACCGTAACGAGTTTCCAGATCATTATTTATTCGAACACGGGATGTTGAAAAATTCTTTCCAAGGTCTCAAAGGCAAGCAATTTTTGCTCAATGCGAAATTTGAAGGCAAGATTGTTTCTTCTGCGTTAATTGTCCATCACGGCGATTATATGCATTATCACCTGGTCGCCAATGACCCCGAATATTTCCGCTGTGCCGGTAATTCACTGATTATGGCAGAAGCATGCAATTACGGGAAAGCACATGGTTTTTCCCAGCTTCATCTGGGCGGTGCCACAAACGATGCTCTCTACCGGTTCAAACGGCGATTCACCAAAACAGAGCCGCTTGAGATTTTGACCGGCAAGCGGATTCGCAATACAGAGGTGTATGGCAAACTGACAGAACTGAAACGCCTCCAATTTGGCATTAAAAATCCCGGCCACTTCCCTTTATACAGAGCTTAAAAAAGCGCTGGACCCTCAAAAGGTCCAGCGCTTTGCTATTTTTCAGCATACAAAAACAGCGTGGCACGAGTCCCGCTGCTTCGTAGTTAATATTAAGAAGCATTCATTTTCGCTTGTTGAAAGCGAGCCATAATCATATCGCTGCCATCCTCTGAACGAATATCAAGCGTAGAATAGATGTTTTCAATCGTTTCTAGCAGATGTTGTTGGGACGAGGCAAGCACGTTAAATCGGCCAAACATTTGAGAGTAGGAGCCTGTGCGCTCGATCACTTGGCCTAGAGAACGATTGATGACGCAGGAAATCACTTCCGGCATTGCTTTTACTGCATCTAATCCGTGAATTTCCGTAATCGTTCCAGGCATAAGTAAGATCGGCAAATTGGCAGCAGGATATAGCATTGGAGCATGGTCAAAATATTCGATGGGATGCTTGGCGGTATCTTCGCCAATAGAGAAATCAAGCATCATTTCCAATAAATGGACGCCCGTCTGCTTGTGGATAATATGATAATGCTGTTCGCCACTAAACCGAAAGCCCATCTCGTATACATATATCTTGCCATCTTCATAAAGTGTCTGGATGAACACCAAGCCGTTTTTGATGCCCATGCTGCGGATCATGGCGCGCACCTTTGAATCGACTTCCTCTATATATTGCTGTTGATGCTGTGAGGGAAACAACATCGCCACAGGCAAAGGTGGGTATTCTTTAGATTGCTGATGGGTGAAGCGGTCCGTGACGGCAGTCAGGACGAGATGGCCGTCCCTGGCAGTGTAGAATGCCTGGACGCCGATGTCTGAATCAACAAAACGCTCGAGCATGACCTTGCCCGATTTGGATTCCCCGACTGCCTTCTGGACCCCCTTTGCGAGTTCCTCCTCACCGTAACACACCGTGATTCCTTTGCTTGCGTAACTATCGACGGGTTTGACGATAACCGGAAACTCTACAATTGGAAGTGCTATATCTCTAGCTGGATCGCATTTATATTCTTCAACGACCGGCACGCCAAATGTCCGGCAATAGTCCTTGAAACGGTCTTTATGCGAAGTGACATCAAGTTGTGCCGGCGTAGCGTAAAACGGCAATTGAAGCGTTTTGCACAATGCTACGGCATGCCAAGTGTTCACATCGTCAAATGCGGTAAAGACGCCGTCAATTTGCTCTTTTCTGCCAATTTCAGCAAGCTTCTGGATATCTGCAGTGCTAACATCATACGATTGATCCGCTATTTTCTTTGCTGGGGACCCGGCCATATTGTCGGTGACGATTGTATAATAGCCAATGCGTTTGGCTGTTTCTACTACATTCACCATATGAAACGTACCACCAAGAATTAAAATTTTCTTTTTCCCCATCCATACCCCTCCGCTTCGCATGAATCATGCACCTATAGTATAAAAATTAATTCAAAATATCTAATTTTATTGATGATGATAATACAAAAATACCAATTAAAAACCATCGAGTCAATAATAATCTGAAAATTCAGGTATAAAATCCCTTATTCTAACGGCAATGTATGTGAAACCATCCAGCTCTTGTCATTTCGATTATAAAAGGCTGTAATTTTGTAGCCGATTCCTGCAGGCGCAAGTACTCCTTCACCGCCGGGTTTGTTGTTGACTTTGGCGTTGTCACAAATGAGCCGGACTTCCTGGCCGCCGCTATGCTCGACAAAGATTTCGACTTCTTCATTAAATTTATGCGTCGGCGCTGGCGGCAGTTTAACAATCTCTGTCTGCGACGTGCCATTTTTCCGATTGACCGTAATGCGCGGGGCGTCTTCCATATCTATGGGCGAACGTCCCGATTCTACAACGTATTGATGCAAGCGACCGTTATACAGGATGCTCGTTGTATTGTATTGATAATCTTGATTATATAAAGACGTGATCGAAGCCAGCCCGTCTCCCATGCCGTCTCGTGGTTTCGCGAGAAGCGGTTCGATGATGCTAAGCCCCGATGCATAATCGAGCAGGACATTTGCATAGCCATTATTCTCAAAATAGCTATGGTTGATGCTGCCGGAGTAGGCAGGGGTCGTATTGATTGCGCCGCTGCCGATATGGATGCCTGCAATGCCGTTAGAGTCAAAATTCCCCCCTTGAATATGGTGGCCGTAAAGTCCGCGTACCATAAGGCCAGTCGCTGCGTTGCCGACAAAATGGCAATCGTAAATCCCGTAGACATTATTATCACTGCCCCTGTCGGTCTGCAATCCGCAGCCGAGATGGATTTTATAAGAGCTTCCCGGAGCAATCGGTTTTTTCAAAGGTGGCGACACAGTGATGCTGCGCGAGCCGACTTGATCAATATGGTAAACAGACCCTTCCCCCGTGCCCACTTTGAAATAAGCGCCGACATGGACGTCACGCGCTGCCGGATCTAGTTGCAGGAATGAAATTTCCGTTCCTTGTCCTGAAGCACCGCTGCCTTCAATGACCGAGCCATTTTGCGAAAACTGGCACAAGCGGTCAAACACGCATAAATTATTATTGCCCTCCTCTAAAATCTGTAAGCCGTGAACAGACCCCCACATGAACGCAGCACCCGAGAATAATTTATCGCGAATTTCACTTGCGACCATGCAAACTTTCACGAGCTGCGTATAGCCGTTTTTCGGGTCACTCCCCATAAATTGGATTCCTTTTACAGAACCGCTTCCGCCACGCATGCGCACCAAATAATCCATTGGTTCAGACGGGGCGATTTGAGTTGTTTCTGCACTATGCCCAATCCATGAAACAACCGATCCCACACCCCATTCCGGCACTTCAATCGGTCCACTGATGCGATATAAGCCAGGCGGGAAGAACAAATTCCCGCCTTTTGGCGTGCCATAAGCTGCATTAATTGCTTGCTGCAACGCTTTCCGGTCATCAGCTTTGCCATCTCCGATTGCGCCATAAGATTTCACATTGAATAATTGATCTGCTGTCTTTTTCGGACTCCACATTTCGCGGACAATATCTTCTTTATTGCGTGGAGGCAATTCTTTATCCCTCGCTTTTTTCCAAAATGCCATGATTGGCCGCCCCTTTGCTGATGGAATGTCGTAAGCAAATCTTACCTGCTGAATGTTAAAAATCGGTTAAATCTGGGCAAAGAAAAACAGCTCCCAAAACCAGATGCCTTCGGCGAGAGCTGTCCATGAAGCTATTTATTTCTCGAGCATCGGCGCATGCCCTTTCATTAATTCCATCGATTCGATGAGCGCAGCGGCCTGCAGCACTTTTTCTCTTACCGTGCCCCCATGCCGCCATCTATTCTATACTGGCTGCCTGTAATGAAGCTTGAGTCATCACTGGCTAAAAACTCTACAAGCTTAGCGACCTCTTCTGCTTGCCCGTAACGCCCTAGTGGAATTCGCGAAGAGATGGTTTGCCTTACCCGCGCAGGATCATTCTTATTTATCGATTGCTCAATGGTTTCCATCATGCTCGATGCGAGGGGAGCCGGGTGGATCGAATTCACCCTGACGGAATCTTTTGCCACTTCCAAGGCAGCTGTTTTGGTCAAACCGACGACCGCATGCTTCGCAGCCGAATAAAGGGAATTGCCGCTGCTGCCCATAAGGCCTGACACCGATGAAGTATTGATGACGCTGCCGGATTGCTGGGCAATCATCACCGGCAAAACATATTTTAGCCCCAGAAAAACCCCGCGCACATTCAAATTCATCATTGCGTCGAAATCTGCTGTCGTTTGCTCCGTGAGAAGGGCGGTCTTCCCGATAATTCCTGCATTGTTCACGAAAACATCGATCTTCCCCCACCGCTCCACCACTTGCTTCACATAATGCTGGACAGCTTGTTCTTTGCTGACATCAGCCACCAAACCCATTATATTTTCGCTGTCGCCGAAACTGCTCACCAATTTATCCAATGCTTGTTGATTGAAATCGACAAGCGCGACTTTAGCGCCTTCACTTGCCAATTGCTCTGCTATGGCAGTGCCCAAGACACCAGCCGCTCCAGTGATTACCGCCACTTTCCCCTCCAGCTTTCGGTTCATGGATGCCCTCCTCCCTTAGTTTCGCTTTAAAAACTGTTCAGTGTTTCAGCAGATTTACGGTTCCAATAATCCTGTTGCTCGCACAGTTCTTCATATTCTTTCTTTAATATGCCGACGATGATTCGGTCGTAATAGCGATTATTGCGATAGGCATGCTCGCGAAGCCTGCCCTCTTCTTTCCATCCGCATTTTTGGATAAAGAGATTATAGGACGGGATATTATGCTCCACGATATCCCCGTCCAACCGGTGCAATTGAAGCTCTTCAAACGCATATTTCATAGTAGTCATGACAGTATCACGGCCGTAGCCATGCCCCTGCATATTCTTTTTGCCGATAATGATGCCATGATAAGCCGAACGGTTTTTCAAATCGATGTCCGTGATCGTTGAAATGCCGATAAAACCGTCTTCTTGTGTATCGATCGCAAAGCGCAAATTGCGCGTATCCTGCGCTTGCCGATGAAACCATTCATTTTGCTGCTCTGATGAGATCGGATGTGACCACCCCCCAACAATTGGCCGATAGACGGATCGTTATGAAAACTTCTCAAACTCTCCATATCGGATTTTTCTAACGCACGCAAAATGACTTTTTTGCCATGGATATTCATTGAAACCCCTCCTTTTTTATATGAAGCATTTGTATTCGCTTGTTAAGGCTTGCGATAGATAGGGAAGAACCCTTCGCCCTCATTCGCCTTGCCTTTTAGCTGCGCAAGTTTCTCATATACATCAGGTTGGTAAATATTGGTCCCTAAATAATAATCATAGTGGTTCTGATTAGTAAACGACGATTTATACTTGAATAAAGAATCGCCCTCTTGATAGCCCCCTCCCAAATGGAGCGTTTTGCAGCCTTTGCCTTTTGCAAAAGCGACCATGAAATCGAACAACAAATTATTCGGCCTCATACTCAAATACCTTTTGTCAGAGGCCCCAAGTGATAATGCGCAAAACGCTTGGCCGTGAGCACGATCGCCGCCGCAATGACTTGCTCTTCGTGGAAAACAAATAGCAAATGTGACTTTGAAATGGCTGTATCCGCCAATTGCTGTTTAAGCTGCGCTTCACTGAAATAGTAATAATAAGCAGCCGATTTTCGCTGCATCGTTTCATTGTAAAGTTTGAGAAATATACCTATATTCTTGTCGCTTTTTTCAACTGCCCGGCAATAAAGCTGATGCGAACGCGCCTTTTTGATATTACGCTTGGCCATATGGCTATAATGCTGTTGAATTGCCGAAAGTTCTCCTGCCAGGTTGACGGCCGTCGTTTTCCGGATGTATTGCAATGTACAATAGCCTTGCAAATAATGGGCATTCTCCAGCAGTGGATGCATGCGCACAATCTCTGAAACGATATTGGAGTTTTGGCAATACGCTTGGAACAATTCGCGGAATTCCTCGAGAACTCCGGGATCTCCTGAAATCAGAGGCCCTCCATAACCATAAGCCGATGTTATGTCATAGAGCGGCGGCCCAGCGATATCCGCATCGATTTTCCTGATGATGAAGGGATAAATCACGCTTCCCAGGCTGTTTTGAAAATGAACCAATTTAGCTTGCCCTTGTTCTTTTTTGGCATTCCATTCATTGTACTCATAGGTATAGTAGACATCCTGTAGGGCGAAATCATTTACTGCCCGGTTCCACTGCTCTTTCGTATCGATAATGGCCATGCTCGGCACCCGAATGTCCAGCGTCATCTCTTCACCCCCCATTGATTATTGATCGGCATCGTTGTTCTATATCTAAATGCATTATCAATCTTCAAGGTTAAAGACTAGTTAAATTTTCGATGCTAGTTAAATTTTTTTATTGGAAAATGTTGAAAAATAAATAGCGGTAACTAGTCAAAGCAAACTCAAACAGAACGCTGAAACGATTCCATACGCCCCCACGCACAAACTTATCCCGGGAAGCGATTCCCCCGCTAGCCGGCAACTGACTACTGACGCAGGCCCATCGCAACAAACTTCATGCAACGAAATCTCCCAGCCGCCCGGCGTAAAAGGGTGAGCCGATGCTGTAAGACAAGTGCTCTTCTTGGCTTACGGCAAGAGGCCAACCCCAAGCACGGCGGCAACTAGCCAGGTGATACTCAAAGAGAACGCTGAAACGACTCCGCACGCAAACTCTCACAAACTTGTCTCGGGAAGCGATTCCCCCGCTAGCCGGCAACTGACTACTGACGCAGGCCCATCGCAACAAACTTCATGCAACGAAATCTCCCAGCCGCCCGGCGTAAAAGGGTGAGCCGATGCAATAAGACAGGTGCTCTCCCTGACTTATTGCGGGAGGCCAACCCAAAGCACGGCGGCGACTAGCCAGGTGATACTCAAAGAGAACGCTGAAACGACTCCGCACGCAAACTCTCACAAACTTGTCCCGGGAAGCGATTCCCCCGCTAGCCGGCAACTGACTACTGACGCAGGCCCATCGAAACAAACTTCATGCAACGAAATCTCCCAGCCGCCCGGCGTAAAAGGGTGAGCCGATGCCGTAAGACAAGTGCTCTTCTTGGCTTACGGCAAGAGGCCAACCCAAAGCACGGCGGCGACTAGCCAGGTGATACTCAAACAGAACGCTGAAACGATTCCCCAAGCAAACCCTCACTATCTCCGCTCACTCTTCATTCCACACAAAAAAAGGCCCAGCTGAACGCTGCGCCTTTTAAACTCAATATAAAATCGGTGCATGAAACAATCCATCCGGCTGCTCCAAATACTTATCCCACACCCTCACAGCTTTATCCGCAGGAAGCGGCCGGCTGAAATAATACCCTTGCCCGATAATTTCGTATTGCTTCATCAAATTCACTTGCTCGAGCGTTTCAAGCCCCTCCACCACCACATCTGCCCCGAGATTCTTTCCGAGTTCGATGATCGTCGCCAAGATGGCCATGCTACGGTCGCTTCCAAGCACCTCATCGACTAGTGATTTATCGATTTTCAAAGTGTCGATTTGGATATTCTTCACTGCATTGAGCGACGAATAGCCGGTCCCGAAATCATCAATTGCCAGCTTGACGCCGATGTCCTGTAATTCCTCCACCAAGCCCGCTGCCGTATCAAGGTCGATCATGACACTTTCCGTAATTTCGATTTCCACGCATCCGGCAGGTACGTCGGTAGCGATTAAAATGCTCGACACTTTTTCAGCAAACTTCGGGTCGAGGAACTGTTTAGCGGACACATTGACCGACACGTGGACATCCGGCCGACCTTCTTTTCTCCATGCTTTCAATTGCTGGCACGCTTCACGCAGCACCCATTCTCCGATTGAGTGGATGGCCCCGCATTCTTCCGCAACCGGAATGAATTCAGAAGGCGGCACAGCGCCCAGCGTAGAATTCCAGCGCAGCAATGCCTCAAAGCCGATAACCCGACCGCTCACCAACTCAATTTGAGGCTGATAATGAACCGAAAATTCACCATTCACCAATGCCTGTTGCAGCGCAGAGGTTATTTCCTGCTTCCGGATCGAGCTGTCCAGCAGTTCTGGCGAAAAGAATCGATAGCTTTCTTTGCCGGCACTTTTCGCCATAAACAGCGCGAGATCCGCCTGCTTAATCAAATTCTCCTCATTTAACTCCCGGACTTCTTGGCAACTGATACCAAGACTGACCCCTGAAGATACCGAGCGCTCGCCGATATGTACCGGCTCCTCAGCGACTAGTAAAATATTTTGGCAAAGCTGTTCGAGGTTAGCCTTTTTCGCATTTGCCACCGCAAAGATAAATTCATCCCCACTGAGCCTTGCGAGCGTGATAGATTCCGGCAACACGGTTTTCAAGCGCTCGACAATTTTCTTCAGGAACTGGTCACCGCCATCTTGGCCGATCAATTCATTGATTGATTTAAAATCATCAAAATCGAGAAGCACAACGCCGATCGTCTCCAAGTTTCCATCTGCTGAATCCAACACTTCTCGCAAATGGGCAAAAAACCAATGGCGGTTCGGAACGCCCGTCAATTGATCGGTGTACGCTAATGTCCGGAATCGGTTTTCGCTGGCTTTCACTTGCTGCAACAAACCCGTCTCTGTTTCGAGTGCATGCAGGTCAACCAAAGCCAAATTCGCAGCAAATACGAGCAGCAAACTAACAATCAACGCCACAAAAACAGCTGTACTAATAACCCATAAACCATCCCCTACTACTGGCGGAAGAGCCATATTAGAATAGAATGTATTCGTTGATGTGTAGTGAAGCAGAGTTAACACTGCTCCCATGATAGCCGCATTTATGAGTCGCTGTCTTTCCGTTACTTGCTTAGCATTGGACTGCTGGACAAAACGGAAACCAAAATAAGTAACTCCGAGCACCATGATGGCTGACAATAGGTAATAGCTTGCTGAAATGGCTGAAAAACGGACAGACAAAATACCCGATAAGCCCAAAAAATGAACGGCCTTCACAAGAAATGCCGAGAGGATTATGCGCTTCGTCATCTCGCTTCGGCTGCCGATGCCTTTTGGGATGATCTTTACGATATAAGCTGCTAAGAGACAAGCAGTAACTAGCCCGAGAGCGAGTAGTTCAAAGCGCGGTGTGAAGCGATACTCCGCTGCAAAAGTCAAGATACCTATCACTTGCATGCCAAAAAATCCGCTGCCTAAAGCTAGGATTGCCAACACTTTCGAGCGCGAGTGGATGGCCTTTTTTCGTCTGCTTATGTACTCGATAAGGATCAATACAGTGTAGCTAGTTGCTATGGAAACGATACTTGATAAAAAGATTAAACTTATGTGGGGGAACATAGCCATGGCAAACCTCCTGACTTAGCGAACAAAAAACTATCGTTAAGCTAACTTTTTTGATGCTTATGGAATAAATCTCAATCAAAAAAGGACTTTATAACCCCTTATTTATTTCACAATGATTCTTAAAGCTCTTTTTTGTTGAATATATTAAGTATTATACCCTCAATGATACCCATTTCACATAGATCATAATACTCTGTAATATCCCATTAAATTACTAATAAAACAAAATACCATGTCTCTTCTCTTACTAAATACACTCGTTAGCGGTTGTACAGACATAAAAAAGCGCCGCCCTCGCAGCGTCGCTTTTTCGTATCCATCAGTTTTTCGGTTTTTCGCCGCTCCCTTTCTTTTTCAAGGTCACGGTCATCCCTGCTTCAGCTTTGCCCGCCACGATAAATTGCAGCAATCCGCCAGTTTCGACAGCCCCGACCACATTCAATTCAATCGTCTCGACTTCATAGTCTTTAAAACCTTTCAACAGCTCTTCCAGTTTATCCCGTGAGATCGGCGCGTGCTTGCTGTTCTCCTGATCCGAGGCTACCTTGAATTGTTTGCCTGTCATGCCGCTTTGGAGTTGAATCTCTTCCACACGATTTCCATCAATCACCGGCAACCAAATGAATGGATCGTTTGGCTTGTTTGGTTCATTCATGACCTCTCCTCCTTTCGGAATGTCTTCTATATTCCATATTTTCTGCCAATTTCCTGCCGGCGGGGTGACCAATGGACATTTTTCCCTTAGAATGGAGAGAGACACATTAAAACGCATCAAGGAGGAAATGGGATGGCAACTTTAAGCGATATCGCTTTATCGGATGATTTAGGGCAATTTGAGATAAAAGAAATTTACGGGGCAACCCATCAGCTTCTTCAGGAAATGCAACAAGCAAAAGCCGAAGCTTTCCCTGGCCGTATCAATTCAATGATCAATCATTTAAAAGAGCGCCTGCAAGGCAAAGCGGCCTATCCACTCGCCGTACTGCTTGAGACGAGCTACCTGTCGATCCAGCATCAGCTGAAAAAAGACTGGAATTCGGATTTGAAACAGCGGCAATTGTCTCTTTACGACAACACAATCGAAACCTACCGAGGGCGCATTCCATCGAATGTCTGGAATCAAGTATGCCTGAACTATGCAGAAACGCTCGTTCATACTGGGCGTTCGATCGACGCGCAAGCAGTGCTGAAAGAAATGGTCAAAGATGAAAACGATCCGTCCTATCAGCGCTTGAACGGGGAATTCGGCTGGACCTTGATTTTCTACTCGACTTTCCTTCCGGTCAAAGCCGAACGCCTCAGCGCACTCGAAAAAGCACTGGATTTATTCAAGACCGCTAAAAACGATATCAAAGACGAAAAAGGCCAAGCTCTATACGACGAACGCATCAAACTGGCCGGGAACATGATCGACCAGCTTGGCGAAGTCGATCCAGTGAAACTCTCCCAACTGCCGGAACCGACTGCAGAAGAGCAGCGTTACCTCGACTGGTGCGCAGAGCAGCAATTATTCCTCAACAGCGGCAATGACATCGAGCCGGATACAATGGCACAGCGCGATTTGCCGTTGCGCATTCAAAACAATGCCTTTCTCGGCAGCTTCCTAGACTCGCTGACGCATGAATTCGCGTCGATGCGCCGTTCACTTTACTTGGCAACAACTGGCGAAGATGTTGCAGACGACCATAAGCTCGATGGCGACAATACGCGTTACACGAAGCGCTATGAAGATTTGAAGCAAGTCTATCGCCAAGCTTACGGCTTATTCGATAAGATGGCGCTGTTGTTGAACCAGACAATGCAATTGGGCGTTGAAGAACCGCGCGTGAATTTCCAACGCATCTGGTTCGAGGAAGAAGACTTGAAAAAGCCGCTCAAGCCGTTTGTCCAAAACACGAAAAATGATGCATTGAAAGCTCTGTACTGGCTGTCGAAAGAAGTGTACGGCTATGAATTGGCCGATGAGCAAAGCATGTTCGTGAAAAAAGCCTTGCACATCCGCAACCGCATCGACAACAGCTATCTGCAAGTGGTCGAAAAAGCGGAGCCATTCGATAAAGAAAACGCCCGCGCCCAAAGCCACCATATTACCGAAGCAGAGCTTGAACGCATGACGCTCGCCATAAGCCAAAAAGCGCGCAATGGCATGATGTACCTGCAATTCGCCTTGGCAATCGGCAAGAAATAATAGAATAAAAAAAGGCGTGCAGCTATGGCTGCACGTCTTTTTTTATTCAGCGTTTGCTCTTAGTTATAGCAATGAATATTCTGTCGCATATTGTTGTTTCGCGCATATTTATCTACCCATCAAGAGAGGCACCTTCACCGCCAGGCCCCGATTCGATCGGAAACTTTGTGAAAAAGATAGTGCCCTCGGGTCCAGTTTCAATGCTGATTGTTGCGTTGTGGCGTGCAGCCACTGCATAACAAATGCCAAGGCCAAGGCCAGTGCCTTCGTCTTTTGTCGTATAGAATGGCGTGCCAATTTTCTCGATGATGTCGGAATCGATGCCACTGCCTTGATCTTGCACAGCCAGCACTACGTATTTTTCATTTTCCAAATAAGTACCGATGGTCAATGTCTGGCCGACAGTCATCGCTTCAAGCCCATTGCGGTACAAATTGATGATCAGTTGCCGGATTTCATTATGGTTCAACCATAGATCCGGCACTTCCTGCGTATAGATGCGGATGCGCTTGTTCTGATTGGACGTATCGACTTTAATCAAAGGGGAAATATCATCGAGAATCGTATTCAGGCTCATCATTTTCATATCGGAAGTCCGTGTATTGCCGACCGACAAAAATTCTGTGATAATGGCATTCGCCCGGTCCAACTCATCGATCATCAAATTAAGATGTGCCGCATGCGGCGCCAATTGCTTATCCGTCACCATCAATTGCAAAAATCCGCGCACGGTCGTCATCGGATTACGGACTTCGTGGCTGATGCCCGCCGCCATCTGTCCGATCAAGTCCAGATTCGACAGCCTTTTCAGTTCTCTTTCATACTTTTTCTGTTCTTTGATATTTTTCAAAATACAGCAAATACCGTCATCGAACGGATAAGCAGTAATGTCGTACCAATAATCGTCGACATCGGATTGGGCTTCAAAGCGAACCGTCACCCGCTCGTTCATGGCGCGGTGGAACTCAGTATACGTGAGCGTCCCTATAATGTCCGGATACATCTCCCAAATGTTCTTGCCGAGCATTTCCTCCGCTGTTCTTCCTCTCGCAAATGACACATGCTGGTTGATATAGCTATATTCCCAATCTTTATTGAGCACCAAAAAACCATCTGTGATACTTTCGATGACACTATTGACCCGCTTGTTCGCCGCATATAATGCACTCGTTCTTTCTTCGACGATGCCTTCCAGTTGATCCATATACAATACATTCGAAAACACCGGCGCAGTAGCATCGATAATGGATTTGGCGAATAAAAGCGGCAAATTGGCAGTCTGTTTCGCTGCAATTCCACCGCAGACCACAGAAATGACGCCGTGTACTTTCCCGATTGAAATCATGGGCAGCAAGAGCAATAGTCGATGATCTCCAAGGCCGTTATAAATCGTCTCTTTCTCAGAAACGGCGCGTTGAACCAATTTCTCGTAATCATCTGTCAATCCTAAATGATGGAGACGTTCATTCCAATCGGTTTGGGACAAGTCATCAGCTGCGTGAAACGCAATCGGTGTAACGCTTTTCGCACTTGGCGGGATGATGATATGTGCGGCAAAGTCCCCTTCGCCAAACGCTTGTTTCAAATAGGAAAAGCAGACGTTCAAACTTTCCCGTGTAGTGGAACAAAAAGACAGTTCACGGCTCAGATCGAGCAATGATTGCTTTTCCGCCAGTAACTTCTCTTTCTGATTGAGCGTTTTGGCATTTTGAATGGCAACTGCCGCCATGTTCACATACGCTTCTACGCTTTCAATTTCAGATTGTGTCAAATGCATCGGCGTGCCGTAATCGAACAAAAACACCATGCCGATAAAGTCCTGTTCAAAAGAAATCGGCAGCGCCAATAAGGAATTGATCCGGAAGGCCCCCACCGGCACCAAGTCCGGCCGGTCGTCTATCGAAGTGTCCGCTATATAAATGGTCTTTCGTTTCTCGATTAATTCTGCTGCCAAAGGATCTGTTTGTGGGTCGATAATTTGCGATTGCAGCGTTATTCCATCGATCATTTCGGGCTTTCCCGCAAACCCGCGGTAAGTTCCATCGCCTTCGGGCAAAAAGATCCCGACAGAATCGCACCGGACGATTTCCTCGGAAATCGCCGTTGTGACCTGCTGCAATACTTCATGCAAATCCAGCTTCGTATTAACAATGCGTGTTATATTCGCGAGTCTCGAATACCGCGATTGATCATCTACCATGAAACAACTCTCCATTCCCGCCAATTGACCTTCAATGCAAGTCTTCAAGCACTTAAATAAGATCTTTCCGAATCATTTTCTTTACTTGTCTACAATCTTACTATATCTACCTAGGATTAAGCCTGTTATTTGCCGATAAATATTCATCAAATGTTTTTTTCAAGCCACAAAAAAGCCAGGAATTCGGTTCCCTGGCTCTGTCCTGTTCCATTTAAGCGATCGACGCCGCTCGTTTTTCCTTGCTGCAGCGCCTGCAACGATACCAGCGCATCGCGGGCATTTCCGCCACTCGTTCCTGTCGCTCGAAATCATGAAATCCGAGGCGGCACCGCCAATTCTTTCCACGATTCACCAAAAGCTGCGTCAGGATCAATAACAGCAACCCGCCTCCCACAAAATAAAGCGCAAAATCTCTCAAAGGGGAAAATAATTCATCATCGGTCAATAGCAGCAAAACCCCTGCCAACATCACAAATCCTGAAAAAGTCTTCATCTGGCCCTCCTTCCCACTGCCGGTTCCAATGCAAAAACCCTTTCTCCAATAGAGAAAGGGCTTCGGTTTATAAAGTATTGCCTTCTGCCGGAATCGGCTGTTCTTTAAGTATTTTCGCTAAATGATGCGTATTATACGCTAAGCGCTGAATGGCTGCTTTAGAGAAATCGTTGCCATGGCCCGCTTCCAAATAAGATGGGCCAGGGCCTGCTTCACCGACCCAATACGCATCGACATTCGGCGGGATGACAAAGCCGATATGCGACAAGCCGTACAATAAGGAGGCAGCTGCGTGCTTCGCGCCGTCTTCGTTGCCGGTAATGACTGCACCGCCGACTTTATTATAGAAAATCGACTGGCCTTTATCATTGGTCACGCTGCTCGATCCGTACAAGCGTTCAATCGCTTGTGTCGCGAGCGAGCTTTTCTCGCCGAGCCAAAGCGGAGTTCCGATGACCAAGATATCAGCCTCTTTCACTTTCTCTAAGATTTCCGGCCATTCGTCACCGTCTTCCATGTCTTCTGCGACACCGTAAGCGACGTAATAATCTGCCAAGCGGACAATCTCGGACTCTACGCCGAGCGTTTCGTAATGTTTTTGAACGTCTTTTATGAAGCCTTCGGTGTTGGATTCTTCTTCTGAACTTTTGAGTGAACAATTAAGAAATAATGCTTTCAAAGCCATGCAGGCACGTCCTTTCGTTTTCCGTCTCCTTCTTGCTTTCCCTGAAACGGCACGAAAAAAACATTAATTCAAATCATCGAATTCACGTGCGATTCGCTCCATCGCTTCTTGGATGAGCGGGCGCGGGGACGGGATGCAGATGCGCTGGAATCCTGCGCCTTCTTCCCCGAACATCGTGCCGTCTTCTAAAATGACGTTCGCTTTGTTATAGATGCGTTCATGGATTTCCTTATCGTCAAGCCCGTATCCGCGGAAATCGAGCCACATAACGTACGTGCCTTCTGGAATGCGCACCTTCACTTTCGGCATGCGCTCCTCGAGGAAATTCTTCATCCATTCAAGCGTGCCGTCGAGATAGGCATTCACTTGCTCGAGCCAGTCATCGCCTTCTGTATAAGCCGCAATAAGGGCTGCGACGGTGAACGGCGTCGGCAATTGCATGCCAAGCTCTGCCGTGAACTTCTCGCGCAACGCTTCATTTTCAATGATGACATTAGTGCAATGAAGCCCGGCGACGTTAAAGGTTTTATTGATAGCCGTGCACGTAACGATGTGGTCGGTTTCTTCTGCTGCCAGCACCATCGGCGTAAAGGTTTCGCCGCTGCGCACCAAGTCGCCATGGATTTCATCGGTAATGATCGTCACATCATGGCGCTTGCAGATGGCTGCGAGCTGGTTCGACTCTTCCGGCGTGAACACGCGCCCCGTCGGATTATGCGGGTGGCAATGGATGAACAAATGGGTGTTTTCGTCTTTTGCGAGTTCTTCGAATTCCTCGAAATTGATCGAATAACGTCCCTCTTCGTCCTCGACCAGCGCGTTGTTTTTCACGACGCGGCCATTGCCCTCAACAGCGGAAGTGAAAGGCGGATAGACCGGCCGTTGGATGATCACGCCGTCGCCCGGCTCGGTAAATGCTTTCACGGCAATATTCAAAGCGTGCACCGTGCCGGGGCTAAAGACGATTTGCTCTTTCTTGATGGCCCAGTCATAGCGTTTATTGAAATAATGCTGGATGGCTTCAAAATACGCATCCGGCAAAATCGTATAACCAAAAATGCGGTGGTCGACCGTTTTATGCAAGGCGTCGACAATCGGCTGTGCGACCGGGAGATCCATATCCGCCGTAAATAGCGGAATCGTCTCCTCGTCGTAACGGTCCGTAATGCCGAATTGCTTGATCAACTCTGCCCCGTCCCATTTCAGCGAATAGGTTCCACGGCGTTCGACCGCTTCGTCAAAATTATAGTTCATGCAAAATACTCCCTTTCTCGAATGGATTCAACACCACTAGTGTACCGCTCCTATCGAGTGAGTTGGTGAATTTTGCTTGCCCTTAAGGTTCGAACTTCTCGAGCAAGTCGCCGCGCAGGACGTCATCCGAGATTTTCAATTCTTTTGAGCCTTCCTTGAACGGCTCGGCGCAAGCTTCGACATCCATTTCTTCGCCGGTCATGCGCCAGTAGCAGCTGCCGTTATCATAGATCCCGTCGGAAGCCGCGATGAAACTCAGTTCGTTCGTGATGAATGAACCGTCACGGAAAGTTGCACGCCCGCCTTCCGCTTTCCACATATTGCGCCCGATGAAATAATGTTCAGACGGGTCGCCGCCGAGTACATCTACTAAACTCGGGGCGAGATCGAGCTGGCTCGCCACTTGGGTGAAGGTTTTCGGCTCTGCCCCCGGAATATGGAGGATGAGCGGCACGTTTTTATTCGTCTCGAGATAAGCAAGCGGATCTTTCGCATCGGTGAACTCGACGAATTTTTTCGTATTCGCCGTCATCCCTGTACTATGGTCGCCAAAAATGACCAGCATCGTATCATCGAGCATCCCTTTTTGTTCGAGCCCGTCGATAAACTTCCCGATTGCCCGGTCGACGTAATGAATCGATTGCAAATAATTTTTGAAATGCCGGTCCTGATAGCCGTCATAGCCTTCAGTGTTGAGCAACTGCAAGTCTTCCGGCATCTCGAACGGATGATGGCTCGTCAAGGTAACGATTTGTGAATGGAAAGGCTGCTCAAACCCAGCCATTTCCTCAAGCGCCTGATCGAGCATCGCTTCGTCGTTGATGGACCAGCCAATCACTTCCGCTTCATCGAAATCCCCTTCCGAATAAAAGCGGTCGATTCCAAGCTGTGGATAAATGATATAGCGGTTCCAGAAACTTGGCTTATACGGATGGAATACATTCGTTCCATAACCTTGTTCTTTTAAAATTCCCGGCAGTGCATCGAATGTATTTTCCGCATAAAGCATATAAGCGGAACCTTCAGCGGTCGGATATAGGGACGTATTCAACAGAAACTCCGCATCCGAGGTCCGGCCGAGCGCCGTTTGTTCATAGAAGTTCTGGAAATAGAGGTTTTCTCGCGCTAAGCGGTTCAAGTTCGGCGTAATCTCCTCGCCGTTCACTTCGCGGTTCATGACAAAATTCTGCAAGGCTTCCACTTGCAGGACGATGACGTTCTTGCCTTCCGCCATGCCGGAATAAGGCCCCGGCACACGCTCTGCATTGCGTGCATCAAACCAATCCTGCGTCTCGGAAATTTCATCTTCGCTATACACTTTGCGGTTAATGAAATTGTCGTCGATATAACGCGTGATATTGGCACTGTGGAATCCGAGCAAACCGGTGAAATTATACACCCGCATATTCGAGATCAGTTTATTGAACTGCCACGCTCCGCCATCCTCCATCGACTTATTGAACGGCACTGTCGTCAATTGCCAGCCGAGCACAAGCACCAATAGCGCAGTTCCGACTTTCGCCCAGCGCGATGGCGTAGGGACAGCGGTTTTTTTGCGGCTGATGACTACCCACAAAATCGCCATTAACAATACATCTGCCAATAATAAGGCGTCGCTTAGGCGGAACAAGGCGAAAATGCTTTCCCCAACGTCCCCTACTTGGCGCATTTGCATCAATACCGTCACGGAGATGATGTCCTCAAAATAACGGAAGTATAAGGTATCCGCCAAAATGATGAAGCTCAATACCAGATTGGTGATGGCCATCCAAAACAAGCGCTTTCGGCCGTGCAACAGCAATAACCAACACGTCCCGAGCAGAATCGTCCCGATACTAATCAACAAGACCCCTTCGAAAATTCCTTCGCTGTCGCCACCGAACGGCCAAGCCGCCAATTTTCCAAGGAATGCGAAAGGCCCAAGCGTCGTAAACAGCGTATCGCTGACATTCGAGAAATAATAGACTTTCCCGAGCAATAATAAGACAAACAATGCGTAATCCCATTGGCCAAGCAGGAACTTTCCAGCCGTTTTCATTTTTTCCAATTCCAAAACGCCCTTTTCTCTTTTTCTCATAATATTACCATAATTAGGATTCACTGATCTCTTTATTTGAATATTTCTTTATTTTCAGCACTTCTCTTCTTTTGCCGGCAAAAAACGCATATCCTATTATGGAAACGGGTAAAGGTGTCTATAGTTCATTTCATTTAAAAGGAGGGATCCCGTGAAACATCTTATTGCACTTGCAATCAAATTCGTTATTATTACGCTTGTTTTGCTCGTTATCCTGACGTGGGCATTTGATGTCAGCTTCTTGAACACCTTGATGATCAGCTTGGCGCTAACGGCTCTGTCTTATGCAATCGGCGACTTGCTTGTCTTCTTGAATGCCGGAAAACCGGGCAATCAAGTGTCCCGCAATACGGTTGCGACTTTCACCGATTTCATTATGGCATTAGCCATCATTCTGGTGATTGGCTGGCTATTGACCGGCGAATTCGCTGCCATGGTCGCGCCGGCACTCGTCAGCGCATTGGTACTATCGGCAGGCGAATGGTTTTTCCATCAATACGTCGACCGCAGCGTTGTGCCTTGGTATAACGATTACACACCGGCTAAAAGATAAAGAAAAATGCTATCCCATGTATAGTGGGGTAGCATTTTTCTATGGCCTGGCCTATTCGAATTCATGCACTACAACTAAGTATGTACTTGATATTCCGCAGTCGGCTCGATAGTCGCTTTTACTTTGACGACTGTCACTTGGTTGCGCCCCGAGTCTTTCGAGTGATAGAGGGCACGGTCTGCCTTTTCGATCAGTTCATCCACCGGCTGTTCCGCGCTTGAAATGGCGGCACCCAGCGAGACAGTTAAACGTCCGCCCGGCTGTTGTTCCCTGCCATAAAACGCATAGTCCTCGATCCGTTCCCGCAAAGCATCTGCCCGCTCAAACACCTGCTGTTCGGTCGATACTGCCGTAAAGCACAAAATGAATTCTTCCCCGCCGTAGCGTGCGATGACATCCCCAGAGTGCATCGCTTCTTCCATCAGCCTGCCAATCGATTGAAGCACGACGTCCCCTGCTGGATGGCCGTGCGTATCGTTGTAATTCTTAAAATGATCGACGTCCATCATGACGATAGCCATCGGGACGCCTCTGTATTTCAATTCACGCACTTGTTCATGGAAAAACCGAAGATTCGGCAAACCCGTCAACGAGTCATGTGTTGAATCATGTTCAAGTGCTTTCGAGCGAATGATGTTGCGGTGCGTATCATTGAGAATCAAGCCCATCGCCATGACACCGATTGAAGCCATGACTGCCATGATGACAGCCATTTCAATAGATGCAGGCGTTGATATTACCATCCACACCGATTTGATCACTTCAAATACCGCAAAGCCAATCATCATCCGTTTGATATTGACCAGCGCATACGCTTGGCCTTGATTTTTCCACCCGTGAAACAAACTGCCAATGACGACCGGCAACAAAATGGCTAACGAGATGCCGTGCCATACCATTGGCCCTTCCATAATTATCCGGTAGATGACCGGGATGATCATGGCGATTATACCTGGCAACCAACCGCCTACAAATGCGATGAAAAACAATGGTACCTCGCGCAAATCAATGCGCATCCCTTCTTGAAGCAGCGGGTTGTACATAATCGCAAACGCTAAAAACCCGGTCAGCCATCCTGTGAACAATGGGGCTATTCTCGATTCTGCCAACTTCGGAGCAAGATACTCCCGTGCTTTCAAGCCAATGTACATCATTGCTATGATTAACGCCATATTTTCCAGGAAATAAAAAAAGTACCTTTCCATCTATACACCCCACTCTAGTCAGTCTCTTAAGTTTAGCAGGGAATGGAATTTCTTCCATACTATTTGGAAATTAATTATAAAAAAACAGTCCTTTACGCGTGAATTTCCTCGTAAAAAAAAATCGCATCGCTTATAAATGAGCGTCGCGGCTTTAGTCCTTATTCTCCTAGCAATAAGCTCGATAAACGATGTGACTGCTCGTCCAATTCCTCATGTTTTGTCACAAGGTCATGAAGTTTAGCTTTCATCGCTTCCAGGTCTTGATCGTTTTCAAATTGCTCAGTAATCTGCACTTGTTCTTGCAACACCTGAATCGTCTTCTTTAAGGTCTCGCGGTATTCTGTGCTTACTGCAAATTTTTCTTCTTTGTCTTTCAACTTATCTTTCATCAATCTCCACCTCCTGCATGTTCTATTCCCCATATCTGCCACCAAAAACACGCAGCGGCAAAGCAAAAAGGCCGTTCACCAAATGGTTTCAGCCTTTTTGTTGCCTTGCCATTTGGACTTTGTGAAGAACCAATAGCACATCAGGCCAATTGCCGCCCCTGAGCTATCGATTAAGACGTCGCGAAATTCGCCACTGCGCCCAGGGATGAATAATTGATGAAACTCATCAGACATCGCATATACCGCGCTAATGCCGAATGCCCAAAAAACAGCACGCTTCAAGCCCGCGCCAGTTTTTCTGAACGCCCGAACGATAAGCAAGCCCAGCACGAGATATGCGAAGAAATGGGCGCTTTTCCGAAATAAGGTATGAAGTGTTTCAAATTCCAAAGGAGTGAATGAAGCGACGCCTTCGAACACCCATCGAACAATTTCCGAACTGATGCCGCCGGATACCCCGGCCGGCTGATGCGATAAACTAAAAATAAGAATCATCCATAAGGCCGGCCATAGCCAGGCCAGCAATTGCTTTTTCATCCTGCCAAATCCTTTTCATTATTGTGATGCTTCCATTATAACCTAGCCGCTTCAATCGACAAGCGCTTCGAGTGAACGGGCCATCCCGGCATCGAAAAGGTTTTCCGAGTCGACGATCAAAAACGACTCATACTGCGCCAATTGCTTTTTCAGTTCTTTCGTTAAACCACCCGTGCCGATCAAATACAGCGAGCCGTTGCGTCTTGCGGCTGCATTGGCCGCCGATAAGGCGTCAGTGAAATTCGAAGCCGGCGCCAATACGGCCACGCGGCGCTTGGCATCTTCCTCTTTGGTCCGCGCTTCGATCGACAAGCGGTCAGCGGCCAATACAATCTCGCTGCGCCCGCTCATGGCGGCGGTCGTCTCGCGCGGCATGCGATTGCCTTGCGACAGCAAGATCGGATATTGGTTTTGCGCCGCAAAGACAGAAGCGAGCGACACATCCTTAAATGTCGAACCATCCGCCACGACCGCGCCTTCTGACGCGATGCGCTCAGAGACAAGTGCCGCCGTCTCGTAGCGATTGGCGCCGCCGATTCGTTCCGATTCGACGCCCATCAAGGACAGCGCGTCTAATTGCGCATCCGAGATGAGCGGCTCACTGCCGAGGATGATGGCCTTGGTTGCGCCAAGGCGTTCAATTTCCGCTCGCGTCGAAGCGTTTAGGCGGCCTTTTTCAGTGAACAGTATCGGCCCGCCTACTTGATAGGCAAGCGGCACCCCGGATAACGCGTCCGCAAATTTTTCACCTGTCGCAAGCACGACCGTCTCTGCCGAATCCCACACTGCTTCCGATAATAAAGCCGCCGTCTCATAGCCATCCGCACCGCTAATGGTGGTTACGGCTGGCTCTTTCGCTTCGGGTTCGCCGCTGTATGCCGCAATGCCACTGCCGCCATAGACATACATCGTATCGTTCACGGAAGCGAGAAGTTCACTGCCTGGCGGGACTTTTTCCTGCGCCACTTGATTGCCCCGTACATCATAGAATTTTAGGCTCCCGGCACCAAGCACTGCCGCCCCGCCTGATGGCGACAGTTCAGCCGCCGAGATGGAATGCTCGAGTACTTTAGTGAAGCCGCCGGACGGGGACATTACGTTCAAGGCGCCCAGATGATAAGGATTGCCGAACGCACTGGTTCCTTGTTCCTGAAGCAATAGCAAACGGTGATCGCTTTGCTGCTGGTGGCTCAATGCGGATTCTGTCACCACCGGGCGGTAACGGTTTTCAAGCGCACGGAACGAAGCCGAGCGCACCGGCTCGCGCAAGCGTTCGCCTCCTCTGGAATTTAAAAATGCCCATTCACCGGAATCCACATATTCGACGATCACGCCGTCTTCATCGGTCCCGGCCAGCCGCACTTCTTCAGAAGCCGGCAAGGCTCTTTCGTACAAGACCTTTTCAGCATTCAGTGAACGCGCAATCAAGGTCGGCACTTCAACTTCTGCGTTCGGTGCTTTGATATAGTAGATGATACTGCCCGATACCGCATACGGTTCCAGCACACTCGGCGATTGCCATTCTTTTCCTCCTGACAATGCGCGGCCATGGAGCGACGATCCGTCGAAATACATCAAGTGACCGCTCGAAATGGCCACCTGGCGTAAATCGCCACCTGCTATATCTGCAACTGGTGTGCCGTCGAGTTTGTAGACGAGTAAACGCGCGCCGAGATTGCCAGTGATCAGCACATGCCCTGACTCGAGCGCAATGTCTATACCGGAAGCACTCATTCGAAAACCGTCCGCAAGTGCAAACGATGCTTTTTCTTTGCCATTTGACAGATTGTGCACCGAAACTTGTTGCCCGGAAACCACGACAAATTCCCGGTCTCCAATTGCATACTGGGCCGACGCTAGCTCCTTGCGCCATAATTCCTTGCCTTCCGCGTTATAACTGACAATCGCCTGCGCTTGTAACTGGCTTTCGAGCACCGCTATGATTTGTTTATTCACAATGGAAAGTTCGCTCGCTTTGACGCCTTCCGTAAACTGGACCAATTCACGGTATTCCGTTTCCGCTGCGAGCGCTTCATGCGAGAAGATGCTTGCTCCGCCTATAGTTGTGAGCAAGACGATCCCTATCCCGATTTTGACGTGTTTCATATGCCTCTCCCTCTTTTCCTGGCTGTCTTCTTTCAGCCTAATGATAGAAGGTTAAGGAAATGTTAAAAAAATGAGGAAATGCCCCGTGTGGATTGTGGGAATCCAGACAGGGCGTAAGGGAGATTGTCGTTTTGTTGTGCCAGTTTCGTGGGACTGGTTGCAGTTGTGGTGTTTGGTAGTGGATTGGTGTATGTGGAATTGTTTGTGTAATTGTTTCGGTATTCTTTTGAGGTTTCGAATGAGGAATCGCTGCCCAGCTTTGGGTTGGCCTTTAGCAAAAAGCCAGGAAGGACGCCTGTCTTTCTGCGTCGGCTCACCCTTGACGCTTGGGCAGCTTAGAAAATTCATTCATACAATTGTGTTACACTAGCTCAGCTTTTTAAGTTGTTGCCGGCTAGTGGGGGGAATCGCTTCCTGCTAGAGGGTTGAAATTTTATCTTGTAGGAGATATCTGAGTTGAGATGGACAGGATTCGGGACTTCGAATCGAACAGGAGGAGGTGTACAATTGCTTAGCGTTTGTGCTTACTCCAGTCATAGGGCTCTTTCGTCCAGTCCATAATTAAATAAACCACAAATACGATAACAGCATAGAGCAAGCTATCTCCCCACAGGATTTCACCTTGTGAGAGATAGTCTTTGAACGAAATGACGACAAAAATTGCCAAGGCAATTTTCAAATTTTTCTTCAGCATTTCCTCTCCCCTTTCTTCTTTCTAAGCTAAGCTTGAGGTTTCATCTTTAGAAAAAGAGCACAAACATGAAGCTTCTGGCGTTTTTAACCGTATAAATAAGTAGAGGTGAAGAACTATGATTTTTCGTTCGAAAATCGATTCATTTTATATCCGTTGTACTTTAGTGGCTATCCTGTTCATCGCTGCAGTTTCATTCGTTCCCTTATTACTCGAGGGCGTGCCGCTTTTGGATTTGGTTATTGTTACGCTAACTTTTGCCGTGACGACCGCGCTCATCCTGTGGGTCACATTTTCTATCCGGTACGTCTTCTTGGAGAGTCATCTGCTGGTAAAGGCCGGTCCTTTCAGAAGCCGAATCCCATATCACAGCATTTTGAAAGTTTCTCCGACACGCAATGTATTAACAGGCTATCGCCTATTGGCTTCACGCGATGCACTGGAATTGATTAATAATAAGACCATGTTCGGGACGGTGAAGATTTCGCCTGAGGAGCAGCCCGTTTTTATCGAAGAGCTGAAAAAACGATGTCCCGAATTAAAACTGGATAAAAAATTTTTGGAACAGGCATCCAATCATCCAAAACCATAGTATGATGAGAAGAAAATAAGGTTCCTCACTTGAAAGGAGTGCCTTCATGCCTCATTGCCAAAATTGCGGAGTTAAATGGCGTTGGAATGAAATGATCAAAATTGCCTTCAAAGGACAGATGCCTTGCGCAAATTGCGGGAAAGGCCAATACGTCAAAAGCGGCCGGAATCTCTTCTGGGCATTTTTACTTGTCGTACCTTATGTACTCCTGTTTTCCTACCTTACTTCCACTTTCGGTTTTAGCTGGCCTCTGGCAATAACTGCATTCGCCTTTATTATGACGCTTAGTACACTTATGGGGCCATTCTTTTATAGATTATCGAATACGAAAAAACGAATTTAAAATAGCTCGCGGGCTATTTTTTAGGTTGTCGAAAAAGTTATGCAATCGTATTTTCCGAAGCTTACCGCACGACTCCGTGGGCTCGCGCCCAAGCCTCCTCAGCCGCTTTGCGTCTTCCGGGGTCTCGGTCGTCTCGCTGATCCACCGGAGTCGAGCGAACGCTTCTCCAAATACTAAGATAGGTCGCTGATTTTCGAATGTCGAAAAGAGGTGCCCTATTATAATTTACAACTGATTCCCCCTCAACACTCTAAAAAAACAGCCCGCGGGCTGTTTTTTTATGGCTGCTATTTCTTCATTACCCCAATGACCCGGCCGTTGATGTACACATCTTCGCTGCGCATCATGATCGGTTCGAATTCGGGATTTTCCGCGACGAGCAAGATTTCACTGCCCATCGGCATGTATTTTTTCATCGTCGCTTCACCATCGATGACTGCGATGACGATGTCGCCGTTTGACGCTGTATTTTGCTGGTGAACGACGACCATATCGCCTTTATCGATGCCCGCATTGATCATGCTGTCGCCGGTTACTGTCAGCAAAAAGCTGTCCTTCGGCGACACGAGCCAGTCGCGCGGCAAGCTGTGCGCCGTCTCGTAATTCTCGGCAGCAAGTGCCGGAATGCCCGCCGCTACATTGCCGATCAACGGCACTTCCGCCAATTCGTGCATTAGGATTAACGCCTCTTCTCCGGCTTCTCTCACTTCGATGTCCGCTCCAGGTTCTTGGGCGTATTCGTAATCGCGCCCATTTTTCAAGTTTTTATAAAGGCTGCGCTGCTTCGTATCCGGCAAAAAACGCGCTTGGCATTTTGGCAGGTCTTGTACTTCTTCGCCGCGGCGGTCGATGATCTTGACCGACAAGCCGTCCGTTGCAATGCCGTAAAACGCCCGGCCGTCTGCTTCTAAATAACTCTTCAATTGGATCACCGCATCATCGATCCCCGTTCCAAACCGTTTTACTTCGGCGATGATATACGGCCGCACTTCTCCGTCAGCATGGATTTCAACAGCGATGTCACAATAGCCTTTTTTCGAAAACTGCTGGACCGGGTATTCGAGCTGCATCAGTTCGTACGGATAGCCATAAGTTTCGTGGAGTTCGCGGAGAAGCCACTGGCGGGTCAACTCTTCTTTTGAATGCAAGTCAACCAATTGATCGGCCAATCGGTAATGGGTCATGCTGATCGACTCGAACGGTCGCAGCGAGGCATCTTTTCGCATGCGCAAATGCTTGCGGTCGATTTCCTTAATGAATTTCGACGGCTTTTTCACCGACGACATGTACAATAATTCGTTCGCCCGTGTCATGCCGACATACAATAGCTTGCGTTCATCCGAATCGATGGTCTTCTGGTCTTCGGCATCCTCATAAAGCTCCATCGGAATGACGCCTTGATTCAAATCAATGAGGAAAATGACTTTAAATTCCAGCCCTTTGATCGAATGCATCGTCACGAGCTTTACTTTATCTGATTCGAAATCCGGCTCATTGGTCTGCAAGATTTCACACGGAATGCCTTGTGCGGCCAGATCCGCAGCTGCGCTTTCGACTGAGCGCTTGCTGCGCGCGACGATGCACATTTCGGACAAACGGTAATCGCCTTTGAGTCTATCGATTTCTTGTGCCAGAAAGGCCACTTGCTGTTCAGGCTGCATGAAGAAATGGTAAATCGGTGGATGACCATGGCGATCGATCAATGCCGGTTTGACGAAATCGACGTTCGATTGAATCGTTTCATCCGCTTTTATCAAATCGAACGCGGCTTGCGAAATCTCTGTCGTCGTCCGGTAGTTTTTACTCAAGGTACGCGATTTCCCGCTCATATCATAGCCAATCGTCGTGTACGGACGGCCTTTGCCAAGCCAGGAATCCGGATAGATGCTTTGTGTATTGTCCGCCACGAACATCAAGGACGAATGGTCTTTTTCTTTGTACAATTCCTTCAAGAATTCCAGCTGAACACGTGTCAGGTCCTGGCTTTCATCGATGATGATATGGGTATACTTGCCGCCATTTGAACGCCTGACTTCCGACAGCGCCAGTTCGTTCATTTGCTTGAATGAAACCAGTCCTTCTTGTTCCAAAAACTCGCGGTACAATCTGGCCACTTCAAAAACGGCTTCACGGGTTGGCGAATTTTTCAATAGTTTTTGAGGCGTTCCGCTATTTCCAGAAGCGCGCCCGACGCGGTCCACTGATTGATAAGTCTCGATATCGGTCATCGCACACGAAGTAATCCACTCCGCCTCGTCTTTCAGGAACTTTTGGTTTTTCGGCGTCAGCAACTTCACGTCTGGATAGGACTTCTTTACTTCATGGATCGCCTTTGTCAGCACTTGCCATTCCTTGTCAGCCGGCGCAATGGACAGCTTGCGTTTCGCGCGCTGCAAGTACTTCATAAACTGCCCGTACATCAGCGAATCGATCGTCGAGATTTTCACTTCCGCATTCGCCGCAAACAATCGCTCTGCCTCGCCAGCTGCCGCATCCGCCAAACGCTCGTATTGAAATTTTATGTAATTGAGCAAGGTCTTATTGTAGGTCACCAGTAAAATCTGGTCGTCTTCCTCGTGGCAATAATGATCCATCAAAAAATGAATGCGCCGAATTGCCACCGTCGTCTTGCCCGATCCAGCTACCCCTTTAACCAACATCGGCCCGCTCGGCTCGAGTTCGACTATGCGCCGCTGTTCCATGTTCAACTTCATCCCCCGCACCCTCTCCATTTACAACTTATACCTTTATTCTAAGAATATTGTCATACAATAGCAAGGACTTGCTACACATAAAGGGAGGAATATCTGTTTATGGATGGAACAGAACGGACGATTTTGATTTTACAGCTGCCGATATTCACCCACAGGGCATATTCCTTATATGATTCCCATAAATTTGGATTACTTCTGAAATCCAGGGTATACAATACTTAACAAAGAACAATTTGGAATGGAAAGGAGCAAATCAATGCCTTATTGCGAAAATTGCGGGACAAAATGGAGTTGGATAAACCTCTTGAAAATCGGATTTCAAAAGAAACGAAAATGCGCAACGTGCAATACAATGCAGTACGCTCCACCTGGTTTAAACCGTAAACTATACATCCCTTTGCTTATCATCATGTTTATCGCGCCTCTTCCGTGGGCTTATCTAGAGGTTCCTGATTTGGCTTATGTCTTGTTTTTTATCATCTTGGGCTTACTGGTGATAATTTTCTTGCCCTATACCATCAAGCTGCACAACCGGCCGAAACAAACCAAAGCTGCCAATACCCCATCGGATGAGAAAGGATGAATGCTATGCCTCGTTGCCAACACTGCGGATACCAATGGAGTTGGAAAGATGTAATGAAGCTTAGTTTAAAATCGAAAAGGGAATGCCAGAACTGCCACAAAATCCAGTACATATCGGCCAAATCGAATTTTTGGACCACTTTTTTGACTTCCATGGCTTTTCTCCTTCCTATGAACTTCCTGCGTGCTTATTACGAAATCAGCTGGCCATGGATCTTCCTTGCCATACCAATTTACATACCGCTTGTTTCACTACTGATGCCTTTCTTTTACAAACTATCGAACACTCAAAAACGTTTTGGCAAAACGGTCGAATAATTGACTACTTCCATCTATCTTAAAATCAATGCATTTATGCTTGCCAGAAAGGATGAACCTTATGCCTCACTGCCAAAATTGCGGATATCAGTGGAACTGGAAAGACATGTTCCAACTCAGCCTTAAATCAAAGCAACCATGTCGAAATTGCGATAAACTCCAATATCCAACATACCAATCGCATTTCTGGAGCTATATGTTATTCCTTATTCCTTTTGTTCTCGTGTTCACTTTCGTCCGTATTTACCTGGAAGCGGGATGGCTGATTCTTCTCCTTATCTTTATGGTTCATCTAACGCTTGCTTTATTATTGATTCCATTTTTGCTCAAGTTATCGAATACGAAACACGAGTTTCAAAAATTAATTTAAACGCAAAAAACGCAGCGGGCGAGTGGCTGCGTTTTAAAATTTTTTGCTATCTGATATCTTCGATTAGCTGATCTTTATCATTAAAATCAATTTTACCGATTTTGCCTTCTTCCGGCACAATCGCCCTGCCTTCAAAATCATATTCATTCGCTTCGCCATCTGCTGGTTCATATAATACGTTAAATGTAAAACTGTAAAGCGTCTCTCCATTATCGCTTTGCACGATATCCATGTCCGACGTGCTCAGTTGATAGTCGCTATCACTAAAACTATAGTAAAAAGCCCCGTTTCTGGAAAAGTTCTCATAGCCATTGTCGGTAAAATAAGCTGCGTAACTTTCTTCCATATAATCCATCAAGTCTCTATACTCAGCAGACTCTAGGAAAGCGTTATATTCTTCCTCGCTCGGATCCACCGGTTGCTTGTCAGCCATAACGTCCCACAAATTCCTATACGTTTCGTCCGGCCCATTGAATTCTTGTTCAATCACCGCACGGATCGCTTCTTCGCTTTTATCCATTTCATCCTCATCTGGCTCCACGTTTTCAGCCGTTTCAGCGACTTTTTCATCCCCCGTGCCACCTTCAGTCGAACATCCAGCCACTATCGCGCTAAGCAAAAGCCCCAACACTCCGTATAATAATAAAATCCTGCAAAGACCTAGTCTGTCTGCCATCACCATTCCTCCATTTCTTTGAAATGAACCCAAGTATAAAAATCTGATAGCTATTATACGGTCTCACTCTTGAAACGATTCACTTTTATTACAATTAAATGGAATGACAGCTTACCCTTCACAAACTGTCGGGGCAGTAAAATTTGTCACTTTAAGTGTTACTTTGCAGATAATAGACGAACCCCCAAACACCCTGTTAAGACAAGGTTATTGGGGGTTCTTATAAAAAGCTGTGCCAACTACCGATAATCCGGCAATATGTAAACCAACTATCCACCATCAAAGTCCACTTGGAAAACCTGCTACTCACAAATGAAATAGATGAATAAATCCAAACACAATTACTGGAACCAACAAAGACGGAAGCAGGTTTAACGTGTTGAATTTCTTGATTCCTAAGATACTAAAGCCCGATGCCATAATCAGCATGCCCCCGATAATCGTAATTTCGTTCAGAAGATCTGTATTAAGAGAATTCCCGATCAAAGTAGCCATTGCGTAAATGGAGCCTTGCCAGGCAAATAAAATAACTCCCGAAATGGCAATTCCAAATCCAAACGTGGATGCTAGAACAATGGAGGTGATGCCGTCCAACATACCGTTTGCGAGGAGGTACGTATAGTCTCCATTCAAAGCTGCGTTGATAGGGCCTAGAATCGACAAGGTTCCAATACAGAATAATAAGATAGCCGTAGCCAGTCCTTCAGCTAAATTTCCTGTTGAGTATTTATTGACCAACCTGTTGAATCTCGACTCCAGTCCAAATCTTTGCCCAATCACGCCTCCCGCAGCTAAACTCACTATAAAAAGCACAGGATATTTGCTATCTGGCAAATGTTGAACGAGCGCATCAATTCCTAACGCAAGTGCCACAAGGCCCATAGCCTGCATGAGAATTTGATGGTACTCGTCCTTTAATCCCTTCTTCAATATACTTCCGATCAGACAGCCTGCCAGAATCATTCCTGCATTAAACACTGTTCCAAACATAATCTCTTCTCCTTTAAATTAGCTTTCTAACTAAAAATATAGACCCTCCTGTAAGAGGAGGGTCAACTGTTTATAGGTATTTGAATTTCCGTCAGATAATCTTCTTCCCGAGAGGAGATATACTGATTGATGATGGTTCTTTCCAAGGAGTCTCCCATGATTTCAAAATTGTTTTCGTGAATGTAATTTAGCAACTGCGAATAGGGCTGATGGGATTCGCTGTGTTTGCCATTATAGTAAATACAAGCGTATGCGCCTTCCGGTAAACTATCAGCTAAAGGAACATTGACACTGTTATCTTCATCCAAAATAAAGATAGAGTTGTATTCATGAAATTTACGATTAACCATATCGTACATACTTACCGTAAGCCCCACACCCCCGATAAAAAGCGAAGAACTTAATTTTGCTTGGTTTTCCAGCTGCCGCAAACTGATTTCTAAGTCCGGTTCTGAACTGATTTTTTCAGCAAGCCGAATAATTCGTCTCTTTTCTAGGTTCTTGGTAAATGGAGTCATCAGCTCTTTGTGTTCTCTCGCCAATTTGATATCCGAAATTCGATTTTGAAATCTTTGGGTGATACGTTCAAGATCCTTTATTTTTTGTTCGGTAAATTGCTTTTGTTCTTCTAACAAAAGCAGAAAGCCATCGATATCTCTATGTTCTAAGTGCTTCTTAATCTCAACTAATGAAAAACCTAAGTCTTTCAAATAATTGATGGTATTCAGCTGTTCAAATTGATCCGTTGAATAATAGCGGTATCCATTGCTCGGGTCCGTATGAACAGGGTTCAATAGGTCAATCTTATGATAGTGATGAAGCGTCTTAATGGTTGTATTATGAAGTTTCGCCATTTCGCCAATTGAAAATTTATTTTCCATAAAACCTATCCTTTCCCTCCACTTGCTTTGGGCTCTATTATAAATCATCCCTTGCTAATTGGTTTAAAAAACTATTCGCAAACATACACTTTGCAGAATAAAAAAAGAAGAAGCTCACTTTTAAGCTTCTTCCGATAAGGGGTCATATGTAAACTAACTCTTGATGAAATTCTATTTTAACAAACCTTATAAGCTAACCAGTAGCTGGAAGTACTTTAATTTTTATGTACTTTCTCTTTTTAATTTCTAAATTTAGCTTACTTCGATCGCCTAATTGACTGCCTCTGTTAAAATTAATTGTCAAAACAGGGGTCACCGGACTGTTGGAATTCGTCTAATCTTTGAAAGGAGGGAATGCAGCTGATGGAACTGCCCAATGAAGAAATCTCATTTTCCGCCTCTGAACCCCACCAGCTCTTAAATGAGTTGATGACTGCATACGGCAATGAACTGAAGCGGATTGCATTTCTGTATGTAAACGATGTATCGGAGTGCGAAGACATTATTCAGGAAGTATTTGTAAGCTGTTTCCAGAACATACATAACTTTCAGCATAGTTCCTCTTATAAGACATGGCTGACTCGTATCACCATTAACAAATGCAAAGACCACTTGAAGAAGTGGAGCTTTCGGAATTTGCTGTACCACCCGTTTGTAAACGTCCAAAAGACAGATCCTTCCGCTGAAGTTTCCGCACTGTCAGAAATGGCTGCAGAAGAAATGGCTGCATACCTTTCACATCTTTCCCCCAAATATAAAGATGTATTGATTTTGTTTTATTACCAGGAACTGACGATGAATGAAATCAGCGACGTGCTTGATGTTGGAAGCAACACGGTGAAGTCCCGGCTTCTTCGAGGCAAAAAGGCGCTGCAAGTTGAACTGGAAAGGAGCGGATTTGATGGATCACTTTGATAAAAATATAAAGTCGAAATTGAAGGAACACGCAGATAAGCACGTCAGTTTCACAGCTGCCGACCGAAACCGGATCATTCAGCAAGTTAGCAGGAAACAAAAAGAGCGCCGACGCTTCCAGCCCGTCTATCTTTCAGTGCTTACCTTGACAGCTCTTTTCACTATTCTACTGACTTTATCACTCATCGATACGGGTAAACAGCAAGTTCAGGAAGTGCAGAATGCGCTGCACGAAGTTGCGCTTGCAGATCGATATGAAGGACGAGAGCTGATAAT
Organism: Planococcus maritimus; assembly: GCF_001687625.2. Taxonomy (NCBI): domain Bacteria; kingdom Bacillati; phylum Bacillota; class Bacilli; order Caryophanales; family Caryophanaceae; genus Planococcus; species Planococcus maritimus. The sequence goes on from NZ_CP016538.2 coordinate 2,368,751, forward strand.
CGGCGCAATCGGTGAGTTGCCAGATTTCTCCTTTGACCATGTTATATTCCGGGAAGCGAAACCTGCGGATCTTCGTGAAAACAGCGGAGAATATAACGCATTTTTCATTACAGAAGAATACTTTAAAGAACTGTCAACAGATGAATGGACGGCCGTATTCCAATCGATTTCTACGCCGGTTTTCTTTCTGAACAACAACTATAACGCCGTTGTTTTTCAATCCGACGGCATTGATTACCGAGAAGGCGCGTGGGAATCCACCAAGAATACGGAAGGCTTTGTCGGAGAAGCTTTCGGTGAAACTGACATTATGAGTTGGGGATATGGTAGCCCCACGCCCTCAGAAGCGCCCGCGGATGTGCCTGCTCACTATTTTCATTTGATGTTCAAAGACATCGAAAAATACTGGGCTTCGGTTAATGTGGATACAATAGCTGCTCAACTGGAAAACCTTCAACCCGATTTCACAAAAATTATCAGTGAAACAGAAACGCAATATGGAAAGCTCGTTTTCTACGGCCTGACTAATGAAGAACACACAGCGGAAGGAGTCGGTCTTGCGCTTTTCCAACAAGTTCAGGAAGACTGGCTCTATCTGGATGGAACCGCAAGCACTGTCACGAGCGTGCAAGGTATTACTGGTTCGTCCGATTGGATTGAATTGCCCAACGGAGATAGCATCCAATACAGTTACCGGTACAATAACAGCAAACCGCTGAACCATATCGAACAGATCGATGCACTTCCCTCTCCTTCGGACGGAGAGCTCGGCGCCATTTACTATACTTTGCCAGAAAAAAACGCACAGTAATATCGCCTTCCGATCCCAACGATCGGAGGGTTTTTTCCTGTCATATTACAAAGGACTAGTAGTGTGTTTCACTTATAGGAAATTTGTTTTAAAAATCGAAAGACGAAAAAATAGTCAACAAACAGGAAAGGGGAAATGACGTGCTACAAACAGCCTCTTCTCTCCCTTTCTATTTATACAGCTTCCGATAATCTGATGATATGTAAACCTATTCTTCCCTGTTATTTCATTAAGTTTATTTTAACGATTTAATAGAATAAATAGCTTGCTCGGCTCCGAACCTAAAAGTTGTTTGTTCTAATTTCATACCTAGTCTCTCTAGGAGTCTGCAAGAAGCTTCGTTTGCGGTTTGGGTTTCGGCAAGTATTGTTGAAAGATGTAACTCATTTAAAGCAAAGTTAATTATTAAAGTAATTACTTCTCTAGCATAACCTTTCCCCCACCAATACGGTAAAAATTGATATGAAACCTCTTGATAAACTTCATCGTGGTGAAGGTCAAGAGAAACTAAACCAATAAAACTCTCTGTATATTTTTCTCTCACAACCCAATAGTAAGAGTCTTGGCTGGAGTTAAGCATTTCTTCGACTATTACTCGAATTGAATCTTTCTGACGGATTCCGCCTAGAAATTTTCTAACTTCCTGATTTCCATATATTTTTTCAACATCGATAAAATCCGATTCTTGAAGAGAATTAACTGTACACCTATCTGTCTCAAACAAGCTATGACCTCTCCCTTCTTACCTCTTCATATTCAATACTCCATAAATATTGTTCCAGCTCTTTTGGAAAATTTTAGTATATAAAAGTATCTAGTTACAATAATATCAGAATTCAAAATCTATAAGGATTTATATTTTTAAAGCGTTCGTAAAAGTCCACTTTCCCAGACATAAAGAAAGAGAAAAAGCTTTTTGCAGCTTCTTCTCTCTCGTTAAAGTGCCAGATGTTTTATAAATTAAAATAAGGAAATTTATCTTTTTCCAATAGAGACTTATGGAATGATTACCATCGAAATCGTACGTTCTGTGCCTTCATTTAAACTTTTCATATTGTAGTACTTTTCCATTAATGTACTTAATTCCGATTGAAACTCGCTCAATGAATCATCCGTTAAATTCATTTTCACTAGTGAAAATGTTGATTGATCCTGAGATTGATTTATGCCGAGACTTTCGTGGTAGTTTTTATAACCTTGCAAAATGTACATGAAGAAGTAAGTAACAAATCTTATTTTTTCATTGTATGTGGCAGACTGCCATTCTTCTTCACTAATTTTATATGCTTGCGTATTTAAGGCATATAATTTCTCTTCAACTTTACCGCTGCGATTTAGGCCAACATTTTTTAACAAGTCGTCCTCTACCATTGAATTTACGTGCCGATATAACGTCGCTTGTGATACTTCTTTCAGCAATTTATTGAGTTCCAAAATGGATAAACCTTCATCTCTATCTATTAATTCCAAAGCGATTTTAAACCTAACTTGATTTTTAAATAAATCGAATTCCATATAATCTCATCCCCTATTTTCTACGTACTTAGTTAGCTAGTATATATTCTTTTGAGTCATTTACCAACTGACTAAATGCGTCTGCTTTATCCCAAAGAGCTTTTGCGTTAATACGATTGTTAGGATACAAGGTGATTTATCAGTTGACTTATATATTATCATTATTGATAATGATAATATATAAGTAGGAAGGAGATAGATATGAATACGGATATTACAGCATTACTTGAAATTGAATGGTCTACAATACTTCCTTTTTTAATGCCTGTTGTCATTTTAAATATATCGCTTATTGGAGTTGCTTTATACGATTGGGTCAAAAGGAAGGATTTGATCGCCACACCCTATAGTTGGTTGATGGCCATTCTATTGGTCCAATCGTTGGGACCAATTTTGTATTTAGTCATTGGAAGGAAGGTCATTCGAAATGATTACAGTCAAAAATCTTGATAAGACCATTAATAAACGAAAAATTTTAAGCGATATCTCCTTTTCAATTTCTAGGGGGGAATGCGTAGGTTTGTTAGGGCCGAATGGGGCAGGCAAAACGATACTTATTAAATGCATGACTGGAATTTTGCGGTACGAAAAAGGAGACATTCAGTTCAATTCGGTCCCCATTGCACAACATAAGAAGAACATTGGCTATCTGTCACAACATACAGATTTCAAGTCGTGGATGACCTGCGAGGAATCACTGCAGTTCTTTGGAAAGTTATCAGGGCTCGACGATGATTTTTTAAAAGAGCATATTTCGGTCGTTTTAGAAGAAGTCGGGCTAAAAAACAAAAGAAATTATAAAGTGGAACAATTATCCGGTGGAATGAAACAGCGTCTTGGGATTGCACAAGCCATTTTGCACCAACCCCAGTTATTAATCTTGGATGAACCGGTTTCTGCTTTAGACCCCATCGGTAGAAATGAAATGAAAAAGTTAATCACCCGATTAAAGAAGCGCACAACCATTATCATTTCGACGCATATTTTGGATGATGCCAGTGAATTTTGCGATCGATACCTCATTTTAAAAAACGGACTGATTGTTGGAAACATAAACGCTGAATCTTCGAAATCAGACCGGAAAAGAATACTGGTGACAGTTGACAATTCACCCCTACCAATCGCGAATTTTTTCAGTCCAGGTTTTAAGAAAGTTGAATGGATATCAAAGAACACTCTTCTGTTAACGGGAGTTGAAGAACTGGACTTGCAGAACGTAGTCAACGATTTTGCCCATACAGATCTTAAGATTACTTCCATCGCGTTTTATGAAAAAGGGTTAGAAGAAATTTTTCTAGAGATGGTGTCGGACACATGACAAAATTTTATACATTAGCGCGCACGGAACTCGTAGAAGCCATGAAAGAATTTAAGTTCATCTGGTTAACGCTGTTTTTCGTCATTCTCGGTATAACTCAACCTTTGATTAATAAATACATGGAAGTCATTCTCAAAAATGTAGGTGGAACCGATGGCATCACAATCGATCCAAACAGACCGGTTCCCTCCTCTGCCGAAGTGCTTCTGTCCACAATTTCCGGTCAGTTCAATCAAATCGGTCTTATCATTTTAATTATTAGTTTTATGGGGCTGATTGCAGCTGACCGCAACAGTGGCATGCAAGATTTTATTTTAACCCGGCCCGTTTCACTTCAGTCCTACCTCTTATCCAAACTGGCAAGCCATTGGATGATTAGTATGTTTAGTATCTCCATCGGTGCGGTGGTTTCTTATCTCTACACCGTGCTATTATTCGGGACTTTCTCTTTTTCAAGCTTTCTTTTCTTCCTGATTTTATACAGCTTTTGGATTCTATATGTGGTGAGTTTAGCCATTTTGATTAGTACGTTCGTTAAGAGCCCCATACTCATTACAGTCGCAACCATTCTCGTATCCATGGCTTGTATCCTACTTAAAGGATTCAATCACCTTGTATTTCAGCTTTCACCAGGTGGCATTTTAAACTTGGCTGAGCAACAATTACTGTCGATTCAAGACTTGAATTACTTCAGTATCGGAACTTGTTTCTTTTTTATTTCATGCAATATTTCCTTGGCCTACCTGAAAATAAAAAACTCATAAGAAGTAAGTTCAAATGAATAGAGGGAGGGGATGCGATTTGACCAATTTCCTCTCTCTTTTTATTTACGTAGCTTCCGATAAGCTGCGATATGTAAAGCTACATCTTTTGAAATTCAGGTTTTAAAACCTTACAGAACTGCATTCTGAATGTATCATTTTTCCTGATGAAATTAGTTCGGAATAATTCTCTGGTGAAACCAGTAGAATCAAGGTTTTGAGTGTAACTTAATTACCATTAAGTTACATTCAAATCCCCTCAAATAAAATTATTTCAAATGACTGTTCTGGCTTCAACCTTATTTGAAAATTTTACCACTTATGTTATTTTAAATAGATAATAGCTTAAAACACATCAAACTATTGAACCCAGAGGAGATCAAAACTATGAAAGTTTTTAAAACCGCAACACTAATAACCGCGTTATCCTCCTTAATTTTGAATAATGTATCTGCGGAATCAGTTAGCCTGGAAAAAGAGCGAGAGGCTATCGAAATTGATGTTTTAACCGAAGGTAGCGCAGCAGAAGCTGAGAAACTTGCACAGCAAGTTTCGGAAGACATGAAGAATCAACCGGACAGAGTACAATTCGCCTTGCCACTTGAAGAAGAACAAAAGGTTATCGAAATTGATATCTTGACTGAAGGTAGTAAAGAGGAATCTGAGAAACTCGCACAGCAAGTTTCAGAGGACATGAAGGAAAATCCGGAAAAAGTTCAATTTGCCTTGCCACTTGACGAAAAGTAAATAAATTAAAATCAGAAAAAGTCGTATCAATTTGATACGGCTTTTTTTCTGATTTTTGCTAATGAATCGATATTTTTTTGATCTAATGCCCCAGGGATAGACAGCATCTGAATAATCAAAGAAGCACCTATCGTCATTAGTGTATCGACGATAAGTGCTCAGAATACGGAACTTACCTAAAGGAATTTAAGAAGTTTGTTGTTTATTCTTCTTTTGAATCCAGTTAATTAAGTAAAATGCTAATACAACAACCAAGGTGATCACTAAAGAATAACTAACTGTTTTTAAAAAGTAGTCAGAATCGCTCAATAGTGCTGGTGAACTCATTCCATTCACATCAGTGGTCATTATTGTTCGATCTCCTAGCCAAAAGAGTAGGATAAATGTGATTAAAAAAGAACCTCCAGCAACTTTCCATACTTTTTCTTTCATCGTAAAACTCCTAACAATACAGACGTATATCCAAATTGTACCATATTAGAAAAGTAGATAAATGGCTAATCGGTTTCAGTCAAGCTAACAAAAGAACTGCCCTTTTATGTGGAGTTCTTTTTCCTGTATAAACAACAATTTGAATGTAACTTAATTCACAATAAGTTACATTCACAACCAATTATAAATACTAAATGATTTAGAGATCCTGTTTGATAATTACCCCCCAAAGGTGTACCCATAATAAGTAATTAAAAAAATTATAATGTAAAGCCCACTAAACAGAATGGTAAACAAAGGAACTATTTTTGTTCCTTTTTTTTCGCTGACGACTCCGGCTATTCCAAAAATCAACCCCAAAGGCGCAACAAAAGGGCTCATATACAACAAAATAATTATCGACCAAAGACCATTTATATAAAGCATCACCACAATTAAAAGGGATAGAATGACGAAGATTAACAACATAACTAAAGAAATTTTGCCTAGTAGAGTTCGAGGCATCAAACCACCCCTTTTTATTTACTTCCTAACGATTCTGAATGTAACTTAACTGCACTTAAGATACATTCACTTCCTTAAGAAATTTCCATATTTCTTTTGGATTTTAACGAGTTTATTGAGCCAGTATAAAGCAATCCACGGCAGAATAAATTTAGTGATCCATGCAACTATATTTGGAAAAAAACCGATCGAATTAATGCAGATTACTGGTCATAGCACCCATAATGGAGCAATTACTGATATCAAGTACTCCAATTGGTTCATCCTTTCTAAGCAACTTCTAGCATCTGAATGTAACTTAATTCATAATATGTTAGCTACTTATGAATGGCGTGCTGAGCTTTGTGATTATCTTCTTCTTTTACATAAATCTCGTATTGTGCATTCTCACTTTGATTAAGGTTGCTATTGTTTAGATTACTAATCGCATTTTGGCTTCTCTTAATTACCGTTTCATAGGATATTCCATTCTCTTTAAGTTTATAGACTGCTTCATAATAATTTTTACTTCCAAAAGTAGTATGCACTAAATATTTATATTTTGAAAAAAGTATTCTAAACAGACCCAATGCTTAATACCTCCTTGTAAAATTTCCTGTTTTCATTTTGAGAGTGAATGTAACTTAACTGGACTTGAGTTACATTCACTCTTAAACGCTCTCTACATTTAGATTAACATTAATTCCCATAACATGCAGATGGAATAATCCCTTTTACGTAAATGGATAAAACCGTTCGTAAAAGTACACTTTTATACATGAAGAAGTGAGAGAAGGTAGGTTTAATTTGCTTCTTCTCTCACTTTGAGTACTCTTTATTTTTTAGTATATATATGATAAACGGTGCTAAATCCACTTCCTCCTCCATATCCCCCACCAAAATTTAAACCCTTTGTTTTAAAATCAATTCCACTGTCTCTAAGTTCTTCTAACATAGAGAAATGTTGATCTACATTAGCCGTTGTGTGATACAATTCCCATCTCGTAAAGAAGACTCTCTTTAAGAATTTAAGCATCGCTTACTCCTCCTTTGGAGTTCTATAAAAACAATCATTTTGTTTTATGAAATGGAACTACCATAAAATTCCTTAACTTAAGTTTAACAAAAATTCTTACTATTTAACATCGTAAACAAACTTAGGTGAAGTACAACCGTTCGTAAAAGTACACATTCACGAACGCTTTGGAAATAACTAAAACCAGTTGAAAAGAACGTTCGTAAACGTGTCAAAACACTTTACGAACGTTCACTAATTTACATATACTTTTATGAACGATTTTCAGGTATTAATGAGAGGAAATGATCATATATAGGAGTGAATGAATAAGGTGTTTTCTGTGAGATAAACCTAAGATCTAATAAAAGGGCCGCCTATTGGCAGCTCTTACTCCACTTCGCCTTCCCAGGACGACATGCCTTCCGATACATTCACTAGCTCATATCCGGCGTCCTGTAAAATCGCGCTCGCTTCTTTGGAACGGTTGCCTGATTGGCAAATGATTACATATGGTTGGTCTTTCGACAAGCCGGAAAATTCCTCTTCTCGAAGCGTGCTGAGCGGTTTGTTTTCCGCTCCGATAATATGCGCCTCTTCGTACTCATATGGCTCTCGTACATCAAGCACCATGTAGCCCGCTTCTTGCTTCGCTGCCACTTCTTCAATGGCGATCGTTTCGTATTCGCCATTGCCGCACGCTGCAAGTACCAGCATAGCCAGCATCAATAAGCTTATTAGTCTTTTCATGGCACGTCTTCCTTTCCTGTCTTATTGCTCTTCATTAGCTCAAAAAAACACCTGAACAATACTACTGTTCAGGCGTTGACTTTAGGTGTCTCTGGGTGCAAATAGCTGTCTATGAACTGCGTCGCTTCGTCGAGCGTCGTGTACTCCCAGCTCATGCCTATGGCCATATCGCGAATGATCAATCCCCCGCTGTTTGGCTCACACTGAACGATAAGCGTTTTGCCGTCATCGGAATTGAAGGTCTGGGTGATGCGCACACCGCGGTATTCGAGAAGCGTAGATAAAAATGTGCGGATACTCTCTAACTTCATACGGAACGCCCCCTTCAGGTTTGTGGTCCGTGGCTTGTAATCCGTGCAGCTTTATTCTACTTCACATTATCATATTCAGAATAGTTGCACGAGAGACTTTTCTCCTCTTTATGGACTAGTCAGCTCCACAATAAATGTAGCGAATAGGTCCTCTTCCACTGCCATCTCCCAAATCGCGGAAGCCTCTTCTGTTTCGAGTAGTTCCTTTAGAATTGCCTTTGCGGCAAAAGGCTGATGCCGTGCAGCTTGTGCGCGCGCCATCTCATACTGTGCCGGCGCAAAGCCCGGCATGTCCTCGAGCAAGGGTTGAAGCAACTCTTTCGCCCGCTGTCCGTGGCGTTTTGTCGAATAGCTCGCTGCCCGTGTGAGGATCAACCATTCCGCGTAATGCATTTCTTCGGGTAAACTGTCTTCGAGTTCGATGCGTTTGTCGCAATCCAACGATTCTAAGGCATTCCATTTACGAATATAAAGGTCTGGATTGAACGGCTCCAGTACAATGGCAGCATCCAATTTTTCGAGTGCTCCCGGAATATCCTCTGTAATTTCCAAAGCTTCACTCCACCACGCTAATAGTTCTGCGTCCAGCGGCATCGTTTCCTCGTATGCCCTAAAGCGCTTCATGAGCTTTTCGTATTGTTTCGGGCTGCCGTTCGCTTCTGCCAATTGAAGTTCCGCAAACATCAGCATGCGCTGCGCTTCTCCTGGCGTCCTTGTTTTGGCGTAAGGTTTTAATTCCTCGACTGCTTCTTTCGCCATATCGCGGTTCAAATAAAATTGCGCCAGCTGGATGGCTGCGTCTTCGCTATCCGGCGCTAGCTTGGCTGCGGTTTCGCACAGCGTGATGATGGCGCTCGCGAACATCATGCGCTTGCTGTGGTGGCGTATGCGCTTGATAATGCCGCTTGGCGGTTCTTCTTCCAGCTGTTCGAGCCGGTTCATCAATTGCTCTGCCGCCAGTACATATGCATCAGCCTGGGCGTCCGGAGAGAGCCACTTCTGCAAATTTCGTTTAAGGAATGGGATTTTCCCGAGCGCTTCGAGTGTCAGCACGTACTCGCTGTATAATTCTTCCTCTTCTGGCGTCAGTATAAGCAATTCTTTGAGATGATCCAAGGCCCGTTTATGCTGGCCTTGTCGATTCAAAAATTGCATGTATTGGAAACGCGACGGGAACGCGTTCGGTTCTTGACTTGCTTGCAAAAACAAAGTCTCTGCTTGATCGAAGTCGCCCGCAGCTTCACAGACATGGGCCCGTGCAGCATACGACCACTCAGCTGGCACTTGGTCTTCGATCCGGTCGAGCAAGCGGCTCAATTTTTCAATATCGGACGGGCTTGCGGCAAACTGTACCAAGTCCGGCAGTACAGCAGACAAAGGTTCCGCAGCGATAAAATCGAGTGCCGCAGCAAAAGCTTTCGGCACATTTCCAGATTCTCGGTAGCTGCGCACCAAGCCACCAAGCGCCGGTGCATAGCCCGCTTCCTGATCAGCCGCTCGCTCGTATAATACCGCAGCGCGTTCTGTGTCCCCAACCGCTTCGGCAAGTTGCCCTTGCTTGACGAGTGCCAGCGGAAAATTCCCGGCGGCCTCATACAGATGCTTGGCAAACCGTGAATTGCCCGCCAGTTCGTGGAGTTCTGCTTCCAAACAAAGAATATATGGATTTCCGCTCTTGCGCAACTCTTTCAATCCGCCAATAACGCGGTGACGCAAACTTGGCACCTCCCCTAACTCACTATAACGTTCAGCGAGCATAAACAGGTCTTCCCCCTCAACAAGCTCAAAGCCGTCTTCAATGATTGTCATCGCTTCACCGGCAGATATAGGATCTTCTGATTGTTCCAGAATCAAATCAGCGGAACGCAAGCGATAGCCGGCATCCGCTTGTGCCAATCTCTGTTTCAATAAAGCCAGCGCTTCTGCATTCCGCTGTTGGCCGTATAAGGCGTGTGCAATGTGAACGGGAGTGAACAGATCTTTAGGATCAAGTTCATACGCCCGCCGGTAAGCTGATTCCGCCGTTTTGAAATCTTGCTGCTCGATGGCGATATGGCCCAGGTAAACGTGAAAAATGTCTTGATCCTGCTCATTTTCCAAGCCTTTCTCGATAATCTTTTGCGCTTCTTGCCAGTTCTCGTTCTCCATGAACAGCTCCGCCATGCGCAAATACGCAAATGGCTGCTGCGCGTCCAAGGCGAGTGCACGACGGTAATCTTCCAGTGCTTTCTCTGTTTGATCGAGCGCTTGCTGACAGCGGCCCATTTCGTAGAAGAAATAGCCATCGTCTGGATGCTGCTCGCTTAATTTTGCAAAACGGCGGTAGGCCTGTTCGACCGCTCCGTATTCGTATTGGATAAGGGCGTGCGTAATTTGGGCGTACAGATCTTCCGGCAATTGCCCGGTCGCGATTTGCGACCATTTATAGGCCTGGAAAATGCGCCCGCCTTCTAAATAACAGCGAGCCAAATGGCTATAAGCGAGTGGCTGGTAATGATCGAGTTCAATCGAGCGTTTCAGTAACGGCATCGCTTGTTCGACTTTGCCTTCATTCATGAAAATGGCCGCTCGCAAAAACAAGGCATACGGGCTTTTCGCATGGGCAGGCTCTTTTAAGGCAGCTAGCGCTTTACGGCCTTGGTCTTTTTGGAAATACAGATGAGCTTCCAGTAATTCCAGCTCAGCGTCATGTGCCCCAAAGTCTGCCCGCAGCTCGGCTAGCCAGCGTTCGTGCCATTCGAGGGACTGGCCGGCAAGTGCCATCGTCAAACCGATGACTGCTGCGTAGCGCTGGTCTTTATGGCGCTCCAAAAATTCCACAAACGGCGTTTCGTTAATTGGTTCGACATCCAGCAGTTCGTAGATTTTCGTGAAAAAGCGATGGTCTGCCTCATTCAAGCTCTCAAGCAAATCGAGTCGGTCATCATCCACAAACGCTAGGCTCAACGAATCGGTCATGCGGAACTCTTTTTGCACTTCATTATACGCCACCAAATACGGCCCTAAATCATTCGGATCTTGAATGACGAGCGCTTGTAGACGGTCGTCATATCCAATCACCACTTGCACATGCGCGCTGTTTTCGATCATCATGCTGAGCAAAATCGGGATGCCTGCATCGATGAAGGTTTTATACTGGTCGATTGTGCCTTTAAAATAACGCGCCGAAAAGCCGAGCGATTCCATATACGTCACTGTTGTCTGTAATTTCGAACCGGTCACATCAAAGACGTGCGCCGCGATATCGTCTTGCGTCTGTGATTGCCCGAACGCTTGCAAAATGAGCGCTAACGAAGCCGGGACGCAATAATTGAGCTTCTGCACTTCAGGCGTCAACGACAGTTTTTTATGCACTCCATTCGGGTTGATTTCCGTTTTTGTGTACAAGCTGTCTTTCAAATCGCGCGGATGCTGGGCAATCCAGACGGTTAACTCATCGAAACGTTCCAATTCATACAAGCAATGAGCCGATAGATGGATGAATAGCTTTTTGCGTGAATGGTATGGATTCCGTTTGATCGCCGCTTCCATTTCTGTCAGGCTTTGTTCGTAACGCCCCAGCTGATGCAGCCTGCTGACCTGTTCTGTGCGAAACGCATGGACGTTCGGAAATTCATCGGCAGCACGCATCAATAATTCAAGCGAACGCTCCGGTGCCCCGCGCATCGCCAAGAGATCTGCATAAAGCAAGCGGATGCTCGTGCTCCACCGGCTCTTTGTGTCCGGCAACGCCTCGACAAGTATGTTTTCCGCGCCGTCCCAGTCTCCGCTGTGAATCGCAAAAAACGCTTGCTGGTCCGGGCGTGCCCCGCCGAGCTCTTCGATGCGTGCCAATTGCTCAGCCGCTTCCGGGATGCGGTTCAACTGGCAATAGACTTTCATCAATAAATGATGCGCATGGACCAATTCCATGTCTTCATAAGCATCCGCATGTATACCTTGCAATCGCGCCAATATCTTTTCTTCCGCTTCCAAGCTGCGGCCATTTTCCATAAAGCGCACGCAATGCCATGCATAAGAACGCAAAGTGCCAAAACGTTTGTAACTCGCTGTTGCTAGCAAGTTGCTATAGCCATACAAATCCGACTCATCGGCCATGCGGATCAAGCGGTAAAATTCCTCTTCATTTGGAATGGCCGCCAAAAATTCCTTTGCCGCCCGCAACGATTTCTTTTCCCATAACTCTCCAATGACCCGGACCAAATCATCCGCCGTCTCGATGTGAACAGTCGCCATCATGTCTCTCTATCCCCTTTGAATTTCTTCTATATAAAATAGTCGAATCTATTAGCCATATTGTTAAATCACATCACGAGATCGCGGCGTTTGCTTGTTGACGATTTCGGCTTTCGCGATTTTCTCATGGAGTGTGCTCAATAAATACAAGCCCCTGAACAGGCAGCCGAATAAAATCCCAAAAGCCAGGATGCCCCCGACTAGCGGCCCCAACACGAATAAAAAGTATCCCAATAGGCAACTGAAAAGTATAGACCAAAGTAACTTCATGCCATTCCTCCCTAAGCTCTATGCCACGAACTGGACATTTTCCACGACTCGTCAGAAATCTATTTCTCGGTCAGCGATAGATCAATTAACTTATTATATAGCGGCTGTAATTAGGTCGCAATAACTATTTTATGAGCTCTGGATATAATAAAATCCGCCCTGGTCGATGAGACCGGAGCGGATGCTGAAATTCTTCTATTAGGAGACCGTCAATCCTCGCGCTTGGCGGAATTCGGTGATGCGCTGGTCTTTGATGATGCCTTTTTCGATGACGATGGCGTTTTGGACCATTTCGGAAATATGGCCATCAAGCAACTCATCCAGCATCGGCGCAAAACCGGTGCTAAGCACTTTGGTGATGGTGTGCGGGAACATCGCCGGCGTGTTGTCTACGGCATAATGGACAACGCCGTCTATTGTATAGACCGGGTTGTCGATCGTCGTCGGTGTCGACGTCTCGATCTCAAGTTCCGGGTCGCAGCTGACGTCGATAATCATCGCGCCTTTTTTCAAGCGCTTCAAATCTTCGCGATAGATGATGCGGTCAGTACGTGTCGTGTCCCACATGATGCAATTGACGAGCACATCATAATCGACCATCTTCTCGCGGAACAAAGCCTCAGAGCGGCGGCCGTAAACGTCCACTTCTGCACCGAGTCCATGAAGGATGCGCATCGCGCCTTTCGCCGTATGGCCGTTTCCGAGAATCGCGACACGCGTCTCATACGGCATCTTGCCACAATGCTGATACGCCTGAAGCACTGCCGCTTCCCCGGCCACTTCGCGGTTGCGATAGAAAATATAACGCCCGCCTTCGAATAACTCTTCCCAAGCAACGACCGTATGCTTGCCAGCGATGGCGCCATCCGTGAACTTCACATCCTGGATCGCATGCGCCCAACCGATCAACAACTTGCCTTCTTCCAATTGATCGAAATAATCCGCAAAGCCCAATTTCACATCGACAATCGCATCACAAGACAAGACCTCATCACGCGTGGAAATGTTAACGCCCATCGCACGATAATCCTCATCCGGCAAGCCGAGCACATCGCCGTAGCCCTGCTCAAAATACAAACGCTCCGGATGTGCCACCTGCTTCAAATCTGCCGGCAAAATCGCCCGCCGCTTCTCGTTATTCTTACGGCTAATTACAAAACCCATCGTCTTCAAAATTCATTCCTCCATTTTCTCTCGGCACAGCCGTTAAATCCATAGTAGCATGAAACCCCTTTCAACGGTGAGTTTATTATGTCCCTGTGCACCACACAATTCGCGCAGCAAGATACGCGGTCTGGCGGCATTTCACTGCTTTTACGTCCCTGTGCATCACACAATTCTGTCGGCCGAATAATCCGCTATACTATTGTTCGGCCGTCGATTATACTAAACGAGATCACATCTTTTAAAAGAAAGAAGGGATTTTTATACGCAATATCCTTAGTTTCATGCAGCCACATTTTGCACGCCCCGTTAGTTCTTCTATCGCCCGACTGTCTCAACCACCACACAAGAATTTCCGCATGATTCGATCGGACGGTGAACCCTTATGACCCGCAGACGCCAGTTCAATCCAGATTCTTATTACCACGTCATCATGCGCGGCAACAACCGGCAACCGATTTTCGGCACACCAGAAGACATGAACGAATTGAAGCGAGCTTTTTTCTACACACATAAGCGCTACCCGTTCACCATTCTCGCCTGGTGTTTCATGACCAACCATTATCACATTTTGATTAAACCGAAAGAAGATTCGCTCAGCAAAATCATGGCCATGATCAACCGTCGCTATAGCCACTCGTACAGCAAACGCTACAATCACGTCGGACGCATTTACCAAAAACGTTACTTCGCGAAGGAAATCGCATCGGCGTATGGCTTGTTGGTCGTCAGCAGCTACATCCACCGCAACCCCATTCAAACTTCTACCCCGCTGGTGAAACGGCTCGCGCAGTATCCGTACAGCTCGTTTCCGTATTACTGGGACGAACATGTTCCAGCTCCGCCCTATTTGGACCGCCACTTTCTTTCTTCCATCATGCCTTATCCCCACGACAAAACGAATGCCGCTTATTGCCAATACTGCTTGAAGTATAAGCAGGAAGTGGAAGAAGATAATGACGTGTCCCTGTGCACCACACAATTCCGCAATCCCTATTCTTAGAACGCCCATGTGCTGCAAGGGTTCGCAGGAATTTCGTTCCGAATGCGCCCCTGTGCATCACACAATTTAAAGAAGCATCCATCCGTCAACACGGATGGATGCTTCTTTTTCGGTTGAATTGTGTCTTGCACAGGGACAACAGAGCGACAAAACTCCGCCAAACCAACGTTCTCCCTCTGCAAATTGTGTCTTGCACAGGGGCACAGACGAACACGGACAGAAAGAATCCCCTACCCTTTCATCCGCTGCAAGCAGAACTCCAGGTCGAGCTGGAGATGGGCTTTCATGAGCTGCTCCGCTTTGTCTGCGTCGTGGGCAGAGATGGCGTCGTAGATGTCTTGATGTTCGTCGATCAATAGCGGGCGTTTGTGGTATACGACGGTTTTGCGGAACAGGTAGATGATCGATTGCATGCGTTCGAAGATGTCGATCATGACTGGGTTGTTCGTCGCGCCGATGATGATTTCGTGGAATTCTTTGTTGGCTGTCATGACTTGTTCCATGGTGCCGCTACGGCCGACTTTGACGCATTCCTGCAATTTGTCCAGATCGCCTTCGCTCATATACATCGCGCAGTGGCGGACGGCGAAGCCTTCGAGCAGCGTGCGCACCTGGAAGATGTCTCGCAGGTCGCTGTCGCTCGGGTTGACGACGCGTTTGTCTTTGATGAGCCCTTCTTGCTCGAGCTTGCGGATGGAATCGCGCACCGGCGTCCGGCTGATGCCCATTTCTTCGGCGAGCCGTTCTTCAACTAATTTCGTGCCGCGCTCGAGTTCTCCGTTCAAAATTTGATCCCGTATGTATTCATAAGCTTGGATATACGCAAGCTGTGTGGATTTTTTGGTCATGCGAATCGACTCCTGGCTAATTTATTTCTCCTTCCAAAGTATAAGTTCTATTGGAAGAATTTAAAAGCCACTATATTTTTTGTATACATTTTAAAATATTTTGTATACAAAATTAGAAATAATGTGTACTATATTGATTAACAAGAAATGAAAGCGCTCTATTTTCATCGAGGGCTTGGCTAATTTGAAAGGAGCAATCATCCATGAACAAAACCATAGGATTTATCGGGCTTGGCATTATGGGCAAGCCGATGTCATTGAATTTGCTGAAAGCGGGTTACCAGGTGCACGTCAATGACCTCAATACAGAAACTGTCGATACACTCGTCGAGGCTGGTGCACAATTCGCGACACCTGCAGAGATGGGAGAACATTGCGACGTCGTCATCACGATGCTGCCTGCGTCTCATCACGTGAAACAAGTCGTGCTCGGAGACAACGGAATTTTGACGAACGCGACACCAGGAACGGTCATCATCGATATGAGCTCGATCTCCCCTGTCGCTTCGGTTGAAATTGCCAATGAAGCGGCGAAGCGCGGCGTCGACATGATTGATGCCCCGGTTAGCGGCGGAGAGCCAAAAGCAATCGACGGTACGTTAGCTATTATGGCGGGCGGAAAAGAAAGCGTTTTCGAATCCGTGAAAGATGTCTTGGAATGTGTTGGATCTGACATCGTCCTCGTCGGCGACAACGGCAGCGGCGTCACCGCAAAACTTGCCAACCAGATCATCGTCAACTTGAACATCGCCGCCATGTCCGAAGCGCTCGTGCTTGCAGCGAAAGCCGGTATCGACGTCGAGAAAATGTATCAAGCGATTCGCGGCGGATTAGCCGGCAGCGCCGTGCTCGACGCCAAAGTGCCATTGATCCTCGACCGCAATTTCGTCGCAGGCGGCCGCATCGATATTAATTTAAAAGACATGACCAACGTCATGGAAACGGCACACGAAATTGGCGTACCGCTTCCGCTATCGAGCCAACTCGTCGAGATTTTCCACGCCTTGAAAGTCGATGGCAAAGCAGCGGACGACCACGGCGGCATCGTTCAGTATTACGAAAAGCTGGCAAATGTCGAAGTTAGGAAGGTGTAAATAATGACACATTCTAACCTGTTGAATGCACAGCAAACGCTCGTTTCCCTCCCGGCTATCCCGGACGAAACACAAGTCGACGCCTTGCTCGAACGCGAGCTGCTCGATTTCAATAAAAAAATCATCGTGCTCGACGACGATCCGACCGGTGTCCAAACGGTCCACGGTGTTTCCGTCTATACCGATTGGACAGCGGAAAGCATCGACGCCGGTTTTGCGGAAAAGCAGTCGATGTTCTTCATTCTCACCAATTCCCGGGGCTTTACGGCAGCGGAAACAAAGCATGCGCATGAAGAAATCGCGCGAGTTATCCAACAAACCGCCGCGAAGCACGGTAAAGAGTTCATCATCATCAGCCGCGGCGACTCGACCTTGCGCGGGCATTACCCGCTCGAGACCGAGGTGATGAAAAATACGGTCGAAGTCGAATCCGATATTTCATTCGACGGCGAAGTCATCATGCCGTTCTTCCAGGAAGGCGGCCGCTTGACGATCGACAATATCCACTACGTCCAGGAAGGCGAGCAATTGGTGCCGGCCGGTGAAACCGAATTCGCCAAAGACCGCACATTCGGCTACACCGAATCGCATCTCGGCAAATGGGCTGAAGAAAAGTCGAACGGTGCTTTCAAAGCTGAAAACGCAGTCTACTTGTCCCTTGAGGACATTCGCGCTTTGCGCATCGACCATCTCGCTGAGCAATTGACGTCCGTTACGGATTTCAATAAAGTGATCGTCAACGCGGTCCAGTACGTCGATGCCAAAGTCGTTGTCATCGCCTTGATTCGCGCGATGAAATCCGGCAAGCAATTCGTGTTCCGCAGCGCTGCGGCTTTAACGAAAATCATCGGTGGCATTAGCGACAAAGATTTGCTAACGAAAGCGGAATTAATTACCGAACCGAGCGAAAATGGCGGGTTGATCATGATCGGCTCCCATGTGAAAAAGACGACTGAGCAATTCGAAGTGCTGAAAACCGCTGACTTTATTGAATTTATCGAGTTCGACGTTCATCTGGTCTTGCATCCCGACCAATTCGAAGCGGAAATAAAGCGCATTATCGACACAAGCGAGCGTTTGATCCGACAAGGCCAAACGGTTGCGGTCTACACGAAACGTGAGCGGCTGGACCTTGGGGATAACCGCCAGGAAGAAGAATTGATGCTGTCGGTGAAAATTTCAGACGCCGTCACACGCATCGTCAAAAACTTAAACGTCCGTCCGAGTTTCATTATCGCAAAAGGCGGCATCACTTCGAGTGACATCGGGACAAACGGCCTGAGCGTCAAGCGCGCCACGGTCGCCGGCCAGATTCAACCGGGCATTCCCGTGTGGCTGACGGGCAGCGAAAGCAAATTCCCAGGAATCGCTTACGTCATTTTCCCGGGCAATGTCGGTTCGAAAACGAGCTTGAAAGACGTAGCGGAAATCCTGCACGGATAAAGCAGGCGGCGTTTGCCGCTTGCCATCTATGTAAGCGAATACAAAAATAGGCGGTGTGAAGATGTTCATTCAAACAAAAGAAATCTTGCAAGCGGCTCATGCCGGACACTATGCGGTCGCCGCGTTCAATGTGTATAGCCTTGAAACTTTGCAAGGCGCAATCCAAGCGGCAGAACAAGAAAACCAGCCGGTCATTATCGCACTCGGCGAACGGTATTTTGGTACGGTCGATGTCGAAGGCTTTGCGGCTTTAGCGAAAACTTTGGCGGAAAAAGCGAGTGTCCCGGTGTCCCTACACCTTGACCATGCGTACGAGAAAGAATCGATCGTCCGTGCGATTGCTTGCGGATTCACATCTGTCATGTACGACGGATCAAAACACGAGCTCCGAGAAAACATCGCCTTCACAAAAGAAATCGTCGAACTCGCGCATCAAGCTGGCGTCAGTGTCGAAGCGGAAATCGGCTCGACTGCCCGCGGTGCGTTCTCGGACGAAGAAGAAGGCACCGGCGCTTTGACGGACCCTGCGTCCGCTAAAAAATTCGTCGACCAAACCGGCGCCGATTTTCTCGCAGCATCAATCGGCACAGTCCACGGCATGTACACCGGCAAACCCGACATCAAGCTCGGGCTCCTCGATGATATCCGCCAAGCGGTCGGCATTCCACTCGTCCTCCACGGCGGCTCCGGCACACCGGACGGCACGATGACCCAAGCGGTCGCTAAAGGCATCTGCAAAGTTAACGTCAATACGGAAGTGTCCCTCGCCGCGGCAAGCTATTTGAAAGAAACCGCTGGCGAGCCGATGCACTTGTCCGATCGAATGGCCGGCATGCAACAAGCGATCGTCCCGGTTATGGCACGGTTTATCCGCCTATTGAAAAATTCGGATGCCGGATGAAAGTTTTTTTGTAGATTCAGGGGTTTATTCCAGGGAAATTTTTGCATTCTTGAAAATAATAAGTCATATCTAGTCAACACTTTGGCTAGTGCATCCAATAGCCCCACCAAACTTGACCACAAAGGGAGATGTTCACATGGTTACAGGTAATTTGTTAATTGTGATTTTTATTCTGTCGCTCGCTGCTTTGTTTTTCGCTATTCTTAAATTAAAAATCGAGCCTTTTCTCGCCTTGATTACCATTGCCGTGCTCACTGCACTCGCAATCGGCATGCCGCTGCAAGACGTTGCATCAACCGTCACGACCGGGTTCGGCAATACGCTTGCCGGCGTCGGCATCTTGATTGGCCTCGGCGTCATTTTCGGCCAATTCCTTGGCGCGTCTGGCGCAGTTGAAAAAATCGCTCAAGCGGTATTGAAAGTGTTTGGCATCAAACGTTCGCCAGCTGGCCTTGCTTTAACCGGTACAGCCGTTTCAATTCCGGTGTTCTTTGACGCAGCATTCGTTATCTTGAGCGGCTTGATCCGCTCGCTGTCCACGAAGACCGGCATTTCCGTCGTCAGTTTTGTCACGGCACTAGGCGTCGGTTTGATCGTTTCGCATAATATGATTGCACCAACACCCGGACCGCTCGTCGTGGCAGAAAACACGGGTGCTGAACTCGGGCTGTTCATTCTTTACGGCATCATCGTCGCCATTCCAGCGACATTGGTCGGTGGCTATTTATACGGCATGTTCATCGGGAAACGCGTGAAGCATTCCGGTGAAATTGAAGAAGTCATCGTCGAAAAAGCCGATCTTCCGAAAAAGGAAATCAGCACCGCTTTGAGTTTCTTCATGCTGGCATTGCCGATTGTCTTGATCCTGGCAAATACCGTCTCGAAACTATTGCTTCCTGAAACCGCCGCTTCTAGCTTTTTCGGTTTCGTCGGCGAGAAAAACGTCGCCCTGTTAATCAGTGTGTTCGCAGCCGTTATCTTCTTGCGTCCTTATATTTCCATCCCGAACAATCGCCTATACAGCGAAGCCATCAATTCTGCCGGCATGATCATCCTCATCACGGGAGCCGGCGGTGCATTTGGAGCGGTCATCAACAATAGCGGCATCGGCGATCATTTGATCACGACGATGCAAAGCTGGAGTATTCCGGTGCTGTTGCTGGCGTTTATCTTCTCGCAGATTTTGCGCGCTTCACTCGGTTCGGCAACGGTTGCGCTCGTTACCACTTCGAGCATCCTCGGGCCAATGGTTACGGCACTCGGCGTCTCTCCGATTCTTTTAGGCCTCGCGATCTGTGCTGGCGGAATCGGCTTGTCCTTGCCGAACGACTCAGGCTTCTGGGTCGTCAACCGCTTCGGGAAACTCACAGTCCCGCAAACGCTTCTCGCTTGGACAGGCGGCGGCTTTATCGCCGGCGTCACCGCGCTCATCACCGTCTTTATCCTGAACTTGTTCTCCGGAATTTTGCCTGGGCTGTAAGAAAATCAAATGCAGAAAAAACCGCATCCACGTCCGGATGCGGTTTTTTTGTCTGGAATTGTGTGGTGCACAGGGACGTTCATGTATCCAAATGCCGCTGCAACAGCATTTCTATCTGGCGAATTGTGTGGCGCACAGGGACAGCTACTGCTGCAAGCGCGCGTTCACATGTTCCGACACTGCCCCGGTTCCCCCGAAGATCGAGAAGCCGCGGTAAGAAGGCAGCTGCTGTTCGGTCGCGGTCGGAATGTTGTCCGGTCGCACGAGCAAAATCGGTGCGTCGTTTTTCGCGGCGAGCACAGATCCTGTCAGTGCATCCGGGAAATTCAGCCCGGTGGCGATAAAGGCTTGGCTAGTGCCAAGTGGCAACCGCGTCGCCACTTCATAGCCTGTGGCGTAGCGGTCTTTGCCGCCGAAGCGTTGAGGGTCCGGCAATGTACCGAAGACTTCATCGCTGACGACGCCCGTGCCGCCGATGACGAGGCTTGATGCATAATGTTCAAGCGCGGATGCTGTTTCTTCCGGCACAGAATCGCTGCGCGTCAACAGGATCGGGATGCCGTTTTTCGCAGCATACGGCGAAACCGATAGGACGTCTGGGAAATTCGAGCCGCTTGCGACGACTGCCTGTGTGGACTCCAATTTCTCTGCAATCAACGCCGCGGTCTCGTAGCGTGTTTTACCGCCGATGCGTTCGGTCTCGAGATTCATGTTAGCGAGTTCAGCTTCCACCGCATCCGACACGGCTCCACTGCCGCCTAGAATAATGGCCTTGCCAGCACCCAAGCGTTCGATTTCCTTGCGCGTTCCCCCGTGAAGTTCACCGGAGCGCGTCAATAAAATCGGTGCCTCTTCCTTATACGCCAGCGGTCCACCGGCCAGTGCGTCCGGGAAGTTGCCGGCCGTAGCGATGACCACCGTATCGGCTGACGCCCAGCCGGTTTGTGAAATGGCAATCGCCGTCTCGTAGCGGTTGATGCCAGAGATGCGCCCTGGCAGTTCTTGCGGTTCTGTTGCTTTCACGACCATATCGAGCGCTTCGCTTTGATTGCCGTAACGATCACGAATCGTTAGTGTTAACTCGTTGCCTGCTGTTTGCTGCGGAATGTCCAAGCTGAACGAGCCCGCTCCCGCATAGCCTTCTTGACGCGCGATTTCACCGCTTTCATCTTTCACCGTAATGACGGCGTCTTCCACTGCTTGCTCCAAGGTGCCGGAGATTTCCACTGAACTTTCATAAACATCGTTGACGGCTGGCTGCGCAATATCCAAGATCATCAACGCCGCTTCCGCATTGATTCGGCCGTGGCCAAAATACGGATCTTTTCCGGGCGCGCCAAGATCATCTGACGTGTCGTATAAGCGCTGTTCGAGTTCTTCATTCGTCAACTCCGGCTCGTTCGCTTTCACAAGCGCCGCAACTCCCGCCACCACAGGGCCAGCCATCGACGTCCCGCTCAAGGAACCAAAGCTACCACCAGCGACGGTTGACCAAATGCCCGTGCCAGGTGCCGTGATGTCCTGATCCACTCCATAATTCGAGAAGCCCGAAAACCAGTCTTCGCGGTCCGTTGATCCGACTGCCACCACGTTTTCATAGCCCGATGGATAATGGGTATCGTCCGTCGATTCATTGCCAGAAGACGCAATAACCAAAACGCCGCGCTCGTGCGCATAATCAATTGCTACTTGATACGCTTCGCTATAGAAATAATTGCCGAGACTCATATTGATAATATCCGCCCCCGCATCCGCGGCGTAATAAATCCCTTCAATAACATCGGACGAATAAGCATCTTCCCCTTCAAACACGTCGATTGCCAGCAAACCCGTTTGCGGTGCCACGCCCGTACCGAACGTCCGGTTATTGTGCGCAGCGCCGATAATGCCCGCCACATGGGTCCCGTGATCGTCTTCACTGATGCTCGAAGCTGTCGCATACGAGCTCGTGAACTGCCCCGCTAAATCCGGATGATCCAAATCAAAGCCGTTATCCAGCACGGCGACCAATACGTCTTGCGCACCCATCGTTCTGGTCCACGCCCGTTCCGACTCGATCAATTCGTGATGGTACTGGAAGGAATAATACGGATCGTTCGGTACCGTTGTCGTCTTCAGCAAATGGTCCGGTTCGACTTTGGCCACACCTGGCGCTTTGCCAAGTTCTTCTATGTACTCGTTTATGCTTTTTCCTGTTGGCACTTCAACCGTCACCAATGAATTGGCCGCATTGACGTCTAACGCTTCCGTCTTTTCTCCTGACAGTGCATGACTGCCTGCCCCTTTTTCTAATGTAACAATGACGCGGTCTGTCTTGTCAGTTTCGTCCGCTGACGCTGTTCCTGCCGTATGCAACACCGCCACTCCCGTAAGCAAGGTGATTCCGATTTTCTTAGATGTCTTCAAAATGTTGACCCCTTTCAGCTGTTCTCCGTGGCTTGTAAATTCTTGGTTATTGTAACATCATTATTTTCCAGTTAATAGTAATTCGATTTTCTTTATGGCAATCATTTCATCCGAATTGTATAGCGCATCGGGAAGCAAACCCATTCCGCAACATGAAAAACCGCATCCCTTCCGCTTATTGAATTGTGTGGTGCACAGGGACACCCAAGCAGAAAAACCCCGCCACAGAAGCATTTTCATCCAGAAAGTTGTGTGGCGCACAGGGACGAGCACCCACTCAAGCTATCCGTTCTTCTTTTTTCCAACGGTAATAATTGTATCCCGCATCCCCTAAAACCATGAACACAAATGCCACTGCGATAACCTGCAGTTGCGTCTCACTAAAGACATTCAGCTGATAAATGATGACATACATCACCGCCATAAACGGGATGCCCCATAACGCGCGAATCAATCTTCTTCTATAAGATAGACTTTGATAGAACAACACAAATCCTTTATCTTTTTTCGCATTGCCTTTTAAAATGAATTTCATCACAAGGTTGACCGCCAATACAGCGACCAGTGAAACAATCAAATAACCGTATATCTCCATATTCCCGCCTCTTTTCATATAAATTGTGTGGTGCACAGGGACACCCAAGCAGTAAAACCCCGCCACAGAAGCATTTCTATCCAGCAAATTGTGTGGCGCACAGGGACACAATCACTTCCCTGCCCGGCGAACTCCGAACACCAGTCCAGCTACCCCACCGACTACTGCTCCAATATACGCTGTCAGCTCATAGCCTTCCATGCCTGTCTGTTCATAAATGTCGAATCCGCCCAAAAATGTGCCACCGATGACCAGCCCCAGAAAACCACCCGCAAAAACCCCAGCGATCAACCCAATGACCCCGGCTGCCAGTTTCCACATGCCTCGATTTTTCATGAACGATTCCTCCCTTATTCACTTTCCCCTAAGTTCTGCATCCACTCCTCAATTCCTTTTAATTGTGTGGTGCACAGGGAGTCGAAATTGTGTGGCGCACAGGGACGTAAACACACCCCCCAATACGAAAAAAAGCATCCCCCCGCCTTTTGGGCGGCGAGGATGCGGTTTGAATTGTGCCGTGCACAGGGACATCAATTAATTATCCAATTCTTCATCCAATGCGTCTTTGACTTCATCAGACACTGCGCCCGTTCCGCCGAAGATCGTGAAGTCGGCGTAATTCGACAAGAGCTTGTTCGTCGCATTCGGAATTTTATTCGGACGGACGAGCAAGATTGGTGAATCGTCTTTCGCTGCCAGGACAGAACCGGTCAAGGCATCCGGGAAGTCTCTGCCGGTCGCGATATAGGCAAGGTCCGTACCCATCATAAGTTTGGTCGCGATTTCTGCGCCAGTTTCATAGCGAGTTTCGCCGCCGTAACGCGTTGGATCTGGCAATTCGTCGTAAACGTCTTCGCTGACTACGCCGGTTTCACCGATGACAAGCGATGAGGAGTAATCGTCTAATGCTTGTTCCGTTTCATTCGGCAAACGATCGGTGCGCGTCAAGAGAATCGGCACGCCGTTTTTCGCAGCGTATGGAGAGATAGAAAGTACATCTGGAAAGTTCAAGCCGTTTGCGACGACTACTTCATCAGAAGACAACTCATCCGCAATCAACGCCGCTGTGTCAAAACGCGTTTCGCCGCCGATACGTTCGATATCCAAGTCCATGTCTTCCAGCTCTGCTTCCACCGAAGCGGAGATCGCACCTGTGCTACCGAGAATGATAACGCGGCTTGCACCTAATCGTTCAATTTCCTCTTTCGTCTCGCTCTTCAAGCTATTAGTGCGTGTCAATAGGATCGGTGCATCTTCTTGGAAGGCTAGCGGCCCACCAGCCAAGGCATCTGGGAAATTAGCGGAAGTTGCCAGTACGACTGTGTCCGACGAATCCCAGCCTTCTTGAGAAATCGCGATGGCTGTCAAGAACCGGTCTTTCCCTGAAATACGATCTGTCGTTTCCGAATCTACTTTAACGACTGTGGTTTTCGTTCGATCACTCTTATTGCCTGCCGCATCTATTGCCACAGCCGTCAAGACCGTACCGGCTGCTTGCGGTTCAATATCTAACTTAAAGCGTCCATCCGTACCCGCTTTTCCTCTAGCAATCTCTGTCGATCCGTTTTTGATGACGACTGTGCTGCCTGCCTCAGCTTTACCGCTGATGCTCGTAGACTTATTCGTCACTTGTTTCAAGCTTGGCGCATCCGGAGCAGTTGTATCGTCGACAGTCACCACCGTCTCGTCACTGACATTGCCATCATCATCTTCCAAAGTCACCGTGATTTCCGTTCCAGCTTCTTGCTCTGGAATGTCAACGGAGAAATCGCCGTCCTCATCAACAGTTCCAGTATACGTACCATCTGGTGTCTCAACGACAACTTCCGCTCCCGGTTCACCAGTTCCGGTTACTTCCGTATCGCTATCGCCGACATCATCTACTTCTGGCGCGTCTGGTGCTGTCGCGTCACCGACCGTGACAACCGTCTCGTCACTGACATTGCCATCGTCATCTTCCAAGGTCACTGTAATTTCCGTTCCAGCTTCTTGCTCTGAAATGTCAACAGAGAAATTGCCGTCTTCATCAACAGTTCCAGTATACGTACCATCTGGTGTCTCAACGACAACTTCCGCTCCCGGTTCACCCGTTCCCGTGACTTCCGTATCGCTATCGCCGACATCATCCACTTCTGGGGCGTCTGGTGCCGTTCC
Source organism: Planococcus maritimus (assembly GCF_001687625.2). Lineage (NCBI taxonomy): Bacteria > Bacillati > Bacillota > Bacilli > Caryophanales > Caryophanaceae > Planococcus > Planococcus maritimus. The sequence goes on from NZ_CP016538.2 coordinate 2,394,488, forward strand.
ATCTCCTACCGTTATGACAACTTCTTCACTTGTATTGCCGTCTTCATCTTCCAATTCGACCGTAATTTCTGTTCCTTCTTCTTGTTCTGGAATGTCAACAGAGAAATCACCGTCTTCATCGACAGTCCCGGTATACGTACCTCCTGGAGTTGTTACAATTACTTCCGCTCCCGGTTCACCCGTTCCGGTTACTTCCGTATCGCTATCGTCAACATCATCGACAACCGGCGCTTCCGGTGCAGTGATATCTTCAACAGAAATGACAACAACCTCACTGGTTAATCCTGCATCATCTGTCAAAAAGACGCCAAGTTCCGTTCCACCTGGCTGCGCCGGGATGTCGACTTCAAAATTCCCGTCTCCGTCGACCGTGCCAGTGCCCAGCACTTCATCGTCTTTTGTCACCGTCACTTCCGTTCCTGCTTCACCGGTCCCGGTAACTGACATATCCTGGTCGGTCACGCCATCGACAATCGGCGTTTCAGGTGCAGTTACATCACTCACCGTCACTTCAAGCGCTTCACCTACTGGATTCCCTGAAGAAGAGTAAGCTTGTACCGTCAATACCGTACCTGCTTGTTGCTGCGGGATGTCGACTGCGTATGGGCTATTCGCGTCGCTATCGACCGTTCCTCTGCCGATTTCGTCCTCCCCGTCAAATACTCGAATTTGCGTTGCGGAACCTCGTTTTTTAATTCCTTCGACGACCGTATCCTGGTCCGTCACCGTACCTACCGACAAATCAGCATTTTCCAAATTGTACAAGGACGCTTGAGCGCCTTCATCCGTCAGCACGAACACGTCCAATAAAGGCTCAGAAGTCGCAGCCCCGAAGAACTCCAGTTCACCTGAATCACTCACCGGCAAATCTTGGGCTAGCGCGTTCAAATCAATCGTCAGCTCTGCACTCATGGTAGACAAAGCGCTCAAATTGAGCACATCAAAACTTGCACCTCTGACTAGACCCGTAGTTGAATCGACCACCAAATCATCCCCGCTGATCGTGCCGCTATTCACGGGAATCACTCCCAGCAAGAGCCGCTGCTCATACTCGATCTGCGCAGCATCCTGGAAGTTCGGCAACGCCAGAATCTCTTTGAAGGCTTCCGGAAGCTGGAAATTATAATATTGCTCGTTGACCACGCTGAGATCCAACAGCACCGTGCCGTCCAGATCCAACGTTAAAATGCCGGTCGTCGAATTATAATCCGCCCGCAAATTCTGGTTTTCCAGCAAGGCGACATCCGCCAGCCCAGCTGCTTCCGCTGAGTTTTGCTGAAGCGAAACGCCATTTTTCCCCGTACTTAGTTCGGCCGAAAGCGGAGACATCGCCAATACCCCCGCCATCAATGCCGCCGAAAATAGTTTTGTCTTGCCATTAAACGCTAACCTCTTCCCAGAATAACTTTTCATTCATCTTCCTCCTCTTTTTTGATGGGTCAAAAAATCAAGATTATATGAAATGAGTAAATTATTTCCTTTTTAATTTCACGCCCCCCTTATTTGACTATATTTAACACAACTCGATAATATCTGAATATTAACACATCTATTTCTTTGCGCAATTAATACGATAAGCTCCAAAATGAGATTAAACTGCCAAAAAACACATGAAAACGATATAAAACAGAAATTTCAGTTAATAATCATTAACATAAGCTCAAATAAACATTAAATTCAGATTATTTACAGTCCATAAGTTTGTAGGAATTGAAATTTTTGTCACCCGTTAGTAAAATTAATCATTTTTCCTTGTCTATTTGTAATATATCCCAGTATTAGCAGGGTCAAAAGTATCGAGGGTCATCGAAAATTGTGTGGCGCACAGGGACAGCTAACCACCAAAATCCCGCTATATCAAGGTTCCAATGCTAGAAATTGTGTGGTGCACAGGGACATTTCAAAAAAACAGCTTACGCTTACTAAATTCAGGGTATTCTATAGAGGGTTATGATAAAAACACGAAAAGGAGAAATGTCCCGTGAATCATGTAACACTTAATAACAAGCTAGAGATGCCTCAACTAGGTTTTGGCGTTTGGCAAGTCGACAACGACCAAGCAGCTGAAGCCGTATCAACAGCACTCCAAACTGGCTATACATCGATCGATACAGCCATGATCTATAAAAACGAAGAAGGCGTCGGAAAAGCGTTGAAAGAAACTTCTGTCCCGCGCGAAAACTTGTTCATCACTACGAAAGTCTGGAACTCCGACCAAGGTTACGACAACACCTTGCGCGCATTCGACGAAAGCCTCGAGCGTCTCGGCTTGGATTATGTGGACCTCTACCTCATTCACTGGCCGACACCTGAGTTTGATAATTACGTCGAGACGTATAAAGCGATGGAAAAACTATACAAAGACGGCCGCGTCAAAGCGATCGGCGTCTGCAATTTCCAACCTGAACATTTGCAGCGCCTACTGGATGAGTGCGACGTGCCGCCAGTCCTCAACCAAATCGAATGCCATCCGTACTTGGCACAAAACGACGTCAAAGAATTCTGCGCGCAGCACGATATTTTCGTTGAAGCATGGAGCCCGCTCGACCAAGGCGGCGAAGTGCTGAAAGACGAAGTGATTCAAAAAATCGCCGAAGCGCACAAGAAATCCCCAGCCCAAATCGTCTTGCGCTGGCACTTGCAAAACAACACAATCGTTATTCCGAAATCCGTCACCCCGTCGCGCATCGAAGAAAACTTCAATGTCTTCGATTTCGAATTAAGCGAAGAAGACATGAACCAAATCAACGGACTCGACAAAAACCGCCGCAAAGGCGCACACCCGAACGAAATGAACGTCCGTTAAACTGTTGGACATCAAAAAAGCCCGTTCCTTCCCTGGAACGGGCTTTTTTCTGCTCAAATTGTGTGGCGCACAGGGACGCGAGGACAGTCGAATGCCGCAGTGACGGGCATTCACCCTGCCGAATTGTGTGATGCACAGGGACAAGCCGCTTTTCTCTCAGAATGCCGCGGACAAGCCCCTATTCTCCCAGAATTGTGTGGCGCACAGGGACGCAAACACTTCTCTCCAACACAAAAACCGCATCCCCCCGCCTTTTCGGCTCTTGGGATGCGGTTCGAATTGTGTGGTGCACAGGGACATCAACCAGCTACAAATTCCGCTCCATGTATTCTTTTCCCCAATCATACATCGAGTCAAGAATCGGCATGAGGCTTTCGCCTTGTTCCGTCAGCGAATACTCCACTTTTGGCGGCACGACTGGATACACTTCGCGGTGGACGATCAAATGATCTTCCAGCTCGCGCAATTGGTTGACGAGCATGCGTTGTGTGATGCCCGGGATCAGCCGTTGTAATTCGCTGAAGCGCTTGGTGCCGGATTTTCCTAAATGCCACAATACGAGCATCTTCCACTTTCCGCCGATGATGGAAAGGGTTAATTCTTTTTCACAATTGAACGTCTTTTCTCCCAAATTGGGCATGTGCCACTCCTCCAACTTCGTTGCGTTTCTCCCTAAAAGTTCCGCAGTTCTAACGATTAGTTCGCCGAATCTGCTGCTGCCGCACGAGGTTCCAAAATGAATTTATTGAGTACATGCAGCACGCCTTCTTCGTTATTCGACAGGCTGGTGTAGTCCGCAAGCTCTTTTAATTCATCGACGGCGTTGCCCATCGCGACGCCGAAGCCGGCCGCTTTGACCAAATCCATATCATTGAAATTATCACCAATGCCGATCACTTCTGAACGGTCGATGCCGAGCTTGTCGGCTAAAAATTTCAAGGCACTGCCTTTATTAGCGTCTGGATGCGTCACTTCGAGGTAGCGCTTTTTCGATTTCTCGATGCACGCCGTGTCACCCAAGATAGTCTGCAATTCTTCCTGTACCGGTGCGAGGGCTTCAGGTTCGTCGATAAACAGCAATTTGGTAAAGCCCTTTTTCGCGAGTCCGAGGAGATCCGGTTCCACCGTGTACCCTATGCCGACTTCTTTAGAGTAGGCTTTCACTTGCTCGTTATCCACTGCGCTATAAAGCACATTGTCCTGATAGACTTGGATGTGCATTTGCTTTTCCGCTGCTAAGTGAATGCATTTTTGCGCGATCTCGTAAGACACCATGCGCTCGCGCAGCACTTCTTCGCTCGTTGCTGATCTGATGACCGCTCCTTGGTACGTAATCATCGGCGCCTCAAGTCCCAGTTCCAATGCGATGCGCTGTGCAGACGGGTACATTCTTCCCGTCGCGATCGTCACGACCACTCCGAGCTCTGCCGCTTTTCGAATCGCTGTCGCCGTATCTTTTGTGACAACCAGCTCGTCTGTCAATAACGTTCCATCCAAATCAATCGCAATCATTTTATACATATCGTTGCTCCTTCACATCATCCTATTTTCCGTGGCAAGCTTTTCATTATAAGGAAGACCCGTATTCTGTGCCATCCAATCTGCCTGTCACGGCAAATCTATTCCACTAATTTTGAACCTCTGTGTGCGGATTGTCCAATAAGGACGCTTGGCAATTAAAATAAGCTTGAGACGGAATCGTTCCCAGTCCCAAGCTTATGTCCCTGCTATTCCAAATTGGCGTGCGTGCCGAACATCGCATCGGCCGCAATATCGTTCTCTTCCATATAGGCCAACACGAGCGCGTCATACACCACCAACAGCGATTGCTCGAACAACGAACCCATCGGCTGGATGGATTTGCCGCTCGCACCGTCCGCTTTGGCTTGCGCCGGAATAGTGAGATGAAGGCTGGCGATTTGGCCGATCGAGGACGCGGGATTGGTCGTGATTGCTGCGACCGTGGCACCGATTTTGTCCGCTTTCTCCGTCATCGCAAGTAAGCTCGCCGTTTCCCCGGAACCTGAACCGACGATAAACAAATCGTTTTCCAATAAACTCGGAGTCACTGTTTCGCCCACTACATAAGCATTCAGGCCCATGTGCATCATGCGCATGACGAACGCTTTAGCCATGAAACCGGAGCGCCCGCCGCCCGCGACAAAAATCTTGTCCGCTTGCGCCATAACGGCGACCAAACGATTTGCTTCCGCCTCGCTCACTTGTCCAACCGTTTGCGACAATTCGGCTGAGATTTCATTCATAAATCCTGAAGCGTTCACGTTATACCGTCACGCTTTCGTTCATCAGCGCCTTGATTTTCGCCGCTTCTGATTGCTTATCGTCTTTAGATGTGATGCCGCCCCCAACAATGATCAAGTCCGGCTGCGCTTTGATGACTTCCGGCAAAGTATCGAGTTTGATGCCGCCAGCGATCGCCGTTTTCGCATTTTTCACGACACTTTTGATCGTGCGCAAGTCTGCGAATGAATCTTTGCCTTCTGCCTGCAAATCATAGCCCGTGTGGACGCAAATATAATCCGCACCCAGCACGTCCAGTTCAGCGGCGCGTGTTTCGATGTCTTTGACAGCGATCATATCGACCAGGATTTTCTTGCCGAGTTTCTTCGCTTCTTCGACTGCCCCTTTAATCGAGGAATCTTCTGCTTGCGCGAGAATCGTAACAATGTCCGCTCCTGCCTCTGCCGCGTTGCCGACTTCATAAGCCGCCGCGTCCATAATTTTCACATCTGCCAATACCTCCAGATGCGGAAACGCCGCTTTCACTTCACGAACCGCTTTCAATCCTTCTTTATTGATGACCGGCGTACCCAGTTCAACAATATCGATCGAACCCTCAACTTCTTTGATCAATTCAATGGCTTGTGGAATATCGACTAAATCTAATGCTAGTTGTAATTTCATCTATAGGTCTCTCCTCGTATGCGTATTTTGATGCTTTCCCAGTGTACGGCCTGGCATCTCCCATGGGAAGTACGCACTTTATTTTCACATACTGACAAAAAGTATACTGTCACGCAAATTGTGTGGCGCACAGGGACATTCCAGCCAGCAAATGCTGCTGCAGCGGGAATCCTCTCCGGCAAATTGTGTGCTGCACAGGGACACCGCATTTTCTCCCGCCGAAATTGTGTGGCGCACAGGGACGAAAACTCCCTCCGACAACGCAAAAACCGCATCCCGGCGCCTTTTCGGCTGCTGGGATGCGGTTGGAATTGTGTGGTGCACAGGGACAGTTACTGCCCCGACTTCATCGCCTCGTACTGACGCACGACTTCCTGCGCCAGTTCGCTATCAGCTTCTAGTCCGCTGATTTCTGTCAACACGAGCTCTGGCCCGCCTTGTGCGATCATGTCTTGGATTTTCACCGCTTCTTCGTCTTCAGCGAAGTCGAAGAGTAAAGCTGAAGCGATCGCTTGCGCGAGGTGCGCATATGATAGTCCCGCTTTTTGCGCTTGCACGGCCGGGCGCACGAGGCGGTCTTCCGGTCCGAGCTTGCGGATTGGCGCGCGGCCGACGCGTGTGACGCCGTCGTTCAAATAGCTGTTTTTGAAGCGTTTGATGTTTTTGTCGATATAGCTGAGATGCTCTTGTTCGTCCAAGCCGTATTGCTTCACGAGGTAAGCGCCTGTTTCTTTCAAGGTTTCACGCACTTGCTGTTCGATTGCCGGGTCCGCCAAAGTTTCGTCAATCGTCGTTTTGCCGGCGCGGTAGCCGAGATAGGCGATGACCGCGTGCCCCGTGTTGACTGTAAACAGCTTGCGCTCGATAAACGGCGCCAAGTCTTCGACAATGGTCATGCCGGAAACGTCTGGAATGTCTTCTGTCGTTTCCACGACCCATTCGTAATACGGTTCGACTAGTACGTCGAGCGACTGGCCTTCTTGAATCGGCACGATGCGATCGACCGCCGAATTAAAGAAATACACCTTGCCAGCGAGCTCCGCTTTCGCTTCGTCGCTCAAATGGCTTAAAATATGCCCTTTCAAAATATCGGTCGCGCCGATTTGGTTTTCACAGGCAATGATGTATAATTTTTCCGATTCCGAACTCATATCAGACGCCACGTCCAAATCAGATACTGGCTCCAAATCCGCCCCCATTCCGAAATTGCCCTTAACCCGCGCTTCGATTCCGCGCGCAATGAGCGGTGCGATGCGCGGCAGGATATTCGGCCCGATCGCTGTCGTCAAATACGTCGCTTGCTGGATCTTCGCAATGACCGCTTCTTCGTCTTTCATATTATTGATGCCGGACACGTTTTCCACCAAAACGCTTTCTTCTGTTTCCTGCGCCAAGTTCACGTGGTAGTTGCCTTGTTCGTTTAATTGATTGATGACTTGTTCGGCCACATCCACAAAACTGACGTGATAGCCGGATTCCGAGAACAACGCCCCGATAAACCCTCTGCCGATATTGCCTGCTCCAAAATGGATTGCTTGTTTCATTCAAATCATTCCTTCATCAAATTATTTTGTAAGTATTCGTAAAACAACTCTTCTAACTTATTGCGGATGACGTCTTCATTCGACGACGAAAAAATCATCATCGAGGCTTCGCTTTCGATCAAGCTCAAACTGATCAAACTCATGATTTCCTGTTGGCGTTCGCTCAATTCCACTGGCGTCAGCATCAACAATAAATTCGTCATCTGCATTTCTTTGTCATCCATTCCCTTTACGGCAATCTGTGAATCCAAATGCACCACTTGGAACATCAAATCACGGACCGATTCGTCCCGGCAATGAAACAGCGCCATATTGGTCCCCGGAATGCCGAGCCCGCCTTTGGTTTCGCGGTCTTGCAATTGCCGCAAAGTGCTCGCAGCCTCCAATAACCCGTCCGATTCCAAACCCTCCAATACTTCCGCGAGCACTTGCCAATAATCCGTGCCGTTCATTTTCAACAAACGGAAATGCTTGAGTATCGCTTCCATGCCCATCTGCACATTTTTAATGTCTCTAAGCAAATTACGCAGCTCCGGCCGGTGTTTGGGCATAGCCGGTTTCACATCATCTGCATGCAAATACTGTTTATTGCGCGTCACTTTCTGGATATTATGCTGCAAATAATTTTCGATGTGGCTAATGTCCTGCTCGCTTAACAACGGGCTCACCATCAAATAATCCACATCGGTTACCGGCAGCCGGATCGTTGAAATGACCAAATCGTAGTCCTGAAAATTTGCCGTTTGGAAATCATGAATCGCCAAAATCTTCACGGTATCGATTTCCGGCAGCTCTTTTTGAATGCGGCTCGCCAGCATTTTCGACGTGCCGATGCCGGTTGGGCACACGACGACTGCGTCGATCTGCACGCGTTCTTCATTCATCAATAAAGCCGAGCCGAAATGAAGAACGATAAACGCCACTTCATCCGCCGAGAACTCGAGGTCGTCAAACTCCGTCTCCAAGGTCTGCTTGACTGCGAGAAACAGCATCGGGTATTTCTTCTTGATCTCGTCGGTCAACGGATTGAACGATTCGAGCTTTTGCTTAAGCCGGAAAATGAGCGGCTCCATATGCGCAAGCAAGCCTTGGTACAAGGAAAAATCCTTCGTCAAATCGACGCCGAGCTGCCCCGACACATCGCGAATCATGTTTTTGACGAGTTTCCCGAGCAGCACACTATCGTAATAAAGCACGTTCGACGCCTGGATTTTCGAGCCCTTCAACACCACCGCGAGAAACTCGATATCGCGCTCCGCAAGCTCGACGCCGAACTGTTCACGCAAAGCCTTACCAATCCCAGCGAGCATGTCGTATTCCGCGTTTCGCTCCGTTTGTTCCGGAGACTCCAGCAATAAGCCGCTTTCTACCCGCTGCAGCGCCAACGCCAAATGCACGACGAGGCCCGTATAGTCGCTGTCGGCCAAGCGGATCTGTTCGTCGCTAATCTGCTCGCCGACCAAGCGATTCGCCGAGGCGAGGTAATCGGGATTGAAATAACCGAGCACCCGGCCGTCCGGCGCCTTGCCCCGCTGCAAATCATACAAACTTTCGATAAGCTCTTCGTAGAAATGAATAAGGAAATACGCCGCCAATGCATGGCGTTTATGCGCTTCCTCCCCCGCCACTTCCACGCCAACACCGCGTTGTCTCGACAGCGTGACCGAAAACTTGCGCAGCCAATTGCCGAGCTCATCCAAATAAGACGTTAAAGTTGTCGTGCTGATGCCAAGCTGATTCGACAGCACCTGCTTTTTAAAGAACGCGCCTTCTTCCATTAAAATGATCAGCAAGCGCAGCTTTTTCTCCTCAGGCGTCGCTTCCGGCGCACTCGAAGCGGCAAGCTTCTGAATCAGCCGGTAAATTTTTTCGTTATTGCCTTCAATAAACAGCGCATCCGCTGCATTGCGCTTCATCATCAGCCCAAACGGCTCCAGCAATTTATCCACCGACTTCAAATCCCGCTGAATCGTCCGCGCACTGACATCGAGATACGCCGCCAAAGAATTGACCGTATGCCTCTCGGACATCCGCGTCACCAACTCAATAATCGATTTTTCCCTAACCGTGACAATCATCCACTCACCTGCTCCCTTGTCACCTTTCGTTGATGAAGACTTTGTTGAATCAAATATTTATTTTCTCATAAACCGTGTTTCCCGAAGCTTATCACTCGCTTTCCATAGTCAGGGATCGAGCTGACGCTTCTTCAAACACCTGATTACTTCACTGGTCATTCTTCCTATTGTTAGAAAAACTTATTAACGTACTATCTTCATTTTCTCACTACCATCCAAATTCCGCAAAACAGCTCGCTTTCCTCTTTTTCTAAATAAAGTTAGAAACACTACCTCAGTGCCCACCTTAAATTTAAAGAGCGGAAGGCGGCGACTAATGAATAAGCGAAAGGTACTTGAGCTTGTTCATTTGCGACGCATTTGCCTGCAAATGTGGGAGCAGCAGCGTTTTAAACTGATCCACTGGCAAATATCAGGCCTTGTCCGCGGGCAGCTGAAAACGCGACGTCCTGTCGCATCAGCTGCATGACCCGCATCCTGTGGGCCTAAAGCGTCCGCCCGAAGCGAGTTCCCCACTATCATTTCCTAACTCTCCCTGGAATAAACCAAAGAAATAGCACAAAAAGGCAGGATTTCCCCTGCCTTTTTGCCGTGCTATTTACTTGCTGTTCAAGATGTCGAGCAATTCTTTAGCAGACTTAGCAGCGACGAGTTCGTCAACATTCGACTGCTCGGCGCAGATGACTGCGATGCCTGACAAGATTTCCAGGTGCGTGCCGTCTTTACCAGCGATGGCGAAGATCAACTTCGCTTTCTCGCCGTCAAAGTCTACCCCGTCCGGAACTTGGACAACCGTGAAGCCGGATTTGATAACCGCTTTTTTCGCTTCTTCGGTGCCATGCGGAATCGCGACATCATTGCCCATATAAGTGGTCGTGATTTCTTCGCGCTTCAGCATTTCGTCGACGTATGATGGCTCGACGTATCCAGCCTTCACGAGTGCGTCCCCTGCAAAGCGAATCGCTTCTTCTTTATTGCGGAAGCGTTTATTCATGAAAATATTATCTTCCGTCAACAGTGGCGCATCGCCTTGATCGCCAGTCGCTGCGTTCGCTTCGCTATCGTCGACCAGTTCACTTTGCTCTTCTGTCACGCCATGTTTCATGCGATCGATCAAGCGGTCGTATTCCGGGCTTGATAGGAAGTTATCGACTGAGATGTGATACGCATCCGGGCGTTTGTCTTTCGCACGCGGCGTCAATTTATCCTGCGTGATGATGATTTGCGAATCGGCAGGGATAGAAGAAATCGCGCTGTTTGTCACTTTGATGTGCATGCCCGCCTCTTTTACTTTCTTACTCAAGAGCGAAGCACCCATCGCGCTCGACCCCATCCCAGCGTCACACGCAAAGACGATTTTTTGGACATCGTCCGGGAACGTACCTGATGCAGAAGTCGTGCCTGCAGCTCCAGCGCTAGCGCCAAGTGCACCGGCAACCGAACTTTTCTTGCCTTTCATTTCTTCCATGCGTCTTGTTGCTGCTTCGACGTCTCCATCTTCTTCTGTATCTTTGCTGCGCTTCAAGATGACAGCTGATACCAAGAACGACACAGTCGCTGCGACCAAGATCGCCGTGAAGTTCGCTACATAGGCCATGCCTTCAGGCGGTGTAACCGCTGCGATGGCGAAGATACTGCCTGGTGATGCAGGGGCCATCAAGCCGCCGCCCATCAAGACGAGTGTGAAGACACCGCTCATGCCGCCAAGGATGACAGACAATAGAAGCATCGGTTTCATTAACACGTACGGGAAGTAAATCTCGTGGATCCCGCCGAAGAAGTGGATAATAACAGCCCCTGGTGCCGATTGCTTCGCGATTCCTTTTCCGAAGAACATGAATGCGAGCAAGACACCAAGACCAGGTCCTGGGTTCGCTTCTAATAAGAAGAGAACGGAACGGCCAGCCTGCTGAACTTGTTCAAGCCCAAGCGGCGTCAGGATGCCGTGGTTGATTGCGTTGTTCAGGAATAAAATCTTACCCGGTTCGATCAAGATACTTGTTAATGGAAGCAATCCTGTTTCAAGCAACCAGTCAACACCTGCGACCAATACTTGCGTCAATGCGCTGACGGCTGGCCCGATGCTAAGGTAAGCAAAGATCGCCAATGCCCCGCCGAGAATACCTGCTGAGAAGTTGTTGACCAACATCTCGAATCCAGAGCGGATCTTGCCTTCGATCAAACGGTCAAACTGTTTGATGACCCAGGCACTGAGTGGCCCCATGATCATCGCGCCGAGGAACATCGGCGTATCCGGTGCCCCGACGATAACCCCCATCGTGGCAATCGCGCCAATGACGCCGCCTCGCTGGTCGTGCACGAGCTTACCACCCGTATAACCAATCAAGAGTGGAAGCAAATATGTGATCATCGGCCCGACAAGTGACGCGAAATTCTCATTCGGGAAAAATCCTGTTGGAATAAACAATGCTGTTATAAGTCCCCAAGCAATAAACGCGCCGATGTTCGGCATAACCATCGAACTGAGGAAGTTACCAAACTTCTGGACTTTCACTTTAACGCTCGAACGTTCTTGTGCCATTCCTTTCATCTCCTTTTATTGGGCCCTTGCCCATATACTTTATTTGTTAATTCTGATTATACGCTCTTCTTGTAAGCGCATTCAATCTAATGAAAGATTAACTTTGTCGCCGCTGTCCGGACAAAGCTGTCGTTACTGCGAATTGTGCCGTGCACAGGGGCGCGCGGACACCTAAACCGAGCTGCAGCGCTTTTTTCACTCGCCGAATTGTGTGTCGCACAGGGACAGGTCGCTTTTGATCCCACCTAAAACAGGGACGCCGCTATGCAATTGGGCCAGATAATGTCATAATGAAGGGTGAATTCGCTTACACAACAAGCATCCTAAGGAGGAATTATTCATGGTAGAAAAAACATTCACAATCACAGACCCGGCTGGCATGCATGCACGCCCAGCTTCAGCACTTGTAGGTTCGTTATCAAAATTCCAATCGGACATCACGATGGAATTCAAAGACAAAAAAGTTAACTTAAAATCAATCCTCGGCGTTATGTCACTTGGTGTTCCTTCTGGATCAACTGTACAAATCGCTGCTGATGGTGCGGACGAAGCAGAAGCGATGGAAACGATCGAGCGCGTACTGAACGAGCAAGGAATCTCGAACGAATGAATCGCCTCTCCGGAATCGCAGCTTCTAATGGCATCGCCATCGCCAAGGCCTTCCGCCTCGAAAATCCGGAACTGACAGTCGACAAGAAAAACGTGACGGACACCCAGGCGGAAATCGAGCGCTTCGGACAGGCAGTGAAAGAATCCATTGCCGAACTCGAAGTGATCAAAAAACGCACCGCAGAAGAAATCAGCGAAAAAGAAGCCGATATTTTCGGCGCCCACTTGCTCGTTTTAGAAGACCCGGAATTGATCGGGCCGATCACCGACAAGATCAAAACCGATAGCGTCAATGCAGAATTCGCGCTGAACGAAACCTCGACAATGTTTGTCGACATGTTCGAAGCGATGGACAATGAATACATGAAAGAACGCGCTGCCGATGTGCGTGATGTCACGAAACGCGTGCTCGCCCATCTCCTCGGCGTCAAGATTCAAAACCCAAGCATGATCACCGATGAAGTCGTCGTCATTGCAGAAGATCTGACTCCTTCCGATACGGTTCAATTAAACCCGAAATTCATTAAGGGCTTCATTACCGATATCGGCGGGCGCACATCCCACTCCGCGATCCTCGCACGCACATTGGAAATCCCGGCAGTTGTCGGCGCAAAATCAGCGATGAGCACGATCGATAACGGCACCATCGTCATCATCGATGGACTCGAAGGCAACATCCTGCTCGACCCAGACGAAGCAACACTCGCTGAGTACAAAGAAAAGCAAAGCGCATTCGCCAGCCAAAAAGCCGAATGGGCCAAGCTGAAAAACGAAGCGACCGTCACAAAAGACGGCGTGGAAGTTGAACTCGGCGCCAATATCGGCACACCGAAAGACCTTACCGGCGTTCTTGAAAATGGCGGCGAAGCAATCGGCTTGTACCGTACCGAGTTCTTGTACATGGGCCGCGACAACTTCCCAACCGAAGACGAACAATTCGATGCCTACTCCGCTGTCCTAAAAGGCATGGAAGGCAAACCGACCGTCGTTCGTACGCTCGACATCGGCGGCGACAAAGAATTGTCGTATCTGACACTGCCAAAAGAACTGAACCCGTTCCTAGGCCTTCGTGCGATCCGTCTATGCCTCGAGATGCCGGACATGTTCCGCACGCAGCTTCGCGCATTGCTTCGCGCGAGTGTCCACGGCAATTTGAAGGTTATGTTCCCGATGATCGCCACACTCGATGAGTTCCGCCAAGCGAAAGCGCTTCTAATGGAAGAAAAAGCGAAACTCGAAGCAGAAGGCATCGACGTGAGCGATTCCATCGAAGTCGGCATCATGGTCGAGATTCCGTCGACTGCCGTCATGGCAGATACGTTCGCAAAAGAAGTCGACTTCTTCTCTATCGGCACGAACGACCTGATCCAGTACACGATGGCCGCTGACCGTATGAACGAATCGGTCTCTTATCTATACCAGCCATACAACCCAGCCATCCTGCGCCTTGTGAAGAACGTCATTGACGCGTCTCACAAAGAAGGCAAATGGACCGGCATGTGCGGCGAAATGGCCGGCGACGAAATCGCCATCCCGATTCTCCTCGGCCTCGGCCTGGACGAATTCTCGATGAGCGCTTCGTCCATCCTAAAAGCCCGCTCCCAGCTAAGCCGCCTATCAAAAGCGGACATGGAAGGGCACGTCGACCACATCCTAGCTCTTGCGACTTCACAGGAAGTAGAAGACTACGTGAACAACCTATAATGCAAAAAAAGCCGAGAACTCCGTTGAGTTCTCGGCTTTTTTGAATGGAATTGTGTGGCGCACAGGGACATCCAAGCACCAGAATCCCGCTACGACGCGAATTTCGCCCTGCGAATTGTGTGGTGCACAGGGATCCCTCTCAAATCCACTGTCAGTTTTGTTGATTTTGTTGATTTTTAATTTTATAATAGGTATTAAACAGGAGGTGGAGAAAATGATCCCTACCGTTGACCAAGAACAAGAAAAGCTCTGGGCCAGTGTTGAGACATTGTCTACAATTAATACTGAACAAGCCGAAGCTGTCTTAAAAACGACAGTTGAACGGTCTTTGAGACAAATGGGCTTTACCACTCCAGCAATTTCGAGTCTTTCCTTAAAGATTACCGATGCCCAATCGGTTATAGACTTGCATCAAATCGAACGTAAAGTAAAGCATCATTTAAAGAATAAGGATCGCGAAATGGCATATGAACTGCTGATCGATTATCTTTTACAGTTAAGTGAAATGACCGATAAAGAACCGTCACTTATCCATAAAAAATTAATTGCTTCACTTATGGCGAACAGCGAAAGAAACTCGCTGAGTGCATCCCTTGTTAAACGCACAACCAGGCATCGGAAAATCGAAAATTCGTTTTACTCCCCCAGTGAAGCAGCTGAAAAACTTGGCTTAAGTGATCAGACGATTAGAAGAATGTGCGAGAAGGGAAAATTTGTCGAGGCCTACAAAACAGATGGCGGCCATTGGAGAATTCCAAAAGAAAACTTCATAACGACAGATGAACAAGACAAGCGTGCAAAAGCGTTCTTCGATCGAATCGACACCAAAAACCATGAAGCGGGAAATGTAGATGAATTCGATCTATGATTCTCCTACCCGACCTATAGTTTTTATTGATACCACGGTATTGTGCGGAGCATTGCGAAGCGACGGAATCAACCGAAAAATTCTGCAAGCAGCTAGATTCCCACACCTCTTTCAACCTGTTTTCTCTAAAGTTTGCTTGTTTGAATTTGTACGCAACGCATCTGAAGGATTAGGTAAAGGAAAAAAGAAAGTGATTTATTCTGCAGATGATATCGAGGGGTTTTTCCAAGCATTTCTCAATCCCCTCTTCGAGCATTATGAGGGGCTTCCAGTTAATAGTATATTAGGTAGGTATAGCGTGGAAACGATTCTTCGAGAACATCTGGCTATAGGTGACGTCTTGATAGAATTAAGTAAGTGTGACCCTGACACTGCACAAAGTATTGTGGAAACACAGGAAATGTCAGAACCACTTTCAAAATTTGATTAAGATGACTTTCACGTATGGGTAACTGCCATACGTGAAAATTGCAACTTCATATTGACTTCCACTCATCGTCGCTTCCCTGCTGAAATAGGAAAAATCAAAAGGATTCACCCAATACATTTTTATGAAGAGCTATCGAATGTGACCGATTAATAGCCGAAAAGCCATGAACTCAACTGAGTTCATGGCTTTTCCCTGTTAAATTTTTGTGGCGCACAGGGACATCCAAGCACCAGAATCCTGCTATGACGCGAATCTTATCGCGTGAATTGTGTGGTGCACAGGGACAAGCTCTACACTCTCTTCAGCTTGCTGCCGACCGGCACGTGCCACTGAGGAGCCAATTTCTCTAGCTTATATTCCTTATAGCCCTCGAGATAGTCCTTATAAGCTTGCAAATAATTTTTAGTCGGGGTCTCCAGTGTTAATTCTTTTTTTACAGTTGCAGTCATCCGGTTCATCCTCCTCGATTTTGGTCCTTACAAGTATTAAGTACGCGGCCACTAACTTGGTTCTTTAAACCTTGCTGGTCATGCTAAATTAAACGCATTCCTTCCCGCTCAAAAAATAAAGGAAGGTCTGCCATAATCACGTTGTTCGCGCTAACACGTCAAGCGCATCCGTCAGCCGTTCTACAAAATCTGCCAAAGCTTCCTTCGAAGCAATCCGCAGTATGTGCTGCCCGTCATTTACTTGAGAGCTTTGCGCATAACTCGTTGGCAACAAGAGCGGATGTTCAATAAGGGCTTGTGTCAAACGGGCCACTTGCTCAAGCGGGATCAAGATCTCTGCCTCGTTCACACCCTTTGGCTCATCCCGATGTAATTGAACGGAAACACCCCGTTCCATCGGCAAGCCAATATACAATTGAGGAGCTTTGTACTCTCCCGTTTCAGGAATGCCACTCTCTCCAATTTGCAAGGACGCTGTCGCTGCTGCATCTGTCTTCTTTTTTATCTTGTCGCTTGGTGAAATCACCTGTTGCATGTTCATCATGCCAACCATACCCCCGCTCGATTTGATCAATCGCCAGTACTGGCTTTTTCCAATCATCCCATGAGCCTAAAATCTTAAAACTGCTTTAGATATCATCAATTAATACTTAAATATCAGTTAATTATCTTTAAGGCAATTTCGTATAATCTTTAACACTACAATAAGACTACATTAAGCGCCAAAATATGTAAAGTAAGCCATGAAAATTCTCATAATTCAGATTTTATTTTGTTTTTCTTGTATACTTTTAATGGAAAATTTCCAGCCTGCGAATTGAACGAGAAACAAACAAGATTGCGGGGACTCCACTGTTTTCAAGGTTTCCTTTCCCCTTCTTTTCAGATATTCTTCGGTACATACCCTGCCCGGTTTACAGGAAAAGGGAAATCGCTATAATGTTTTTTTGAAACTTTTTTCTTCCCTTCTGCTCTTTTACACAGGATTTTCACGCTTATAGCTATTCAATCAATTTTATAAATATTCAGAACAGCTATCTCTCAAATTGTGTGACGCACAGGGACACACAATCACCAGACCCCTGAACTGACGTAAATCTCGCACTGAGAATTGTGTCATGCACAGGGACATCAAACCACAGATCCGAAAAATCAGAATGCATAAAAACCCCTTGAACTCATTTGAGTTCAAGGGGTTTTTGACGATTGAATTGTGTGGCGCACAGGGACAGCGAAGCATCGAAATCCCTCCATGCCAGCTATCTTTCTTTCCGAATTGTGTGGTGCACAGGGACAAACCCTATTCTTCCCGAATCGCTTTCTGGCGTTTCGCCCGTTTCTTCACTTTCCGATCCTTATGATAGTACTCATCCGAAGAAAAGAACTCGTTTTTCAACTCTTTTACTTTGTTGCTCAGCAGCAAAATCGCGATGATGTTCGGGATAAGAATCGCCGCAAGCATGATATCGAGGAAGCCCCAAATCACTTCTGCTGCACCGACAGCGCCTAAGATGACAGCGAGTATGTAAACCACTTGCATGCCGTGCGCGGCTTTCAAGCCAAACAAGAACTCGGCTTGCTTCGCGCCGTAAAATACCACAACCAAAATCGTCGACAGCACGAAGAAAATCAAAGCGATCGTTACGAGAATGGCGCCGAAGTCACCGAAATACTCTTCAAAGGCCAAGCTCGTCAAAGCCGATGAGTTTTCCATGGCGCCTTCTTCTGTCCAGACGCCAGAAGACAAGATGACAAATGCCGTCGCCGTACAAACGATCAAAGTATCCACGACGACGCCAATAACGGCCCAGAAGCCTTGTCGCACCGGATGGTCGGTAGTCGCCGCAGCGTGTGCAATCGGCGCTGTCCCGAGTCCTGCTTCGTTGGAATACAACCCGCGGGCAAAGCCCCAACGGATGACTTCCACAATCGCCGCACCGGCAAATCCGCCCATGACAGGTGCCGGTGAAAAGGCGTTACTGAAAATCAACATGAAGAATTCCGGTACCGCTTGGACGTTCATCAGTAAAATAACGACAGCCCCGCCGACATAGACCAAGGCCATAAATGGCACGAAAATCTCCGTCACTTTGCCGATGCGCTTGATGCCACCAAAGACGACGATCGACACGAGAATAGCGGTCGCAATTCCCGTCCATAGGGCGGGAATGCTGAATGTTGCTTCCACAGTGCTCGCAATCGAATTTCCTTGCACCATGATGCTTGGAATCAATTCAATCATCAACGCAAATGAGAACCAGACGCCGAGCCATTTCATGTTCAAGCCCTTCGTCATGTAATACATCGGCCCGCCGACAAATTCGCCGTTGCCGTTTTTCTCGCGGTACTCTACCGCCAGTACGCTTTCCGCGAATTTCAACGCCATGCCGATCAATGCGATGACCCACATCCAAAAAATCGCGCCAGGCCCGCCGAACATGATCGCCGCCGGAACCCCGACGATGTTCGCCGCTCCGATTGTTGAAGACAAAGCAGACGTCAATGCCTGGAACGGGGTAACCGTCCCTTCGCCTTTTGGCCTTCTAAAAATGCTGCCGAACGTTTGCCCTACTATGTATCCAAAATACCGAAACTGAAAAAACCCTAATTTAAACGTCATATAAAGTCCAGAAACCAACAACAATGTAATGAGCGGAATGCCCCATATCCATGCTGAAAAATCAGCAATTCCCTTCATAAACCCTTCCAACTGTTTTCCCCCTATAACATTTCAAGATATGAAATATTTCCCTCACTCCATAAGGTTTAAACAATTTTCAGGAAATTAATTTGCAAATTTAGAAAAACTCGTCAATTACGCTTATTGCGAAACAGCTAACCTAATTCCATTTTCCTTCCCGAACACAGAAAAACCCCAGACTCCATAAAGGAATCCAGGGTTTTCATAAGGCAGGCTAGGAAATTTTGAGCGATTCGACTAGCGAAAATGCGTCTTCACAAAACGTGCTTCCTGCTCTTCTGTCATCAAGCCTGTCGCTTCTCCGTCTACACCATTTTGCAACTTCCATATAACATTATGGAACTCGGCGGCATTGCTGAAGTCGCCATTCTGCCAAGCGTTCAATTCTAATTCATAGAAAAAGGCACGGTCGTAAACGTCTTGATTGGCCGTAACAACTTCGAGCATGTTCTCAATCGTCTCCGGTGTCATTTCCACCGCTCCACGCTTTTCGTCCGCAACGACTTTCTGATGCGTCATCTGATGCAAGCGGAACTGGAATTGCTGTTCCGACATGCCGATCGTTTGGCCATCTTCCGGACTCTGCCCGTTCGCCTTTTTAGCAGCCAGCGCAATATGGGCATCTGCTGAGAACAAGGGCAGCGCCACATAATAACCCGCAGCGCCGATCATACCGATTAAGACAACTGAAAGAATCGTCGTTTTAATAAGTTCACTCATGGGCCACCCATCCTTTAGCAGTTGAATCAACTAACTTTTCAATTAAAATTGGCTCTCTACATACTCCGCTTCTTCTTCTGCCGACAACAATCCGGTCGCGCGTCCGACAGTGCCGTTATGCCATTCCCAGATGGTATTGTGGACGTTGACGGCATTGGAGAAATCGCCATCTTTCCAGGCGGCTAGACTCTGTTCGTAGAAGTCATAGTTCTTGTATGCGCCTTTATTGGCATAGAGAATCTTTTGCATTTCCTCAATCCGCGCTTCGGTCATCTGGATGGCCCCGCGCTTTTCGGTTGCCTTGATTTTCTGGTGGGTCATTTGGTGAAGCTTAATTTGAAATTCCCCTTCGCTCAACCCGACCGTTTCGACTTCCTCATCAGATGTCGGCGCTACCGTATCTTCTCCCTGCTCGAGCTTGTCATCCGCTTCTTCTGCCGCTTGAGAGATTTGTTGTTCGTCTGTTGACGTCAAGCTCTTGTATCCCCAGAATCCCGCTCCTGCGAGTATACCGAGCCCGACGAGCATAATAATGATCGTTCGTATGACCGTTTTCAAATTGACACGTCCTTCCTTTCGACAGGGTATGCCCCCGTTAAAAGCGTTATAAAATCAGCAAGGACTATTATACAATAAAAATCTGTGAAATACTGTATTTTTCGTATCTTTGTTCCTACCCTTTTCAATTAGAGTCGTTACTACAGCACTTCTATTCTTCCACTTATTAAGAGATAAGCCATCTTCTATCCAATTAATCAGCTGCTAAGACAGAGAAACCTGTTATAATTAGTTATAGGCATTTATACATAGCTTCATTATTCGCCCCGAGAGGATTCTTTCTATGAGACGCTTAAAACCGATCTTGTTCATTACCGGCTTGGTGCTCCTTGGTTTCTCCATGCTCTACACAGCACCCGAGATGCTCGAGCGGAAATACCAGCAAGAAATGGCGGACACTTATGCCATTACTGAAATCAACGAATTGGCTACGGATGCGCCGACGGATTATTATTCCCGGGGAAATACGATTCGTACAGAACATACGCTGACTGGCGAAGAGCCTTACCTCGATGGCTGGGACCGCCTCGTTCACCCGGCGGACTTGACCATTTTCATTAACGGCGAAGCGGCTGAAGTTCTGAGCAATTATCCCGTTCTCCAAAAGCAAGATTTCGACCGATTTGATGGTCTCAATCAATACAGCGACTTCTTGAGCTATTGGCTCATCGAAGATAAGACAACTGATAGCGAGTTTTTCGCTATTACATACCGGTTAAACGGCTACCGCACCAAGCAGATCGTCGACGGCTATATGGAAGGCGAGCTCCCGCGCGAAGAACTCCGCTATAAGCTCCTCACGATCCAGCCAGACGGTACGATCGATAAAGAACAATTCAGCTACAGCGACAAATCCAAGCTGCAAACCCAGTTCATTTCAACAAACTATAACGAAACTGTAGGCTATTATACCGATAGCTCCTACCCGAACTTCCTCGTGCCGCTCGTCTATCCGTGGCTGATGAGCGTCATCGGAATCTTATTCCTATTGATTGGCTTTCCGTATCGCTGGCTGGTCAACACGCTGCAGCGGGCCACTCACAAAGAATCGGCAAACTCATCAACTTAGACCTACTTTACGAATGAAAGGATTTTCCTAATGCCCCAAAAGAAACACAAACGCCTAATCATCGGCATCTTCCTAGTCGCGCTATCGCTTCCCTCGATCACGCCGATGCTGATGGAAATCGCTTATAAGCTGGAAATGAACATTCGCTACAACATCAAAGACTTCGACGACAACCGGACCGATTATGCTGGGCCACCAGACGACACCAATTACAACGGGAACATTATCCGCGCCTCGCACGTCGAAACAGGCGAGCCCTATTTAGATGGCTGGGACGATCTCGTTCACCCGAGCGATATCCGCCTCACCGTTAACGGCGAAACCGTTGAGACACTTGAAAACTATCCGGTTCAATTGCTCCAGTATGAAGACCTCGCCGTCGAAGGGCTTGACCGCTATAACAGTGCTATTACGTACTGGACCGTGGAGGACAAGTTCACTGACCAGGATTTCTTTGCCATCACGATCTTGCAAAACGGTTACGATACGAGAGCTCACAGCGACGGTGAAGTCATGCCAGGCTATGTTTCCATAGAAGATCGGGAGTTCAAGATCATCAAAATCGCTAAAGACGGAAATGTTTCAGAAGAACTGTTCACCTTCGAAAACAAATCCAAATTGCAGACGCAATTGATCACCGAAGACTTTAGCGGCCCCATCAATTATTACTTGCCGCCGGGCTATTACTATCCATCACCTCTATATCCTTTGCTTTACCCGTGGGTCACCACAATCGTCGGTATCGTCTTGATTGCCATCAACTTCCCATATGGCGCCATCAACAGACGCCGGACACAAGCCATTCCAACTAACTAGCATCACTGCGGAGGAACCTATTATGAAAGCCAAATACATCCCCGTCCTCCTGTGGGCGCTGTGCATCCTCGTCGCCACCAATAATTACAATTTCACAGCGCTATTCGCACACGACGTCAACTTCAACATCCGGCTATTCCCGAACCTGTCCGATCTGTTCATCACAAGCGACATCCATCTCGACAGCAGGCTCTACGTGTTCCAAAAAACCGGCCACGCCCTGTCATTTGGCGTATTGTATCTAGTAATGAACCAAGCCATCAAAGACCACCGCGCCGCCATCGTCCTGTGCAGCTTGTTCGCTTTGTTCACCGAGTTCCTGCAATTGTTCTTTGAACGGAGCGGGAGGCTCGTCGATGTCGTTATCGATATCGCAGGAGTTTACGCGGCTTACCGCTTGAGTATGTACGTTCGACAGCAAGGCGGTGTGATTCCCGCTTTTTCAGATGCCATGCGGAAGCTGTCCCATGTTTTAAAAGACGATAAAACGCATTAAAAGCCGGAAATCTCGAGACACGAGACTTCCGGCTTTTTTCAATCGAACAGCTCCAATAAATCTTCGAAGCGCTTGATCACATAATCATACTCATCCACTTCCCCGAATCCATACGTCGGGATGTTCTCGCCTTTTATATACGGGTCATTCAGCGATATTGTTGAGAGTGCTATTTCTATAGTAAATATTATTTGCACAATTGATTACAGTTAACAAAAAAATCTAAAATGTATAAAAATAATATATTTTAAATCAAAAAAATAGTAAAATAGATTCAACTAAAAAATTTAAGGAGGCATTCAGGTGGATAAATCCAAAGAGCTTTTATCCAAATTAAATAGAGGAGAAAATGAATTAACTGTAAATGAAATTGAACTTGTAAAAACATTATTAAAAGAAGTTAAATTAAGTAACGGCAAATTTGTGATTGACAATGAACATCAACAAGGCGGTCTTGGAGATAGCATAGCACCATCTTCAGATTCATGCTTTTCTTGTGGCCGTCCCTTTCAAAATGGGGACACAAAAGAATTTTTTTAGTCGAATAACTGAAAATCCAAACGAAGAATTTGATATTTGTTTTGAAATATCCCCCCATATGAGTTCAAAAGGAATGAGTTTGATAGAGGAGACTTTATACAAAGATATTGAGTATACAACTACAATCATAAAAAGCCTTAAGCATTCAAAAAAAGAAACCAAAAGAATATACTTTAATAAACTACTATCATTAGCTAGAGTAGGGTTTCTAGGTGTCTCACCTCAGCCCAAACTATCACAAAATTCGATTGATTTACTGAAACATGAAATATTGCTAGTAGAGGGACATAGAATTAAAAATCGTTACATGAAAATATTAGGTTGGAGTGCAATTGTTTCCATCGTAGTTTGTTGGGCAGTTTATGCCATACTTACATCAATTACTAATATCACGCCGTTAGTTGGTTATTTTATTGTCTGGTCAGGTGCAATGGTAGGGACTTGGATATCTTTTGGAGCGAGAAAAACAACTTTTCAATTAGATGATTTAAGTGTTTTAGAAAAAGATAATATGGATATTTATATTCGACTTCCCTATGTTGGTATCTGCGCATTAATTTTTTTGCTATTATTAAACAGCAATATTTTCAGCTTCAGTATTGGTGATACATCGTCTGAGTCAATTGCGGAAAGAGCTGAATTTCAACTTTTGGTCGGTGTTATTGCCGGACTATTGGAAAGCAAGCTCGGTTCTAGAATCTATGAAAAAATTCAAGGACTAACAATTAAATAATTGTTATCTTGAAGATCAAAAGCCGGAAATCTCGAGACACGAGACTTCCGGCTTTTTTCAATCGAACAGCTCCAATAAATCTTCGAAGCGCTCAATCACATAATCATACTCATCTACTTCTCCGAATCCATACGCCGCATAAACAAACGGCGTCCCAGCCGATTTCGCTGCCTTCTGATCGCCTGCCGTATCGCCAACATACACGGCTTTTTCCACATTGTTGCGCTCCATGACCAACTGGATATTCTCGCCCTTCGATAAGCCCGTTCTCCCCGGGTTCTCGAAATCACGGAAATACTTATCCAGCTTGTGGTACGCATAGAAGCTTTCGATATAGCCTTCCTGGCAATTGCTGACGATGTATAAAGTGTATTTCTGTGATAATCGCTCCAGCACATGCTCCAAATCTTCGTACAGTTGGCCGCCTTGTTTGCGTATATACTCACTTTCCAACTCCGAGGCCTTCTCGGTATAGATGCGGTGCTGTTCATCCGATAGATGAGGGAACAGCTTCTCCCTCGTTTCATGCGCTTGCAGCCCCATGACGCCGCGGATATCTTCTTTCGTCAAATTCCCCTCTGCGCCGCTTTCCTCTAGCGCCTCGTTCCATGCCTTCACTACGACATCGAGCGAATTCCATAATGTCCCGTCCAAATCAAAGATGATGCTGTCCATATGTATGACTTCCTTTCTCGTGCGTTTTCTCCAGTTTACCGCACGGGGAGAATTGTGTCGTGCACAGGGACGTAAAGCGAGTGAAATACCGCTATCACTAGCTTGTCCATACGCGAATTGTGTGGTGCACAGGGACACCAACAAAAAAAGAGCAGGCAAATGCCCACTCTCTCCCTCCCTACTCTATTCCAAAGTCCGATGTTCGTAATTCATCCCTCCAGCTTGTTTCACTAAATGATACGTCGTTTCCGGAATCACCCGTCCGCTTTCGAAAAAACGCTTTTGCGCTTCCATCTTAAACTGCAGCTCATATGCTTTTTCCATCCGGCGCTGGAGTGACTTCTTGCTGCCATCGAGGATGATCGAACTGCCAGTACTCAGATTGACTTTCGTCGTACGCGCGTCCAAGCTGATGCATTCCATAATGTGTTGCAACGACAGCCAGACGCAGCCATCCAAGATAGCCGATTTGCTCGGCAACAGGATAATTCCTTTATCGCGGTCAAAAATGATCGGGTTTTTATTGAGTTTCCCAAGAATCGCCGCAGATCCTTCCACCGCACCACGCATACTCGAGCCGCGGAAACGTAAATTCGTATCGATTAAGTCAAAAGGCTTTGAAGCGATTTTGATCATGCCATCCGTATGATACATCACTGAATTCAAGCAACCATGTTCATCATAGTCCGGCAAAATCAATACGGTATCTTGCCCGATTTCCTTTTCAATATTCATTTCCAACTTGAAATTCTTTCGCTTTCTCATTTCCGTATCCCCTTTTTTGAGTTTATGCTTATCTCTTCCATCAAAAAGGAGTATACTAACTAATAGTTGGTACACTCCAACTGAGTGCCTCCGGATGTCTGTCTCCCAAGACCATTACATCCGGAGGTTTCTTTTTGCCTTAATCCCCCTAAGCGTGAACATAGCCCACCTCCCCATATTCGATTTCATCGTCAGTGTCGAGAACAGCTATCCGATTCAACGACATCCCGCGCACTCGCGGCATCTCATCTGCTTCCACGTTTTAGATAAACCCCATCAGCCAAATACCCCTGACTCTCCGTCGATCCAAGCGGGCTCTCACAGCCGCCAAGCTCCAGCGCATTAGGTTGGAACTCTTACGGCCGCTAAAGCGGAATGAATTTGTCACTCTATTCTAACTTTATTCATTATATAGTTTTTTAGGTCTACTTGTATAGATATTTTTCCCTTTTTTAAGCGAATATGGTCATTAGCCAACTTAAGTCAATAAGACTCACCAAATCCACCATTTTGCCGCTTAATTTTGTCATTTCTCCGCTTATTTCGGTTAAAAATAAGCTTATTTTCTGCGCTGCGACAAGCCCCAACTTTTCAAATCCGATCAAAAAAAGCCTGCTTTTCAGCAGACTTCCTTCTACACAACTACTCCCGTTGCTCTTTTTTCCATTCAATCTCTTCTGAAATGTCCACCATTTCCACTTTGACCTGAAATCCTTCATAATGCATCAATATCTGGCCGACTTCTTCCCATGTATAATACTTGCCATCCACCGAAAGCAAGGGAGTGTCTCGATCTGCTCGACTTGGCTCCACTCGCCCTACGAAACGGTCATTTGGCAACAAGTGATATTTTTGACCATTTGGAAACTCACTTTCTTCGATATACACTTCTAACATACCTTTTTTCACTTTGTCCAACAAACGTAACAGCAATTCCCCTTGATCTTCATGTAACTCTCCGTACTCTCGGAATTGATAGCCGCCATCGTGCTCCTCCTCTGCATCCATGATAATGCCTATAGGATCCAGGCGCTTCCGCAAACGGAACTGATGCGCTCCTCCTTGACCGTCTTTTATCATCACGCCTTCTGGATAATTCGTCGCTGATACGCCTAAATGTTTCGCCATGACCTCGTTGTAACAGTCTAAACAAAGATATTCCTCTCCGAACCGAACATAACTCTCACTTTGTGTGCACACTTGGCATATCGTCAAATCCTCCACCCCTTCATTTCGTTGGTCTATATTTCTACAATATGTGATAAAGGAGATATACGCAATTAGGTAAAATTAGAATTACCTGGAGTTTCGAGCAAAATACGAAAAACCAGCACCCGGTTAAACCGATTGCTGGCTTTTTCACTTGAATTGTGTGATGCACAGGGACAAAAACGGCCAAAAAATCCACCAAATCCACACGCTACAATATCTCTGTTGTCAGAATCGTTCCGTGCACAGGGACACCGAACACCACCGCCATCACTCCCGTGTAGTATCCATAATATCGATACCCGCGATCTTAAGGTCACCACTCTCCACTCCATGAACCTCGTACTTCTTGTTTCGCTTATAATTGGTCACCTCGTCCAGATGATTGGTGAAATCGAATTCTTCGTTGGTTTCAACAAAGGCCTTGTCCTCAAGAATTTCCACGCCGACTACTTCGTCTACCAAAAACTCATATAGGTAGTCTTCACTTCCCGTGTCGGCGATAAAATCGACCAGTTCCTGGCGCGCGATGCTATCGGCTTTGAGGAAAGCATCGATACGCAAAAAGTCTTTTTCATTCAATGCTGTTTCGTAAGCCGCGCGAAAATCTGCAATGAATTGTTCCAATTGTTCTTCCGTCACGGCCCCTTCTGTCTCAGCCGCAGCTACTTCCTCTTCTGTCGCTTCTTCGGTTTCTTCCTCTTTGCTTTCCTCTTCTTTCTCGGTTTCTTCTTCCGCTGCAGAACTATCGGATTGATGCACAGTTCCACTGCCTTCGAACGTGTCGGTCGGTACAACATCTAACATCCATACATCTTCATTGTAGGTGCTAACCATCCACTTCTCCTCGGCTTGATCGTAGACAAACTCCAGAGACACTTCCTTTTTAAATTCTTCTGCACTTGGTTTTTCAGTCTGGTAATAATAAACGCCATCAATCGAAAATTCGGCATTCAGTGTGACCGCCTTGCCATCTCTCTTAATGGCAATAGACTCTTTATCCACGCCTACTTGTGTGAGTGCTCCCATGAAATAATCTCCCATGGTATCCATCCAATCGATATCTTGTTGAAATCTTTCCAGCTGCTCACTACTCACACTCGTAAAAATAGCAGCGTCCCGCTTCGCATAGGCCTCAACATATTCTTCAGCGAATACCATCACCTGGTCTGTCAAAGCCTGCTGGTGTTCTTCGTCCATCCCCACGAAATCGATTGAATGGTAGTTCGTCGTAATATTCACCGGTTCCGAGGTTTCTGTGCCCCACGGGAAATCCACTTGCGCATATGCACTGGTACTGCCGTCGAGGAGAAGCGGTCCGATCTCGTCGGTTTGTTGCGTGTCATTGACCGGAATCTCTTGCTCGCCAATCATCACTTTATGGGCATCCGGTGCATCCGCCAGAAATGTATTCAATGTGAAAATCACCGAGCTGACAGGTAAGTTTTCGCGGATAGCGATCGGCTGTGAATATTCTGGGCTCAAAGGAACGGACAAGTCAAACGGATGGGTAAATTCCACAAACTCGCCCTTATAAGCAAATTCTGCTTGGTGAGCGCCCGGCGTGATGCCGCTGAATACATAATCACCGGTTGAATCTTGAGTTCCTTCTGCCGCATCGCCGTTCAAACTTAATGACAATCCCTCATGAGGAAAATAAAACGCCAGCTCCTGCACGGGGATTATGACGCGATGAGCGTTAAAGATCCCCATCACTTTGCCGTTTTGTTCAATACTCGCCACCCCATCCAGTTGAGCAGGCGTGAGGCCTTGATACTCCGCAATAAACACTTCTGCCTGTTTCACCGTCATTGCTTCACCGTTGGATAAGCTCGCCTTTTTGGCCAAAGCTTCTGCATCTTCATTTTGCAAGGCCTCAAAAAACGTGGAAACCGCTGTGTCCGCAGAGGCTGCATTCGTTCCCCAAGAATAAATTCCTATTAGCGACGCAATAAGCAAGAGACTGGCCACTCCGATAATTTTTGTCTTCAGGCTAAGTGGCTGTTTCTCTTTTCTCGGCTTCGGTGCCCGAGCGGCTTCGCTTGGTGCAGATTCCTGCGGTTTGCCTGAGAACGACTGGCCACATTCCACACACACCTGGTTCTCCTGGTCATTTTCTTGTCCGCAATTCGTACAGAACTTCTTCATGTTTTCACCCTACTTTCAAAATTTCAAGTTAAAGTAGACTGTCAAATCCATCAAGATACCGTCCGATCGTCGAATCGAAAAAGACGGTCATGACGATGATGGAACCAATGGAGAATAGGACAATATAAGAAAGATAGGCGTAGAACGAATCAAATGGCTTCGCGGCCTTTCTCACCAGCGCCGTGATCAAATACAGCGGCATAATCGAAATCGCCAAGCCAAAGCTGACAAACAGCAGGAAGTTCCCAAAAGTCATCGAGCTGATCAACAGCAGCACATACGCCACCAACACAAGCGCCGTCGAAGGAAGCATCAAGGTCCCGAAACTTGTCACAATGCTTTTGAATGATTCATTCGGTCCAGCAAATTTGTTCACCACATAAATACAGCCAGCTGCTAAAGCAAACACGATTCCCAATATGAGCACCGTATTGAATAGCACCGAAAACACAGACGGCGTCAGACTTTGCGTACTGCCAAACGCGCTTCCCAGCTCTCCCACAGGACTCAGCACCATGCTCAAATTCCGGTAGACGGCTAAAGAGAAGAAAATCACAAAAATGCCCAACGTAATGAGCGCATTAACAAACTGTCCGGCAGGCTGATCCACAATCGTTCCCGGTTTTTTTAAATACTGTAAACTGTAGTTCCAATATTGCTTGGATTGCACTTTCACTTTCTCCACGTGCTGATTATCAGCTAGCGGCGGTTTTGCTGTTCGCGCTTCACTATAGCCAGCAGCAGCTTCCGTCGGTGCGACGACACTTTCACCCTCCCCTCCAGAACTCGCTAAGAGATTCGCTCCACACTTCCCGCAAAACTTCCCGGCAGCTTGTTCATGTTGGCAATTCGGACACATCATTTCTGTTCCCTCCCATTTAGTATTAGTCCATCATAACCAAAAATAATTTGGGGGAATCCAGAATAAGCAAATTTTTAACAAAAAATTACCTTTTCCATCATTATAATAGAATTATCCTATAAGTAAAGAGAAAATCATAAAAAAATAATATTTTATCAGTTATTTATAACTAACTGCATAAATCAATGTACTCACACTTTTAAGCATTAAAGTTATACAAGGCCGCTATTTAAGTATTTCGCCCATAAGAAAAGCAAGCCGCCAGAGCGTGAACTCTGGTGGCTTGCTTATAAATTGTGTCTTGCACAGGGACAAAATCACGAAAAACGAACAACAAATCCTCAAACTTCAGCATCATTATTGTCAAAATTGTTCCCTGCACAGGGACACTACTTACTCACTCAGTCCCGTACAGTATCGATAATATCAATTCTCGAGATTTTCAGATCCCCGCTATCCAATCCTTGAACTTCATACTTTTTACTGCGTTTGTAATTCGTGACTTCGCCCAAATGATTGGTGAAGTCGAATTCTTCGTAAGTCGTAACGAATGCTTTGTCCTTTAGAATTTCCACACCGACCGCTTCGTCGACCCAGAATTCATATAAGTAACCGTCATTCCCGATATTTCCGATAAAGTCGACCAGTTCTTTGCGGGCGATGCTGCCTTCTTTCAGGTAGTTATCGACAACGGAGAAGTCTTTTGCGTTCAGTGAAATTTCGTAAGCAGAGCGGAAATCTGCGATAAAGGTTTGCAGCTGCTCTTCATTCACCGCTACTGTCTCCTCTTCTACTTCCTCTTCTTCCGTGGCATCTTCACTCTCTTCGTCTTTCTGTTCTTCATCTTTCAGTTCTTCCGTCTTTTCTTCATCTTCGGCTACAGCTGCGTAAATCGGTAGTTGAATAAAGCTGCCAATTCCAGCTTCTATAACTTCCGACTGTTCAACTTCACCTTTGTCGTTCTTTCTTTCCGCAAATAGCTTAATGGTTTCGTCTTCAGCAAGAGGACCGACGAAAGGCAAATCTTTTACCGTTTTTCCAGTCGATTTCTCGTTGATGTAAACTATAGCCTCTTCATCGTTCGACCAGATTTCAACTCCCATGTCCTTCAAGTTAAAATCAAGCAGCACTTCATCGCCTTCTGTAATCCCACACTCCGACTCCACCATTTTTTCAACTTCGCCGTTTTTCATCGACAAGGTACAGTCGTAGACGCCAGGCAAGTATTTTCCAAGTGGCAGCTCTCCATCTACAGTAGCTACGGACTCGTCACCTAGGATGAACTCCATGCCATCCACGTCTGAAGCAAGCTCCACATTCATCGGAATCGCTTCGATCTCAATACCTGGATACATGCCGATGAATTTGCTTTCCTTCACCTTGAACAGTTCCGTGCCATTTTCGTGAAGGACGACTCTTGTAATGCCATCTTCTACAACTCCACTACCAGCTTCATAGAACCGAGACTTAAACTCTGTTAAATCTTGTTCCACTAAATACTCTTGAAAAGCAGCGGGATCTGAGACCGTATCTTTGGGCACAATGATTTCGCCCATTGCACTGTCCATGTCCCCTTCGTATAAGCCCTGGAGAAATGCATCCACTTTTTGTTGAGGTTCTGTATTCGCTTTGATGATTTGGTGTCCAGCGACTCCGCCTGCCGCAAGCAAGACGACAAGCGACAAGCCCACTTTTTTCTTTAATGTCATTGGCTTTCGTGGTGGCTTTGGAGCTTGATCCTGGATAGGTGCTTGCGGTTGAACTGGTGCTTGAGGTTGGACCGGTGCCTGCTGCTGTTCAAGCTTTTCTGTTTTTTGCTGGGTCCCGCATTCCGGACAAAAAACCTGATCCGCTTCTAGTTTGTGGCCACATTCACTACAAAAACGATTCATCTTTTCCCTCCTATATTTCTTTTGTTGATATTAGTTCATAGACATAAAGTGCCCCATGTTCCTTATAGATTTTCGTAACTGTACGATACGTTTTTTCACTACTTTTTTCTGTACCATGTACGATAAATGTTTCGATTGTGGTTACTTGATAATCTTTTCCACCCAGCGATTCGATACTTTCTACATCAGTGTTCAAATGTTCTTCAGTAATGCCTTTCTCGTATAGGGAATTGATGAATTTGGATTGTTCTCCAGCTCTTGGACTGTTATCAACAATGAACTGCGACACTATGGAGTAATCCCCATTATTGATAGCTGATACACTAGCATCATTGTAATCATTCATAAAGGAATCAATGACTTCACCCGCTATTGCTGTATTTCCGGAAGTGTCATCAGCGATTTCGGTCTCACTTTCGTCCTTGCTTTCTTCTTCACTTTCTTCTTCCACTACCTCTTTTGAAGCCCCAGCTGATTTGTGCATCTTCTTGCTGCCTTCAACTGTTTTAGTCGGTGCAATGTCGTACATCCAAATATCATCATTGTACGAACTAACCATCCATTTTTCGTTTTCTTCGTCATAGACAAAATTCATGGCCACGTCTTTTGTGATTTCTTCCGCTTCAGGGGTATCCGACACGTAATACTCGTCCCCATCAATCAGGAGTTCTGCACCGAGCTCTACGGTTTTGCCGTCATCTAAAATCGCAATCGAATCTTCATCGATGCCGACTTCAGTTAGCGCTCCCATAAAGTGATTTTCGTATTCTTTCATCCATTTAAAATCATCCTTGAATACAGCAAGCTGCTCTTTTCCTACGCTTGTAAATACCCCTTCATCGTGCTTAGCAAAGGCTTCCACGTACTCTTCAGCGAAGACTTTTACCTGCTCGATCAAAGCTGGCTGGTGTTTTTCGTCCAAACCAGTAAAGTCCAAGGTCTCATATCCAGAAGTAATTTCTACCGGTTCGGATAATTGTGTGCCCCACGGGAAATCTACTTGAGCCTGCGCCGTCACGCTGCCGTCAAATAAAAGCGGACCGACTTCATCAGTTTCGCCCATTTCATTCACTGGGATTTCTGTCTCCCCAATCATTACTTTATTCGCTTCTGGTGTATCCACCACAAAAGTATCCAGAGCAAATACTACCGAAGTGAGCGGTAGCTCTTCGTAAATTTCCTCTGGCTCTGATGATGCTGGGTTCAATCCTACATATAAATCAAATGGATAAGTGAATTCGGCAAACTCACCTTTATAGATGAACTCAGCTTTATGGGAGCCAGGAGTAATCCCACTAAATACATATTCATCATCTTTAGTCTTACTTTCTTCTACTAGTTCACCATTCAAGCTCAGTGATAGTCCTTCATCGCTAAAATAAAACGACACTTTCTGAACCGGGATGACGACGCGGTGGGCATTGAAAACACCCATTACCTTTCCGTTTTTCTCAACGTTCGCGACATCTTCTAGCTCATAAGGCGTAATATCGCCATACTCTTCGATAAATGCTGCTGCCTCTTTAGTCGTCATTTTCTTGCCATTGGATAACTGGATCTGTTTGGCCAAACCTTCTGCATCTTCATTTTGTAATGCTTCGAAAAATTTGGACACCGCTGTCTCCGCCGACGCTGTCTTTGTTCCCCACGAATAGACGCCCACTAAAGATGCGATGAGTAAAATTCCCACTGCACCTAGTATTTTCGTTTTTAAACTCAGAGGTTTTTTATCTTTTCTCGGCGTAGGAGGGTTCGCTTTCAACTTGTCTTTAGAAAGCGGCTTCCCGCACTCCACACATACTTGGTTGCCTTGATCATTTTCATGCCCACAATTCGTACAAAACGTCTTCATATTTTCACCATGCTTTCAGAGTTTAAAAAAAGTAGAAGAGCTCGTTTAAATCATCCATATATTGTCCAACCGTTGCATCGAAGAATACGGTCATAATGATGAAAGTACCTATCGTGAACAACACGATGTAAGAAAGGTACGCATAGTACGAATCGACTGTTTTGGATGCTTTCTTCAATAAAACGGTAACCAAGTACAATGGCATAACCGAAACAGCTAAGCTCAAGCTGATAATCAGCACCAAATTTCCATAAGTCATCGAGCTGATCAACAATAGAGCGTACGCCAGCACGACAAGTGCCACCGAAGGGACCATTAAAGTACCAAAGCTAGTCACAATACTCTTAAACGATTCATCCGGTCCGGCAAACTTACTGACGACATAGATGCAAGCTGCAGACAGGACGAAAAGCAAGCCCAAAGTCAGCACAGTACCGAAAAGAACTGAGAAAAAGGAAGGCATGAGGCTTTGAGAACCGCCGAAGAAACCACCAAACTCGTCCATCGGGCTAAGCGCAACACTCAAGTTTTTGTAAATGGCTAACGAGAAGAATAGCGCAAAAATCCCCATCGTAATAAGGGCATTAACAAACTGATCAGCCGACTGGTCGATAATCGATCCCGGTTGCTTGAAATAACGCAAGAAATAATTCCAGTATTGCTTTGACTGCACTTTCACTTTTTCTACGTGCTGGTTAGGTTCCGTGTGCGCAGGATTAACTGCAGTAGCTGCCTGATACGCGGCTGGTTCTGGCGTTACGGTTGCTTGGGACCCCATGTTCGGATTTGCGACCAGGCCCGCTCCACATTTTCCGCAGAATTTCCCCGTATCTTGTTCATGTTGACAATTTGGACATTTCATTTCTGTTCCCTCCTGTTAATAAGTAGTAGATAAAAATAGGTACAATTGCAGGAATTCAAAAGGTACACGTTTTTTAATATCAGCAGTACCTTTTTACCATTATAATAGAATCCACCTGTAAGTAAAGGCAATATCAGTAAAAAATTAGATAGTACTACATGTTCTCTGAATTTATGTTCATTCGACTAAATGCCCAACAATCCGGTCGCTTATTTTCACGTTATATTACACTCATCGGAAAGAATGGACATACTCAGCCATAAAAAAATGCAAGTCTATAGAACATAGTAGTTCTAAGCTTGCTTGAATCTGCGTACTTTAATATTTATTACATCACTATAATTTAGCAATCTCATGAATAAGTCTCGGATAATCTTGTCGAAGGTTTTCACTTTATATCAGTTATGTACCACAGACGATCTTTTTTCTCTAAATAGAAAACTAAATTTTCTTCTTCACTAACTCCCTCATATTCAGTCTTAACCTTCGCATGTACTACTGCTTCTGTCCTTAATAAATCTGATTCACTAGATTGCACATCAATGTACATTCGAGAACCGGTATATCCTAGTAACTCTTCTGATAAAGGCATAAAATTGATTAGAAGTTCTGCCACATCAACTCCTAAAAGAGCATTGCTTATGGCTCCTGCAAAATTGAATGTGTTATTGATTTGATCTACCTCTGGGTGGCGAATCATGCTGATCATTTTCTTTATATCTTGCCTGTTATAAGCTTCCGAAAATTCTTGTACTCGGTCTTCAGGTTTTTCAAAGTACCCCATATACGATAGAAATACTCCAGCACAAATAAGAATGATTACTAATTGACCTAATCTTCTCATCAATTCACCCCAATTTTTATTATTTTTGATACGAAGACATATTTAAAGAGTTATAAAAAACAGGCAACGGATACGGCTGCCTGTCCTTTATATTAGACCAGTACCGTCCGGCCACTTCTTTTCTTCGGCTGTTTTGAATCGACTCCGACATGTTCATGCTGTCTACCAGCAGGAACCGCACGTTCCTTGCCCCAAGCCCGTATGCTTTCGATTTGTTCTGGGCTTGTTTGCGAAAGGGGGACGACGTTTTGGAAATAATCGATAAACGTCTGTTCGTCGATGGAATCATCTCCTTTTACCACAGCTTGTTTGACCACTTCACGTACAGCAGCTTCCAAATCAGAACCGGCAAAGCCATCCGAGATAATTACGAGACGCTGAATTAATTCTTCTGACAAATTCATTTTTAATCCTTTTTCGACATAGATACGAATAATTTGTTCACGTTCTTCTGGAGTCGGTAAGTCGACAAAGAACAACTCATCGAATCGTCCTCTTCTTAATAGTTCTGGTGGCAATTGAGAAACATCATTGGCAGTGGCGACAATAAAAACGCGCGCCAAACTTTCCTGTAGCCAATATAAAAACTGACCTACAAGGCGCGTAGACGTTCCGCCGTCTCCTCCCCCTGTAGCTCCTGCTAAACCTTTTTCAATTTCATCAATCCATAGTACACAAGGCGCTACATGATCTGCCGTCGATAATGCTTCTTTAAGCCGCGATTCACTCTGCCCTAAATACTGGCCATGGATAGTCGATAAATCCAAGCGATATAATGGCAAATTCCAACTCGACGCAATGGCTTTTGCAGAGAGCGATTTCCCACATCCCGGCACGCCTACCAACAAAATCCCTCTTGGCGGGCGAATCCCCCGTTCTCGCAAATCGGCGGTCAAAAGCTTTTCATTCGCCTCTAACCACTTTTTCATGCCTTCTAAACCGCCTATTGCATAATCCGCCTTTACCGGTACACGCTCAATGCCGGAAATATCAGAAAAAATACGGTCTTTGGCATGCATCAATTCTTTCAAATCCCCATGAGTGATTGAACCGTTGGCCAAAAGTGTAGCGATAACATTTTCTGCCTCTATTTGGCTGATCCCTGCCAAGATCGCTGCCGCTTGTTTTTCTTCTTCATCGCCCCATTCAATGTGCATTTCTCCACGGTAACCGGTAATCTGATCCCGAATAATTTCGAGCATCTCATCTTCATTCGGCGGATTTAAGGCAATCGACATGCCCGACCGCTGCAACGGAGCCCAGACCGGTTTATTGGTAATGACGATAATACTGCCCCTGTTTCAATCGCCATCATGGCTAGATCTTGAAATTGTCGGGCAATAGGGGTATCATCTTCCAAATCCTGAACCTCGGTATAGATGAAAGTTAAATTCTGCTGCTGGCTTATTTTCTGATTGGCAAAGTCCAACCCGCCCATCACCGAACGATCTTCATTTACGAGTCGATTGGTATGGATATCCCGCGTTCCTTGGGAAATGGTATGGCTGAAAACCGGCAAAGCCATCTTCTGAGCGATTTCGGCTGCAATTTCAAGCGCTCGCTTATGTTCGGAAGTCCGAATTGTAATAAAGGGAATCCGCGCTTTTAAATATCTTTCAAGAGTGTCATAACAACTCGCAGCATCGTTCATTTCCAAATCACCCTTCTCTTTTTAGTAGAACTCTTCACGGCAGTTTCTTGCCCTGTACTTTGTGGTGTATGCCCAAATTTGCTGAAAGAAAGCGGGACTTGTCTTTCTGCTTCAAAACCAGTGATAGGATTATTTTTTATTAACAACCGCAAATGTCCAGTGCGATCTGTCTTTGCGCTTTCAATCAGTGACCCCTGTGCACTCTCGGCAAATTCTTTCACCACTTTACTAAGAGCTTCTTGTACCTCATCTGGAAAAATCGGTAATTTAGCAAGCCGCAGGCAAAAGACCAACCGCTTGCGAAGAGTTAAAATGGCCCCAATCATTAGTGTCTCCTCACTACCACTGCGGTTCAATGCCAGCTGAAATTGAGATGAGGCATTTTTCAACCTAAGGTCCATCACATCGTAAACTTTCTGAATAAAGCGTTCCGCTACTCCAGGCGTCCATTCGAGATCCCCTTGCTCCATTCCTCCAATTGTTTTTTCATCCATTTCCTCAAATTTTAATACCTCTAAAAAGTCTAACCATTCAGTATAAGTTGCCGGCGGTTTCATAATTTCGTACGCTTTCGTCTAACTAGATTTGCTGGTGGTTTTAGATCCCATTCAGGGAACTGTGTAGCAAGAGCGTCATTAACGGTTTGCTGCCCCACTGATTTTAATAATGGTTCAACCGTATCAGATTGAATCATCTTCGATTTATTGCGGTTGACTACTTCTGTAGCTTGATCATTGACTGGCATCTTTTTCACCCCTTAGCTTATAATGGCACGGCCATTGTCATGGCTTGAGAATGCATATTGCTCCGGATTAATGGAATCCAAGAGTTCAGAAACAGTAGGCGCATGGGCATCTTCCGCTGCATACTCCCGGCGCCAATCGGCCACTTCAGCTAGCGAAGCGCGCAATATGCCTTTACAGTTCTCGAAATATGCTTGGAAATCTTCTGCAATTTTTTCTTTCTTCTTTTGGATCCCTTTATATCCCATATAGATATAACCACCGCAAACCAATGCAATGAGAAATAGAAACGGCATATTAAATCCCCCATAAACGAGTACAGCAGCTAGGCCCATCGCGATATAATGATTTTTTTCGAATTTTATTTTCGAAAGATGTTCATTTTTTCTTTTTTCAATATGGGCAGAGAGCGAATCGACCAATTCGGTTTCATTCCCACCGTCCTGAGTGACTCCCTGCCATCCTTCGATTTGAAGCGTAATATCCATCGGTACGAGAGAACGCACTTTAGCGGTAATATCGTCATGGGCGTTTTTAATCCAGTCTTTTGACCAGGCAATCGAGAATTTTTGGGTAGCCAGTGAAGCATTAGAGGTTTCTGGATGCATTGCGAAGTTCGTCAGCAATTGCGTAAAAGAAACGCGTTCTTCCAATGATTTTTCGTTGTCGAAAAGGTGTCGTGCCTGCTGTTCATCGCCATTTTGTTGAATAATTAATGACAATAACCGTTCTTCTTTACGCAATGGCAATTCTTCTTCATCAAACTTAGTGACCAATGTGTCCAACATTTCATCGACCGCAAAAGCCACAGTTTTAGAAGGTTTAACTTCTTGATTAAAAATATTTTCAAAATAGTCATGAATGATTCGATGAAGTTGAGCCCCCTGCATACTGCCGCTCATCTGGCCCCAAGTCGAGCTGTACTTCTGCAAATATGGATAATCATCCGATGCCAAATCTTGCATTTTCGAAATTAACGCCTCTTCCCACTGAGCATTTTGCTCTTCGACAAAGCCTTCCTTTTCAGCCAATTCCGAAACCCAGGCCTCTACTTGATGAGCACATTTCACGCGGGCATCCGGTCCGAATACTCCATTGGTGAAACCATCAATCATAATGACAATTTCCCGTTCAAGTTCTTCGGGGTTCTGTAATCCGAAATAATGACTGACCCACTGGCTGCTCGCTTGATAACGTGCCCCTCTTCTAGTGACTAGAGCGAAAAATAAAGCCGTTTTTTCATTATCACGGCGCATCGCTTCCTTCATGGCTTTATCAGCTAGTTCTTTGTTGTCATTCAACCAAGCCGCTAAAGCGATCAAAGCAGGAGCTAGCCAATAACGGGGAGAGGCAAGCATATGCTCTTCAGTAGAATTCTCAATTTTTTCTTTCTTTACAAGTCCGACATCCACCGCCTGTAAAATACCGCTCACTCGCCGTCTTACTTCGCCATAATGTCCAAACTCCGATTCCAATTCCTGACGAACTTTTACAATTCGGGTTTCGGCTAACTGAAGGTTTTTGCCCAATAAATCACGCTGGACATAATCCTGGAATTCTTGGATCAACTGATTCAAATTGTTATGCACTTCATATAAATCCATATTGACAGCGTCCACTTGGCTAGTTAAGTGACCGATATTCTGATCTAAAGAATTTAAACTGTTTTCTATATAATTTAAATCCGCATGTGAAATTATTTGTTCTGCCATACAATCACCCCTTAATGACAGCTACAGTGCCATTTGCAGATACAGCCCGTAGCTCATCAGTATAAACTTCCACAAACTCATATCCCGGATGTTGCGCTAAGCTCCTTGCCCGCTCTAAAGATCCAGGCAGGGGCGCCCCTTTTTGAAAATGCTCCACGACGTCTAAATCTAAATCAAGTGTATGTACCACATATGGGTTTCCTAAAAAACATTTGGCCACTATCCCCACCAATAACTGGCTTGGGCTTAGCTCTGGAAATTCGTTTTGAATTGTTTGTTTCAATTCATCAATTTTCGTTTGGCTTGAAGTCATCCCCCCTGCATCAAGTTGGGTCATAGCGCTGATAAAAGCTGCAGATCGCTTCTGTCTCAATCGTTTATCAAGTGCAACTCCTGTCAATTGCTGTGTCCGCGTGACCGTTTTCTCTACCGATAAACTGTGTGGAGCTTTCGGTTTTACGCTCGGATGAATGATAGACCTTTTCATCTTTCTCCCCCTTGTTTGTATAAATTTCAACTCTTTCTGCGCTCTTGCATGCAGTTATCTAAAATATCGGTGAAGATTTTTGCTAGTTATCACCACCAGAATCTTTTTTATTTTCCAATAACATAACATATAAGTAGTTAATTGTGATTAAAAAAATAAAATTTTTATAGGATTTAGTATTCACTAAAAACACAACGTACCAGGCATGTATTCTTATCAATTCACAATTTTTAAAACCAAATAAAAAAACCGCTAAGTATTTATACTTAACGGTCATGCGTAATTCAGAAACCTTTGAAATCGGGATTCTTCAAAAAGAGCTTCGCTTTTCAAAAGTTCGTACCTTATAGAGGATCTTGAATTTTTTTTAAAAAAATCATTTCGTGAATCCTTTTTTGGTCTTCTTGCTTTGTTCGTACAGAGAAATCCTCCCATCCGCCGTTTTTAATACACACGGCGGATGGGAGGTGATTTTTTCTTATCTCATTTAAAAGCGTGTCACTCTTATGCCAGTGTTCTTGCGTCTATCAATTCTTCAATGCGTCATCCAAAGATTTTTTAACATCCTCAGAAACAGCGCCAGTCCCACCA
The DNA here is from genome assembly GCF_001687625.2 of Planococcus maritimus. Classification (NCBI taxonomy): domain Bacteria; kingdom Bacillati; phylum Bacillota; class Bacilli; order Caryophanales; family Caryophanaceae; genus Planococcus; species Planococcus maritimus. The sequence goes on from NZ_CP016538.2 coordinate 2,434,369, forward strand.
AAGATTGAGAAACCATCATATGTTGCCAATTGCTTGTTGGTCGCTTCTGGAATTTGCTGTGGGCGCACCAATAGGATTGGCGCATTGTTCTTCGCAGCTAAGACAGACCCAGCTAACGCATCCGGGAAGTTCGAGCCGGTTGCGATATACGCTTTGTCAGTACCCAGCTTAAGTTTTGTCGCCACTTCGTAGCCTGTCTCGTAGCGGTCTTTGCCGCCGAAACGGGTAGGCTTTGGCAAACTGTCAGAGACAGACTTGCTGACGACACCCGTGCTGCCGATAACATAAGTAGAAGAAATGCCGTCTAGTGCGGATTTTGTTTCATCCGGCAGACGATCGGTGCGCGTCAATAGGATCGGCACACCATTTTTCGCTGCGTACGAGGAAACGGAAAGAACATCTGGGAAGTTCAAGCCATTCGCAACAATTGCCTGATCAGAATCCATTTTCCCAGCAATCAATGCCGCTGTCTCGAAACGGGTCTTGCCGCCGAGACGCTCGGTAACGAGGCCCATTTTCTTCAGTTCCGTTTCCACTTCCGCCGAAACTGCACCCTTGCTGCCAAGGATGATGACCTTTTTCGCCCCGAGGCGTTCAATTTCTTCTTTCGTTTCCACATTCAATGCTTTGGTACGTGTCAAAAGAATCGGAGCGTTTTCCTGATACGCAAGCGGTCCTCCCGCTAATGCATCTGGGAAATCGCCAGCTGTTGCCAAAACAACCGTATCTGCTGTTTTCCATCCTTCTTTTGAAATGGCGATGGCAGTTGTATAACGGTCTGTTCCAGAAATACGATTTGCTGGTGCCGGCGTAGATTTTTCGACTGTCACTTTCGTTTCAGCACTCTGGTTTCCTGAGCCATCAATTGCCACTACTGTTAAAACAGTACCGGCAACTTGCGGTTCAATTGATAGGAAAAACTTACCTTCTAAAGAAGCTTTTCCTTTGACGAGTTCACTTGTACCCACTTTGACTAAGATGGTACTGCCAACTTCCGCTAGCCCGCTGATTTCTGTACTTTTTTCAGTCAATTTATTAACAGCAGGCGTAGCCGGTGGAGTCCCATCCTTCACAGTAATACTTACAGCATCACTAATGTTTCCGGCTTTATCTGTTGCTGTGATTGATAGTTTCGTTCCTGCTTTTTGTTTTTCTATTTCCACTGCGAACTTTCCTGCAACATCAGTTGTTGCCTTTCCGAGACTTTTTGCATCTGCTTGGACATTTATCGTTGAACCTGCTTCTGCAGTCCCGGTCACTTTTGTGGAAGCATCTGTTACTTTATCTATCCTCGGGCTGCCTGGTGGTACAGTATCTACTGGAGTCGTATCAGTTACAGTCACTTTTACTGTTTGAGGCGACCCCGCATTAAATTTAAAGACAAGCTTAAACTCACCTAGAGGTTTTTTATTCAAATACTCCTCTTTCAGTTCAACAGTATCGTTTACTAACAAATAATCTTTGCCTTCTACTAGTTGTGTTTCATCATCGGTTACCGACAACAATTTATTCCCATTTAAGGAGAGCGAGAAATTCGCTTTTGATCGTGTAAACCAATCAAACGTTACATTAGCCGGTGAAACTATTGAGTTCTGCAATAATCTTCCGATTTCAAATTGCCGGTCTCCATTTAGCACAACTTCATATGCCTCGTCCTTTGAAAAGAGAGAAGTGCCTACCTCCAATACATATTTACCTGGCGTTAATGTATCCAAAAACTCCGTCATATTTTTTCTTGAACTTTGGTCGTAATGAATGGTTCGATTGGTACTTGAACCTTCTACAGAATAAACCATCTCTCCATTTGTATCTTTGAGCACCCAATTGATATCCGGCAAATTGGTTGGGGATGTCTCCAATGAAATGGCGTTCGCCAAAGTTAAATTAGAGGATCCGTTTTGATGGGAATTGAAATACATTTCCTTAATTTTTAAAGCTGCCTGTGTTTTAAATGACCATTCCTTTTTCAGCGGCTCTTCATTTCCTTGTGTATCTATTTTGTTTGCTTTTACAGAAACGTGATACGTGCTTCCTGGTTTCAACTTTTCTTTTGGAATGATAAACATACTTTTCTGTGAGTTAGAGGGATCGTTTCTATTGTCAATCAAATAAAACTCTACTTCCTGCTTGTCGCTATCCCACAGGTGAACTTCTTCAATCATTAATTTAGCTGTTGCCTGATCATGCACACTTAAGCTGATTGGGAACCCCGAATAGGTTCTTCTTTTATCAAAAAGAGATAATGGACTTGGTGATTCGTCATCAAACCAAATAGGAGAAACATCAGTTTGTCCATCGTATGGATAAGCTACTGCAGTGCCATTATCAAAGCTCCCCTTAGTAGCATAATTCAATACACTGACCCCCAGATGGTTGTAGCCGATTCCAATGTCCTGATAATTGGGATCTACGATGCTCATTCTATGGTAAGGTGCGTTCAATAAACCTTCTGCCGCTCCTTTGGCCACAGTTAATCGGGCAATTCCTTCATCAACCGACCCTTCGTACCCGAAATAGTTCGCCCGTTCCGTTGGATCATGGCCTGTAAAGCCCAGTCCATCCGCTTCCTGATAGTGGGCCCCTGAAAAACCATCACCGTTTTGTAGTTTGTAATTGCTATGGGATTGAGCTGCTTTTCTAAGTTTTTCATCATGACGAAACTCTACTAAGCCTAGGTTTCTTCTCATTTCGTTCAAGTAAGCTAAAGCTTCATCAGTTTGATCATCCAGCAATACTTTATCTTTTCCATAATAAGGATCGCTGCTATCAGCAAGCATGCCCTTCACCGTAACTTTGATCACTTGTTCAAAGCCTTTGTATTTCACTTTAACGCTTGCCGTACCTTCTTTTCCGGCCATCAAAACGCCCTTACCGGAAATCGACACGACCGACAAGTCACTCGATTCCCATGAACTCAAATCCGTTACGTTTTTTCTCGACAGGTTGTCAAAAACAGCTGCCGCTTTCAAAATTCCTTTTTCACCTTTCTTCAATGCCATTTCCTGGCTGGAAGGCAAAATTCCTTTCAGCACTTTCTCTTGTTTGTCTGGTGCACCTATAGCATAGAGTTTCCCTTGACTTGTGGAAACATAAATGGTGCCGTCAGCATTGATCGCTGGAGTATTCCCTGCCACTCCCGCTAAGTTCATCTGCCACTTTTTCGCACCTTTATCACTAACCGCGTAAAGTACTCCATTTTCTGTGTCACCAGCAGTGAAATATGCAACCCCATTCTTATCGATAACAGTTCTGCTTATTTGATTTGCGTTGATAGCGTACTTGCTGTCAAACTTCCATTTTTCAGTGCCATCGGAGTTCAAGGCCATCAACTGATTATCATAAGCGAAATAAATCACGCCATCTTCATCTACTGACGGCACACTGTTTCCAACAGTATTAGGCAGTTCCTTTTTCCATTTCAACTTTCCTACGGGATCAATAGCATATATTGCTCCCCGCGCTGTGACATAGATTGTTCCGTCCTTCGATACAACCGGAATGGAATTGGAAACATCGTGTGCCAGCTTGTATGCCCACTTAAGCTTTCCGTTAGCATCGAGGGCTGTCAATTGTTCCTGCCGCCCGCTTCCTGACAGAACATAAAGCGTGCCATCATTCCCTAATACAGGAGTTTTGTTATCACCGTAGTCTGTGTATGTCCATTTTTCTTTTAGATCTGCATCGAAGGCATGGACTACGCCACTCCCTCCTAAATATGCCGTGCCACCCTTCCCGACAGCCATACTGCCCCAGTAAGGAGTCCCTATATCCGAAACTGCTCTTTTCAATCCATCAAGTCTATATTCATATGCATTCAACGTTTTTATATATAAGTTCCCCGCAGAATTGAGCACAGGAAACAGATAATTTGCATCTCCATTAAATAACAGTGGTTTAGACCATTCTTTCGTTCCAGCTGAGTTGACAGAATATAATTTACGGTCGTCTCCCCCACTTATCACATATACACTGCCGTCCACCCCAATAATTGGGGATGACATCTCTGTCCCACCTTCTGCCTCATCAGTTTCGAAAATCCATTTCACTCTAGCATCATTAGTTCCGCTAAAGGATGATTCCCCTGTGGTATTTAATACCGTTGGCTTTATAGCATTGTTCTGATAGCCTATTCCATTTGCTTCTGTTGCAGTAGCTTGGATATTTAGTGTGCTGATAAATAACAATAATATAACACCAAGTTTCATTTTCATTTGATTGCGGCCTCTTTCTGTTTCGTTAGTTTTTACTAGTTAATTGCTCAAGACAAATCCTGTTCTTAATGGAGAACTTACCGGCAGGATTTGTCAATTGTATTTACAGGAATTCAGTGTATGAAAAGTATGAAACTAGCCTTGTAATGTACTTATAGGAAATAAATTGTCGCCCTCATTTCATCATTGAATTTCTAAAATAGTAATTTAATTACTTTTAAACATTACTATTTAATCACTAAATATTTACTAAGTCAATAACCTTAAGTAGTCTACATAGACTATCTTTAAAATTTTATTTTAAAAAATTTGTCTTATTGTTTTGAACCCTCAAACGAATACCACATAGTGAATGGACCGCCTATTCGCAAAATGAAACCAACAAGTGCTCAAGATAAAGTTGCAGTTTGCAGAGTAGCTAGTCGCAAATACGCAAGGTCATTTACTAGAACCGCTTGAGACATACGAAAATCACTTTCATAACACAAATAGAGCCGCCAGCGGATTTCCAGCTGACGACTCTATTCTTTTGAGGTATTGACTCTGATGTATATCTGACACATCGACACTATCGAAACCCTCGCTGTTGGGGGAGTCACTGTCGAAGTATAAGCGCTAAACTAGATTAAACAGTTTTCCATGCAAACAGCCACTTAACAGAACCACTTCGGATAAAAAACAGGACCACCTATGACGCGGTAGAACCACTCCAATATAATTAGTTTGTGGAATGCTCAATACTGTCGAGCGAAATCAATTAGTAAACCTCTTCTTTTGCAAATTGTGTCACGCACAGGGACGACACTAAAACGAAACCCCCGTCTAACATTCTTTTCTTCTCTCGAATTGTGTTGTACACAGGGACGCGATCATCACTTCAACCTGCTCACAGCGTCAATATCATTGGTAAAGATCCCGTTTGCTCCCCAAGATTTCAGCTTCTCCCCTTCTGCCAGCTTGTCGACAACAAAAGGGTGGACCAATAAGCCAGCCTCTCTTGCAGCAGCGATATATGCTTCATCCGCTTTCCTATGACTAACGCCAATACCAACTGCATATTCTTCATATAACTCAAACGTTTCAGGTGAAGGGATGGCCTGTGTCTATCAATTGGATGAGTGGTATATCCTCATCCAATTGATGAATCGCCTTTAAACTGTCTGCACTAAACGACTGGACAATCACTTTACCTTTTGGTTGAGACTCTTCCAACAACTCAAACTGATTAAGCAACTCCAGCAGCTTCTCTTCCATTCCTTCACTTTGATCCGGCTGCTTGGTTTCAATGTAATAATTGGCACTGTCACCGAAAGCTTTAAAGATTTCCTCAAGGGTCGGAACTTGAATGCCGACGTACTCCTCTTTCGCTCTGTCCGGATTCTCGGCATTAAACCAAGAACCCGCGTCCAGTTTTTTAATATCTGCCAAGTCCATGTCCGCTACCCTTCCACTGCCATCGGTCGTGCGGTCCACAGTATCATCATGGAAGGCAACCAAAACACCATCTTTAGTGGTCTGTAAATCAATTTCGATATAATCTGCATTCATATCCATTGCCAGCTGATAAGAAGCCAATGTATGCTCAGGAGCAATTGCGCTTGCCCCACGATGAGCAATCAACAGAAAGGCATCTTCATCCAATAAAGCAGACAGCTGATTCTTTTTACCAGCATCCCATAAGATATAAACAGCCGCACAAAACAACCCTACCACTAGAACAATCAATATTTTTTTCAATAGTATCACCGTCATTCACATTACAGACATGAAACTTGGAAAGCAATAAGAGATGAATTTTAAAGTGATTGAAAGTCTAGCGCGTGCGCAGATTGTGGCGGAAGACAGGAACGCGGAGGATTCAGTCATAAGAACAAGAAGGCTGCCTGTGGGCGGCTTCTTATTCTCATAACTGGTTCTCAGATGTACGAGGTGTTTCTATTATATGGTACGAGTGGTTCTTGAGCTTGTCTTTCTTCAATAACCCGATCTAAATGGTTTCTGCAACAGTTTCATTACTCGAATTCAAATGCTGCCACTCGGCTCGAGTTGAGAACAGTAAATCGCAGAAACCATTTTATGACGGCATTCGGTGATTTCGAGTAAGATTTCTACTTCACTATTCAGTAATCTTTATAACAATCGCATAAAAGAATAGAAAAAAGCCGGAATTTATCCGGCTACTCCACCTACAAAGTAACTCAAGTGGGGAACTTTACTCCGGTTATATTGAGGAAAATTAAACCGGCATTGATATAAACAATGGATTCTTTAATAAAGAGGACTCCGGTAAAAACCAAAGTCCTCTAATCGCAGCCTAGTTGCCGGGTACTTTTGTTTAATTGTTCATTAAATGGGTCTCAGTTCATTCATTCAACTCGTGGCTTTTTTATTAGCTGTTCTGAATTGTAAGCTCAAGGGTAATAAACACAAATTAAAACCTATATAATATTTTCCACTTCAAAATTGTGTCATTTTCTTCAACACACAATACACCTTAGAAAACTGCATTTGTTTCAAAAGCTTTTACATATACATCGCTTTATTTTCTTTCCAGTAACCTATTGCAAGGTCAATATATGTTGGAATAGCATCTTGATTATATAAGTTAGAACTCCCCATTAATGATTTCTTATATTCTGGAATTAGCAATTTAAACTCATTTGGTAAGTTTGTATGGAAATCTGCGAGAGCATGTCCCAAGTGGTGATACAAATTTCCTCCTAGGACCTTAAAGTGTTCTTCAGTAGTCCAATTAATTGCTGAACCTATCGAAATCATATAATTTTCGACCGATTCATCTTGTTTATTAAGTAAATAACAAATTTTCCCCAGTGCGTTATGTACTTCTGTTAAATTCTCTCCACTACTTGCAAATTCAGAAGCCTTCTTATACATAATGTAGGCCGTTTCAAGGTCATTTATTCTTTTATAATTTACTCCTGAAAAGAGATAAACTTGAAATATTTGTTCTTTGGCATCAAGAGGTAACTCCGCCAATGCCTTTTCTAAAAAACTAATAGCTTTTAAGGCATCTTTGTCTTTGTGAGCTTGTAAACCTTCCATTAGATAATTTTCAGCTCTATTTTTTCTTTTTCCATTAAAGATACCCATTTTATTCTCCTTTAGAATAAATTTTTATATCACGTTATTAGTATTAAGCCCACTGGATTTTCATGAATTTAGGATAACTCTCTTCAGAAGTTTCCACTAGCATAATTAAATTATTAATAGCCTCACTTGGCTCAAAATTTTCTGCATTAATTGCATATGAATATTGTACTGTTACTTTCCCTTCGTATTCGTAGAACTTTGAAAATCTATAATCAGTATTTAAGTTATTAATCAATTGATGTATAGCTTCTTTTTTTAATGGGTTGGCTATATTCGCTACGTTAAACACTTGCAAATCCAGTATATTTTCAGTGTCATTAAAAGCAGCAACTACTACAACTGATCCTCCATTTTCAAAACTTTGCCTAGTTCTAAAAAAAACTCCTCCATTTTCATTTTTAATCTCTTCCATATAGAGATCAATTTGTTGTAAATGATTCCGGAACTTATTTACATTTGTCAATTTTATAACCCCTTTTCAAATTTTTTATGTTGATCCTTTAACTTATAATGTTTTTACCTTCTCAGGAATTAATATTTCAAATTGTTTGAAGCCTGTTTTAGTTCTTCAAAAGTAAATATCTAGCTCGTAACTTAGATGAATATATTATCACTCCTTTAAATCTTTATTATAGTGACTATATGTTCAGTTGATTAATAAATAGTCCTAATTTAATTTTACACAAAATCAATCAATAGTAAATATATTATTACTATTTTTTACTATTTAATATTTTTCATAGTATTTTTTGATAATCATATATAAAAAAACATTCTCTTTTTATCACCTAGCCTATATATCTACTTAGTTTGATAATTCTAGCTCAAAGTATAAACTTGATTCAATTTCATTGAATTAGTAAAGTCTCAATAGTAAAGCCCCAGTTGAATCTTCAACTAGGGCTTTTATATTTTAAAGGGCTTATTTAAATTTCAGTTCCTGTTCGCCAATTTCTACTAATTCAAAATTCTATTTTTCATATAGACTATTCCCCACTTTCTTGATATATCTCATCGTCACTAATGAGGCACTGTCCGATAAAACCGAAACGCTTTTGAATCAACAATACGGCTCGCATTAAAGACGGCGATTGGTACGTGAACGACAACATTCGTATTATTGAATGAAGTCTCGAAAATGTTCTTCGGTGGAATGAGTTGAGGGAATAAGCGCCAAAACGTCAATGGCAATTCCTGTTGCCCCCGAGAAGCCGACAGCGTAATGACCAATACATTGCTTTTAATCTTTCAAATCACTACGCCTCCAGCATCGTCAGCGTTGCTAATGAACGGCTGGGTACTCGTTTCAGCGATGGTGATGTTTTTTGCTTCAATTTCACCACCAAGCAATTGCTTGGACTCGATTGCCCCCCAGTAGTCTGGGATAAAAACAATAGTCTAGTTGGGCTGTAGATATGGCTGTATTTCTCTGATCACCGGCTTATGTCCGTCCGCCGTCGTAGAGACAATGATGGTTTCTGCACCAAACAACACTTGCTCCATCGAAGTCGAAGCCTTCAATTGAACGTATCCAGAATAAATGCCGGCCACATACAAACCCTCACGTGAAATCCGCGCCCCCGTTTATCACCTCTTACGTACAACTTCACCTGTTCCTCGTTCAATGTCAGACAGCCAGCAATTGCCTGGCCCGTATTGCCTCCACCGATTACTGCATACGTCACGGCCCCCCTAAATTTAGTTTATGGCTAGGTTACTTCCCCTCGCTCGCTGCTTTGTTCGCGTTCTCATATTGTTCAACTACTTTGACTGCGACTCTCATCGCTTCAATAATGTGTTTTTTAATCTCTAGCTCTGCCCGGTCCTTATCTCGATTGACCATCGCATCCAAAATGATTTCGTGCTCATCTGAGGAAATTATGATTTCCAGTAAATGCTGGTGAGCCAAATGGTGCTAACGGGTCAGTCGATCATTTAATTGGAAAATTTTTTTACAACCGTGGTGTTATTGCTGATGGTGTAAATGGCGTTGTGGAATTTGCCGCCAAAATCATCGATGTCTTTGTAATTCTCCAAACGTGAAGTAAATTGAACCATCTTTGTCAAATAAGATAAATACTCAATCGACTCATCCGTCAAATTGTTAATGGCATCCCGGATTAAGATCCCTTCGAGCTTGCTTCGCATAATACATAGCTCTTTAACTTCTTTGATCGAAATTGGCGTTACATTAAAGGTGCCATTGGAATTACGCACCACCAGCTCTACTACTTCCAAGCGCTGCAAAGCTTACCGAAGCGGTGTGCGACTGATCTCCAATTCTTTCCCGAGCTTCTCATTAACAATCGCTTGACCAGATTCCAACACACACTCTAAGATCTTTTCTTTAATTTGTTCATACGCAATATCTTTAGCGGATATTCTACCTAAATTGCTTTCCGCCTGTGTAATGCAAAATAACAGTACATAGTAATGCAACAAAATAGTGCAGAGAGTTGCAACAAAAAATACGTACTAATCTAGTCAATATTTTATATGGAGAGGCGGGCATGATAACCTGCTTGGGACGAGCCAGATCCTTTAAGTGACTGGCTTCTCGGCTCGTGACTCCTGCCCGCAGAGGCTTCATGTCAAATCAACTTTGAGTCTGTATTATTCATTGCAACACTATGTACTTTCTCTTTGCAACTCTCTGTATTCTTGTATTGCAAAATACACCGTCGTTTCAAACAAGACGGTCACCGCCTTGAACATTTTAATATCTGAATAATTGTATACAGTTTTTATAACTGTAATTATTCAGATACAATGACTATTTTAAGTTTTTTAATGATTTACTGAGTTAAGATATTATACAAAAAAACCGTCGATTTAAATTATCGACGGTTCAATATAAAAATGAATGATTAACTTTCCAACCTGACTTTTCCATTTCTTTTAAAAAACGCTGTAAATAAGTTATTCCTTTAGTTGTTCTTCAATGTTACATCCAACAAATCCTTCACACCGTCAGAGACAGCGCCAGTCCCGCCAAAGATTGAGAAACCATCATATGTTGCCAATTGCTTGTTAGTCGCTTCCGGAATTTGCTGCGGGCGCACCAACAGGATTGGCGCATCGTTCTTCGCAGCCAAGACAGACCCAGCTAAAGCATCCGGGAAGTTTGAGCCCGTTGCGATATACGCTTTGTCAGTACCCAACTTAAGTTTTGTCGCTACTTCATAGCCTGTCTCGTAACGGTCTTTGCCGCCGAAACGGGTAGGCTTCGGCAAACTGTCAGAGACAGACTTGCTGACAACACCCGTGCTGCCGATAACATAAGTCGAAGAAATGCCGTCTAATGCGAATTTTGTTTCATCTGGCAGACGATCTGTTCGCGTTAGGAGGATCGGCACGCCATTTTTTGCTGCGTACGAGGAAACGGAAAGAACATCTGGGAAGTTCAAACCATTCGCAACAATTGCCTGATCAGAGTTCATTTTCCCAGCAATCAATGCCGCTGTTTCAAAACGGGTCTTGCCGCCAAGACGCTCGGTAACGAGGCCCATTTTCTTCAGTTCCGTTTCCACTTCCGCTGAAACTGCACCCTTACTGCCAAGGATGATGACCTTTTTCGCCCCGAGGCGTTCAATTTCTTCTTTAGTTTCAACATTCAACGCTTTAGTACGTGTCAAAAGAATCGGAGCATCTTCCTGATACGCAAGCGGTCCGCCCGCTAGTGCATCCGGAAAATCGCCGGCTGTTGCCAGAACAACCGTATCTGCTGTTTTCCATCCTTCTTTTGAAATGGCGATGGCCGTTGTATAGCGATCAGATCCTGAAATGCGTTCGGTTGTTTCCGGTGCCGCTTTCGCAACCGTGATTTTAGTTTCCGCACTGATATTACCAGCTGCGTCAATTGCAGTAATAATCAATTCTTGTCCAGATACTTGAGGTTCAATAGTTAAAGAAAACTTACCATTCAAATCAGCCTTGCCCTGAGCCAAGATGGTTGATTTGGCTTTCACAACAATCTCACTACCTGCTTCTGCAGTTCCAGTGACTTTAGTTGATTTTTCAACGACTTTGTCTACTATAGGTGATGCTGGAGCTGTAACGTCAATAACAGTGATATTAGTAGCTTCACTCATATTTCCAGCTTTATCCGTTGCTATAATAGATAATTTGGTTCCTGCTTTTTGTTTGTCAATTGCGATGGAGTATTTCCCATCTGATGCTGCCTTTGCTGTAGCGATTTCTTTTGAATCGGATTTCACAGTCACGATAGAGTTCGCTTCCGCAATTCCTATAATCGTAACCGATTGGTCTGTCACTTTTTCAACTGTAGGTTTAACAGGTGCGGTTACATCTGTAACAATTACTACAGTTTCTGCACCCTTGTTGCCGGCTGCATCCGTTGCAGTGACAGTCAACTTAGTCGCTGCTTTTTGCTTATCAATAGCAAGCGAGAACGTTCCATCTGTAGCCGTTTTAATAGAACCGAGTACAGTAGACCCAGCCTTCACTTCAACTTTAGAGCCAGCTTCCGCTTTACCTTTAATAACAGTAGATTGATCGGTAACTTGATCTACAACTGGAGCATCAGGAGCCGTTCTATCCACTACGGTAATCACAATCTCCGCACTGACAAGGTTTGCTTTATCTGTAGCGGTAATATGCAGCTCTGTTCCAGCTGTTTGCTTCTCTATTACAGCGGTAAATGTCCCATCTGCATTTGCAGTGGTGGAAGCAATTTCTTGAGTTCCAAATTTAACGCTTACTTTAGTACCCGCTTCAGCTTTACCCGATACACTAGTCGAAGCATCTGTTACTTCATTAACTTGTGGTTTTTCAGGTGGTGTTACATCTTTGACCGTAACTAGTTTTTCAGCTCCCAAGTTACCGGCTTTGTCTGTTGCGGTAATGGATAATTTGGTTCCAGCTGTTTGCTTCTCAATATCCAGTGAAAATGAACCGTCTGCTTTAGCAGTTGTTTTTCCTATTTCTGTTTGACCCTTTTTAACTTGAACTATAGAGTCAGCTTCTGCTTTACCCGTTAATTGAGTCGATTGATCCGTAACTTCATCCACAATTGGAGCTTTAGGTGCTGTGGCATCTGAAACAGTTAACGTTACAACTCCACTCTTGTTACCAGCTGCGTCCTCCGCTGTAACCGTCAATTTTGTGCCTACTTGTTGTTTAGCAATTTCGATGGAGAAAGTACGATCCGCTTTCGCTGTGGCAGAGCCCAGTTTTTGCGCCCCTGCCTTGACTGTTACTTGTGAATTTGCCTCAGCTTTCCCTGTTACGTTTGTTGAAGTATCTGTTACTTCATTAACCTGAGGTTTTTCGGGTGCAGTTCTATCTTTTACTATAATGAATTTTTCAATACTTTGATTACCTGCTTTATCTGTTGCGGTGATGGATAATTTTGTCCCAGCTATTTGTTTCTCAATACTCAGTGAAAATGTACCATCTGCTTTAGCAGCAATCTTTCCAATTTCTTTTTGGTCATTTTTAACTTGGACTATAGAATCAGCTTCTGCATTACCAGTTATTGTCTCAGATTGATCACTGACATCATCGACGTTTGGTATATCCGGAGCTGTAACATCTTTTACAATCACTTCTTTTTTGCTACTGCTATTACCCAAAGCATCTTCCGCGAAAATATATAAGATACTCTCTGCTTTTTGTTTATCAATAGCGATATAAAAGCTTCCATCAGACTGGGTTGAAGCATTATAAATTTTATCTTCAGCTTCATTTGCAATAAATACAGTAGTGTTGAAGTCTGCTTTTCCCTTAACTTCTACAGTTTGATCTGTAATAAGTTCAAAGCTTGGAATAGAAGGTAGTGTGGAATTTTGTACGATTACCACAGTTTCTTTACTTTCGTTCATCATGTAATCCAATGCGGTAACACTTATTTTAGCACCAACCTTTTGCTTTTCGATTGGTATAATAAAATCACCATACATATCAGCCCAAGCCTCTCCAATAAGCTTGGAATCCGACGTTCTAGCTTTGACATAAGAATGTGGCTCTGTTGTACCCACGACTTCAACTGACTTGTCTGTAATTTCCTTTACTATCGGTGCATCTGGGGGAGTACCATCCTCCACATATAATCCGTAAGGCTGACTCTCATTCCCAAATCTATCGATGACAACGACAGATAAATAACTTTCAGCTGATTGCTTAGGAATTGATACTTTGAAATTGCTCTCCCCATTATAATTCTCTTCAATACCTATTATTTCATCAGCCCAGTCCCTTACTATGATTTTCGCTTCCTCAATCTTAATAGGAATATATCCTTCAATCACAGTTGAATGATCGTATACAGTTGATAGGATAGGTTGCGGAATCTCCAAATAGGTGAATTGATGAGTATCCTTATGTGGTTCTTTTAAATAGGGTTGGTACTCAGTATACGATGCTGCTCTTAAGTCATCATTTTTGTCAAAAATTTTATCGTCAATTTCATTTTCATCAATTGTACCCCAGTAATTTTCTTTAGCGTCGATAGCGGTGTCACGATATCCTTCTGCTAATTTCACTGAATAACCGTCCGGTGAAAGAAAGCTATTATATCGCAAAATCACGTCAGGACTTCCTCCTGCATTCCAATTAACAATATCTGCATCATTATAATAAGTTCTACTTTTATTATTAAAAAAAACATTATTATTAACGTATACTTTTGTTCCACTAACACCAATATCCAACTTGCCCGCATTGTAGAAAGTATTTCTTTCAATGTATACATCTTTTGACGGGTACCATATGTGAGTATAATGATATTGATCAGTATCTTTAACTACACTATCTCTCAAAATAAGATTTCCTTTTGCAGAACCTCCTGAAGCTTTTAATAAACTCCCTCCTTTAATATGTGCAAATTGAATATCTATAGTGGGCGGCAGTTCTTGACTATTATAACTTTGACTCCCGGTACCTATGTGCAAATTATTTATTTTCACGACTTTATCATGTGTTCCTTTTATTTCTAGGTTCCCCCATGTAGTTAGAGAAAAGCCATTCCCATCGATTACGACTCCTTCTTCAATTGTTAATTTCTTTCCTTCTGCCAGTTGAAGATCCTTTGACAAATAATAAGGTGATTTATCAGTGGTTAGTACTGTATTAGTTTTAATAATTCCCCCTAAAGAGGTTCCAATCTCATCGGCTTGCACTTTTGGCAATAAAATATTCAAGAATAAAATAGCTACTATTAAAAATGACAGTTTCTTCATACTTACCTCCGACATTATATTTACTTTAAATTTTAGCTCTTTACGTTGATGATCATCAACGTAAGGAATATTATTCCATCGAAACTTTGAATTCTAACTTTCAACTTTATAATTGAATTTTACTAATTAACTTTAAACTGCTCCCCTTTCTACTGAATCTATTTTAATTCAATAAATAAAACTAAATTACTATATAAATGTAAAATACTTAGTTATTATATCATCATAAATTACATTATAGTACATTTTTAAACTTATTATTTACTATTATATTTTTAATAGATAAATCAAAGCAAACGAATAATCGTGTGCTTTTCCTTTAACGAATTATTAATAAAAAGAGTTGAAGACAACAAGGAGCTTGTTATCTTCAACTCTTAATTTAATTTACTTTTTGTTTAACTTCTTTTAATTTCTTCTCAAACAACTCCAGCAATTGATCTTTCAATTCTGGACGTTGCAATGCAAACTCAATCGTCGTTTCAATAAAGCCAAACTTCTCTCCAACATCAAAACGTCTACCTTCAAATTCGTAGGCATAGACTGCTTGTTTTTCGTTAAGCTGTTGGATAGCATCTGTTAACTGGATTTCTCCACCAGCCCCGAGTTCATGCTTCTCTAGGAATTGGAAGATTTCAGGAGTTAACACATAACGGCCCATGATAGCGTAGTTTGACGGTGCTGTACCAAGTGCTGGTTTCTCTACAAATTTGTTTACAGCAATTAGTTTATTATCCACTGAAATTGGATCAATAATGCCATAGCGATTCGTTTGATCTTCCGCTACTTGCTGAACACCGATGATGCTGTTTTGAGTTTGTTCATACTGGTTCATCAATTGAGCAAGGCATGGCTCAGAGTGCTCTACAATGTCATCGCCAAGCAATACTGCAAACGGCTCGTCACCGATGAACTTACGTGCCGACCAGATGGCATGGCCAAGGCCAAGCGGTTGTTTTTGACGGATGTAATGGATTTCTACATTTGATGTTTGCAACACAGAATCGAGCATATCCATTTTTCCTTTTTTCATCAAAGTGTCTTCCAGTTCGAATGCATGATCGAAGTGGTCTTCAATTGAGCGTTTATGTTTGCCGGTAACGATAATAATATCTTCTATTCCGGAAGCAATTGCTTCTTCAACTATATATTGAATTGTTGGTTTATCAACAATTGGTAGCATCTCTTTCGGCATAGCTTTTGTCGCTGGCAAGAAACGTGTTCCGAGACCTGCCGCTGGAATTATGGCCTTTTTCACTTTCATCTTTGCACCTTCTAAGCATTTATTTACAGATATAAGCTGTATACTCTTTATAAATAATTTCATAAGATGTAAAAATTATACCATTTCTCCAAGTATGATGTAACTAGAAAAGTTAAGAATATACCGAGGTATTTTTTACTATATAATTTCAAAATCCCTCACCTTTTTTAAAAAGATGAGGGATTTTTTATACTTTTGTCTTTTTCACATCATAGTATTGGCAGTACCAATCTACAAACTTTTGTAATCCTTCTTCAATCGATGTAGTCGGTTTAAATCCGACTGCTTTTTGCAATTGATCGGTGGATGCATACGTAGCAGGTACATCCCCAGGTTTAATCGGTTCGAATTTCTTTTTGAACTCAGCGCTTTCACCAAGTGTATTACTTAACGCCTTTTCTAACGCCCCGATAAACGTCATCAGTTTCTCAGGATTGTTGTTACCGATATTGAATACTTTGTGCGCTACTTGATCATCTGCAGATGGTGGGTTAGAAAGAAGGCGTTCAATCCCCTCTACAATATCATCAATGTAAGTGAAGTCACGGTACAAATCATTATCAAAATCACCGTTATTGTAGATTTTTATTTCTTCCCCATTAAAGAACTTATCGGTAAACCCGAAATATGCCATATCAGGTCTACCCATTGGTCCATAAACAGTAAAGAACCTTAGCCCAGTAGATGGGAATTTATAAAGGTGGCTATACGTGTGAGCCATGAGTTCATTTGATTTCTTAGTTGAAGCATACAGCGAAACCGGTTGATCAACAAAATCAGTTTCCTCGAAAGGCACCTTTTTATTAGCGCCATAAACGGAGCTTGAAGAAGCATATAGTAAATGTTCTACTGGGTAGTGCCTGCAAGCCTCAAGGATGTTATAAAAGCCAATAATATTACTTTGAATATAAGCATCAGGATTTTCAATGGAGTATCTTACACCTGCTTGAGCAGCTAAATTAATGACAATCTCCGGCTTGTATTCATCGAAAATCTGCATTAGTGCCTCTTTATTAGAAATGTCACTCTTTAAAAAAGTAAAATTCCTATAAGGAGCCAATATTTCAAGACGCTGTTCTTTCAATTTCACATCGTAATAATCATTCATATTATCCAGACCGATTACTTTGCAGCCTTTATCAAGTAACCGCTTGGATAAATAGTGGCCAATAAACCCAGCAGCACCTGTGATCAGATAAGTCTTATCCACGTTTAGAGGATTGTAGTTCACGTTCTCTCGCCTCCTCACGACTCACTCTCTTAGCTGATGGACGTCCAACTGAGTGATACTCAACACCTGCATCTACCATTTGTTCTACTTCATGTAAATTTCGTCCATCGTAAACTAACGGTGTCCGCATCAATAGCTTAAATGCCTCTGGTTGAACAGCCCTTATTTCGCCCCACTCAGTAAAGATAAAGCATACATTCGCATCTTGTAGCGCAGCTTCAGCGTTCGTTACATATGTGATATTTCCTTTGCCATTCGGCCCTTCTGGATATACCTTAGCAAAGTTATCCGCACCAATCGGATCGTACGCATAGATGTCTGCACCTTGTTCCAATAGCAATGGAACGTTTTCAAGAGAAGGAGCTTCTCTCAAATCGTCAGTTCCGGGTTTGAATGTCAATCCTAAAACTGCTACTTTCAAACCGTTCAAAGTGATAAGGCGTTTACTGGCTTTTTTATAAAGAAGTGTCTTTTGGTCTTTATTGACATCAATAGCTGCTTTAATCGTTTTTAAATCATAGCCATTTTGAGTAGCCAGATATTCAAGGGCTTTTGTGTCTTTAGGAAAACAAGATCCACCATAGCCAATTCCCGCGTTCAAGAACTTACTTCCGATACGGTCATCGAAGCTCATGCCTTCTGCAACATCTTGAATATCCGCCCCTACTAACTCACAAAGATTTGCAATATCATTCATATATGAGATTTTTAATGCCAGGAAGTCATTTGAAGCATATTTAATCATCTCTGCTGAACGTCTGTTTACAGCAACAACGGGCAAGTTAAATGGTTTATAGATGTCTTTAAGCAAGTTCTCTGCCCATTCGCTTTCAGTTCCAATAACAATTCGTTTAGCATACAGCGTGTCATGAACGGCGGATCCTTGAGCCAAAAACTCAGGATTTGATGCAACTTCAACACGTACATCGTTAACTAAGAAATCACTGATAAACTGCTCAACTTTATCATTTGTACCTACAGGAACAGTTGACTTAACAACTACTAAACAATCTTGCTCAACATTTTCAGCAATTTGTCTTGCTACTGTCGCTATGAAAGAAAGATTTGCAGAACCGTCTTTATTTTCTGGAGTGCCGACGCCAATAAATACTGCATCAGCAGCTTTATAAGCAGCTTTGAAGTCTGTAGTGTAATCGATTCTTCCAGCAGCGTAATTTTTTTGCATTAGTTCTTCTAAATTTTTCTCATAAATTGGTGATACACCAGATTGCATAAGTTTTACTTTTGTGTTATCTATATCTACGCAAGTCACTTTATGACCCATTTCCGCAAAACAGACTCCAGCGACTAATCCGACATAGCCTGTTCCAGCTACTGAGATATTAAACATAAAATCCCCCCCTATTAAAGTTTTAATGAATTATTTATCCTTATTTTTTTTATTATAAATACCAGAATAATTGTTAATGTCAATTCGGCTATAAAGTTGGCTACGGCGACTCCATACACCCCCCATAAAAGCCCAAAAATAATATTGAATAAAACTAAAGCAATAAGACTATATTTAAACGCCGTGCTATATTCTTTTTGATGTCCACTTGCTACTACTATTTGGATTCCAAGAAAGTTATTAAGTATACTCATGATCATCCAACTACTTAAAGGTATTAATAATAAAGCGTATGTCACATATTCGGTACCGAAAACTAAATTTGTCACTTCTTTAGAATAAAAAATCAAAACTATAGCAATTAAAGTTGCAAATGGAAGTGTGATTTTACCAATTCTTTCTACTACTTTAATGCCTTTGTCAAAAGATTCATCATATATTTTACTTACATATGGATATATAACAACACCAATTGGCGCAAATAACATAACTATAATTAAAGGTATTTTTTGCATTGCAGCGAAAATCCCTACATCACTATCGGTGCTAATAAAACCTAGTATAGTAATACTAAAAGTACTAAAGATCCGTGACATAGCAGAAGTTGTGAATATATGCCAACCTTCATTGAATTCATTTTTCACTTCAAAAAAATTTGGTATTTTATATTTTATTTTGAGTTTTTTTGCAATTATTATAGTACTTATTATTCCATTAATTAAAAAAGTTATAGAATATACTGCACAATATACATATAAATCGTTTGGATTTTTAACGAATAGGAATATGAAGATTAATGAGAAAGTTCTTGCAATCACATTAATAATAGTAATGTATTTCATATCTTGTATTCCTTGGAATAGCCAAGTTTGTTGCAATGAAGTACCTATCACTAGAATATATAAAATTATCATACTAATAAACTGAGTTTGGTTTATGTTAAATATAGACGAAATAATAATCATAAGCACAAAAGTAATAATACAAAGTATGATTTTGCTGGTTGTTATCGCACTATAAATTTTTTCTATCTCTTCCTTGTTTTTAGCAGTAGCTATTTTTCTAGATCCAGTAAGATTAAATCCATACTCAACAATAACTTGAAAATATCCTATGATATTTAACGAAAAAGAAAAACTGCCATATACACTTGCCCCTAAAATTCTAGTTAAGTAAGGTATAGTCAGTAAAGGTAATAATGTATTAAATAGCTGCAACAGATAGAGCCACATTCCATTTTTCATTAACGTAGAAGAAAAAAACTTTTTAAGTTTAAACATATTTAATTATACCTCACGCTCTTCATTACAAGAAATCCACTTATGATATATATGATTATTTATTTTTCCAAATTATCACTTTACAAAAAAATATACTAAAGATAATATCCTGTTTTTAAAGCAAAATTAAGAATCAACAATTTCATTAATTATTTTTTTTATTCGATTATTTACATTCGTATCGTTGTAAAATTTTTTCGAATTAAATGACATATCAGTATATTCATTTTCTATTTTTGCTATAGCATCAACAATAGAGTCTTCATCAAATTTTTCTACACAAACTCCGCTGTTAGTTGATCTAAAAATATTTGAAAGACCAGGAATATCATTGCCTATCATGGGTATGCCAAACATAGAATATTCATAAATTTTATTCGGCGCACAGTATAGAGCATTCAATTTGGAGTAACCATTTTTCACCGGCACGTATGACATAACACCTATAAATGCATGACTAGTTATTTCTAAGTGCAGTGGGGCAGAAACATATGGTATAAAGAAATAGTTATCGCTATTGATATGCTCATAGATATCTTCGCTGCCTGACATAACTACAAAAGCATATTCATTTCCTAGTCGATCAACAGCTTTTATTAAGTTTTCTAATGGGCGCTCTCCACCTAAATTCCCTTGATATAATATTATTTTTCTTCCTTTTATTTTCTCTATTGTCAAGTTTGCGGTCTTGTCAGTAATTGATGAATATTTTCGTATTTCTTTTTTTTGATATGGTTTATTGGGAAATACCACGGGCAATTTTTCTAAGTCCCACCAAATCTTAGAAATATGACTTCTATTGTATTCTGCTTGAATAACACACAAAGCACTTTGAGCATACTTTTTCATATTAACTGAAATAATAGGAATTTTATGATGATAGTATACTTCTTTACTCAACTCAAACATATGTAGCACATATTTTCTTTCTAATAATTTTCTGCCTAAATGTTTTAATGTAGCGTCTGAAAACACCCATAAAACAGAAGATTCATCATATATCAAATCAATTTCTTTCCATATTTCTTTTTTTAATTTGATAAGTTTTGATAATTTATCTAATTGATTTTTAGGGGTTTCAAAATTCGCTTTAATATTTATCACTTTAATTTTTCTCACATCACAAATATTTTTAACTTCTTCAGTGATATCGGTTGTACATAATACGACTTCATACCCAAAATCACTTAAAGTTTGTAATACCGCCATCGCAGGTGGATATTTATGAATCGGACCGACATGTACTAAAATAAATTTCAATCTCATCAACCTTTCACAATTTGAAAATATATGAACTCAGTTATCTCATATGACCATGTTTATTTGACCCATCTTCAATATTATTACACTATATTTACTTAAAAAGAATATTTTCATATAAAATATTCCAACTTTGCTGAATTCCAAAGATAAAAAATGCTAGAAGAAATACTAGAAGTAAAAAATACCTAATGCTACTCCTAAAAGAATAAATTATTCGAGGCAACATATAAATTAAAGCAAATATAAAAATTTCGTTAAACCTATAAATATATACGTAAACTCCAGAAGCAATATTGATTGTTAACAAAATAATAATCATGTTGGTGAAATATCGATCTGTGCTGGAGAAGTTTTTTATTTTTTTTGTGAAAGTTAAAATAAAAAAATAAACAGTAACAAAAGTTATTATTCGCAGAACATTTACACCTTGTATTTCTTCGCCATTAATTTGATATAAATAATGTGCGTAAGGCGTTTTAGGAAGAATAAAGTTTGCTATGCTATTAAATCCAAACATAAATAATATAGAAATCATTATCCATATTGGAGTACCTTTAGTAAAAAATTTTTTTGTTAATACAAAATATAGAGGTAACATCACCCATGCGCTGAAATGTATACCACTTGCAATAAACACTACAAATAGATATTTCCAAAATTTTCTTTCTATCGCAAATCGGAAACTTTGAAGTAATATAGCGCTTGCTAAAACAGTAGTTGTTCCATTCATTTGAAAAATAAAAACTCCAACTGTTATATATAAGAAAATCCCCACCCAAAAAGGTTTCACATACTTCCTTATTGCATATACATATAAAAAATTTGTTATAAAAGCATAAGTAAAAACCCAAATTTGAGAACTTTTAAAAACGTTTGCTAAAGTCCAATCTAGAACGTATCGCAACCACTCGAACGAATTTACATTTAACAAAGAAAAGCGAGTGCCTATCAACATGTCAAATGTTCTTCTATAAGTTAATTCATCACTCTGTCGATAGTGTTCGATAGATATAGTAGCAGTATCTCTTAACCCAGTAATAACTAAAAAAATTATTACTGTATAAATCATCACCATAGTGTATTCTTTACGTTTAGAGTTCTTACTTTTCATCATTAATTCGTGAATTACTAATATTGGCATAACTAATATTAAAGCTACTAAATAGGCTATTATCATAGAATCTCCTCTTATATTTTTACTATGAAACTTTTACCTATTATACTTTTTATCCCAATACTTATATAATAGGTATCCAAATGGGATATTTACTAAGAAAAATATTTTCATTGGGGATTCTTTGTACATTTCAAATACACTCATCTTTGCGAAAAAACCATAGCAAATAAATAACCACATTTTTTTTATCCTTATAAGCCAATTAAATTCTTTTGATAAAACAACCTTTGCTGCAAACATGCCTCCCAAAGGATTTCTTATCCTCATATTCTTACCTGATTTTGTAAGTCCATCTTCTTCATATTCAAAAATATATATAACCTTATTAACAAATAACATATTTTTTTCTTTTGCTATAGTACACCAAATAGAACCTTCCCCTACAAAAGTTTCACCTTTAAAAACTGGAAAAGGATATTTTCTCAATACAGATGTTACCCAAACTTCTGCTTTTTCGGTAAGATCCCTTCTATTAATCCTTACATCAATGAAGTTTCCTACGAATTTATCCTTTGGAAACCTACTTCCACTTATGTTCCCATTTTTATAACCTTTCAAAAAACTTACACCACATAAATCTAGATTTCTAAATGGCAACCAGTTTTCATGAACTAACTCAATTGCATCATTTGTTAATATATCATCGCTATCGACGATCATGGTAAGCTCTGATTTTATAAGTTTTATTCCTTCATTATGAGCGGTATGTTTACCGCCATTTTCTTTGTAAACATATGTAATTGAAAATTTATCAGTTTTAAAACTTTTTACAATTTCTTGTGTGTTATCATTACTTCCATCATCTATTATTAACCAATTAAAATCATAATTTCTTTGGTTTAACAAACTTTCAAACAGATCGGGCAACTTATGAGCCCTATTATAAGTAGGAGTTAAAACAGTTACCAATATTTCCCCTGACATTATTAACCACCTTAATTGATTTTTCTATTATGCAAGTAATAGTTCAATATTTTACATGTATTATTAAATCCAACCAACTTATTTAAAAATTTTATCATTTTACTACGCGGTTTTTTTCTATAATTCAAAATCCAAATAAGACTTTTAATTTCTGACAAATACTTGACTCGAACGCTTTTTTTATAATCAAAAAAAGTAGCGAGCAAAACTTCATATTCATATCCAATCATATTATAGAAGTAAAATTGTTCTTCTTTGTCTATTTCTTTATTAACAATTTCAACCCAAGTATTTAATATGTATAAATAGTCAATAATTCTCTTTTCACTAATACTTCTAGAAGCTGAATTTTCTAAAATTCTATAACAATAAAAATCTCCATTATAGGTCGTGAAACTATCTGCTACTCGCATCAAATTAAAAAACCAATCTATATCCTCTGCTAGAAGACCATTTTTAAAGTATATTTTTTTTTCTGAAAACATTTTTTTATTTATTACTTTTAAGCAGGCACTCACTGCCACTTTGTTTTGTAATGATATATATTTTAATAAATCTCTTCTTGTAAGATAATCAAATTTATACCCTTTAAATTCTGTTAAGCTTCCATCTTTTTTAACAATTGCATAATTTAAAAACATTACATCTATCTCTTCATGACTAGATAATTTCGCTGCAATTTCACTTAAGCATCCGTCGATCCAAAAATCGTCACTATCTAAAAACATAATGTATTCACCTTTAGATTTTTCTATACCAACATTTCTTGCTGTTGCTGCTCCCCCATTACTAAGATGAACGGTTTTTACTCTAGAATTTGTTCTTGAATATTCCTCACATATTACGCCGCTGCCATCAGATGATCCATCATTAACTAAAATTAGCTCAAAATCATCGTATTCTTGGTTTAAGACACTATTTATGCAAGTTTTTAAATATTTTTCTGTATTGAAAACCGGAATTATCACTGAAATTTTTGGAATGAGATTATTTTGCATTTTTTTCTCCAATCAACTTAAATATCATAAAATGAAATAACTGAAAAAATTTCTCTAGTTACTTAGGCAATATAAATTGTTCGCCTAACAAAAAATCAAATTCATCATTTTGGTACTTCTGATAGCCACCAGCTGTATAAAAAGTAAGTTCTCCAAAATAAATTTCTCCATCTACATTGTATAAATCAACTCTTACATGTGGAAAGTCTTTTGATAATACTTCTGCAATTTCAACCATTTTATCAAAATTCTTAGGTTTCGAAATATTAGAAGTTATGCCTTTTATATCTGCTCTTTTATATGGAAGTTTGTTGAATTTAGTATCGAAAATACCCAATTTTATTCCATCAGCTAAAAACCTTTCCACTATCACATACAATGAAAATGGTTTTCCATTAAAACAAAAAAACTTATAATCAATTAAATCTCCATTAGTATCTTTTTCTAAAAACTTTTCACAGATTATTTTTGGTTTTATGTCGTGATATGCCCATTCTCTTCCCATCTTACCGTTCCAAGTATTTAACCATTCATTAAGAGTTATTTTAGTTAAGTCAATATCTAGTTGTGATTTGTCTTCACATATTATATTGGTGTGACTCCCATTATTAGTTTTTAAAACAAATTTATCAGGTAAATTTTTAAAATCTATATCTTCGGCTCGATCATAAACACCATATAGTGGGACTAAGATATTCTCAAAACCTTTTGAAGTAATATATTCACGAACTTTATATTTATCAGAACACTGAACCATAAGTGGATCTCTATGATATAACTTATACCATTGTAGTTTTTCTGTAAATCTATGAGGATTTTTTAGGTTGAGCTTTCGATTTTGCGATATTCTGTATTGGAGATTAATCATCATCTTATCAGGTATAAAATCAATCAACTTTAAAATTTGTAATCTTAAATTTTGATTAGGAATTAGCTTTTTGTAGTTCACTTGTAATCTCCTTCGCATTTTCTATTTCTTTCATATATGCATTCACTACAACATCTCTACTGAATTTTTTTTCCATTTTCATCCTTGATTTATTACCCATCTCTTTTTTTTCTGCATAAGACAAGTTTATAAACTGCTCTATCTTATTCACCAAGCTCTGTGTATTTTTCTTCTTAAAAGTATATCCGTTTACCCCTTCTTCAATAGTCTCTCTGCAACCTGGTATATTTGAGGCAATCAAAGCTCTGCCGGTAGCAGCAGTCTCTAATAATACATTCGATAACCCTTCCCCACCATGAGAAGGTTGAATCAAACAACTTGATGCTTGAATATATGGTTTCACATCAGATTGATAACCCAAATAATTTATATAACCTTCTTCAACATATTTATCAATTAATTCATTATATTGCGACTGAGATTTTTCAATAAAACCAATTACATTAAAATTGACCTTAGGATACATTATTTTCACTTCTCTTGCTGCTTCTAAATACTGATCTATTCCTTTATCTTTCATTATTCGACCTATAAAAATAAAGTTTAAATTATCTTCTGGCGGGAATTCTATAAACTTATATTCATTTAAATTCACTCCTGAGCCAGGTATTAATTCATAAGGCCCTTTAACAATATTTTTCTGTACCAAGCTATTCATGTCTTCAATATTTTGGAAGAAAACACATTTTGATTTCTTTAATCCCACTTTATATAAACTTGATAATAAAAACTTTAAGGTCGGGTTACCGCTAAAGCCACTTCCTAAGCCTGTGATATTGTTTATGCAAGGAATATTTAACATTCTGCAGGCTATACCACCGTATAAATTAGGCTTTATAGTATATGTAAGTACTACATCTGGTTTTATGTCTCTTAATATTTTTACGTAATGACCAACTAACCTCAAATCTGTTGCTGGATTTGTTCCTCTCCTATCTACATTTGTTTCGACAAACTTACATCCCCAACTAATCATTAAATCAACTTTTTCGTCGTAAGGAAGAGAGATATACACTTCATAGTCATCTTTTAATAACCTTTGAATTAATTCTTTACGAAAATTATATATTACAAACCCATGATTCCCTAATAATAATACCTTTTTTTTCATAATACAATCGGCCACCTATTTATATACTTTTTCTCACAGAATCTTTTAAATCATTCATTTGATATTTCGTCTTATATTCACTTAATTTTTTCTCATAAACCAAATTCCCAAAAACCTTATTAACAAAATTAACTCTCGCAATCATAAGTCTCAAAACCGGATTGAATACTTTCAGAAGTATTATCCTATTATCATGAATCCCTGCAATAACTCTAACCATCTCACTAGTCTTCACATATTCCGCATTCTGTGGAAAAAACAACCCTCGTTCTCCATTTTCAACCATTAATCTCAAAAACTCACTTAAGTTATCTATATGAAGCATACTGCGCTCATTATCAAAATCAGGAAATACAGGAAGTATTTTGGCTACTTTAGCCAATTTCGGATAATTGCCTTTTGAATCTTTTCCGTAAATCATAGGCGGTCTAATAACAGCAACTTTAAAACCATCATTCTCCAAAAGTTTCAATTCTTCTTCTGCTTGAAGTTTGCTATCTCCATAGAAATTACTCGGACTCGGTACTGTTTTGCAATCTATAATTCTCTTTTCATTGCTGCTATCACCATATACTATGATACTACTCATGAATATAAACTGCTTCACACCTTGGATTTTCGCTTTTTTAGCCACCTCCACAGTAAGATCACGATTTATCTTATAATAATGTTCTTTCATTTTAAGATTTGTAGAGACATGGGCGATTCCAGCAACATGTAAAACGGAATCATATTTACTGAAGTCTTTTTTCTTCCATTCATCACCACGTACAGAAATTTCGTCGACATCATATTGATCTGGGCATTTCATTAACCAAGTAATCAAGTTAGTACCGACATAACTTCCTTTTCCTGTTATTAGAATCTTCTTTTTCCCCATGCTTCTAACATCCTTACTTCATAAGTTTTTATTACTAAGACCTGTACCCTCTTTTACACCGTCACTTCTTAATACACTAAAAACAGTTTTCACAAAGATTTCTGAATCAAGTTTCGGATTTTGCTTTTCAACATATTCACCATCAATTTTAGCCTTCAGTTCAATTGGAAGCTCATCCCGACCACTGATTTGTGCTAAACCTGTTAGTCCAGGTAATACATCATTAGCTTTATACTTATCACGCTCTGCAATAAGATCGTATTGATTCCACAAAGCTGGACGCGGTCCGATTAGACTCATCTCACCTTTAAGAATATTGATTAACTGAGGAAGTTCGTCTAGACTTGTTTTTCTTAAAAAGCTGCCTACCGGAGTAATATAAGCATCTGGTTTATCTAATAGATGAGTAGGCATTTCTTTGGGTGCGTCTGTTTTCATCGTTCTGAACTTCAGAATATGAAATTCTTGCTTGCCTTTACCGATACGCTTTTGTTTAAAAAATACCGGACCTTTAGAATCCAACTTAATAATCAAGCATAAAATAAGAAAGATGATAGAAAGGCTAGCGAGAATTAGCAGTGAAAGTGTGAAATCTACAAAACGTTTTATTAATGAGAACATACCTCTCCCCCTTTCAATTCGAATTAGCTACTACTTGCTACTAGTTTTTTAGTTTCAACATTCTTGCGGTTAGCAAGTCCAACCAACAATTCTTTAAGTTCTATATCATCCATTTCATGCAACTTCTCCATGATATATTTGAGCTCAAGTTCAGCTACCGGGTTAGCTACACCGATGAAAATTTTCGGGAAAACTTGTTTGTCTTGAATTTCATCTGAATCGAGAAGTTCTTCATACATCTTCTCTCCAGGACGAATTCCTGAAAAGTTAATCTGAATATCTTCTTCTGAGTAACCTGATAAGCGAATGAGGTTTTTCGCTAAGTCCACGATTCTGACTGGATCTCCCATATCTAAAACGAATACTTCTCCACCACGTGCTAAAGTTCCAGCCTGAATCACTAAACGGGATGCTTCAGGTATCGTCATAAAATAGCGAGTCATATCTGGATGTGTTACTGTCACAGGGCCGCCTATTGCTATTTGTTTCTTGAATAAAGGAATAACCGATCCACGTGATCCAAGTACATTACCAAATCTAACTGCCACGAAAGTAGTTTCACTGCGCTTAGCCAAATTTTGAACTATCATCTCTGCAAAACGCTTCGAGGCTCCCATCACATTTGGTGGGTTGACCGCTTTATCAGTAGATACCATGACAAAGTTTTTCACTCCAGCCATATGCGATGCTTCTGCTACATTCTTAGTTCCGTATATATTGTTCTTCACAGCTTCCATCGGGTTCCCTTCCATTAAAGGAACATGCTTATGAGCTGCGGCGTGATAGACAACATCTGGTTTGTATTCATCCATGATTGCGATAATACGTTCACGGTCTTGAATGTCTGCAATCAAAGGAATAATTTCAGTTTCATTGCCTATAGCTTTCCTAAGCTCCATATCAATTAGGTAAATGGAGTTTTCACCATGTCCAAGTAATAGAAGTTGCTTTGGACCGAAACGCGCAATTTGACGGCAAATTTCAGATCCAATCGATCCTCCTGCCCCAGTCACCAATATGGTTTTACCAGTCAATTGATCGGCAATTTTATTCATGTCCAGTTTTACTTCTTCACGGCCAAGAAGATCTTCAATTTTCACGTCTTGAATATCTGTTACCGATACCTTGCCAGTCATGACATCTTCAATAAGTGGAATTGTCTGCGTTTTAATACCAGTATCCATACAATGCTTAATCAATTCCGCAGACTCTTGCTTACTGAGTGAAGGAATCGCGAGGATAATACGTTCGATCGCATTGTCTTTTGCAATGGCATTGATGTCTTTTGTCTCGCCATGCACGACCCGTACATCGTAAATATCTAAGCCATGTTTATTTTTATCATCGTCAACGAACAATACTGGTAAAAATCCGTTTTCTGGATTATTTAATAGTTGGCGTGCAACAAGCGTGCCGGCTTTCCCCGCCCCTACAATCATCGTTCGCTTCAGCTCTTGATCTGAAGATTTTAACTTAAAAGCTCTACCGCGCATCATGCGCCAGGAAAGCCGAGATCCACCGATTAAAAGTACGTGAAGCATCCATGTGATAACGAGTGCCCGAACTAGCACATCTTGGCGATCGATAAGTTGCACAACCGCAACTGCTACAACGGATAAAGTTACCGCTTTGACAATAGAAGAAAGTTCTCCGACCGAGGCATATTCCCACACCTTTCGATATAGGCCGAAGTACATAGCGAATACGTGGTGCGCGATGAAGATCGTTAAGGCGCTTGCTAAGAGAAATTGGTTCTGGAAGATGTCTACGTAAGGGTAGAGGATATAGTAGCCGACGAAGATGGAGAAGAAAACGATTAATGAATCGACTACTATGAGTAATGACATTCTGTTTTTCAGTGACAATATGGTCCACCCTTTCACTAGGCAATACTAAATACATACGTTTTGGAAATCCGTTGCTAATTTTAACATGTATTTCCCAGTAAAGATAGAGTATATATGTAAAATTAATACTATAATATTAGTTTTTACGCAAAGATATTCCACCACTTGCCCTTTTCTATGTCTTGTGGCTCAAGAACGTGCAAGTCTTGGTCTAGGATGATTCGTTCATTGTTCTCTAATAATATGTCGATCATATTGTGGTGTCTCTTTTTTTCCAGTACATCAAGTCCTGCGTTGAAATGGAAGGGGCGTACGTCTTCACTATGTACATCTGATCCATATACATGAATTAGGTTAGCGTCGATGAGCTGAAGGGCCGTCTTTTGGATGCTTTTGCCGAAGCTGCCCGACAAAGACCCTGCTGTCACTTGTGCCATCGCGCCGTGAATCAATAATTTCTTCAAGCGCTCAGGTTTTTGAATGATACCTTGGTTGCGCTCGGCATGGGCAATGATCGGGATATACCCACTGGTGATCAGTTGCTGGATGACCGGCACCGTGTAGACAGGAATACCTGATGATGGAAGTTCAAGTAGTACATAACGTGATTCTGCTAGGGTCAAGGCTTCGCCATTTGCGAGCCACTCTGGGAGCTTATCTGACAAACGACATTCCTGCCCACTGTAAATTTCTAGCGGCAATTGCGCTTGTTTCACATAGTCTTTTACTGCTTTTAACTGTATTTGAAGCGCTGCTATATCGGTCTTGAAGTTAGGATGATGTCCGTGAGGTGTAGCGATAATGCCAGTTAAATGCTCTTCGACAGCCATATCTAATAGCCGCTTCGTCTGTTCCATTGTTGCCGCGCCATCGTCTAGCGCCGGTAAAATATGTGCATGCGTATCAATCATTCATGGTTCCCCCTATGTATGAAACACTCATTTTCAGACCCAAGTATTTTTTCTATATTGAAGGAGTCTTATGTAAACTATACAACCTACATGGATATCCAATCATTCACTTTGAAAAAATTGGGTATCGGGTTTAAAAGAAAAAGCAAAAGGGGGACATTCCCCTTTTACTCAGCGGTGCCGTAGTATTGGTAATAATAGCTATCTTTAGCGAGCTCAAAATTGTTTAATACGGCACCGATCAATTTGCTATTGGACGCTTCGATTGCTTCTTTAGCTTTGGCTGCCATTTCTTTTTCAGTGCTGCCGGAGTTGATTACCATGATCGCTCCGTCGCATTTATTGGCTAGTACCTGGCCGTCAGTTACAGATAAGACGGGCGGCGCATCGAAGATGACCATATCATATCGTTTTTTCAAATCAGCAATAAGCATGGCCATTGCATTTGATGCTAATAGCTCTGCAGGGTTCGGTGGAATTGGACCGCAAGTCATCAAATCTAATCGCTCAATTTTCGTTGGGCGAATTGCATTTTCTACGGTAGTTTGACGCGTTAGAACGTTGGATAGGCCAATTGTGTTTGGCATATGGAAAGTGTAATGCGTGGTCGGCTTGCGCATATCGCCATCCACTAATAGGACTGTCTTTCCTTCTTGGGCGAAGACTGTTGCTAAGTTCGCTGATGTCGTCGATTTCCCTTCACCAGGCGCAGCGGATGTCACCACAATTGTTCGAAGATCCTTATCGGGTGATGCGAAATTGACATTTGTTCGCAAGGTACGAAATTGTTCTGAGACGATTGAGCGAGGAGTCGTATGCGTAACGACTTTACGCGCGGTTTCCTGCAGTTGTTTCTTCTTGGCCATTCAAATTCCCTCGCTTTCTTCTATTAGTAGATGGAGCTGACTGCATTTTTGCTTCTTCTTTGATTGGTGAGATCACACCTAGTAACGGTACACCTAGAATGTCTTCAATGTCTTGTTCTGTTTTCATCGAGGTATCGAGGTATTCACGCAAGAATGCAATACCCACGCCCAACATCAATCCGACTACTGCCGCAATCGCCATATTCAAAATTGGATTCGGTTCGACCGGACTTGGATTTTCTTTCAACACTGCGGGTGATAAAATTGATACGTTATCGACGTTCATCAACTCACGAACATCACTTTCAAACACTTCTGCTGTCGTATTGGCGATTTCAACCGCTTGGGCTGGATCTTCATCACGTACTATGACATTCACCACTTGCGAGTTTTCTGCTGTATTAACCGTAATTTTTTGTGTTAATGCTTCAGCACTTATATCCAAATTCATCTGTTCGATGACTTGATCAAGAATGGCAGGGCTTTTAATGATCACGGAATATGTATTGATGAGCTGGAGATCGGTTTGGATATTTTGGTTGGTCAGCTGTGATGCTTCAGTTTGTTCTTGGTTAACCAGTATTTGTGTTGAGTTTTCGTAAATCGGCGTCAAGAACAAGAACGAAACCGCCCCTGCAATTGTGATTGCAAGAATCGTCGTCAGGGCAATAATTCCTAGGTTCTTTTTTAATGTCTTGAACAAGTCCTGTAAGCTAATAGTCTCTTCCATGTAGTGTAATGGCTCCTTCTATTTCAATTTAATTATAGACAGTTTCAAACAACATAAGACAGTATATCACAGGAATATATCATTTGTACTTCCAATTTTAAAAAGTTTTGTAGGAACAAGGATGGATTTATGCTATCTTTAATTTATAGAAATGGCTATTTTTGAAAGGAGTAAAGTATGAAACTGTATAAATTAGGAGGGTTCGTTGCAGTCCTTGTCTGCCTAGGAATTCTTGTCTATTCTTACTTATCTTGGCAGGACAAACTACAAGGAGCAGGCACACCTGAACAGGTTTCAAGCACCACAACTGAAACCCCCAATACTAAAAATGAAACTACCCAAACTGAGTCAACTAGTGACAATTCTGTGAACATTGACTTAATCGCTAATATGGATGAATCAGTTCAAGACCTTTTTCTCCAAAAGAATTCAGACGGCGAGTCACTCCAATTGTTAATCGCCGGATCTGAGGCACTTGAATCAGGGGAACCCGGTTATGCGGAACGATTGAAGACGTCATTAGAGGAAACGTATGGTGATTCGATCGAAGTGACGATCGAATCTGTAACTGGAACTTCTGAGGCCCTCCAATATGTCGACCTGACTGCAGGCTACGACTTGGCATTGCTCGAACCGCTTACTTTGATGAATAATGATCGCCTTTCTATTGAAGAAGAACGCGAAGATGTACAAGCGTTCACGTCTCGACTAGAGCAAGAAAACCCAGACGCACTTGTCATTCTGCATGCTCCTCAGCCCATCTTTGGTGCTGGTTATTATCGTGCGCAAGTACAGGCACTCGAGGAGTTTGCCAATTTGTACGGCTACCCGTATATTGAACATTGGGATGCATGGCCGGATACAGATGATATCGCTTTGAAGGAACATTTGACTACCGATGCCGTCCCAAATAGTAAGGGCGCTGAAACTTGGGCAACCGAATTAAGCAATTACTTTATCGCGAACTAACGGAGGATAAACATGAAAAAGAAACGCAAATGGCCCAAGTACTTATTGATAGGCTTTTTACTGTTATTGCTTGTCGGGGGCGTTTATGCCTATAACGTCTACTCGAACTTCTCGACAACGCTTGATACCATCCATGAGCCAGTCGACCGCAAGACCCCATCCGTCAAACGGACAGACATCGTTGAGTTTGATGAGAAAGATCCGTTTTCGGTGTTGCTACTCGGTGTCGACGAACGAGAAGACGACCGCGGACGATCCGATACGATGGTTGTCATGACCATCAATCCGGCTACACAATCGACGAAGATGGTATCGATCCCGCGTGACACATATACTGAAATCGTAGGACGCGGCACAACAGACAAGATCAACCACGCCTATGCGTTCGGCGGCATTGAAATGTCGATGGACACGACAGAAAATCTTCTCGATATCCCAATTGACTATGTCGTCCAAGTCAATATGGAAGGTTTTGAAGATATCGTCGATGCAGTCGATGGTGTCACGGTGAACAACTCCCTGGCATTCGATGGCTTCCAGGAAGGCGAAATCGACTTGAACGGTGAAGAAGCATTGGATTTCGTCCGTATGCGCTACGAGGATCCACGTGGCGACTTCGGACGTCAAGATCGTCAAAAACAAGTAATCCAAGGCGTCATGAAAAAAGGCGTATCCATCAACAGTCTCTGGAACTACAAAGACATCTTTGATGCCCTCGGACAAAACGTTCGGACGAATATGACCTTCGATGACATGGTCGATGTCCAACGCAATTATCAGGATGCTGTCATGAACGTTGACCAGATGATCGTCGAAGACGGGTACGGCGAAACCATCAACGGCATTTGGTATTATATTATGGATGATGCAGAACTTGCGGAAATCCAATCGACGTTGAAAGAGCATCTGGAATTGAATGACGCCACCGAATAATAATGAAAACAGCTGCACCTATGCCTTATTTCAGGCTGGTGCAGCTGTTTTTTTATTACGCAGTGGATGTATCTCCCTGTTGCTAGCTCAAAAGAAGCGTAGTTTGCGCTTTGGCTTTACCTTTCGCGATCGCTTCCACTTCTCTGTGTTTCCTGTGGCAAGGTTCCTACCAACTCTACTGAAGTTTGTCATTCGCCAAATTAATAAAATCTCTCATCACGACATCAATCTCAAATTGACGCGCTTTGAACTTACAGCGCTCTGCTGTTTTTCGGTAAACATTTTCTGATACTAGCAAATTTTTCACCAACTCGCCTATTTCATACGTGTCCGGCGCTTCCCAATACGATTCGCCTACTTCATAAGGCGGCAGCTGGTAAAAAAAACCTTCTGATAAAGCTTCAGCGTCATTTGCCCGCGACGTGATTCCCGGAATCCCCAAACTGCAGGCTTGGATCATCACTGCTCCTGAACCGATAAAACAAAAACTGTCGCGCAGCACCTCTTCTAAGCGATCGGCATGGGGCTTCGAGTGAAGAAAGATGTGGTCTTTCGCTTCGGATTCCCGAATGCTTTTCCGTAACCGAGATTCGTCTGACCCGCTCCCGTATATATGGTAAGTGAACGCTGGATCGATTTGAATCAACTCTTCCATCAATTCAATGACTTGCGCATAATGGGTTGTAAACGCTTGAATGGCTCCGACTGAGACGATACGCCTTGAATGCGAACTGCCGTAATCCGATTCCGGTGCTGCTTGTTCAATTGGTGGTGGCATGAATTGTTCCGGTACTTCGGTCTCGAGTGCACGCGCAGTGTAGCGACGGACCGTTGGGTTCATGAACACCAATTTCTGATGGAAGTCCTTGTCGATTGTCTTTAACGCACGGATAATTTTCTTATTGCGTTCAAGCTTATACAATTCGGGCTGATAGACGCCTGATAAGCGGACGTGTGCCGGCAAGGCGTATGACAACAGCAAACTCGACGGACTGAACGAATAGGCCAAATCGTATTTCTCTGAACGTACGAGTTGGTTGAACACCGATAAGGCGAGCGGCGGTTCTTTGCCATTTTCACGGACAATGACTTTCAGCCCGTCGATTTGTTGGAGATGCTTTAATAGCGGGCCGCCGCCGCTATAGAGATAGACGCTTACTTGGTAGCCATTATCCGACAGCCACCGTGCCATGCGGACAATTAAGGCTTCAACGCCCCCCGCTTTCATATGTTTATGAATAAGGGCGATTTTTTGGAGCCGTCCGTTTGCTTTATACGTATTTGGTTGGTTAATCGCTTCATCTGAAATCATGGGACACCTCATGGCAACTGTCGTTTGTCTTGCGTGTCATACTACTTCCCAGATTCGTTTTTTGGAAAGCATCCACTCGATTGTTTCTTGGATTCCCCGATCAACATCGGTCTTAGGAGTAAACTCGAGTTGCTGATTCAATTTGTCAGCAACTACCGCAAAACGGTGAGGCGCCTTGCCCCCTCCTGCCGGTTCCACAAAGCGGATGCGGCTTCGGTAGCTATCATTTCCCGGGAAATGACGGTCGAGCGTTTTACAAAGGCGTTCAACAATTTCGAGTGTCTTGAGCGGAGTACCTGCCGCAAGATACGTTTCTCCCGCATTCCCTAAATGGAAAACAGTATCCGCCGCACGCCAAAAATCATCGATATATAGCCAGTCGTGGACGTCTTCGCCACCCGAATACACCGGAATGGTGCTGCCGGAGAGTGCTTTTTGCATAATAATCGGAATGAGCTTATCGTCTTGCTGATGAGGCCCAAACACATTCGTTGCCTGCAAAATGACCGTATCCATCCCGTAGCTTTCGTGGAATCCGCTAACCATCAGTTCCGAACTCGCCTTGCTTGCGGCATACGGGCTGATTGGGTCGTATTTATGCGTCTCATCTGCAAACCCCTCAGCTCTCGGCCCGTAGACTTGATCTGTCGAAATATGCAAAAAGCGTGAAGCGGCAAAACCGGCTTTCGATTCATAAGGACCGTTCATCCAATGCTTGCGAGCAGCATCAAGTACATGGAATGTGCCGAGTACATTGGTCTCTGCGAAGAGGCCCGGATTACGTTTCGATTCGCCGACATGCGTTTGGGCCGCAAAATGAGCGACCTCGCTAATATCGTACTGTTCGAATACTTGCTCGACCGCCTCGTTATTGCGGATATCAACCTGGTGAAACGCATAGCGTTTGCAAGCCAGCAATGGCCTTAATAACTCCGGGACACATTCCGCTTCGTGGTCAATCGCCACTATTTGATAGGCCGGATACTTAGTCAACAATTCATGGATAAAGCGCGAACCTAAAAAACCGTTCCCTCCCGTCACCAACATCGTTCTCATAGTTGATCGCTCTCCCTTTCCACTTTTTTGAAATTTCGAAACGATTCTCATCCCGCCTCACCTCTCCCGCCGTTTTCTCTATGTTAGTAGACGGAAGTTAAATTCAAGTTAAACTTGGATTTATAATAGTGGTTTGATTATACAGAATTTTTAGGTATTAAGAAATGATTTTTATAAATTTATATAGACTTTAGTTATAATTATCCTAAAATACTATCTAATTTAATGATAATTCGTTAATTTTTTTCGCTAAATATGCTCCTCAAAGTATAGTTCTTTTGTTTAAACTGTTTTTTGTATAAGAAATTAACTAAAAAGAATTAGAAAAGTGATAATCGGGCTGATTGATAATCGATCAATAATACAGAAGAAAGCCTAGTTAGATATGTTATGGTTGGTCAAAAGAAAGGGGCGTTGACGTATCGAATTATCGATTATTATGTTTATCCTGTTAGTAGGCGGCGCACTGATTACAGGGGCTTTGGCCGCCACCGTGTTTATGGGTGTTTACCGAAAGTCTAGACGCGGCGGCGTATTGGTAGGTACGCTGCTTGTTCTTTGGATTGTCTATCAGATGGTCACGCTGTCTACTATTACCGTGCCACTTACTGTGACGGTGTTTGTGATTTATCTCTTTTTCGGGGTCGCGACGTATTGGAAGTTGAGATCTGACGGGGTTATTGCTAAGGGATAGATCTCTTGTGGTTGCTATCTACTATAGATAGCTAGTTAGTTAGATGAGACCTGTTCGAGCTGGGGCGGCTGTTTGCGGAATAGCGGTGTTTGTTTGCAGAATCGTAGCGTTTGTTTGCGGAATTGTAGAGTTTGTTTGTGAAAGTGCAGCATTTGTTTGCGGAATCGTAGTGTCCACTTGGGATTGAGCTACTTTTGGATTTCACTGTCTTGAGAGAGACAGTCTGAATTCGATGACCATCTTACATCGGTGGGGTAGCTTGCTCAGTGCTTGTTGTTTACCCTAGATAGTTAGGTAGATAAGAACTATTCGAGTTGGGGTTCCGTTTGCGGAATCGCAGTCGCCGCTTGGGGTTGAGCTTTCGCAATAAGTCAGGAAGAACGACTGTCTTATGGCTTCGCTTCACCCTGGGCGCGGAACTACTTTTACTGAGCATTGTATTTATCGAATCAGACTGGATTTGTTCAGTCTGTTGCATCGACTGGGGAGGTCGCTTAGTTAGACAGGCTTATGTTACTTGCTAGGCGGGAATGGTCGATGCATATGCTGGTAGAGTCGCAGTCGCCGCTTAGGGTTGAGCTTTCGCCATAAGCCAGGAAGAACGCCTGTCTTATGGCTTCGCTTCACCCTTGGCGCGGAACTGCTTGGAGATTTCGCTGAGCATTGATAGTGAGGTGCGATTGGTTCGATAGTTTTCACACGCCTGTATCAACGCTTAGGTTTTGGTTGATTCTCTTAAATTCTTTCTTCCGCTGCAATTTATACCAATCACCTCTCCGCTATCATGATAGAGATGTAGCGAAAGGTGGTGACGCTGGAGGGATCAGG
Source organism: Planococcus maritimus (assembly GCF_001687625.2). Taxonomy (NCBI): domain Bacteria; kingdom Bacillati; phylum Bacillota; class Bacilli; order Caryophanales; family Caryophanaceae; genus Planococcus; species Planococcus maritimus. The sequence goes on from NZ_CP016538.2 coordinate 2,472,085, forward strand.
ACGAGCTGAAGACCCTGGACTGAGCATAGCGAGGGAAGCAGCTGAAGCCGCACCCCTCAGCAAGCTTCCGCCTGCAGCGGAATCTCTCTGCTACCTCTTATAGAAAACAAAAAAACAGACCCGAGAAAAAATCTCGGGTCTGTTTTGCGTTTACTGGATCGTGTAGCCATATTTCGCGAAGCCGTTTTGTGTCACTGCGATATACTGGATCGCTGGCTCGCGTTCTGCCAAACTTTTCGCTGAGTTCGATGTTTCGAACACCAGGTTCGGGTTGCCTGCGACTGGCGCAAACTGCCAGTTGCCGTCTGCCGATGGGTCGATCGTGCCGGCATCCAAAATGTAGTCTTGGAGCACTTGGCGGTTCTCATACGCAAAGTCGATTGATTCCGTCGCATTGCGGACACCTGGGAAGTTGCCGCTCGCACGGTAGTTATTCGTCACGACCAGGAATTCCTGGTTCGGGTCAATTGCTGCCCCTTCGTATTGAAGGTTTTCGATGCGTTCAGCACTTCCGTTGACCACTGCGCCTTCCCCGTCATATTTCGCCGGTTTGGTAATGTTGATGTCGTACGTAACACCATCGATGACATCAAAATTATACGTGCGGTAGTTATCGTCGATGAATCGCTGTTCGCCTGTCGCAGCCGTGTCGATTTGCTTGAACTGGCCAGCTGACATTTCGAGCCATTCTTTGACGTCTGCGCCTGTCAGTTTCAAGACGAAGACGGTGTTGTCGTAGACGTAGAGGTCTGCGACGTTTTTAATGGCGATTTCGCCGGTTTCGATATTGGTGTAATAATCGCCGCCGTTACGCCCGCCAGCTTTAAATGGTGCCGCAGCGGACAGTAGTGGCAAATCGGCATTAGCCGTTCCAGCGATTTGCTGCTCGGCGTACCATAGTTGTGCGTTGTTGACGATCTGCACAGATGGGTCATCTTGCACGAGTGAGAAATAGCTATTAATCGGAGCTGTCGTTTCGCCGACAGGGCTGCGGATGTATTCCACTGTGCCTTCATGCGTTTCTTTCACTGCTTCGATTACTTGCTCTGCTACTTCATCCGTCGTGGAATCGATGGCGCGCAGTTCTGCTTCGCCATTCGTGATACGCCATTTCTTGCCGCGCGGCTCGAGCGTCAAATCGATGACGCCAAGATGGCTACCAAATTTACCAGGCATGACAACCGGGACACCGTTGATCGTGCCTTTTTCTTGGTCGACATTTTCAAGGTCGCCGAACGATCCCGGGAAGACGTCGTGGTTATGTCCGGTGATGATCGCATCCACGCCTTCCACTTCGGTCAATTGATACGTGATGTCGTCTTCTTTATCGGTATGGACTTCATCGCCCATTCCTGAGTGGGACAGGACGACCACCACATCCGCTCCCGCTTTTTTCACTTCCGGAATGAATTTCTCCACCGTATCCGCTGCATCTTCTGCAATGACTTCGCCTTCAAGATGCGCACGGTCCCAGCTCATGATGCCAGGCGCTACAACGCCGATGACGCCGACTTGAATCGTGTGCTTTTTGCCTTTACGGTCCGTCACCTTTTTGTCCATGATCGTATACGGCGTGAAACGGTTCTCACCTGTTTCTGCGTCATAGACATTGGCGTTGAGTACTGGGAAATCCGCTTCTTCTAATGCATTGTCGAGATAGTCGAGGCCGAAGTTGAACTCGTGATTGCCGAGTGTCGATGCATCAAAATCGAGCGATTCGAGTGCGGCGTATGCCGGATGCAATTCGTCGTCTTCTAACGGGTCGACGTTGACTTTGTAGCCGCCGAACGGAGTGCCTTGGATCAAGTCGCCGTTATCGAACAACAAACTGTTCGGGTTTTCTTCGCGTGCGTCTTCGATCAAAACGCCGGTTTTCGCAAGCGATAATGAATTGGATTTAGCGTCACGGTAGTAATCGTAGTTGACGAAGTTTGTATGTAAATCAGAGGTGCCGAGAATCTGTAGTTCTACTTCTTTCGGTTTGCCGCCATTCTTTTTCCATTTGTCCATGCGTTCTTTGTAGCTTTGCCCGTTGCCTTTCACGGTTTTGGGCACTTTGTCTTTCACCACTTCGTGATAATCCCCTGCAGCAATCGCCGGAGCCCCTGCTGTTAAACTGCCAAGCGCAAGCACCGAAGCGGCGAGCGTCAAGGATAGTTTCTTGCTCATCTGTCCATCTCCTCTTTGTTCATAATGGTCAAGCAGATTCATTATACTACTTCGGAATTCGGAATAGAATGCGTTTACATAAAATTGCATCAATTGTAATATGCTTTACCTTTTGGACAAGTTTTGAAGAAGTCATGAGGGACAATTGGTCATGCAGGCGGGGATAGTTATTTGATTCGTTTTGTGAGATGGATGGTTGTTGCTGGCTCTGGATAGTTACATGAGAAGGAGTTGAGGTTGGTGTGTGGTGGTGAAATCGCAGTGTCCGCTTGGGGTTGAGCTTTCGCCATAAGCCAGGAAGAGCGCTTGTCTTATGGCTTCGCTTCACCCTTGGCGCGGAACTGCTTATACAGATCATTGTATTAATCGAATAAGACTGGATTTGTTCAGTCTGTTGCATCGACTGGCTAGGTCGCTTAGTCGGACATGCTTATGTAACTTGCTGGGTGGAAATGGTCGGATGCATGTGCTTGTAGAGTCGCAGTGTCCGCTTGGAGATTCCATTGAGAAACAATAGTCACATGCGATAGGGTTTGTAGTTTTCATACTGCAGTCTCTAAGCTTATTTGTTTGGATGATTCGCTAAAGTTGTTTTCTTCCGCTGCACTATAGAAAGATGGTGTCCCCACTATATTGATAGAGATGTAGCGTAAGGCGGGGACGCTGGAGGGATCAGGACGAGCTGAAGACCCTGGACTGAAGCGTAGCGAAGGAAGCGGCTGAAGCCGGCCCCCTCAGCAAGCTTCCGCCTGCAGCGGAATCTCCACGCCCTAAAACTACTTTGAACAAAAATCTCCAAAACAAAAAGCCCTACAGAATGGTATTGCTCCCTTAAAGTTAGAGTTCACATCTAACTTTTGGGGTGCACTACCAATACGGGGCTTTTCTACATTCTCGCTATTTATAGATCTGTTTGTAAAATCTCTTTCAAATCTTGTGTCTGTTCGGCCGTTAGCCGGAAGAATTCTTGGTTTTCTTTATGGGATAGGACATTGCGTTCGTTGGACATGATGGCACGGCCGTTGTCGCGGTACCAGACGAAGCGGCGGACTTCCTGCACGCCGTCTTCGGGCCGATCGATCGTGAACACGGCTTGCGGTTCGATGGACAAGCGGTCGAATGACTCTACTTCGGTTTCGTTATGGAGGATGGAACGGAGTGTAACAATCGAAGCGCGGTCATTGATGTCTTTTTTGAACAAGACACCTTCCGTGATTCCGTCCGTGAACGGCACCCCGACGCGAATGACTTCGTTACTTGAACATGCCGATAAGAAAATCGCTATCGCTGCGATGATTCCCAGCACAATCGACTTTTTCATGTTATCACCCCTTCCTATCCATAATCCCGGTGCAACTTACAATTAAATACAGCTTATCATGATATCTTCACCAATACGACTCTTTCTATCAAATTCATCAAATTTTTAATTACCTATCAACCGTACACAATGACACATTAATCACTCTCTGCTTCACTAAAGGAGTTACATAGGTACAGACGACAAAAATCGACAATATCTTTTGTCCTAGTTTCATCGATTTCATTTAGTTAACCGGCTAGCTTATGGCACCAGTCGCCTGATGACAGGTGTTTTTTGCATAAGCCGAATGATGACATACGACAAGAGAAAGATGACGATCCACGACAAGGGCACGCCAATTCCCACATTGATCGTCGATTCGTTGAAATTAAATAAACGGTTCAAATAGGTCTGGATCAGTGGATGGATAATGTAGACGCCAAACGTAGCCGTACTGATACGCGTGATGAGCGGCGTCGATTTCAAGTTCTTGCCGATTTGTTGGAACGCCACAAAGACGAACAGCGACACGAATATCGCATGCGGGTAATAATGCTCGTAGAAAAAGTCATCGAAGTCACCTGCTTCGCGCCCCGTATTCGCGGAGACCGTTCCATATAAGGTTACGGCATAGCCGATGATTGCCAGCACGCCAAGGGTCGGGAGCCAACGCTTCGGCAAAGGATACATGACCAAATAGGCGCCGAGCAGGAAATAGCCGATATAAGGTGCAAACAGCTCTCCTGCAAATGCCACTTCATAACCTGTCGCCCTTGTGAAGATCGGCACCGCTGCCGAGAACAAAAACCAAAACGCAAAGAAATAATGGAACATCGTCTTGTCCATATGTTTCACAAGGATGCGCAAGAACGGTGCCATTAAATACAGCCCGGTGATGATGTAAAGAAACCACAAATGGTAATAGATATCGTCGGAGATGAACGCGCCAACCATTTCCATCGGCGTGTATTGCTCTTCTAATTGAAATATATTATAGGCCATGTAGACGGCACTCCAGAACACGAGCGGCAGCAATACCTTGCCAAGTCGCTTGCGCAAGAATTCACCGATGGGTTCTTTGGAGTCGCGCGTCAACAGCAGTGCGCCGCTGAGCATGAAGAAAATCGGCACGCACCAGCGCAATGCGCTATCAATTGCATTGGCGTAATGCCATTCCCAATCGCCAGTCGTATAATTATTGATGATTTTCGATGCGACGTGGACACCGACGACCGTGACGATTGCGACCACCCGCATCCAATCCATATAGCCGTATCTTCGCGCCATTGGGTTGACCTCTTTTCACTATGATTCCTCGCTTATTTTACCGAGCCCTTGCTGTCATTACCACGACAAACGCATTACACTTCGATGACAAGTCATAACAAGCGGCATAATTTATCGAGTTCGGCACTTTGGCTATCGATCATGCGCTTGGCGACTTTTCGCAGCCGGGCGAGGTTTTCCGGCGTTACGCGGTCGAGCTGTTCGATGCCGGAATCATCTGCCGGCAGCTTTTCCTGGAAGCGGTAATAACGCTGGTCCAGGCCATCTTCTTTTAATAAATGACGCAGTTGATGGTCGACCGAGTCCGAACTGCCGTCCATCATGACTTTCAATAGCGAGCGTGCCCAGCCGTAATGAAACCAGGCGCGCCAGCCGGTCACTTCCACTTCGCGCTGCGCTTCGCCGGTTCCGAGCGACACGAGCAAAAAGTCTTCCTCTTCGTCGCCGTACAATTCCAGTCCTTCGGCATAAGCGCTGAGCCCCGGATCGTTCGCGAATACACCGCCATCGATGAACGCCGAGTCGGGATAGTCCGGAATTTCTGCCGGTGCGAAATAACTGGGTGCCGCTGTGGCCGCACGGATGATGTGGCGAATTTCGCTGTCGGGTTGACGTTCGTTCAAATTGATGACGGTGCTTTTGAAGAAATGGGCATGCCGCCCGTGAATGTCGTAGCTCGGGATGACGGCTGGTTGCAGCAAGTCGGAGAGTTTTAAGTCACGGAAGTAATGTTTGAGCACTTGTTCGAATTCTTTGTGGCTGTACTGGGTGTGGAGAAAACGGCCGACGGCGCCGAATGTGCGGTGCAGAAAGGATTTCCGGAACATGCGCTCGGCTTCGGTTTCGTAGAGCTTGAGGATGTCGTTTGCGGTGTAGCGCGGCTTTTTGCCGTCGGGGACGAGGAGACCGAGAGCCAGGATCGCGCCGGTTGACGTGCCGACGAAGATGTCGAATTGTTCGGAGACGGGTTTGCCCGTCCGTTTTTCGAGTTCGCATAGCATCATGGCCGGCAAGATGCCCCGTATGCCCCCGCCATCGATCGATAGGATCTTCTTCATATAGACCGCCTCCTTCTATAGAAATGGGTTTTGTTTCTTCTATGAATTAATGAATGATAGATGAATTGAGAGCGCTGGAAGATGGGATTCTGCGACGCAGCGCTTGGCGCTTTGGGCATGGCTTTTGTGATGAGTCCGAAAAACCACCGGTCTCATCACTGCGCCTAGCCCTTGGACGCGCCGGTGCTTGGGTCAGGTCATTGTGACATGGGTGGATCGATATGATTTCACTGAGCTTTTGGTTGTGGTGGTACTCAGTGTGCGAGAGTGCTCCCAGCGCTTCACGCTGAGTCGCGGTGAGTGGTGGTTGTAACATTTGTCGTTTTTTATGCCTGGGCTGTGATGAGTTTTTGGTGGTTGCTTCGCTTAGCGCTTTGGGCATGGCTTTTGTGATAAGCCCGGAAAACTGCCGGTCTTATCACGTCGCCTAGCCCGTGGACGCGCCGGCGCTTAGTCAGTTCTTTGTGACATGGGTGGAACGATATGATTTCACTGAGCTTTTGGTTGTGGTGGTACTCGGTGTGCGAGAGTGCTCCCAGTGCTTCACGCTGAGTCGCGGTGAAAGGTAGTTGCAATGTTTGTTGTTTTTTATGTCTGGGCTGTAATGAGTTTTTGGTGGTTGCTTCGCTTAGCGCTTTGGGCATGGATTTTGTGATAAGCCCGGAAAACCGCCGGTCTTATCACGTCGCCTAGCCCTTGGACGCGCCGGCACTTGGTCAGCTCTTTGTGACATGGGTGGATCGATATGATTTCACTGAGTTTTTGGTTGTAATGATATTCAGTGTGCGAGATTGCTCCCAGCGCTTCACGCTGAGTCGCGGTTAGTTGTAAAAACGGTTAAGCACAGCTTTAAATGTAAGTTGTGATTTGTTAAACACCACTTTCTTCTATATAAGACTGCAGAATTTCAAATTCATAATGCATTATCTATTTAGCAATGTCTACATATCAATGAGATATGACACCTACTTACTCCTCTAGAAATAGAGATGAAGCGGAAATCGGCGACTCTGGGAGGATTAGCGAGACAATTGAGACCCTGCAGGAGCGTAGCGACGAAGCGGCTCAATGCGAGCCCTCCAGAAAGCGTCCGATTGCAGCGCAACCCCCCCCACTCTCCTATTACATTCCGTATACCCCCAACCCACAAAAATCAAGCAATGAATGGATTGTTACAATTGTGTAACAAAGGTTTATTAATATAATTTTTGATTTTTCTAATAAGTATATGATTAAATCGATTAAAAAACTGCTGTAAAAGCATTGAGAGTCCCGTATTGGGAATTACAGGAACTAAAAATCGACACATATTTTGTTTGAGTGTAATATTTTATCAATTCAAACACAAAAAAATCGCGCTTATTTCCCGATTCACAAAGAAATAAACATCAACTCCCAAAAATAACCAACACCTAAAACCCTTGCTGTGACTCGCTTTATGAGCCGTCATTCACCTGTAATATTGCTGTAACATAATTGAAACTCCACAGACATTGTTTTTGAAGGGGGCAGTCTATATAGTAAGTGGCAGAGCAAATTAATGATAATCTTTATATCCACATAACATAAATTTAAAAAAACTATCCTTCGGAGGTACTGACTAAATGAAAAAAGCATTCTTTACACTACTCGCAGCAGGCGCATTGGTCTTTTCTAGTTCAGCTACAGACGCACAAAATATTACACAAGCTCAAACACAAGCTCAAACAGCAGTTGCACAAGAAACAGCAGAGCCGGCAATCGTTCAAGTTTCAAGCAGCACTTATAAATTCAAATATGCTACAAACGTTCGCAGAGATGCTGGCACAAGCCACGGCGTCATCAAAGTTGCTCGTAAAGGCGCAACGGCAACGATCACTCGTACAGCTACAATCGGCAGCGGTACTTGGCACAAAGTCCGCACTGGCGGCACGCACGGTTGGGTACACGGATCATTGATCACAAAAGTTTCAGGATCTGGCGTTGTCCAAGCTTCATCTTCTTCATCAAGCGTTTCTTCTTCAGCAGTCGTTTCTAAAGCACTAGCGCTTAAAGGCATCCCGTACCGTTTCGGCGGCACGACGCCAGCTGGGTTTGACTGCTCAGGATTTGTACAATATGTATTCAAACAAGCAGGCAAAAGCGTATCACGCACAACGCTTTCTCAATATGCTCAGTCTTACAAAGTTTCAAGCCCACGCCCAGGAGACTTGGTCTTCTTCGCGAACACTTACCGCCCAGGGATCTCGCACGTTGGGATCTACATCGGCAACAACCAGTTCGTACACTCTGGCGGATCTAAATCCGAAGTGAAAAGCTTGAACGGCCCTTACTGGGGAGCTAAATTCCACAGCTTCAGACGTTTCTAAGCTAAATATGTGATTCAGGGAGCATCCGAAATCTCGGGTGCTCTTTTTTGCGCGCTTTTTTGCATGCACGTGGTTTCTCGAGAAGCAGCCTCTCTCTTCTATTGGAGTCTATTTTAGTTCATTCTAAATAAATAGAATTATTTATTCGATAAATGTTGAATATAAGGTTTCATTCATATAGAATAAAGAAAAAGTCTTAGGAGGTTGTTGATATGAAGATGATGGATGCGGCGTTAGCGGAAGAAACGATTCAATTGGCTGTGGAACAGTCAGCGGTGTGGGAATGGTCGGTCGGGATTGCGGGCTATACTCACGGGCAATTGCGCCATACGTTTGAGATGGACGAGGAGTGGCAGCGTGATGCAGAAACCATGCCTGCTTCTCTAGTGGAATCCTTAGAGAAGATGCAAGAGACCAATCTGTGGTATGGCTTGCTGTTGTTGCAAAATAAGTTCGGGGCTCGCTCTGTTGAGGAATTTGCGGAGCGGCTGGCAGAGATTTCGGATGAGCGGTTTTACGACATTTTGCTACCGTATCATTGCCGCGCTGCGGAAGCGTTGCGGGAACAGGCAGCGCAGAATCCAAGTGACGGTGGAGTATGGGGGCCGTATGCTGATTTGTTTGAAGGGCATGCTTACCTCGCCGGCTACGTGCGTCAACTTCGCAGTCATACGAGAGCACAGCTAAGCGAATTGTTTATCGACGTTTTGACGGAGTGGCAGGACTGGATGATGCAAAAGCCGTATATCGCAACATGGCTGCAGGCCCTTGCTTTTGAGGAAAAGCAGCATCGCGGGCTCGATCCAGCGAATGCCCAAAAAGAAATCGAGCGCGTGACAGGAGCCGACTATGCGCCCGAGCCTTCTATCTGGTCGGTCAAGCTAATTCCTCACGTGTCGTATCGCCCGTGGACGCTGACGATCCGGACGGCGGATGTGAAATTATTCTTCTATCCGGTCGACGAGCAGCAGTTACTCGATCCTGAAGTGCCGCCGAATGAATTGATCCAAGGGCATAAAGCGCTCGGCGATGGGCTGCGCTTGAACGTCTTGTATCAGTTGCGCCAGGCTCCCGCTTCCCTGCAAGATTTGAGTACTCAATTTCAAATGTCCAAGACGACGCTTCATCATCAATTGGCATTATTGAAGGCCGCGAAGTTTGTTCAAGTAGAGAAAGGCGTTTATTCGATTCGTTTAGAGAAACTCGAAGCCTTTTCTGAGCTCTTGAATCGTTATTTGAATCGGAGCTAGTGAGGAGTTTGTTTGATATCATTCGTAGCTTTCCAAGTGAAAAAGTCGAGAAACTCAGAAAATCGTATTTTTCGAAGCTTATCGCTCGCTTTCCGTGGGCTCGCGCCCAAGCCTCCTCAGTCACTCTGCTCCTTGCGGGGTCTCGGTCGTCTCGCTGATCCACTGGAGTCGAGCGAACACTTCGCCAAATACTTAGAGAAATCATTGATTGTTGAATGTAGAAAAAGGAGCCTCTTTTGTATTTGTGAACCATATATTTCTTTTACATTCTGAAAAACAGCACAGGCCATCTCCTGTGCTGTTTTTCTTTGCTACTGATCAGATAGTGTTGATGCTTCCTACATGAACAAAGAGTACAAAATAATACCAGTAATTATGCCGAGTACAAAAAAAGAATACCTTTTGTTGGTTTTTTCATGGGCTCTCTCCTCTTTTACACATGTTGTGTTTAGTTTATCAAACTTCAATGGAGAATTGTCATTTTTCCCTTTTTATGTAAAGGCGGAACTTGTTATTTTTAAAAATGCGTCAGTAAATCGAATATATTAAGGTGGGATCTACATGAGCAGCTTATTATTATCTAAGAAATTCATTGCTGGCTATTTTGTTGTTAGCTTTCTTTCCAGCTGGTTATTCCGATTTCTAAGAGCTTCCTGGATTGAAGTATTCCTTCTGACCTTCGGATGCTTTTTAGTCGGAACCCTTTCATTCATCGACAACTTTATCGTTTCGCTTGGTTTAAAAAGCATCTCCTAAAGCAATTGTGCATTAAAGGATTTCGCTCTTTTCCATCGAATAGTAATGGTGAGAAGCATAATCATTTTGTGATGGGGAGGAAAACCAATGATTTCTAAAATCGTACAGGTCATGGTGTATGTCCGCGACCAGGACGCCGCTGCCACGTTTTGGACAGAGAAGATGGGCTTTACGGTCCTGCAAGATCAAGACAATGATGGCATGCGGTGGATCGAAATTGCGCCGCGTGGCGATGCGGAGACGAGCATCGTGCTGCATGATAAGAACCTATTGGAGCAAATGGATACGGGCTTGAGTCTGGAAGCGCCGTCGCTATTGTTTTATGCGGACCATTTCGAGCAAATGCACAGCGAATTAGCTGAAAAAGGCGTGACGGTCGGCGATATTATCGACATGCCAACGGGCCGCACATTTAATTTTGCGGATACAGAAGACAATTATTTCGCGGTGCTCGAAACGCGTTAAGCCACGAAAAAAGAGCTTGGAGATTTTTCTCCAAGCTCTTTTCTATGCTATCTTATTTTAAGTTTTTGCGGATGTATGCAGCGATTTTGCGCAATTCTTTTGAATGCGGACGGCCGAATGGGCTCGTTTGTTGCTGCTGGTACATAAGCTTGCCTTCTTCGTCGAGCAAGTAATACGCTGGCTCGCCGTGAATGCCGTGGTCTTCGTACAATGCATCTTCCCCGTGATGATAGACGCCGTATTGTTTTAGGATGTCTTCTGTCGCATCTGCCAAAATTGGCGAGGCCAAGCCATGTTTTTCTTTCATTTCGTTAAGGTCTTGCTGGTTGTCTGTCGATACAAACGTGAAATGGATGTCCTTGCCTTCGAAGTACGATAGATTTTCTTGGATGTCCTGCAATTCCTCGTTGCAGACTGGGCACCATGAACCTCTGAAGAAAATGACGAAGCGCCAGCCTTTACGGTCGGATAGGTCTTGCTGAAGCGAGTAGTCTCCGCCTTCAGCGCGCGGCAATGTGAATGATGGGGCTAAATCCCCTAATTGTAGTCTATTCATGAATATGCCTCCTCTATTATACAAGTAGTTTACCCCGAATAATCGGCTTTAATCATTTATGCGTTTTATTTCCATTTGAGCAAGCCGTTTAAATCGTCAAATATATAATCTGGCTCCAGGCCAAGCTGTTCAATTGGTGCTTTTTTGCGGTTGATCCACGCCGTGCGGAAGCCAAAGTTTTTAGCTCCGGAGATGTCCCAGCCGTTGGAGGACATGAACAGCACTTCGTCGCGCGCAATGTCTAGTTGGTCTAACACATATTGGTACGCGGCGGGTGCTGGCTTGAACTGCTTGATCTCGTCGACACTGACCGCTTTATCGAGTAATTCCTTGATTCCGGCGTTTTCGATCAAAGGGTCGAGCATGTCGTGCGAGCCGTTTGATAATACGATGAGCTGGTGATCTTGCAATTGCTTTAATACCGCTTCTGATTCTTCATAAAGCGGCAAATGTAAATAGGCATCCATCAACTGCCGTTCGGTGTCGTCTGTCGTTTCGAGACCCTCGTCTTCCAGTGCGTATCTCAAGGCGCTGTGGGTGACATGGTATAAGGTGTCGTATTTCCCCATCAGCTGGCGCATCATGAAATATTCGACTTGCTTTGTGCGCCAAGTTTGGCTGATGGCATCACCGTGTCCGGGGAATGCCTCCTCGCATTGCTCTTTGATGGCGATGACGTCGAATAGGGTGCCGTACACATCGAAGACGAACGCTTTGATCGGTTTGTCCATGTGATAAATCCTCCTCTAATGTCGCTACTAAATTTCGCTGCTGTCCCTTGTATCCCCGTTTGAGCTAAAAAATAACGGCATAGAAAAAAAGCATCTTCAGGCAGATGCTTTAGGACGATGTTTAATTGTCTCGTTTTTTATCATTTTCAAAGTCTCTAATGAAACTTGCATCATTTTTCTTTTCGATGAAAGTCCAGACTGCAAAGATGAGTATAGAAATAACGAGCACAAGGATTGTGGCAAAGAAGACAAAATCGAAATCCATTTCTTTCACCATTTGGTCAACACCCGCCCTTTGGGTATGGTGCATCCAGCTGCTTTCATAGTCCATGAAAGTGAACGATAGGAGGAGTCCAAAAATGAGCCCACCAGCTGTGGATAGGAAAAACTTCTTCATTTATCTGCCTCCTCTATGATCAGTCAATCCATCGAGCAGATTTTCCGACGACAGATAGCTATAGAGTGCCTCGGCATCTTTTTCTTTTAACGTATAGAGCGCGTGAGTATCGGACTCGTCCATGACGGAACCTTGATCTTCTGATATCCATAAATAGAAGGTCTTTCCTCCGAAGTCCACTTGGAAATCCGGATCGATTACGTTCGCCACGCCCTGGAGTTTATCGGCACGCGAAATGGCATCGGCGAATAACTCAATCGTTTGTGCATCTGTCACTTCGGTACGTGTGTTTTCTTTCACTTCCCCGAAACGCTCCATTTGGTGCAAGACGAGTGTGTCAGCGTCGCGTTGTTCAGCGCCAATTAAGCCGTTCTGGCAGGCTGATAACGTGAACGCTGTCAACAAAAACATCATCACGACCAGCAGTTTTTTCATGAGTCTTCTCCCCTTGCAGCCAGTTCGCAGATTTTCGAAGTGGCGGCTTCTATTTGCTGTTCAGTTGCTACCGTAAACAAATGATTCGCTTCGCCTGGTGCCGGTGTCACGCCGGGATTGCCGAGTGATTCGGCTTGCTGCCCCTTGAGCACTTCGTGGAATGAAGAAACGGTGCGCAAGATGGAAGTGTCACGCCCGGCTCGATCAATTCTCGCTTCCAATACTTCGTCTGCCAAATCAAAGTTCACCACAATCGTAGTGAAACCTTTGTCTCGGTAAAACTCCAGCAGTTTCAAACGGCCTTTGCGGTTGCGGTTGGCGTTCGACAAAATGATGTGGCAATCGGTTTGATCGACTGCGTAGTCCACAATGGTCTGCGTCAACGCGTATTTGATGATATTCGCCCCTTGTTTTGGGACCAGCGCTGGATAATAGTTCCGCAAGATTTCTGCGTGATTGTCTTGGTCGATGACGATGGCATTCGCCAGCCGCCGCTCGAGTGCTTGGGCGAACGTCGTTTTGCCGCTATGGGTTTTGCCGACTGTGAGAACCGCTAGCCTGTTCATATGCGCCACTCCTCGTATAGATTCTGACTAATTAGAAGCTGCGCGATTCATGAACGCAATGAGGTGTTCTTGATCTTCCGGGTAATCGTGAAGCGCTTCTTTTAGTTCTGCCTCTGTTTGCCACGCAATTTCTTCGATTTCGTCGTCAGGGTCCTGATAACATAGATTGCCTGAGACCACTTTGCACAGAAAATAATGGCTGGTGACTTCGTACTGGCCGATTTGCACGTTTTTCGTGTGCAGCTGTTCTTTCACATCGATGCGAAAGCCCGTTTCTTCCCATACTTCCCTCACGCACGCTTGTTGCGGGGATTCGCCTGTTTCAATTTCTCCAGACGGGATGCTCCATTTGCCGGATGTCTTAGACTTCACCATGAGGAGCTTGCCGCTCTCGATGACCACTCCAGCTGCACCCCGCCATCTTTTTTGGGTGTCATTCACCATGCTAACCTCCGTAGTATTTTATCCACTTAGACGTAATCGAGAATTTTGATGTCCATTTCATCCAGTACGCCAATTTCTTCTTTTGTGTCCCATAGCTTCATTTCCGTTGTTTCCTCATTTGGAATAAAGGGCTGCAGCTTTTCTACAATTCCAAGAAAAACAGGATTGTATTTGATTTCTTGCGTATCCGTGTGCTGAAGTTTGAGCAAGCCTTTGAACTCCAAGTCCTCAAGTTGCTGACCTGATTCTTCGTATAACTCCCGGATGGCACACTCTTTTGAGGTTTCCTGTCCTTCTCTCGCGCCAGCCGGCAATTCCCATTGCTCCCGCCATTTGTTGTAGACCATGAGCGTTTTGCCGTTGCATTTAATAACCGCAAACGATCCTGCGATGGACTCAAACTGATGGATGTCTTGTTCTTCCACAAATAAAAAATCCAGAAATTGAAACCCATGGCTTCTCGTTGTGTTCATCAAAAACTCTCCTCTTTCAGCGTTCATTCTGTCGTTAAGGCAAATTCCTCAACGTGCCCGTCCCATTTGATCTCAACTTCCAACTCTTCGTCTTGCTGGATGTCCGTACAGCCTTCGCAGGCGCTCCTGTCGACCAGCACCTCGTCGTCATCAACCGAAACATTGCCGCTCGAGGCACCGGCAGTCGATCCGATGGAATAGATAATCGTTTCAGGCGCTGGGTCTTTACCGGTGTAGACGATTTTGCCGGTTGCTTCTTTGCTGTCTTCTGAAGTCACATCCACCGTGTAAAAGACATCCCAATTATCGCTGCTGCCATCGAAGTTGTAACGGTCCGCTTCCGAACAGCCGCTGAGCATGATCAATATCCCTAGAAATAATCCGGTTTTTTTCATGAAATAGGAACTCCTCTCCTGCTTAGTCGACATGAGTTAAGAACAATTCGAGCGTTTTTGTGTGCAAATCCGCTTGTTCGGCATGAACCAGATGAGACGCGAACGGGATGACCGAAGCGCGCACATGCTCATGCTTTCCTGAGTAATACAGGACGCTTTTCAGTTCGTTTGGGTTTCCTTCACCTGCCATGCATAGAACCGGTGCGTCAATAGCCGACAGGTCTTTCGTTTCTTCAAAAGGATACCAGTCTTCAGACTGCCCCATTTCGATGAACTTGCGCCAATCGGCTTTGTGCATTTGGTTGTAGTAGGTGACAGCTTCTTCGTAATGCAAAATTTGCTGCCATTTGTGAATTTCTTGCTTGTGCAATTCCAGCCAATTGTCTGGTTTCTCGGCAATCACGCCGGAGATTACTAGGCTTTTTACTTTCGCAGGGTACCGTTTCGCGAAAAATATACCGATCAAAGCTCCAAGTGAGGCGCCGACGATATGAGCAGATTCAATGCCTAAATGGTCGAAGGTTTCTGCTAAATCGGTCGCATTGTCTTCAAAAAAATGGTCCAGTTCGTCGCTGACCGATTCTCCATGCCCCCGTAAGTCGGGCAAAATAACCTGGTAACGATCTTTAAGATGATCTCGCTGAAACTCAAAATCAGTAAGCCCCGTTAATAAGCCATTATGTAAAAACACCAGTGGCTCGCCAGTTCCAAAGCTTTCGGTATGCAAGATCATGTCATCGCCCCTTTTCGTTAAATGAAATAGATGCGCAGATCATTATCGAGATTAGATATTATTGAAAATATGGGTAATTCTAGTATAACTTACTTTAATAGATTATTCAGTAATAAGCCTTATATTTTCATCCGTTCGAGTGGTCTAATAGCATCAATAGATAGAGTGCCACCTGTATCAAACTATAGATGAGGCAGATGCAATTCGGTTCACTTGCCCTACCCTACATACGTTACAATAAGTATGTAGGAGGAATCCGCATGTACAGAGCTTTTTTATACATACTCGTTTTATCTATCTTGGCATTTGTGATATGGGGCAGCTTTTTTGAGATCCAGTTGAAAATCACCTTAAGTTTAATCGTGTTGACGGTTTTGCCGTTCATTCGCAAAAAGCTCTACAACGACGAGGCACTCTTCCGAAAAGGCAAGGCCGCCCTATACGCTTCCGTTTTTTTGACGGCTTGCGGTTTGCTTATGATTATGGGTTCAATGCTGCTAGATAAAGGGATGGATTTCGCAGCGTTTGGATTTATTTTTTTCTTGTTTGTCATTTTCTTATTTGGAAGCGTCGTTTACGGGATTCCGGTTTCATCATTTTCTGATTTGGTAACTTCCCGTACAACACGCTACCGGCTCCCGCTCGCTTTTCTGATTCATTTGGGTTTCGGCCTGTTGTCTTACCTATTTCTCGGACCGCTCATGTATTTCGCGGTGATTGTGGCGGTGGTCTTTTTCGTGATTGATGAGATTTTGCGGAAAAAGGCATCTACCCAAATTGAAATGGGAGCTTAGCGTTTTTCGTTTATTTAATAATTAAACAGCTATAGAGCCAGCCGGAACATTTCCAGCTGGCTCTTTTGCGTTTTTATTCAACGTTGTTCAGCCATTTATAGCCGACGCCCCACACGGTGAGGAAATGCTTGTCGACCGGAAATCCGGACTGGCGGATTTTCTCTCGGACGTTGCGGACGTGTGAGTCGATCGTGCGCCCTTCCGTTTCCGAATCATAGCCCCAGATGAGCAGGATCAATTGGTCGCGGGAAAACACTTTGCCGGGATTTTTCACTAATTGCCCGACCATAAAGAATTCTTTTGGCGTCAGTTTAATCGGCGTGCCGCGGAACGTCAGCTCGAAGCGTTCTTCGTTCCATTTCAAGCCGCCCACTTCGATGATGTTTTTTGGCGCTTGCCGCCTGAGCAGCGCTTCAATGCGTGCGAGCAATTCTTCTTCGTTGAACGGCTTGGTGATGTAATCATCCGCACCGAGCTTGAGCCCTTTGACGATGTCTTCTTGCTGTTCGCGCGCCGTCAGCATAATAATCGGAACGTCGGAAAAGCTTCGGATTTTCGCACACAACTCAAAACCGCTCATCTCAGGCATCATGATATCAAGCAGGACGATGTCGAACGCCTGTGTTTCCACATAGCGCAGCGCTTCCTGTGCCCCTTGAGCTTTGGTGCAAGAATATTGATGGGGCGTTAAATACAGCGACAATAAATCGAGCATGCGCCGTTCGTCATCAACCAATAGGATTTTCTGCATCGCTCTCCTCCCTTTCCAATTGAATCGTCACCGTTGTTCCGGCATTTGGCTCGGAATCGATGCTGATGCGCCCGCCGTGGGATTCGACCAGCTCCTTGGCGATGGCGAGCCCAAGCCCACTGCCACCAGATATGCGAGACCTGGATTTGTCGACGCGGTATAAGCGGTCGAAGACAAACGGCAAGTCTTTTTCCGGAATGCCCTCGCCTTGGTCCGTCACACTAATAAAGATGGATCGTTCGTCTTGGCTCCCTTTCAAGGTTACGCTGGTGTTCGGCTCCGAGTGCTTGCGCGCATTGTCGAGAATATTGAGCAGCACTTGCTGAAAACGTGCTGGGTCGATCCAAGCGATAAGGTCTGGTTCGCATTCGACTGTGAGTGAAATGTTTTTTTCATCAAATGCTGGCCGCACAAGCGACGCCACGGTATGGCATAGGGCATCAATTGGCACTTGCTCCCGTTGAATGGAAAATTGGTTATGGTCCAGCTGAGCGAGTTCGAACAATTGCTTGATGAGTACTGTTAAATGGCCGGTTTCTTCTCGAATGATGGCAAGGTATTCCTGACGTTCTTGTTCTGATAGCCCCGGCCGGCTTGCGATATCGGCATAACCTTTCATATAAGTGAGCGGCGTACGAAGTTCATGCGAGATGCTTGCCAGAAAATCGTTGCGTTCTTGCTTTAAGCGGTCCAGGTCAGTCGACAGCTGGGTAATGGCGTTCGCGAGTTCTCCCAGTTCATCGTTGCGTTCGATATCAAGCGCCACTCCGCCTTGCACTTTGCCGAGTTGTTCGGTCGCTTTTTTGATGCGAATAAGCGGCAAAGTGATCAAACGCGACAAGAGGAAAATGGTGATAATCGTCAAAACGATCGAAATAAGGCCGCCGAGAATGAATTGGTTTCTCATGCGCTCGACCATTTCCTTGATTTGACTCGTCTCTGCGAACATCAGCACATGCCCTTCGTGTCTTCCTCCAATGGTGATGGGACTGTCGGTAGCGATAAAGCGTTCGTCTTGCCAATTGTCTTCGAGGATTTCTCCTTGTTCCGGAACTTCTTCGATATCGGTATGGCCGAGCACTTCACGCATTTCCGGTTCGATCTGGTCGGAATGAGTCAATTCCTCACCCGCTTCGTCCGTGATGATAACGATAAAATCCGATGACGATTCCATCATTGCCACGTGCGACAACGTGGTGTCATTGAAACTGTCCTCGAGCACCTCACTATGCGTATTGCCCCGCGCCAATAAATTCGACATCACTTCATCGACGCGTTCATTGACGAATGTGACATAAAGCGTCGAAAACAAAAACAATTCAATACTGACGATGAACACGAAAAATAATAAACCGATTTTTAATGCCAGTTTGTTTAACATAGACTCCCTCTTTCAATTATAGCGGTAGACGTGCGCATTCTTTGGTGTGCCTATTATCTTTACTATACGGGAAAGTTCTCGATTTTTTGTGCAGAAACAAAGAAAGAAAAGAATTTCCCCACGGTGGGCAACTAAATCAAATTGTCACGGTTTGTGCACAGTTTATGCAAACATTCGGGGTAGCTTACTTAAGAAGAGATAAAAGAAATGAGGAATTTAAAATGGCAAAGAACAAAATGACAATGGCTGCAGCTTCTGTTTTCGCTGCCCTGGCACTAAGCGCATGCCAAGCCGATCCCGCCCCAATGGATATGGATGAACAAATGGATGAAAACATGGGAGAGAACCACGAGAATATGGAAGAACAGATGGATGAGCAGATGGGGGATGAAGACGGCCATATGATGGACCATTCCAGCTCCGGTGAAGTTCCGGAAGATTTACAGGAAGCCCAAGATCCAACATACCCTACTGGATCCCAGGCCGTTATCACGACCGATCACATGAGCGGCATGAAAGATGCCGAGGCAACGATTGCTGGCGCTTATGATACCACCGTTTATGCGGTCAGCTATACACCAGAGGGCGGTGGAGAGCCGGTCGAGGATCATAAATGGGTCATCCATGAAGAGTTGGAGAATGCCGGAGACGCTCCGTTCCAGGA
The DNA here is from genome assembly GCF_001687625.2 of Planococcus maritimus. Taxonomy (NCBI): domain Bacteria; kingdom Bacillati; phylum Bacillota; class Bacilli; order Caryophanales; family Caryophanaceae; genus Planococcus; species Planococcus maritimus. The sequence goes on from NZ_CP016538.2 coordinate 2,491,041, forward strand.
AGGCGATGAAGTCGTACTCGACGCGGAGCATATGCAAGGCATGGACGGTGTAACGGCGACGATTGATTCGGCACAACAGACGACGGTTTATATGGTTGATTTCACTGCCACCGATAGCGGCGAGCAAGTGACGAACCATAAATGGGTGACAGAAGATGAGTTGGCGCCTGTCGAATAATTTCCAACAAACCATAAAAAAGGAGAGCGTGTGATGAACAAGTATTTAAAATTTGGCATCATGATCGGAACTTCAACCTTCATTATGTATTGGCTGATGTATTTAAATGTTTTCCAGTTGGACCATGTTTTCTATAGTGAAACACGGCTCTATATGGCGCTCATCATGGGTTCAGTGATGGCGATTGTCATGCTGCTGTTCATGTGGCCGATGTACAAGAACAAGAAAGCGAATGCCGGGATTCTTGCTGGCAGTGCGCTCGTTTTTGCCCTCTCGCTGTATCTCGTGCGCAGCCAAGTGCTTATTGAAGATACCGGCTGGATGAAAGCGATGATCCCCCACCACTCGATCGCGATTTTGACGAGCGAACGCGCGAACATTTCGGACCCTCGCGTGAGACAGTTGGCGGATGAAATCATCGAAGCCCAGCGCAAGGAAATCGATGAAATGAAACAATTGATCGAAGACTTGGAAGAGGAAGAGTGAGCAAGCAACATACAAAGAAAACCTCGGGTAATCGTATTTTCCGAAGCTTATCGCTCGCTTTCCGTGGGCTCGCGCCCAAGCCTCCTCAGCCGCTATGCGTCTTCCGGGGTCTCGGTCGTCTCGCTGATCCACAGGAAAGATAAGGTCGACCTATGGGAGACATTATCTTTGCGAAAGTAATGCGTAGCATTATTGAGCAGAAGGTTTTACGAGCGAACGCTTCTCCAAATACTTAGAGAGGTCATTGATTGTTCAGTATAAATATAGGAGACCTCTCTCGTATATTGATTGCAAACCATAAAATTTTTCAACACCCTGAGAAAGACATGCCGGGTTTCGGCATGTCTTTCTTTTTTAGGTGGTCGGCTTTTCGCCTGTCAGGACAACTTCAGCTTCCCCACTTTCTTTGGATTGCTTAAAACTCATGGCCCATAGTACTAGCGAGATGCTGCACATGACGAGGACCGAGACAATTACCACCGGCTGCACGGTAACCTGTTCCGATGCCACGCCGATGACTGCCGTCGCCACAATCACAAGTAGCGCTTCCACCAGGCTCAAGGCGCTGACGGTTCTTCCCATAATGTCGACTGGGATATGGTTTTGCGTGAAAGTATGGAATCCGGTATTGGCGAAAGCGAGCGAAAACGCTAAGATAAAAAATCCAGCCGCTGCCCCGGCGAATGAGTCCGATAATGCATAGACTAGATAGCCAAGCGACATCATCACCGAGCCGCCGCCGATCAATGCGACGAGCCCTAGTTTTTTTGTGAAGATGGTATTAACGATCGCGCCGAAAATGATGCCCGCCCCCGCGACACTCACAAGAAATCCGTATTCACCGTCTGACAGGCCGAGCACGCGTTTCGAGAACGTCGCTTCCTGTGAATCGATGGCCGTCGCCATGACCATCATGCAGTTGAACAAAAAGAATACCGTCATAACGAGCCGAGCGCTTTTACTGAAATTCAGGACGAGTCGCCAGTCAGTCCGAATTATTTCCCAGGGCTTACGATTAGCCGTTTCTGTCGCGATTGCCGCTTTTTCGAGTTTTGGCATGGAACGAAGGATGGACGCGGAAAAAACTAGCGCGGCTGCATTTAAATAAATCGCGGTTTCCGGTGTCCCCATCATGAATAACACACCAGCAACAGCCGGGCCGATCAGAAACGCCCCATAATCGATGAGGCTGCGAAGCGCATTGAAACGCTGGCGATTTTTCTCAGGAATCAGTTTGGTGATATAGGTCATGGAGGCCGGCTCGAACATCGATCCCGCCATATTGATCAACAGCACGAATGCATAGATCAGCCATAACGACGCAGCGAATGGCAGGCAGGCGATGAGCACAGCGCGCAAGAGATCGAGCGTGATCATCAGGTTGCGCTGATTGACCCGGTCGATGACGCTGCCCGACCAGAAGTTCGTCAAGACCGTAGCAAGCGGTTTAACGATGTACAGTCCTGCGACTGCAAGCGCCGACCCAGTCATATCAAGTACGATTAAGTTCAAGGCGATCAAATACACCCACGCCCCGAAGTTTGCGATGCCGATGCCTGTGAGTAAAACTATCGGCTCCCGCCAATCTTTATCTTTCCACATCCCTTTCATCTCCGCCACCACTCTCTGTTTCTTCGAGGCAAAGAAAAAAATCCCGCCCCCAAGACAATTGTCTTGGGGACGAGATTCCGGTCGTGGTGCCACCCCTGTTCGCTCATATGTCGCCATATGCGCCTCATTCGGTACATTCGATCTATACCTAAGCTCTATAACGGGAGCAAACGCCGCATCATCCCCTAGGTTCCGACGCGGTGCTCAGAGGCTTGCTTCACTCGCGCCCTTTTGCCCCGTTCCACCACCCCGGAGCTCTCTAGAAAAAGGATTCGCCAGCTACTGTTCTCTTCATCGCACTGATTTTGATTTTTACTAGATTACCACGAGACAGCCCCATTGGTACATAACAAGTTTCTGCCGGCTTCGTCACGATTCATTCAACCGTAACCCTAGAGGCAAGAAAATAAGGAATGTCCGGTGTCGTGTCAAACGGTGTCACTTTGACGCGGTCGCCTTCTTTGAGTTCCTCGAACGAGCTTACCGCGCCGATGAATTCGGTATGGTCGGTCATGAAGATTTCTTCGGTCGGGGCTTGCCGTGCATCATCGGACTCGACTTCCAGGATAAAGCTCGCCTCGGTCATTTCCGATACGGTGCCTTGTAAACTTCCGCAACCTGCCAACAACATGGATGCCATGACGACTAAACCAAGCAGCTTTTTCATCTTTCCCACTCCTCTCGCCAGAATCATCACAACCGGCATGACAATTGACTTCATCGTTTCGACTCTAGAAATTTGATATAATGAATATGGATTTTATGGAAAATATTGATAAATAAATCCTATCATATATAATCTAGGTAGAATATAGTCAATCATGAGCAATTTCACATAATAAAATGAATAGGTCTATGGAACTTTTTGGAATGATTTGCGTATAATTAAATTAAGTTCATTTCTGTGACAGCTATCTATTGAGGGAGCGGATGCAAGTGAAGAAAAGGTGGTTCATCGTTTTCGTTTTGCTCTTCTTTCTATCTTATGCTACAGCGACTTATTTCCAGTACCACATCGATAATGTAACACTTCAAGAGGACTTAACAGAATGGATCTATAAAGAACAAGCGGACACAAAGAGTATTGAAATTTTAAGGACCACCCAAGTAGATCATACTTCGTCCCATATTATCCTTTTCGAACTGGAAAGCGGAGAAATCGCTTTTGCGCACATGATGCAAGGATGGAACGGAAAATTCAAGATCGTCGAATCCGGATGGGGACCTGCGATTACGTATCGTGATATTCAAACCAAAAGCGGGGGCTATGGCGTCATCTATGGCGACAATTCGAACCTAGAAATTGATTCGATACGCGCTGATTCCTTGGAAGTATCATTCGGCTTTTCAGCGGACGTATCGAATGAATTGTATTTTATAAAGTATACGAAACTGCCTGCTTCAATCCAGAAAGCTTTTCCAGTGGAGTTGCGTCTCTATGACAACAACGATAGAGAAATTGACAGAGTGAACTAAATTTAGAACCATCTCTTTTGCCATTTTTCAATAGGATACTTACCTTTAGGAGGAATTACTGTGCCCAAAAACAATAAATCCGAAGACCAGCGCGACCGTCTTCAGTTGAAAGATCAGAAAGAACACGCAGGCAGCAATGTCAACGACTCCACCAATCGCGCACAGAGCGGCATGCCGGATACGAGAGGAATGGGCTGGAAAGATATCGGTGGCGTGATTTTGCTGCTGGTGATTTTGTTAATTGCTTATAGTCTCTACCAAGTGTTTTTCAGTTAAGAAATTGGTTGGTCGGAAAGGAGTGCGAATTTGAATAAGAAGATTTTAATCACCGTAGTCACCTTAATGGTATTTGTAGTTCTAGTCGGCGGTACGGTGATGTTCTTGAAGAACAATCCACCGCTTGAAACGAACAGCTTGGCCTATACTGAGAGCGGCCATGCCGTGACAGTCGGGTTCGGCAATAAAGGATGGGGCGACTTCCAATTAACCAAAGTGGCAGTCAATAATTTTGAAGAGCCGCTAGAAGGCAAGATCCAACTGAGCAATCCGTTAAAAGGCTTTGTCGTTACAGATGATTTTGAATCTGACGAAGCCCAGGCTTATGATTTTACAGACCTTGATGAGGTGACGATTAAAACCGGCACTTCCCCCACTGGCCTTTTGGAAAAAGTGAACAACGGCACCGCTTCTGAAGATGACGAAGCATATGGACTCACCATCAAGCACGACGAAAAAATTCACACCGTTCATATCGAATACAGCTATTTCGGCATCACATTATTTGAACAAGTAGAGGTATCTTCTTGAAAAAAGAAAACGACACAGCCGCTGATAAATGGCTGTGTCGTTTTCGTTTGCATTCGTTCAAGCAGTCCCACACTCTTAATATCGCACTCGCGCTCACACTGAACTCAGCGCCTAGATCCGTTACGATATTTTCCGAAACACATAGTTTTCAGCAGCCGCGGTGTCTTTCAGCCCTTTCATTTTATCTTTGACCATCTTCAGGTCAATTGGCTTTTCCTTTGGGAGCTTGAAGTACCGCTCCAACTCACCCTGTTCAACTTCGTTGTTGCCACTGACGACACCGATCAACTCAAAGTCGTCATCGAACCTGGCCAACGTGGCATCGCCGTGGCTGTCATTGCATAATAAAATGCCGCCCGGTTTTAAGTATTGCTTGGTTTCCTGCCCAACAAACCCGGCGTATTGGGAAATGATTAAATCCACTTGCCCGATTTCAAGCGGCTCGGTATAGTCCTGGCCGATAAAGGAAATCTCGCAGGCTTGTGGATATTCCTTGTTTTGCTCTATGTAATCCTGGATGCCGTCCATTTGTTTAAAAAACCGAATGGCTCCTTTGAAATTATCGATATATATTACTTCAGGGATGACTAAGGACGGGGAGATATCGATGAAAGAGCCTGGATAAATCGCTTGTTGAACGCCATATGCCTTCGCGACAGCTTTGTACAATGCTTTCCTATCCCCTATTTTGCGGATATATTCTTTATATTCTTCAAGAAATCTCTTCTCCATCTGCGCCATCTCCTATTCCTGTATATGATATGCTTGAGTCATTAACAATTAATTGGCAACACGCTACTGAAAGGAGCTTGCGTCATGACTTCTGTATTTCTGACTGGATTGTTCACTTGGCTTTTACCAATCGTGCTAGTGATTGCGTTGGTGGTTCTATTCAAAAAGGTAAAACGATAATTGAAAAATCGATAAATAAGTCGTTTCAAAAACTTCAACTTATTGTTGAGTCTTTACGCACAAGTTACACGTGATTGACTTAAGCCCTAAAAAGCTTGGTCACTTTCAATTTATTAAGAGCAAATTTTTTATTCAAGATGCTTCCTCATCTAAAATGAACGTTTCTGTTTTCCCATTCCATACGATTTCAACTGTAATCTTCGTATGCTCTTGAATGATTCCACAATCTATGCAGCTTGTGTCTTGCAGTGTTGCTTTTCCATCTGTCACAGGAATACCCGTCGCCGATTGGCGTTGGGTAACCGTACTCATCGAATACTCGATCATTTCCGGCGCTGTTTCTGGTCCTATATAATTTAGCATCCCCTCAACTTGCTGGCTGCCGCTTTGTGCTTCGACTACTTGATAAGTAATCCTCCAACTCTCGCTTTTCCCCGAATAACGATATTCTTCTCCACCAAGACATCCACTTAACAAAAAAGCTGCGCATACGATCGTTATCAGTTTCTTCACCGGCATCGCCCCCATATTAGCTTGTTATTCCTCTTTCCGCTCGATCCGCCACGCGATAAATTTAACGATCTCGGCAATGAAAAAGGCGCCGAGCACCCACGGAATAAACGCATATCCTGCCCCGTCCGCCCAAATTCCCGAGACGATAATCGCTATGAAGGCACCTCCAAGAAATGAGAGATAATAAGCCCAGTTATCTTTCAGAAATTCTCTCATCCGCTTCACTCCCAACGAACATGCACTTATTTGACTATCGGCAATCCCGCCTTGTCCACCCAATCCCTGATAAAACGCTCTTGATGCGAATTGATTTTCGGCAGCTCGTCCGGCTTGAAGAAACGGTGCTCGTGGCTTTCCGCTCCTTCTTGCATGAGCTCGCCTGAAAACTCTTGTGTATGAAAAATAATTTGCACGCTGTACACCTGATCGCCGTTTTGGTATTCTGCATAGCCCTCTTCCCCGGAATACAGGCCAAATAACTGGAGGTTTTCTGTCCGCAAGCCCGTTTCTTCATAGGTTTCCCGGACGGCCGTCTCGAGAAATGTTTCGCCTGGCTCCATGACCCCACCCGGGATTCCCCAAACGTCGCGGTCTTTTCGATGCTGAAGCAAAATCTGACCATCTTGTTCAATGATGATTCCACAGCCGACCGTCATCAATAAATTCGAACCGATCAACTGGCGCATGTCTTGAATGTAATTCATGGTTATTCCCCCGTTAGTTATAGTTTCTCTGAATTGATAGTTTCCCCTCTAACTCTAGCAGTGAAAAAGATAAATTTTCTCTTTCCCTTTTTGTTAAACACAAAAAAATGCCCGTAATGGAAAGGCTAAATCATTAGCTGCTTCATTACGGGCGATGTCTTTGAGATTTTATTCGGACTTCTATTTTCAATCTGAACTGTTAAATGATTTTCGTATACCGTAGAGAAGTAAGGCAACAAGCACAATCGTAAAAACTAAAGCCCAACTGTTTCCTTCACCAAACAAGCCCGTCAGTACGACTTCAAAAGAGGGCAACCCTAATGCATACAAAAACGGCAATGCCAGTAATGTCGCTACAAAACCTAAGCCGAACACCAGAATAGCTGTTTTTCTGTTTTCACTCAAAAAAACACCTCCTGGCACCAGCTTATCATAAAATCTCAAATTGACTAATTATTGTAAATACCATCAACGATGATGGATTGCTTGTTTTGGCAGCAATACCCGGTCCAAAGTTTTCGCCGTCACAGGCATGATCGCATTCAAAATCACTCCACCAAAGCAAACTGTCAGCACGGCCCCGATGCCAATTGGTCCGCTGAACGCAATCGCTAAAACGAGAAACAGCAAATAGATAGCAGTTCTCGAGACGAACAGATTGGTCTTCGCGAGTTCTTTTACAAGTAGCGTCAGACGATCCACTGGAATCGGCGCAAAATTCGTGTGAAGGTAGATTGCTGAGCCCACCCCTACCGCTAATAGGCCTGCTGTAAAATAGAGCGTCTGGCTGGTGATATTTTCAGGGGCAACGACGGTGCTCAATGTATGAAGCCATAAATCGATGCCAATCCCGACGATGACGGCGGTCATGATGCCGAGAAGCTCTGGTCTTTGGCGGCCGAGCATGGCGTTTCCGACAATCATAATGGCGGCGATGATGATCTCCCAGCTCCCGACCGTCAATCCGACGTTGAAGCTGAGCCCGACAAGCAAAGCATCAAACGGGGACGTGCCGAGATCCGATAAAATGGTCAGCGCAATGCCAAGTGACAATAATAATAGACCTGAGACATAGAAGAAATATTTCATTTTTTCGCTCTCCCTTCTTGCATTGGCTGAATGGTTTTTGTACACTCAATATAATTCATTATTGTTGTAAATGCAACATAATAAGAGGAGCAATTCTATGATAGAAATTCTGCGTGAAATCGGCATGATTGCCCGTGCCCTAGATTCCATCAGCAATATCGAATTTAAAGAGCTCGAGCTGACGAAAGGGCAATACTTATATGTCGTCCGCATTTGCGAAAATCCTGGCATCATCCAAGAGCAATTGCTCGACTTGATTAAAGTTGACCGCTCAACCGCCACACGGGCCATCCAAAAATTAGAGATCAATGGCTTTGTTGAAAAACGCAATGACCCGGACAATAAGAAAATCCGAAAAATTTACCCGACCGAAAAAGCACGCCAGGCCTATCCTTTCATCCTCCGGGAAAACGACCATTCCAACGCGGTCGCACTCGATGGTTTTACAGAGCAAGAAGCGGCGGAAGTTGAGCGTTATTTGCGCCGCATCCGCCAGAACATCGAAGTCGATTTTGAAGCGGTCAAAAAAGGCCATAAACGCGATTATTAATCATTAAAAGGAGCGAATTTCCATGGCAAGCCTACGTAAATGTACAAAAGAAGACCTTCAGAAATTGCAGGAGATTAGCATTGTCACTTATAAGGAAACCTTCGATGAACACAATAGCGAAGAAAATATGATCGCCTATCTCGAAGCGGCTTATAACTTGCCGAAACTCGACAAAGAACTCGCCACCCCAGAGTCCCATTTCTATTTCGCCATGGTCGATGGCGAAGTGGCGGGTTACTTGAAGGTCAATACAGACGACGCGCAAACCGAGCCGATGGGCAGCGAAGCTTTGGAAGTGGAACGCATCTATATCAAGAAGAAGTTCCAGAAAAACGGCGCAGGAAAAGTGCTCATGAATCAGGCGTTTGAAATGGCGGACGAACTGGGAAAAGACAAAATCTGGCTTGGCGTCTGGGAGCATAATGACAATGCGCGCGCGTTCTACGACAAGAAAGGCTTTGTTGAAACCGGCAGCCATTCGTTTTTCATGGGCGACGATGAGCAGACGGATTTGATTTTGACGAAGACTTTGTAAAGTAGAGTAAATGAAGATATTACGCAAAACCGCTGCGCTTGCCGCGGGCGAGCGCTGAGCCGCTTCCCTCGCTGCGCTCAGTGTAGGGTCTCAGCTGTCTCGCTATCCCGCAGGAAAGGTATTGACCGAAGCTTGCGAGGTCAATACCTTTGCGACGCAGTGCACAGCGCTGTGGGATCAGTAAGGTTTTTCCGCAGTTTTGCTCCATATCTTTATTCAGTAGATAAAAGTTACACAAGCTATTCTATTCGAAGATAAGAAAATATTTTTAGATAAGGCGGTGTACTATGTATATCCCAAAATATTATCAAGTGACTGACCCGGAAGAGATTCGTGAATTTATCGAAGCCCATTCATTCGGCACGATCATTACCGCAGGAAAAGACCGGCCACTTGCGACCCACTTGCCTTTCCAGTTGAAAAAAGAAGCGGATGGATATGTATTGCGCGGCCACTTCGCACGCGGCAATCCGCAATGGCATACGATTGAAGACCCGGGTGAAGTATTGGTGACCTTCCAAGGGCCGCATTCCTACGTGACGTCTTCCTGGTACGAGGAAAAAGACATCCCCACGTGGAATTACCAGGCAGCGCATGTGTACGGCACAGGGCGCTTACTGACAGAAGATGAACTGCGTGAGGATTTGGTGACCTTGCTCCAAAAGCACGAACAGCATCGCGACGAGCCGGTTCTGTGGGACACACTCCCAAGCGCGCTGCTCGAAAAAGATATCAAAGGCATCGTCGGGTTCGAGCTCCGTATCACCGATATCCAAGCTGCATTCAAATTGAGCCAAAACCAATCTGCTCGAGACTATCAACATGTGATTGATGGCCTACGCACGGAACCAGACCCTTTGTCTGAAGAAGTCGCGGAGGTCATGGACAAAAGGCGCCCATCCTCTTAAGAACCCTTATTGCTTGAAGTCCATGTATATTTCTTATATAACTAGAAGTAATTGAATGACCAAAAAAAGTTTTCTAGGGTTCCGCAGCATAGCTGGCCTGGTCCGAGAGAAAACACACAGCCATCGCTGTGACACGGAGGGACAAAAGCCTGGGAGAAACTGTTTTCACAGTTCTCCCGGGCTTTTTATTTTTTGAAAAGTACTGGAGTTGCAACAGCAGACGCTTCATAAAAACTGCTGCGAACAACTCGCTTGGATTCATTTTACTTATTAACCCGGATGAAAAAGCGGAAGGTGGCGACTCCTGCGGGAATAGCATGAGTCTTGAGACCCCACAGGGAGCGAAGCGACCGAGGAGGCTCAAGCCATGCCCGCGGAAAGCGTCCACTTGCAGCGACTCCATCAACTGATCTACTTTTCATTTTATTACTTTATTTATTATTAGGAGGAATTCCAATGAATCTTCAATGGGGAAAAGTATTAATCGCGGCGTTATTTGAAGTCGCGTGGGTCGTCGGGTTAAAGCACGCAGATTCACTCGGCGAATGGCTGATTACGGTCGTGGCGATCGCTGTCAGCTTCACTTTGCTGATCGATGCCGGAAACAAACTGCCGGTCGGTACGGTGTATGCCGTGTTCGTTGGCCTCGGGACAGCCGGTACGGTATTGTCCGAAATCGTCTTGTTCAATGAGCCTGTCAGTACCGCAAAACTGGTGCTGGTCGGGATTTTACTGCTCGGTGTCATCGGCTTGAAACTGGTTACCGCAGATGCTGCACCTGAAAGGAGTGACGCGTAATGGCTTGGATTTCACTTATATTCGCAGGGATTTTTGAAATGACTGGCGTCGCCATGATCAATAAATGGCATCACGACCGTAAATGGCAGTCGCTCGCCATGCTCATCGGCGGTTTTGTCGCAAGCTTTTTGTTCTTATCCATCGCCATGGAAAGCTTGCCGATGGGGACGGCTTATGCCATCTGGACCGGCATCGGCGCTTCTGGCGGCGCGATCATTGGCATGCTGTTTTACAACGAATCGAAAGACTGGCGGCGCATCCTGTTCATTGCGATGGTGCTCGGGTCTGCTGTCGGATTGAAGCTGGTGTCTTAATAAACAATGGAAAAACGCTTCCGCTTCCCCTACTATGAGAAGTAGAGATTGTTGGCAGAAACATCCTTTTTTGCCAATACACCCAGACTTGCATCATCTATTCAAAGGGAGTGGGATGGAATGGATTTCAAGTATGTCACGGTCGCAGGAAGCGGCGTGTTGGGGAGCCAAATCGCTTTCCAATCGGCGTATCACGGATTCGAAGTCGCAGTCTACGATATCAATGAGGAAGCGTTGACTCGTGCAAAGGAGCGTTTCGAAGTGCTCAAAAAGCATTTCCGGAGAGATTTGAAAGCGACGGATGAAGACCTCGAGGCCGCTTATAATCGGCTGTCTTTCTATACCGATTTAGGGGAATCTGTAAAAAATGCCGATTTAATGATTGAAGCGGTGCCTGAAGTGCTCGATATTAAAAAGGAATTTTACACTTCTTTAGCGAAAGTCGCACCGGAACAGACAGTTTTTGCGACGAATACTTCGACGATGCTGCCCAGTACATTTGCCGAATTTACAGGACGGCCCGAAAAATTTTTGGCGCTTCATTTTGCCAACGATATTTGGCGCAGCAATACCGCGGAAATCATGGGACATGGCGGTACCGACGAAGCGGTCTTCAATGACGTTGTTGAATTCGCTCAAGCAATCGGCATGGTCGCGCTTCCGCTCCACAAAGAACAGCCGGGCTATATTTTGAATACCTTGCTCGTGCCGTTTTTGAATTCTGCCCAGTATTTAGTTGTCAACGGCATCTCGGACCCACATACGGTCGACAAGACTTGGATGATCGCAACCGGCGCGCCGAAAGGGCCTTTCGCGATACTCGACGTCATCGGCATCAATACGCCGTATCATTTGTCTGTTGCGAAAGCTAACGCTGGTGATGCGGAAGCTGCAAAAGTCGCCGAGTATTTGAAAACGGAATTTCTCGACAAAGGCCGTATGGGAATACAGAACGGCAAAGGCTTCTATGATTACCCGAACCCGCGTTATTTGGATAAGGATTTCTTGAAGGAATAAATTAGAAAACCCGCATGGCCATGTGTAAGTGAGCACTTGGCTTTGCGGGTTTTTCCCTTTTATTCTGTGATCCAATTGATTCTGCTTTTTAAAGATCTTTGTACATATAATAATGGGTAAATCCCTTCGGAAAATCGTCTAATTTCCCCATCACTTTAAATCCTAATTTCAGATAGAAATCCGGCGCTTGAAAACTGAAGGTTTCCAGCCTCATCAGGCGACATCCTTGTTCTCGCGCGTATGACTCTGCCGTTGCCAATAATTCTTGGCCTTTTCCCATCCCTCGTAAAGAATCGTCTACCCATAGAAGGTCTACGAAAAAACATTCCCAATCCGTATGTCCTACCAGACCGCCGACTATGTTCTCTTCTTCATTCTTTAACACAAAACTCATTTTTTCTTCTTCGGTATAAGCGACTTTTTCTTTGTTATGCCTTACTAAATGATAGCGGATAAATCCCGCTTCTTCTTCGTTGTATCCTGCATGCAGGCGAATATTCGACATCCAGTTCACTCCTTCTGAAAGACAACAGTAGTCTCCTGAGATTTTTTCAGCGTGAGTGCTTTAGCTCAGCAGTAAATCCGTTAAACATGTCGGGTACCCCGTAAATGTAGAAAACTGAACCTCACCTGTTTTCCCTGCTGCTTCAATTTCCACCGTATACGTTCGGTCCCGAGGCAGCCACAGATCGATAAATCCATTTTGTGGCGTTGTCATTACTTCATCCACGTGAACTTCTCCGGTTTCATCGGTAATAACGACATTCATTTCTTTTTCGGCCAGTTCTCCTTGGCAACCCGTCAAGCTATGGATTTCACAAGGATGCGTGAATGTTTCGTAAGGGGCAATCGAGATAAAAAACTCGTCCTCCGGTAATGGATAGACCGATTTTTCTCCTTCATCTTCTACTGTCAGGTTCTGATCATCAATGGACGCAGCACTGACCTTATCACTTCCGCTCAGGTCAGCTACCAACTCTTTTACTTCAGTCTGGCTCATCGCAGATTCATCTGCACACCCTACCAATAGGCCGGCGAATATGAACATGACAAAAACCAATGGCATTTTCATCTAACCTCTCCTCTCCTCCTTACTATATCAAATTCCATTTATGTTTTATTGGCTGAATTCGTACGACTTAATGAACCCGGGCCTTCCTGTTCACAGATGCCCGATGGGTGCACACTCAGCTATTGCGCCTCTTTTCGAATATCTGAAAGCGTAATGTGAACCCTTTCTTCAAAACAAAGCACCTCACAAACCAGCGTTTAAACGCTAATTTACGAAGTGCAGTCATTTTTTTCTCGGACAATGAACTAATGTGCGCGTAAGTCCACCAATTACGATTAACTCGCTGTGGTGGATTTCATCAACTCCAGCACTTGGTTTTTTGTGGGGAGAGCCGAAATGGCCCCTTTCCCGGTAGTAGCCAGCGCACCCCCCGCATTCGCAAACGCCAGCAATTCTTCGTGATGCTCACTAAGTAGGGCCTCTAAATTGTCTGGTTTCGCTCCCCAATTTAGCAATTGGTACAAAAAAGCACCGGTAAAGGCATCTCCTGCCCCGGTCGTGTCTTCGACTGCTACCAAATATCCCGCAGCTGAATACTTATGATTCTCCACGTACAGATCCGCACCTTTTGCGCCTTTCGTCAACACGACTGCCAAGACATTCCCTGCAAACAAAGAGGCTATAGCTGTTGACTCATCTGCAATGCCGGTGATGAACTCCAGTTCGTCATCGGAAACTTTGATGACATGCGCCGTTGAAATGAACTCTTGAATAGTCTCCCGGCATTGCTTCGGACTATCCCAGAGCGGCAAGCGTACATTGGGGTCAAAACTGATAATCGCGCCATTCTTATTAGCGGCTCCGATGGCTTTGATATGGGCTTTTTTCATCGGGCTGTCGATTAAGTCCACCGAACCAAAATGCAAAACGTCCCCTTGACCGAACCAGTCTTCGTTCACTTCTGAAGCTTTCAGAAGCAAATCCGCAGAAGGGTTCCGGTAAAAGGAAAAATCCCGTTCGCCGTCTTCGCGGAGCGACACAAAGGCAAGCCCAGTGTTCGCTTCTTTTGTCCGTGGAATCTTATCGATTTTCACTCCCGCCTCGGCAAGCCGCTCCAATAGAAAATCGCCAAAGGCATCCTGTCCTACTTTGGTGATCAGGGAAGCTGTTCCGCCTAACTTCGCAACCGCCGCTGCTACATTGGCAGGCGCTCCGCCCGGCACTCGCGTAAAAGATGCTACATCCTTTAAAGCGATGCCTTTTTGGTCGGGAATAAAATCGATCAATACTTCACCAATCGAGAACAACTCTCCCATTGAGCACCTCTCCTTCTCTGAACTATAATCGTCAATAATCCCATTTCACGGCTTTAAACGCAGTGCTGCCGCCTTTTGCAAAAAAGCGGATGTCCTGGCTTCTAATATCCGGAAAAATCCGGGCCGTAAACACTTCTTCTCCGTCGTTCACAAAAATCTCCACAGACGAGGAATCGACAAACAAATGGAATTTGTACACATCCGCATCCATCCGGCATTTTCGTTCGGTTCCGTGCTTGCTGCCAATTACTTTACCCGAGGATGTGCGGTCGAGTATCACTTTCCCTTGGGCTGCATCGTATTTGATCACGGTTTGTTCTTCCTCACTAACGCGGAATTCGATGCCATATTCCAAGGCGTCCCCTGGTTCGAACTCACAAATCAGCTCATATGTGACACCTGAAAATCCCTCGTATGATTTCTTTTCGTCGACCAGTTCCTCTTGTGCTTCGACTTTGTCTTTACGCAGCGACTGCAGTTCTGGAATCGGCTGTTGGATGATCTTCCCGTCCCGAAGCGACAATTCCCTCGGGATCGTCAGGCAGTTCGCCCAGCCATTGATATCGCTCGGATACTCTATTTCAGGCAGCCCCATCCACGCCACCATGAGCCGCCTGCCTGTTGGATCGTTCATCGTATGCGGTGCATAAAAATCAAAGCCGCGGTCGAGTTCCACAAAATCTCCGTGAGTCAATTGCCGGTTTTCTAAATCGATCTTGTCCCCCAGTACATAGCCGGCTTGATAAATATTTTGATAAAAGTCCCCTCTGCCTCGAGCCCTTGCGGAGAAAATACCAGAATGCCTTTGCCGTCCATTTCGAAATAATCCGGGCATTCCCACATAAACCCAAAATTATCCAAATTGGTAGCTAGTTCCCCTTCAAACTTCCATTCCAATAAATCAGTCGAACTCAATAAACACACAGTTCCCGTTTGATCGGTTCGCTGCGCGCCAATGACCGCATAATACTGGTCGTCCACTTTCCATAATTTCGGATCGCGGAAATGCTCGGTGTAGCCATCTGGCACTTTATCGAGAACCGATTTTTTCGATTTGATGATATTTCCCTCATCATCCATCAAAGCGATGCATAGATAAGGGCGTCTCACGAGATTCTCATCCCGTGTATTGCCGGTATAAAGCAAATACAATTTCCCTTCATGTTCCACTGCACTGCCTGAATACGCCCCGTGGCTATCAAAATACTCGTCCGGCTTAATAGCGATCCCGACATTCTCCCAGTTCACCAGATCTGTCGATTTCGTATGATACCAATACTTCAAGCCATGAAAAGGCCCGAGCGGATGCCACTGGTAATACAAATGATATTCGCCGTTATAAAAACAAAAGCCGTTCGGGTCATTGAGCAGACCGGACACCGGTTGGATATGATAGGTTTGCCGCCAGGAACAACTATTGACCCGTGAAATCAAGTTATCTATATCTTCTTGATTGATCTGCTCGAGCCGAATGTAACTTTTCCCCCTTGGTAATTCCATTGTCATCATTCTCCTTTTGTGAAAGCAGAATTTTTGTTGCGCCATTCTTTAAAGTTTTGTAAGCCTCACTCCCCTGATCCCCATGTAGATGCAATGACACCAGCACGATGCTACAGAAGGCCGTTTGTTTATTAAATTATATGATTTTCAGGATGTGTAATCAATGCTCCATCACTTATTAGTCAGAGTTTTCTGTAAATTTATGATGGAAATGTGTCTGTTTTTCTTATTCCTTCCGTCGTATTCAAAGCTCATTCTAATGTTTAAGCGCTAGATCCGTAGACCGCGCAATCTATAAGCGTAAATGGATGATTTCATTGACGAAATCAGTGTTTCTAATTTCCTTAATAAATAAGATCGAAACTAATTGCTATCTTTTTCAGCACATCCATGTTACCTTTAGGAAGAGTTATTTTTGTTCGGTTTCAGATTGAGAAAATATTTTGTTTTTCGTCTAAGGTATTTGAGCAAGGATAGTAACACATTGTGTGGAGATCCACACTAGGAGGCAACAATTATGGAACAAGGTACAGTGAAATGGTTTAATGCAGAAAAAGGTTTTGGTTTTATCGAGCGTGAAGCAGGAGATGACGTATTCGTACATTTCTCAGCTATCCAAAGCGACGGTTTCAAATCTTTAGACGAAGGTCAAACTGTAACATTTGATATCGAAGAAGGACAACGTGGCCTACAAGCTACAAACGTCACTAAAGCTTAATAATAGCTTGAAAAAAGACCCTATACTATATAGGGTCTTTTTTTGTATTCAAATTTGATTGGATCTGCCGTTGACCATTGCTGCTTCTTGTAAAATGAAATTTTTTTATAGATAGCAATAACAATATGAAGCTAACTCCATTCACATTGGGTTCCATTCACTTGGATTCTTCTAAGCTCCTAAAAAGCAAACTGGAGAAAATAAACGAAAGAATTACAATAGCAGGAAGAATCACAATCCCAGATATCAATTGAGTTTGAGTGTTCAAAGGGATATACGCATTTTCTAACCAAGCAACCATATTCAATAACAAAAAGAAAATACAAAAAGTTATTACATAAAAAATCACTTTCTTAGAGATATTTTTCAATGTGTGCCTCCCTTTTTAATTTGCTGGATGAAAGTTAACTGTGATGTGTGATTTACACTTATCTCAATTGCCGACCAGTTATGTTCACGTTCCTTCGCTTTAACTGAATGTAGTCTAATTTGCAATCCGTTCCAGTCAAAACTGATCATCATCAGTTTTTCGACACATTTCAAACTTGTTTGGCATCCCTCTTCTTCTCCGCAATCAAACCAATTCCAATTCCTATTGCTACGAATATGAGCGCAGTAGATAACCGAATCAAAAAGCTGTCTGTTAAAAATAAATGATGGACAATTCTTTCTAATACTGCGGCAAAAACCACGACCCATACTACAGTCCACTTTTTCATTAGTTATTCCCCTTCTCTTTGACCTCTTATATTCATGTCTATATCAAAACTATCAAGCTTATTTTTTGAAGTAAGATCGAGCATTTATATAAAACACGCTGCCAAGTAAAAAGAGCAACACATTCATCCAAGAAGCGATGCCTGAATACTCATCGTCAAACACAAAGACGCTTAGAAAATTGACTGCCATGAACAGAATTAGAACTATGTACATTCCTTTTACAAATTTCATATGGCTTCTTCCTTTCCTATCAGTGAACCTCTACTTTCGTTTATCTAGCTATAAGATAGCTAGAACCTCAAGCATTAAGGATGAATCCCTGTGCTGAAACGAAGAAGATAAACAGAGAAATCAGGACAAACATATATCCCCAAAATTCTTTTCGATCGCTTTGAATTTTTACGAATCCCGCGACCAACATAAACATTCCAAGCGTCAGCATAACGTATGGCATTAGCGTAAAGTTTTGCGTCCATAACACGTAAGCACTAAACCCAAGTGCGGCTAGTTGCAGGATGATTCTAAGTATTTTCATGATGGTGTTGCTCCTTTAGTAGATAATAGTTTTTTACGTCGTCATTAATTGGAGAAGATACTCTACTGAACTAAGAGTCAGACGATTTCGATTCCCTCAAGTCCGAAATGCCGATAATTGGAGAAATAATCAGTGCAGCTAATAATATCCAAGTAAGTATCCAGTTATCGCCCCATGAAGTAAGTAGATAAATTAAACTGTAAGCTGCAATAAGGAGCGACCCATACTTTTCTATAAACTTGATGTAAGCCTTGAACAAATAAATTCACTTCCCATCACACTAGTAATTATTTAAACTTGAAGTTCAAGCTACTTTGGCCGATCAGTTTTTCCCCGTCTCGCCATAAATATTGAATTGCGTGTTGTTTCCCAAAATCCTGTTCCACAATATCAATGGTGATTGAAGAACTGTCAGACGAGCCAATTTCTTCGCTTACTTCTTCGCCGTCGCTGTCTATCTCAATCATCACAACTTCGCTTGGCTGTGGCTCTATCATTTCCCAGTCAACTACAATACTGTCGCCCTCCTCTACATCTCCAGTGTGTACATCGGAGATATCATAGCCACTGTTGAAAGAACAATCATTCCAGCATACTTCGGAATAGATATGATCGAACACCACGCCGTTTGGATACTCGGAATTCACCTTCGTAATCGAGGGCATTTCCATAAAGCTGTACTTCGGAAGCTCCCCAGCCTTTTGCGCTGCTGTTTCTTCAATTACAATATTTCCTGCATATTGAGCTTTATTATCCCGGTCGATAAATTCTACCGTCAACGCATAATTCCCTTCTGTTTGCGGAAAGCGAAATTCTTTCGAGTCCGTGAGTTCAAGCTTGGTTTCTTGCCCGTCTTTCCATAAAGAAGCGGTGATTTCTGGATTTGTCCAAATATCTCCGCCGTTTTCTTCATTCTCTTCAAACTCCAAATAGGCAGGCTGATTTAGAGAAACTGTCGTAACTTCTTGTGACAAACCAAACTCTTCAACGTCCTGTATTGTTTCCGTCACTTCCCCACTAGAGGAAGTCCAACTTATATTAGCTTCTGTTAATTGCATGGGCCCGCTGCGTAAACTGTCATCCGCGTGCAAATATGCTCTTGGAACCCCTACGTCATAGTCCTCAGCAAGACACCCTGTCAGTACGAGCAAACTTAGCAAAATTGTAAGTCGCATCAAATTTTTTTTCATATTCAGACACTCCCGCTTCGTGACGGCTTTACGAAAAGCCGTTCAGTTCTATTTCAATAGGCTGCATATGTCTAATCACCCTTTCGGCGTAAACTTCATCACGGCGTTGAACAGGTCGGACGTCGATTCCTGGAATCTTCTCTCCTCGCTCTTAAAGCTGTCGAGTAATGTATAGCCGAAGACGAGTCCGGCGATTGTTTGGGCTGTGGTGCTACTGAACAGGATTAAACTGATTTGATTGTAGAATTCTGGATAGGGTAGATTTTCAAGTGGAAGAAAAGGCATAATTGACAACACGATTACTACAAAGGACAGAAGACCGACTGCCAAAAACTTGCTCCAATCAAATCCGCTGATCCGTTTCTCTTTTCGTTCTAGCATGAATTTAGGTGTACGTAACAGAATGCCGATAACGATTGGGAAAAGCGTGACGTAAATCCAATAAGGAACCAGGTTGAACGTTGTCTGCATTCTTTCTTTCAATAATTCTTGCAGTTGCAAACCGAGATACACAATCAATGCAATAGCGATGCTCCAAGCAAAATAATAGAAAAATCGTTTCATTCGTTTTCCTCCTTAGTTTTTATTCGTACTAATCTATACTGTTAAATACAGAAAAGCGTTTCATTTTTTTCCCAGCTTTCAATTACTAGTTCAAAATTTCCAGTATGCAGTCGTGTCTCCCACCTTAATAAAAATGAGGATCTCCCGCTTATCTTATTCCATAATTTAACTTTAACAGTTTTCTTCCAAAATCGATATACTCTTTATAGAGGTGATTTCTGATGAATCCTATTTGTATATGCCAAGAAGATTTTAATCCTGAAGATGAATATCCTGTATTTGATACTGACTCAGTTCCCGCGAAGCTATATGTATCCCCAGTTAATGATGAACATTACGATGCCGAGACGCAGCAGATTTTAATCCATTTCATTATCTCCCAGAACAGATTTCCTGTTCATTTAACTATTGAGCTACTCTCAGGAGTATCCGATGAACTCAAAACCAGTTTTCAGAAACAAGCGATCGACCATTCGATAACGAATGAAAAGAATGGACGCACAAAGATGGTTGTGCTTCGGGCAATATTAGAGAATCAGCATGCGGTAAACTTTGCGATAGCCAAAACTTTCTGGATTGCTTGTGCTAACCAATTTTACGTTCTATCTTGCCCAGATAGCTTGAGCTATTCTAAAGTGCAATCGACAGGCTGGTTCGGTAGAGAAAAACAGATATTGCGGCCATACTTCCCCACACTTTCTCACGCCTCCTTCATCGTCGTTTGGCACGACGGGCAGGGATTCAATCTTTATACTTCTGAAGAAAAATTCGCTACATCAGAAAATCTTGTGAGTCATTTCCCCTCAGATACACAATTTGAATTTTGATAAGCAGGTTAAAACAAAACAAACCCCAAACGCGCGCCGTCTCTTCGGCACTCATTTGGGGTTCGTTGCATTTCTATATGGTCATCCTTCAAACAAAGGACTGACGGGTTTTTCGTTATGCACGTGCTCGATTGCTTCTGCGAGCAGTGGCGCGATCGATAAGATGGTGATTTTCGGAATGCGTTTTTCTTTTGGTACATCGATCGTGTTGGTGACCACGAGTTCTGTCAACGCAGAGTCTTGGATGCGCTGGACGGAATCGCCGGACAAAACGGCATGCGTGCAGCATGCGTAGACGGCTTTGGCGCCGTTTTCCACAAGCAGGTCGGCCGCATCGGCGATGGTCGCTGCTGTGTCGACAATGTCGACGATGATGACAGCGTTTTTGCCTTGGATGTCCCCGACGATATTCATTGTGTCGGCTTCGCCCGGCTGCATTTTACGCTTGTCGATAAAGCCGATCGGCACGTCTAAGCGGTCCGCAAGTCTGCGGGCTCTGCTCAATCCGCCGTTATCCGGAGCGACGACGATGGCATCTTCGAGATTTTTATCGATGAAATGCTGGGACAATTCGGTAATGCCGAGCAATTGATCGACCGGAATATTGAAGAAACCTTGTACTTGCGGTGCGTGGAAATCCATCGTGATGATGTGGTCGACACCCGCTTTCACCAGCATGTTCGCGACAAGTTTCGCCGTGATTGGTTCACGCGAGCTCGCTTTGCGGTCTTGGCGCGCGTAGCCGTAATACGGGATGACCGCCGTGATGGAGTCTGCCGATGCACGCTTCAAGGCGTCGATCATGATCAATAATTCCATGACATGCTCATGCCCTGGCTGCGAAGTCGATTGGACGATATAAACTTCCGCCCCTCGTACGCTTTCCTCGATATGGATTTGGATTTCCCCATCGCTAAAATGGGTGATGGAGTTTTTGCCCAGTTCACAGCCAAGATGCTCTGCGATTTCCTGCGCTAGTTCCTGATTTGAATTCAACGAAAATATCTTGAAATTGTCTCTTAATTGATAAGCCACCGTTCAACTCCCCTTTCAGCAAAGTATAAGTTCGTAAATGAATAGCTGACTGTTTCCCATGAAAAAATCTCATCATGCGGTGTATATCAGTTGTTTTTATGATAGCTCTTTCTAGGGGCAAATGCCACCAAAGACGGAGAATCATGCCTCTGTTCACAAGCTTTTTAGAAAATCTGCCACAATATCGAGATTCCACATCAAAAAGATCAATGCGATGAGCGAAACCGCCATCAATAAACTGATTAAGCGGAAAGCTGCGAGCTGGCATCTTTTCGGGAAAAACTTCTCGCTGCACCAGGCTAGGAAAGTAAATAGCAGCGCAAGGATAAAAAATGGCCCCTCTCCGTGTGAAAACACTTCACCCAACTCTTGTTTCTCGCCGTCCTTCACTGGCTTGATGGCCATATATATATGTTGAATCGCGATGCCACCCAATAGCACCGATAGCGCAACTAGTATCCAGACTGACACGTCTCTTCTTCTCCTCCGCTGACTATTCTCTTAGTTCGAATCGTTCGCTTGCTGTCATTCAATTTAGAATGATACATAATTTTCTAATTTTTGAAACTATCTCTCCATTATACCGTACAGTATATTAAGGGATTAACATTTTTTCCAAAAATTCCAACTGGAGGTTCAGATGAAAAACATACTTATTGTCTCACTGACCATGCTCATGCTGACGCTTGGCAATTGGCTTGCGGCCTTTTTCACACCGCTCGGGTTTTTGGATATCGCCATTCCTTTTGCCGGACTCGCTGTCGTTCTCGTGTTTTTCTTTAAATCAAAAGGCGGCATGGCGAGCCGTCATTTGGATATGTCGATTCAAGGATCGACGGGCATTCGGATGGAACAGGCCGCTCCTGTCCATGAACGTTCGTATATTTTAATTGGCGCGATTTTGTACTTAGTCTTAATGGTCGGGCTGACGTTTTTCATGTACCGCGAGTATTTTCTGAACTAAGAAATCAGTTGCCATTTCGTTGCAAAGGAGGCATTTATGAAACAGTTTTGGACGATTAGTACGAAATTTATCTTCGGCGTAGTCGGCATCATGCTGATCAGCGCCACTCCTGCACTTTTTAACGGAGCTTCATTTCTCAATTTCCGTTCGTATGTGGAAGCGTTGCGGCTTATTTTCGCGGGGTTTACAACGCCATCTGAGTGGACCTTGAGTTATCAAATTCCGTTTTCTTTAGAGACAATTCCGGTGTCTTTTTCCAAATTTTTGAGCGGCCCTTACGTCTACTCGATGTCTATTTTCTTGATGGCATTGCTGCTTGCTGCCGTTTCAGCTTTTGTGCTTTCCTTTATGGTCATCTTATCGACAGGCGCCTTCAAGCGCTTGATGCTGGAACTTATCAAACTCCTGCAGTCTTTTCCCGATTTCGCTTACATATTCTTAATTCAAATCGGCGTCATCGCCATTTTTCAGCAAACCGGGTTCTTGCTCCTGAGCTTTTACAGCTTGGGCGGCGAGGAGATTTACTTGGCGCCTGTCGTATGTTTGGCGGTCGTGCCGGCGGTCTTGTTTTTAAAACTGTTTATTTTATTGTACGAAGACGAACAGCGACATCCTTACGTAGAACTCGCGCGTTCTAAAGGCTTGAGCCGGTTTGAGGTGCTGTGGAAGCATTGCACGTCCAATGTCTTGAAAAGTGCATTTTACCAGTCCAAGTCGATTGTGTGGCTCGCTCTTTCTGCGCTATTGATCATCGAATACCTCTTCGGTGTCGAAGGCATTTTGTATTATTTGCAAAATGACTTTAGCCCGAAAGGCATTGCGTTTATTTTATTGACTGTCTTTATCCCGTTCTTCGTTTTCTATACGGCAGTGGAATTGTGGCTCGGAACATACGAAATCGAACGCAACGCAGTATTTAGCAAATTCAATTTGCGCCTCCTGGACCTGAATGAAATCCGGGCAAGCCTGCGCTCGTTTTTTTCAAACCGAAAATCGGTGTCTGCGCGCATACCCCTTTATAAAAACCCGCGTCTCTTCATCCCGTCATCCATCGTGCTCGGCTTACTGACGGCGAGTGTTTTGTACGCTGTGTTCACGGGTGACGCCATTGCGCAAACGAATTATGTGTACGATGATGAGGGCAGCATCGAAAGCAGCGCACCTCATCCGCCGTCCCAAGACATTGTGTTTGGCACCGATCCATTCGGCTATTCAATCGCACAGCAATTAATGGTCGGCATGAAATACACCATTGTCTTGAGTTTATTGATCGCCAGTTTGCGCATCGTTTTCGGCTATTTGTTCGGTATCGTTTATACCTTCTTCTTTACAGACAAGCTGCGCCATTTCGTCAATTCTATTGCAGAAGGCATGCATTTTTTGCCGCTGACTTTGGTAACCTATCTTTTGTTGCGCCCGGTCCTTATCAGTTTCGGGGAATGGGATCTCAGTTTGGCAGAGCGATTGATCTTTCAAGTGCTGATCATGTCGCTTGTCGTATTGCCGATCACCACAAGCGCCATTGGCAATGAAATGAACGAAACCTTGAAGAAAGACTACGTCATCAGTTCGGTCTTGATGGGCGGATCGATGAGTTGGATCTTGTCGAAGCATATTCAGCCGGAGCTTTGGCCAAAACTCGTATTGATGTGGGTACAGCACATCATCCAAGTGCTCCAGATGTTCGTGCACTTGGGGATCTTAAACATTTTTGTTGGCGGCGCCTTGGCCCAATCCGATTATCCGAGGCTGGTCCCGGAAATTTACGAACTGTCCGGCATGATCGCTATTTCCCGGGAAGTGTTTTCAACCAATCAATTCTGGATGATTCTCCCGCCTTTAGCTGTGTTCATGATCCTGATTTATTGCTTTATCACGATTGCCGAAGGGCTGACCAAAAAGCAGTTACCTGTCGTGCAAGCTGAACAGGAAGATGCGCAAGATTTGAAAAAAAGTTCAGATGCTGCGCCTTCTTTTTCACGTATCCGCTATGCCGAAGCCAATGAAAAATGACAAGACTCGGCAAACGACTCAATCAAGAAAGGAGAATTAGATGTCATTTCTAAAATGGACGGCGTTTCAAGTGGCCGCTTTTGCAGGTTTGGTCGCACTGGCAATTCTCGCTGAATATTATTCGCTTAGCATTGGGCACGTACTTGCTTCTGGCACCACCAGCGGGATGCTTGTCGTGTTGACTTTCCTTTTGCTGAGCACCAGCATGATTCATTTGTTTTTCGTCTTCCACAGCAAAAAAAGTGAGCGCTTCTTGTCGCACCCTTTGTGGAATAAGATGAACGTATTGTCGGGGCTGTTGCTCGCCTTTTCTATTGCGGTGTTCATTGCCATTTCCGTCTTCACTTCTTTGAACGACTGGATTACGGACAATCGCTGGATTTTGTACGGAATCTTTTACTTCTTTATGTTTCTCTATAGCTTGTTCGTGTTATCCGTCGTACATAAAGTGAAGCGTGAAAGCGCAAAAGAAACAAAAATCGAAATCTCCTTTGGCGCCACTGTCGTCAGCTTATGTCTCTTGCTGTTTCTTCTTTAATGCCATCGAAAAAGCCTCCGGTCGCTCCCTTTCTAGGGCTCGATGCAGAGGCTTTTTTAGTTCAGATTGATTCTTTAGGGCCTTGTCGCTTTGGCATGACGCCAAGCTCGGCGACGAACATCATCAACAAGCAGTAGAATGCGGTCATGCTGGCGGCATTGGCCGTGCTATAAGGTTGTGGAAACGAGTAATTATAGACAATCAAATTCACAATTAGCGCCACGACAAATCCGACATATGACAACGAAAACAAATAATGTCCAACGATGAGTCGTTTATGGTTGGGCGAATCCCATGTCACCGATTTTACAACGGAAATGGATTCTTTGATTTGCTTAAAAGCTTCGCGGGCAAACAACCCGATAATTAGGACTGGAACGATATTGATCCACCATTCCATTTGAACACCTCCGAGTAAAAATTATGAATTCGTCCGTTCGGCTGCGCGACGCATCCACTTTGCATTATTGCGACACAGAATGATGAGCAGCGTTAAGATGCCAGACAGGCCGAAAAACGCGGAAAATAGGGTGAGCCCAACAGTCGGTGAATTAAGCAGCATGGCACTCATCAACAATAAGCCTACTGACATCAGCGATAGAAAAATGATATGCAGCGTTTTGCGCTCTCTCAATAGCCATCCCAATAACTGAAGGACGATGAATAGAAACGATGCCGCCATCAGGAGCGGAAACAGTGGTTCAAACTTTGCCGCATAAACGAAATGGTCGATCATCAAAATATCGCTCGCCTCGGTCACTGGCCCGTTCAACCAGGTCGAAAAGACCGCCGAATACTTCCATTCCCATGAAATATCGCGCAGTTGTCCACCCTCATACCAGCTAGCGAGTGTCGAGAAGATCAATACGAGAAATGCGCCGATCAAGTAAACGATGTGTTTGAATTTCATGCAATTCTCCTTTCGCAAGTTAAAGTCGCAATGCTCTTTTAAGCCTTACTATTCAATTCCTCTATTTCTCAATGGAAACCAGGATATTTATCGGTTCTATTTTACGTTAATCTTTTTCATGCCTACGCATCCATAGGGCAAACTAGGGTTACTTTTTAGTCCGTTTAATCGGATTGGCTCCAGCAAGATAAGAGAGGGCTTTTAGAATGGCCAGGAAACTTTTGACTACTATCTCGGGTAAATGCTTTTGTTTAAGTGCATCCATTAAAAAAACAAGCATCTTTTTATAAACCTTCACGAAGTTCCCTCTTTTTCCAAATTCATATAGTTTCTTACACTTCCAATATACTAGTAAAGAAAACTGATTTCTACATAATTTTGGAAATATCTTAAGCTTTTCATTCTCCTTACTTTTTCTTTTATTGCTTGTAAAATTCTTAGCGTAGGGACATATGTCCTTCCATCTATTTAAAATGCCCTTTATTCTTAAACTAAGAAAAGGCGGTGGACCGGATGAAAGGAATTCTTTTTGCGCTCGCTGGCGGATTTTTTCTGACTTTCCAAAGCGTGGCGAATGCGACCATTAGCGACCACATCGGCACTTGGCAGGCTGCGGCGATGACTCAGCTGACCGGATTTGTGCTGGCGATTTTCATCGTCTTGGCATTGAAAGACACATCGATCAAACAAATCAAGCAAGTTTCGCCTTTATATGCGGCGGGCGGCTTGCCCGCAGCATTTATCCTGTTCAGCAATATTACCGCTATCCATCGCATGGGCGTAACGCTGACCATTAGCGTATTTCTGATCGCGCAGCTGGTGGCGGCGATCGTCATCGATGGCAAAGGCTGGTTTCACATGGCGAAGAAAAATGTCGGGAAAACGCAAATTGCCGGTGTGGCATTGATGATTGCCGGCATTGTCGTCTTGAAATGGTAAGGAGGAACATCCATGCAGACAATTAATGATTATCTCCATCAGTATGAATTGGCGGATTTGTTCCCCCCTGCCGTCATCGTTTCTATGCATATCGAGCATCACGCGGCAGGGAGCCGGCTGTTTTCACAGGGCGATGCGGCGGAGCATTTGTACTTATTGGTTAAAGGCAAATTGAAAATTTCCATGCTGTCGCCAGAAGGCAAACGGCTGATTTTGGCTTTTAAAACGCCTTTTGATATTGTCGGCGATATCGAATACGTCCAGAAATGCCCATTCATCAATACGGTAGAAGCCGTGACCGACCTTGTCTTGCTGCGCATCCCCCATCATGCGCTGGACCATGAGATGAGCGGAAATTCTTTGTTCCAGCAGTTTTTACTCGAGACCATCACGCGCAAGTTCGTGACGAAAGCGCAGGAATTGAATTTCAATTTACTGTATGCAGTGGATGTCCGGGTGGCCAGTTATTTGCTGTCGATGACACCGGACAAGCCCAGGCTCGATTCGCCGTCGCTCGTCGACATGGCGGACTTGATCGGGACAAGTTACCGGCATTTGAACCGGGTGCTCCAAAAATTCGAGCAGGCCGGCTGGATTCAGCGCACCAATGGCAAAATCGATTTACTCGACCGCGACGCATTATTCAATCAAGCAGGTCATAATATATACGAATAGGAGGACCGTTCAATGGCTATCGGCATTTTACTGGCACTGTCAGGCGGCGTACTCGTCTGTCTGCAAAATATCTTTAACGCCAACGTCAAGCAGCATGTCAGCGTCTGGACGACAACCGCACTTGTGCTATTTCTCGGCTTTTTCGGATCCTTTGTGGCAGGGCTTGCGGTGAACGGCATGGACTTGTTCCGCTTCCAGGCCGAGCCGTGGTTTTGGTTTAGCGGCATACTCGGTGTCGGCGTCGTCGTCTGCGTCACACAAGGCGTTCAGTCAATGGGGCCGAGCCGTGCGATTTCCATCGTCATGGTCTCACAGATTTTCTTCGGGTTGATGTGGGATACCGCCGGCTGGTTCGGCCTCGAGCAAGTGCCGTTCACTTGGCAATCGCTCGCAGGCATCGTCTTGATCAGTGCGGGCATCGTATTATTCCAGCTCGGCCCCGCTCTTGAAGGCAAATCGTTCGTCCGAAAACGCAAAACCCAACACAGCCTCTAACACATGAATTGACGAAAAAAAGCTCTATCCAGCCATTATGGTCGGATAGAGTTTTTAAGTATTCAAGAAGTGTGCAATTTGCTATGAACAAAGCAGATTCACTTTATATTATTAAAATACAATGTTTTAGCTGAGTATTTGGAGAAGCGTTCGCTCGACTCCGGTGGATCAGCGAGACGACCGAGACCCCGGAAGAAATGAATGAGTGAAGCTTAGCTGAACACATTCATTTGCGACGCATCTGCTACGCAGATGTGGGAGCACAAGGGTTTCGAAGCGGCTGAGGAGGCTTGGGCGCGAGCCCACGGAAAGCGAGCGATAAGCTTCGGAAAATACAGTTTTCCAAGTTTCACAACAATCAAAAACGTTATCCAGCCGCCATGACCGGATAACGCTTTTTTTATGCAGTAAAGTTGCCGTCGTAGCTGAGCATGATGGCGGACTGGACGCCAGCGAGCTCTGAAATGCGGGTAATGAAGCCCATATCGGTATCTTTCACACGCACTTCATAAGTCACTTCGTAATCTCTGCCGCCTTGAACGGATTTAGATTTGATCAAGTGTTTGCGGACACTTGCCGATACCATCTGTTCAAGAGACTTTTCAATGGCGTTGTCTTCGTATTTCACAATGAGCAAATACGGATTTTCGATTTTGATTTTATTCACAAAGACGATTAATACAAGTCCGATCAACAGCGAGCCCAGAATGGCCAATAAGACAAAGCCGGCGCCGCACAGGATTCCGGAGATGATGGTCCAGAACAAGTACACCAAATCCATCGGGTCTTTAATCGGTGTCCGGAAGCGAACGATCGATAGCGCACCGACCATCCCGAGCGATAACAGCACATTTGTGGAAATCCCCATGATGATCAAAGCTGTCGCCATGGACATAATGATCAGGGAAATATTGAAGCTATGCGAATAAATGACGCCAGAGAAGGTTTTCTTATAGATGGTGTAGATGAATAGCCCGATGATAAATGCGACCACCAGCCCGATAAGTGAATCGATGAGCGAGAAGCTGCTTGTGTTTTCCAAAAAACTCGAATTAAAAATGTCGTTAAACGTTATGCTTTCCATTTGTTATTCCTCCAATAAGTTAATGCCGTGCTGGGGCTTACCCATACATCCGGCTGATTTGGTATTTCGAGTACGCTCCCGCCCGCAGATCGCTGACTTGCAGCAATTGGCGGATAACCCCGGGCAAAAATTCATCGTATTTGACTTCCAGCAACACCACGCCGGGTTCCGTATCGACCATGGTGATGTTCGGATTCAATACATCATTATTGCGCAAGCTCGTGCGGATCTTGCTGTCGAACGTGACGCGGACATTTCCGTATTTATAAATGAACACTTCTCTTTCGTAATCGACGACCGTCAGCGGTTTGAGCTGAAGCATGACCATCTGCCAATACAGATCCTGCATCAACGGCCGGCTGTCCGTTTCCATCCAGTCTATGTCTCCTGAGCGGATGCGCTCGTATTCCTGTGCATCAATCGGGCATTTCTGTTTATAGGTTAAATTATTGCGCTTGCTTTTTTTCTCCAGGTTCATAAAGCTCGTGTCGCCGTCATAATAGCGGACGCGGAATTTGTCGCGTTCGAAATTGCCTTCTTTTTTCTGGTTCATGACTTTATTGTCGAAGTTGTCGAAATAGACGCTGCGAATCTGGTACGTGCCGTTTGCTTTGGCATGGTCATCTACTTCCATATAATGCTTTAGCTTATTGCGTAATAAGTAGCATTCCAATTGAGTCATTTCGTGTTTGATTTCCCGGCGGCCCTGGACCCCGTTTAAACTCATCGCTTTCATCGTTTTCTCTCCTTTATGCTGTTGCCTGTGATGTGTGAAGTTCTTAATACCGAGTATGGGCCGCTTTCCTTAAACAAACCTTAAAATAAAAAAAGACCGCCAATTGGCGATCTTTATTTCGGTAATTTCACTTGGAATGTGGTGCCAGAGGGCGTATTGGCGAATGCCGTGATTGTGCCGCCGTGGCTTTCTACGATCCACTGGGCAATGGATAGGCCAAGCCCGATGCCCCCGGTTTCGCGTGACCGCGCTTTATCTTCACGGTAAAACCTATCGAAAATGTACGGCAGGTTGTCTTCTTTAATGCCTGCGCCTTCATCGCTCACTTCGATAACGGTATTGCGCTCTTCCATATAGCTTCGGATGCCGATGCGCTCTCCGGTATCGGTGTATTTGAGGGCGTTGTCTAGCAAGATCACCAATAATTGATGCAGCCGGCTGCGGTCCGCTTCCATGCTAACATCGGCCTGGAGATCAAGCCAGAATTCCTTATCTTGCGATTCCGCAATTTCCTCATAAGGCGCCAGTGCATGGCGGATGAACGGGTCCAGGTCAATGGTTTCTTTTTGCAACTGGATTTCCGAGGAATCCGCACGAGCCAGCGTCAAGAGGTCTGTCGTGAGTTTCGACAAGCGCCGGGTCTCGGATAGGCTCATCGCGATGTTCTCGAAACGGTCCATGATTTTCGCTTGCGGTGCCGTCAGCAGCAATTCCAATTTGTTTTGGATGACTGTCAAAGGCGTACGCAGTTCATGGGAGGCGTTTTCCACAAACTCGGCCTGCTTGTTCCACGACTGGACAATCGGCTTGACCATTTTCTTCGACAACACATAACTGGCCGAAATCGATAACACAATGAAGATGAGCGAGCAAATGGCCAATAGCCGGCCGAAGTTTTCGATAATGGTTTGTTCAGGATCGATATTGACTAGCAACTGGGTATAGGCGATGTCATCTGTCGGGTCATCGTCTTCAAATAGTAAAGAGCGGTAGTCAAAGGTCTCGTCGAAAGTCGTGTTGGTGATGACACCTTCACTTTCTGTGTCGAGCGTGAGATCTTCAAAGAAGTTTTCATATAGAAGCGTGCCGATTTGTTCTTCGTTGGCGATTTCGCCTTGCTCATTCCAAAAAAGGATGGTGACACGCGGGTTCGGATTCGCGCCACGGCTGGAAAAGTTAACATTTTGCGGGTCAGCCCCAGCCGGTCGAATGCGATCTTGAGGCGCCTCTTCCACAACTTTGCGCACCTGCATTAATTCCTCATCTGTCTGAGAAAACAAAGTCGTTTGCACTTGGTTAAAAATGATAATGCCAAATAGCGTAAAAATGACCGTAAATGCCAGCAGGTTCAAAAGCATGAAGCGGGTTTGCTGTTTTTTGACGATGGCGTCTCTATTCATGGCCCGCTCCCGCATCCGCAAGCATATATCCGAGGCCACGGAAGGTTTTGATATAGCCATCGTACTGGAAAGGCTTTAAGTTTTTGCGCAGGTTGCTGGCGTATACTTCGACCACCGTTGTCGAGGTATCGGATTCAAATCCCCAAATGCGGTCAAAGATCTGCTCTTTTGTCAGGATGATGTTTTGATTGGTCAATAAATACTCCAGCAGATCGAACTGCTTGCCGTTGAGCTTGACCGCTTCCCCGTCGATAGTGGCCGTTTTGGTTTTGATATTGAGTTTTAATTCCTTAAAGCTGAGGACGTGTTCCTTCAGTTCCCCGCCGGCTCTTCTGATGATCGCTTCGAGCCTTAACAATAGCTCTTCTCTATGAAACGGCTTCACTAAATAGTCA
The DNA here is from genome assembly GCF_001687625.2 of Planococcus maritimus. NCBI lineage: Bacteria > Bacillati > Bacillota > Bacilli > Caryophanales > Caryophanaceae > Planococcus > Planococcus maritimus. The sequence goes on from NZ_CP016538.2 coordinate 2,522,505, forward strand.
TCCGCTCCTGATTTGAATCCTTCAATTTTGTCAGCAATGCCGTCTTTGGCGGTCAGCATGATGACCGGCGTGACGTTGCCTTTTGCGCGCAATTCTTTCAGTACTTCATAGCCGTTCATTTCCGGCATCATGATGTCTAAGATAATGCCGTCGAAAATATTCTGTTCGGCTAGGTACAAGCCTTCTTCCCCATTATAGGCCTGCTCGGTTTCGAATAATTCTTCTGTCGTTTGCTTGATCGTATCGGATAATTGCTTGTCGTCTTCTATAATTAACAGCTTCATTTCCCATGCCCCATCTCCCACGTGAATAATAGATTTGATTATAGAACGAAAAAAGAAAATTGCAACCGTCTTTTGATTTTAAGGTTTTATTAAGGTAGCCCTCCCATACTGAAATCAACAAGAGACAAGCTTTCCTCTTAATTCAGAAGGAGTGAAAAAAATGATCCATAAAAATATGTTCAAAATGGCCTCGGTCGCTTTATCTGCAAGCTTATTGTTTGCCTGCAGCAATACAGATCTAGAAGAAACTGCAGAGGCGAGTTCCCCAGCACAGGAAATCGTCGAGTCAGAAATCGATTCCGTGCTCACCTACACGGCAGGCGATGAATACGAAGAGATTGAGAACGCGGAGACGATTGAGCTAAGCGGCACCGAAGCGGACTACGCTTCCTCTGCAGCGGTACTCTTCGATGAAGGCACATTAACGATCAAGGCGGGCGGCACCTACGTACTGAGCGGCAGTTTGGATGGCCAAGTGGTGATCGATTCAGAAGACGATAACCCGGTCCGTCTCGTACTCGACGGCGTGAGCATCCAGTCCTCTGAAAGTTCAGCGATTTTCGTGGAAAAAGCGGAGAAAGCAATCATTTCGCTTGAAGAAGGCAGCGAAAACCGCGTCGCCGATGCAGCCAATTATTCGGACACCGATGATTCCGATGAACCGAACGCTGCTATTTTCAGTAAAAGCGATTTGACCATCAACGGCACAGGACAATTGGTTGTCGAAGGTAATTACAATAACGGCATCGCCAGCAAAGACTCCTTGAAAATCACGGGAGGCGACTTGACGATTTCTGCTGTGGATGACGCGTTAATGGGGCGCGATCTGGTAGCCGTGAAAGATGGCTCGATCACTATCGAAGCTGGCGATGACGGCATCAAGACGACCAATGATGAAGAAAACACCGGAACGATTGCCCTTGAAGGCGGTACGTATTCAATCGTTGCGGGAGGAGACGGCATCCAATCCTCTGCTGACGCTTATATTACTGGCGGCGATTACGCCATCACGTCCGGTGGCGGAAGCCCGGAAACCGTCAAAACGAATTCACCAGGCCCAACACAAGGAACGGCCACCACTGAAGAGACAGATGACACAAGTGCCAAGGGGCTGAAAACAGAAGGCGCTCTTTCTGTTACCGGCGGCAGTTTCACCGTCGATTCAGCGGATGACGCCGTCCACAGCAATGGCGATGTGGCGATCAGCGGCGGCGAGTGGAATTTATCCACAGGTGAAGACGGCATACACGCTGACCAAATGATGGTCTTGGATGACGGAACGTTCGATATCGCGAAGAGCTATGAAGCACTAGAAGCAGCTCAATTGGCTATCAACGGCGGCGAATACACCTTGTGGGCAAGCGACGATGGTATTAACGTCAGCAACGGCAGCGTGACGACCGAAACTGCTGAAACTGAGGAAGGTTCGGCGACAAGCGATGAAGCGCTGTTGACCATTACAGGCGGCTTCCTTTCTGTCGATGCCGGTGGAGACGGACTGGATGCCAATGGCTCGATCAACATGACAGGCGGCACGGTTCTGGTTAACGGGCCGGTCACGGATATGGAAGGTTCGATCGATTATGACAACACCTTCACGCAAGACGGCGGGCTATTGATTGCCGCAGGCAGCTCGGGCATGGTACAGAGCACATCCGAAGACTCCACACAATCTGCTGTCGTGATGACGTTCCCGGATATTCAGGAAGCCGGCACACTGACCCACCTTGAAGACAGTGCAGGCAATACGGTCGCGAGCTTCGCGCCGCAAAAAGATTATCAGGCGATCTACATCAGCTCCCCTGACTTGCAAGTCGGCTCAAGCTATACATTATCAGTCGGCGGGTCATCTACCGGTGAAGAAACGGAAGGCTTGTTTACAGGCGGCAGCTACGAAGGCGGTACCGAGGTCTTAAGCTTCGTCCAAGAAGAAACAGCTACTTGGCTTAACGAAGACGGCATCACAGAAGCTGCCCCTGAACATGCTGGCGGTGGCGCTGGCGGGGCTGGGGCTGCTGGCGGCGACCGTCAAGGCGGACCGCCTCAAGGCGCCAATCCGATGGAACAGCTAGATGAGGAAACTGCCCTTCAAGTTGAAGAAATCCTCGCGCAACTTGAAGCCGGCACCTTGACGGAAGAACAAGCGCAAGCCGCTATGGCGGAACTTGGCATTGAAGTGCCGATGCGCCCAGCAGAAGACACGGTCCCAGCACAATAAAATGACCAGACGCGCCCTATCGCGCAATTATATACTTTAAAAACCGGCAGCCTGTCCTAGGCTGTCGGTTTTTAGAATGTTGAAGAAGTCGATAATCCTCTATGAAGTAAATTGGCAACACCTTTTCGATATTCAAGAGTCAATGACCTCTCTAAGTATTTGGAGAAGCGTTCGCTCGTAAGCCCTTCTGCTCAATAATGCTGCGCATTACTTTCGCAAAGATAATGTCTCCCGTAGGTCGACCTTATCTTTCCTGTGGATCAGCGAGACGACCGAGACCCCGCAAGAAATGAATGAGTGAAGCTTAGCTGAACACATTCATTTGCGACGCATCTGCCACGCAGATGTGGGAGCACAAGGGTTTTGAAGCGGCTGAGGAGGCTTGGGCGCGAGCCCACGGAAAGCGAGCGATAAGCTTCGGAAAATACGGTTTCTTAACTTTTTCGATAGCCTGCCCTAGGCTGCCGATTTTCTCTATGGTCGAATCGTGCATATTTTTTTCACTTATTATATGATAAAGCGGTAAACGTATTTCAGGATAACTTACAATGCCCATTAAGCGAGGAGAAAACAGCATGTTCAAAAATAACGAGTTGCAAATTTTTTTGCGCGAAAAGTCTAAAGGGCTGACCGAACAATGGTATTCCACATTAGACAAAACCAGCGGCGGTGTCTACGCTGAAACCGAACCCCAAGCTATCGACAAACTAAAGCAGCAAAACCAGGATTTCCATCAATTGTTCTGTTCGGCATTCGGCAAAGACGAAGACGAGTGCATCGACATCTTCCGAGAATGGGTGCTCAGTGTCGCCAATGACGAAGCGCATTTATCCACGCCTTTCAATTCCGTTATCAGGGAATTTTTCCGCACGCAAAAGCAGTATTTGGAGCTCATTGAAGAGTTCGCTGTATTGCAAGAAGAAACTGTTTCCCACGCACAATTGACTGCTTGGAACCAAGCCGTTGTCGATACGACCAATACGATCATCCTCGAGTTCATCGACCAAAACACGAAAGCTGCAGAGCGCCGTTTGAATGCACAACAGGAAATGATCGTCGAGATGAGCGCACCGGTCATCTTGCTTTCCAAAGATAGCGGATTGCTTCCATTGATCGGCGAGATCAATACATACCGCGCCAAAATCGTCTTCGAAAAAGTTTTGCAGCAATGCCACGAAAAATCGATTGAGCGCCTATTCATCGACTTATCCGGCGTGCCGATCATCGATACGATGGTCGCCCACCAGATTTTCCAATTGATCGAAGGCTTGAAAATCATCGGCGTTCGTACGGCCATTGCGGGCATCAGCCCAGAGATCGCACAGACGGCTATCCAATTGGGCGTCAATTTCGGTGAAATCGATGTCTACAATAAATTAGACCAGGCTTTGCGCTATCATAAACTCGAATTTCACCAAAACTGAAAAACCTAAAAGAACATCCACTTGCACACGCGGCAGGTGGATGTTCTTTTGGGTTTATTTACGCTCAGCGATTTTCTGCGATGCGCTTCAGCTCTGCGGCGCGTGTCGACAGGAATTCCTCCATATGGCGTTCGAGAAATAATTTATCGGCGATCCTTCCGATGAACCCTAACGGCGCGCGGTAGACAAACCAATCTACCATCAAGGTGCCGCTGCCGCTTTCTGTGAATTCATGGGTATGATGGAAAGAATGAAAAGCGCCTTTGACCATTTCGTCGCTGAAACGATACGGCCGCTCCATTTCGGTGATTTTGGATGTGAGCTTTTGGCGGACACCCAGATGCGTCGCTTTCCACGTCACCCAGTCACCGAGTTCCATCATGCCGCTCGTGGTCCCGGCAATGGCGCGTTCATTCGTTTTCGAGACGGTTTCAATGTGTACTTCAATGCTCCTGGCCAAATCGAAACAGCGCTCGATCGGTGCTTCAATATACGTTTCATGGACTATCTTCGGCATGCCGTCCCCTCTTTTCCTTGCTGCTTACAGCTTATTACTTTTCAATACCCTTTGCCCGGGGCCATTATTCCTCACGGCCATCCACACAAGAAGGAATCGGCCAGCAGTTACGAGAATGATTAAAGAACAGGAGGGGTTTAAGTGAATATAGAAATTCTGAAACAAAACCGTACAAGCTGGGATACGGTCGCTGAACATTTCAACGGCGTCGATGCGCTGCCCCGCTACGGGCCATTCGCCCAGAGCGAAGAGGAACTGCGTCTTTTCGATTCTATTGACGGCAAAAACGTATTGGATATCGGCTGTGGCAGCGGCCATTCCTTGCTTTATATGAGCAAACAAGGCGCTAAAGACATTTGGGGCGTGGATTTATCCGATCGCCAAATCGAGCGTGCGCATGAGACCTTGACCGGGCTAGACGCCCAGCTCTATTGCGCCGCAATGGAAGAAGATATTGGGCTGCCGGAAGCCTATTTCGATATCGTCTACTCGATTTATGCGATCGGCTGGACGCTTGATCTCGACCGGACCTTCGAATTGATCTATTCCTATTTGCGGCCTGGCGGAACCTTCATCTTCAGTTGGGACCACCCGCTCTATGCCCATTTGAAAAACGGGGATGGGCACCTATCACTAGACAGCTCCTATCAGGACGAAGGCAGCGTCCATTACGCCAATTTCAAAGGCGAAGACGCACCGATGACGATTCCTAAGCGCAAATTCAGCACGTATTTGAATGCTCTGGTGAAAGCCGGGTTTTCCATCGAGCGAGTGGTCGAGCCGGATGTTCCGCATGACTTGAAGGATGCAGACGCGGAAGTATCAGACCGCTATTATTCGCTTTACAAAGCGCAAAAATTCCCAACGACTTTTATTATTAAAGCACGGAAATAAGGAAAGACCGTATTTGCGCCTTCGCGTAAACACGGTCTTTTCTTATAGCTCTACAATTTCGGGATTCTCCCCATCACTACAGTATCGTAATAGTTTCCATCCGCTAAGCGCTTGTCCATTTTCAGCGTGCCTTCCACTTTAAAGCCGCATTGTTTATACAGCTCTATCGCTTTTTCATTGCTTGCAAGCACTTTTAGGCTTATCTTCTTGATTCCTTGGCCATCCGCCCACTCGATCGATGACTCCAAGAGCTTGCGGCCGATACGATAACCCCAATACTGCTTGAGCACACCGACGCCGAACTCTACTTGATGTGAGGTTCGTTTTAATGGGCTGCCTTCGCATCTTGAAAATCCGACAATCTGGCCTTCTGCTTCGGCTACCAGAAATAAATTCCGGTCGCTTTGGGTATCTTCTTCGATGAGCTGCTCGAAAGCCGCTGCATCCAAATAGGCTTCCCCGCGCTCACGGTCCATATTTTCCGTCTCGCCATCAATTTGCAACCGCACTTTCTCCAGTTGGGCTGCATCATGTATCTCGGCACTTCGGATGGCATAATCCAAGCCTTTTGTGTGAAACAGCTGTTTTGCTAATTGCATCTTTATCTTCCCCTGACAGTTTTAGAGTCCCTTATTTCTACTGTGCTGACACATCTGAACTAAAGCGAATTTTCTTTTTCTGCTTCATTTGATAACAAGCGATCGTCGATAGCACAATCAATTCCGATAGAGGAATGGCCAGCCATGCGCCCGTCACGCCGAAAAATACCGGCAAGATGCTCAGTAAAATCAGCAACACGATGATTTCACGCGCTGCGGTGATCCATGTCGCCATGCGGATTTCACCAGTCGATTGATAATAAGTCATCATAACAAAATTCGTGCCCATGAACAGGTACGCAATAAAGAATAGCTGGATGCCGGAAGTTGCAAGCTCCACTACGGCATCCGGGAAATCTCCGAATACGCTGACGATACTTGCTGCAAAGAATTGCCCGAAGACAAAGAACAGTAAGCCTGCCACGAATGCCGTCCCGATTGCCAGTTGCAGCGTCTTCTTGATCTTCGCCTGATCTTTCGCCCCGCTATAATAACTGACCAGCGGCTGGATAGCTGAGCCCATGCCGAGAAATGCGAGCAGCATGACGCTGTGCACATAATTGAGGATCGCAAATGCCGCAACGCCTTCCGTTCCCGCCAGTCGCCCAAAGACATTATTATGCGAGATGGTGAACACCGACATGCCGACTTCTGCCAAGAAGCTCGGGAAGCCGATGACGAGAATCAGCAGGAGCAATTTACGGTCGGGCTTGAAACGCACAAAGCGCAATTGATTGCCCTTTTTGAAAAAATGCGTGCACAAGACCAGCATGCCAACAAATGCGGCGAGCAAAGTCGCAGCTGCCGCCCCTTTGACGCCAAAATCCAGAACGAACAAGAACAGGTAATTCAAGCCGATGTTAAATAAGGAAGTTGTGACAAGCGACACCATCGCAAGGTTCGGGCTGCCGTCATTGCGTACCATGATGCTGAGGGCATTTTCCATCGTGAAGACAAAGCCGAACAGCAGCATCAAGTACAGATAATCGGAAACGTATGGAAAGGTTTCTGCATTCGCCCCAAGCATATAAGCCAGTTCCGTTCGAAAAGGAAAGGCCACTAGCCCGATGATTAGCGTCACTGCAAAAATCGCCGCCATCGCATGTGAAAACACAATGCGTGCTTCGCCTTCCCGCTTTGCGCCCATCAGAGCTGAAAACCTCGTGGCGCCGCCGATGCCTAGCCATAGCGACATCGCGACGAATAAAGTATAGACCGGGGCTGCGATGCCGACACCGGCCAATGCGACCGGCCCCAAGCGGTTGCCGACCATGATGCCATCTGCGACAATATTGATCGCCATCAGCAGCATGCCAATGGTCGATGGCACCAAATAGCGGACGAATGCCTTGCCGACGGATTCCGTATCTAGACGATGAACGATTGCTTTTGCCATGTTGAACTACCTCCTAGCTTTCAAAACACTGAAAACCATTTTTGTTTTTTAAGTTTTATTAGTCCGAAGAAATACTGGCTTTTAGTAGCCAGCATTTTTCCTAATCGTTTTTGACGAATCCGTCCAATAATAATTCGCTCATCGTTTCGACCGCTTCCTTGATGGAGATGCTTTGCTCTGAGAAGAATTGCTGATCCAAGGAAATATTGACGACGTTCAAAATCATTTTCATCAATAAATCGATGTTTTGGCGTTTGATCAATCCGTTGTCCATGCCTTCTTCGAGCAATTGCTTCAAGTCATCCCATTGGTTCATTTCCCGGTCGACGCGCTGCCATTGTTCCGGGTAATAACGTCTCAACTGCTCCAGGACACGCAAATCGAAAAAGTCATTATGCGTCGGGATTAAGACGATGAGCTGATGGATTTTCTCCTGCAAATCGAGTGCCTCATCTTCACGGATCGCTTGCGCGCGGCTATTGTACTCGGAAAATGCCTGGTCGATGATCGTTTCCAGGATTTCCAGCTTGGATGAAAAGTTCTCATATAAGGTACGCTTGCTGATGCCGAGCCGTTTGGCCAAATCGTCCATGGTGAATTTAATCCCGTTGTTTCGGGTCTCTTCGATAAATGCTTGGATTATCCGGTTTTTCACAGCCGAACCCCCTTTATGAAAACTAATAATACTATAATCGTTTTATTAGTTCAAGCAGAGAGATTTATAGACGTAAATAAGAACCGGCTCATAAAGCCGATCCTTTTAGAATGTTGAAGGCGTCTATAATCCTCTATTGACAAAAAGAGTTTGACACTATTTCACAATGAAAAAACCAATGAATTGTCCTAGTATTTGGAGAAGCGTTCGCTCGTAAGCTCTTCTGCTCAATAATGCTGCGCATTACTTTCGCAAAGATAATGCCTCCCGTAGGTCGACCTTATCTTTCCTGTGGATCAGCGAGACGACCGAGACCCCGCAAGAAATGAATGAGTGAAGCTTAGCTGAACGCATTCATTTGCGACGCATCTGCCACGCAGATGTAGGAGCACAAGGGTTTCAAAGCGGCTGAGGAGGCTTGGGCGCGAGCCCACGGAAAGCGAGCGGTAAGCTTCGGAAAACACGGCTTTTTACTTTCTCGACAGCCTGACAAGAATCGGCTCATAAAGCCGCTCCTTGTTTGTCATGCCAATAACTTACTGCTTTTCGTTTTTTCTAAACGGTAGACCAGTATGACGCCGAGCACTGCCCCGCTGATGCTCGATACGAGAAACGGCGGCATGAAGAACAAGGCGCCGACTTCCGTTCCCATTAATACGCGTGCATATGGTACGGCGACCAGCGAGGCGAGGATGCCGGTGCCGAGAATTTCCCCGGTTGCCGCAAAACCGACTCGCCCGCTATAACGGTAAAAGACCCCGGCAAGCAAGGCGCCGATCATGCCGCCTGGAAATGCGAGCAAGGAGCCGGTCCCAGTCAAAACGCGAACCGCGCCGGTCAATAACGCAATGGCCACAGCGGGCCCCGGGCCGAAGATGACGGCCGCGATGACATTGATGGCATGCTGGACCGGATATGCTCGCGCAATGCCTGCCGGAAACCAAACGAACGCGGAACCGGCGACAGCGAGTGCCACGAACATCGCCATCAGTACCAGTTTTCTCGTATTCATCCGACGCGCCTCCCCGGAATTGATTGCTTGAATCGCTCGATTTGCCCTGCTACATCCTCAGCTTGCGCGATCGAGGAAATAATAGCGATGCCGGACACGCCTGCCCGCCATACCATTTCGGCATTGCCCGGTTCGATGCCCCCGATGCCGATGACTGGCACATTCGGATATTGTGTTTTCACTTTTATGATTTCAGCGACGCCGGCGGGCGGTTTTGCATCGCTTTTCGTGCGCGTCCCGAATATCGGCCCCATGCCAAGATAGGTCGCGCCGCAAGTCAGCGCTTCATTAGCCTCTTTGACGGAATGCACCGATACTCCAAGAGCCATCGATGCGCCAATCCGCTTTCTTACCTGGCCGCAGCCCATATCGTCCTGTCCGATATGGATGCCATCCGCTTCGATCGTACAGGCGAGCTCAACATCATCATTGATAAACATCGGGACATTGTATTCACCGCATAAGCTTTTGCAGTTGGCAGCGAATTCTACCAGTGCATCGCCCGTGAGCGCATCGTTCCCTTTTTCGCGCAGCTGAAAATGCGTGATGCCGCCTTGAAGCGCCTCTTTGAGAAGTGCGAGCGGCTCTTTAGTACCGGCGTTTGTCGTACCCATGAGAAAATAAATCGCTGGATTCCCGAACAAGATGGACCACTTCCTTTTCCTTTGATTCGTTATACGCCGCATGATGCGTCGGGCCGTGTCCATGGCCGATGCCGAGTGGATGCGCGAGCGCCGAGTGGATAAATTCCTTGGCTGTAAATAATGCTTCTTCCACCGGTTTGCCTTTGCCGAGTTCAGCTGTTAGCGCTGCTGAAAATGTACAGCCCGTGCCGTGCGTCTGTTTTGTCTGGAGGCGTTCCGAACGCAGCAGGATGATCATTCCTTGCTGGTCCATATAAAAGTCCTCCGCAACGTCAGGGTCCGTACTATGCCCACCTTTGATAATGACTGATGACGCACCAAGCGATAATATTGCTTCTGCCGCTTTTCTTCGCGACACCTCGTCGGTAATATCGATTCCACTCAAAGTTTCTGCTTCCGGAATATTGGGTGTAATAACAGAAGCGAGCGGCACTAGCAGTGATGTGATCGCTTCGACCGCTTCTTGCTGAAGCAAAGATGCACCACCTTTTGCGATCATGACAGGATCGATGACCAGCTGCTCCCACCCGTAGCGTTTGATGCCTTGTGCAGTTTCTTCGATAATTCCTGCATCAAACAACATGCCAGTCTTGACTGCTCGAATGTCAAAGTCTGTTCCGATTGCATCAAGCTGTTGCTTGACCGCTTGCCGATCCATTGGGTAAATGCCGTGGACACCTTGCGTATTTTGTGCAGTCACCGCTGTGATGGCGGAACAGCCAAATACGCCGAGCTCTTGAAAGGTTTTCAAGTCTGCCTGTATGCCCGCACCGCCGCCAGAATCGGATCCGGCAATCGTCAATACTTGGGCTTTAGTTTCCATGAACAAGCGCCTCCTGCCGTTTTGAGAGTTCATCCAAAAAGCTCATCTGGAATGCTCCAGGGTGCAAAGCAATTTTCGCCGCGCGGCTGCCTGCATTAGCATAAAGTTGCAAGCCAAAAGCGACCGCATCAAGCTGACCACTCTCTTTATCCGTCAAAAATGCGGCAAGCACCGCGCTAAGCAAACAACCCATCCCCGTGACCGATGCCATCAACGGATCTCCGCCTGCAATATACTCGGTGCGTTTTCCGTCTGTCACCAGATCGCGTGTTCCAGTGACAGCGACAATTGTTTGGTATTCATCAGCCACTTGTTTCGCGATAACTGCCAAATCGCCTTCGCCTTCTCCGGCATCAACGCCGCGCGCTTGCCAGTCGGCTCCTGCAATCGCCGCGAGCTCACCGGCGTTGCAGCGCAGGAGCGTAACATCAAGTTCAGTCAACAATCGCTTGACGGCTTCCAAACGATAGACGGTCGCCCCGGCACCGACTGGATCCAACACAATCGGAATGCCTTTTTTCATTGCAGCATGACCAGCCGTGAGCATGCTCTGGAAAGAACGTTCCGTAATGGTGCCGATATTAAGCGATAAGGCATCGGCGTGCCCTGTAAGTTCTGCCACTTCCTGTTGTTCGTCGCCCATCACTGGAGAGACGCCGAGCGCCAGCAAGCCGTTCGCTTGGAAATTCGAGACGACGTGATTGGTGATGCAATGAATCAACGGCTTTCGTGCACGCAACTCTCTAAGCATGATGGACACGCTCCTTTTTCTCGGGCAGTTCCCAGGTTTCCATCGTCCATGCTTGCTGCCAGAACTGCCATTCGTAATAGCTGCTTCTCATGAAACGCGTCTTCAATTCCTTGCGCCGCTCTTCCGGCAAGCCTTCTGCCAAGCGGTTCATGCGTTCGATCTGTTCATTCACCAGTTCCCCGAACCATTCAGAACCGTAAGTGCCGATCCATTTCTGGAAAATCGGTTCCTCAGGCGTTGCGGTCTTCAAGCGTTCGCCGATTTCGTAATATAGCCAATAGCATGGCAGCAAGGCCGCGAGCACATCCGCCAAATCGCCTTCCGCGGAACGGTACATATGCGAAACATACGCATAGGCATGCGGCGAAGGTTCGAATAGCTTCCAGTCTTCTTCTGTCACCCCGAGCAATTCCATAAACGATTCATGGAGTGCCAGTTCTGCGGCACAGGTCTGTTCCGCGTGGTGCGCAAAGGATTGCGTCGTCTTGAGGTCTTTCGCTTTTGTGGCACCGATTGCCTGGACTTTCGCGAAATGGGTCAAATAATAGGCGTCTTGCATTACATAAAATTTAAAAACATCTAGCGGCAAATCGCCTTTCGCGATGCCTTTGACGAATGGGTGTTCAAAACTGGCGTTCCATAGGTCTGCGCATTCCAACCGGATTTCTTTGCAAAATGTCATGTCGCTCTCTCCTTTTTTGGGCAAAATAAAACACCGCTTCCCAGGTAAGGAAGCGGCGATAAAGGTCAGCTGAAGAAATTGGAGAAAAGCTCACAATTCGCCCACTTCCCTACGCTGGTATAATCCAGATCAGGTTCAAAGGGTCCGGACTCTTGTCCGTCTCAGCCAACTTGGCTCCCCTAGTGGAATAGCGATATTTTTTTATTGTCGGCAATAGAATACCATAGATGGCTCATGAATTCAAAACTTTTTGAATTCGTGTTGCCCTCCTATTAAGTAAGCTAGAGCGTCATATCCTTATTAAGATGAGTCTGGATGAGTTATCCGTTCGATAAGGGAAGCTTCGCTGAAAGGGTATTGTTGATCTTGCCCGTAAGCGATCCATCAATGGCTTTATTAGCAATTACCAGTATCTCTTTCTGCATTACTTTCTTCCTTGGTTATTGGCCCCTTCCTGTATGCTGGGAAAAAGGAACAATCATCTTCCACATTTACTTTCATGCATAACGAATTATAAACTTCCAGATCCCATATTTTCTTGCCAGTGTAGTATTCAAGCTCTTGGCTCCGACCATATTTCTTCTTGTAGAGATATAATTTATCATCCGGATCGTTCGTCCGGCCGCTTCCGTGATGAATCAGTTTTACCCCATTTTCTATCCCCCAACAGAGCAAAGCATATTGAAGGATGATTGGCGCATGCAAGTGATGGTATTGTTCCAGACTTCCGGTTAAGTGGACATGGATTGCGCCGTTGCTAATAAAATTTAAGCTCATAGCGATGACATTCCCTTCCCACATCACTTCAACAACTAGCAACTGCGGCCCCAGTAAGCGGAGGCATTGATCAAAATAGTCGTCGGTAAAATAATAGAATGCATCCGCTTTATTCCGGTCCATCGTCTGGAAGTACAATTCTTTGAATCGGTCGAGATTGCTTGGATGGATAGACACTTTATACTCCACACCTTGCTCCAATGCTTTGCGGATGTATCGACGGATCGATGGCGTGTATTCAGTCATCAGTGGATCTTCTGTGTCATGCAATCTCGTCTGAATGGTGTTGCGCATAAAATCGATAGCGTACCATTCCTCAAAATCTGAGGCGTTTTTCAATATGGGATGAAAGCGAATAAATTCACTGACGATGTTTTCCGTTTGGCAATATTTGCGAAACTCACGAAAAAACAGTTGGCATAATTCTTTCTTATCGCTTGCGTCTTCAGCTTCAACGATTGGTCCTCCATATCCGTAGGGGGTGATCAAATCATAGTACGGTCCACTGCCCGATAAATCGATAGGAATTACCCTTTTGATAAATAAATAATGGACTGATCCTAGTTTGTGAAAGAGAGTGAACGACACACATTTTCCGTTTTCCATCTTTTCATAAAGCTTCCCGTATGCTTTGCTGAAATAAATATCCCTCACTGTTCTCACCTCATCTTTTTGGTTGCAAACGTTCAAAGTTGTATTCACGTTCTAACTTTAATGGCTTCCGGTTAAAGTGAGGTTAAGTAAGCAGCCTAGCAGTAAACTTTTCACGCCCTGTAAAAAAAGAGCCCCCACAATCGGAGGCTCTTACATTTCTTCTACATATTCAATTTGGTAATCCCCGTACTCATCGATTATCACGGTGTAACGCCGTTGATGGTCGATTGTGCCTGTCTCGCCGTCCGCTTCATGGTAATTGAATACGGCCCCGGCTTCGACATAGGCACGGTCGCCATCTATTTCGACGGCACTGACTTCCGGCACGACCGAATCAAACACCCGGCCATCTGAAGAATAGTCTTTGACGACGCTGTCGACCGCTTCAACCGCCTGGCTTCCCGGCACCAAATACGTGGAGTAGTAATTGAGCTCTTCTTCGTTCATGGAATACGGCAGCAAATCATAATAGGCTTCGATGAAACTCGACAGCAACGCTTCGTCAAAATAGGCATCCTTCACCGAAGGTTCAACCAATTGCGAAGCCGGAAGCGGATCTGGGTTCGCTGCCCAGCTGTCTAAAAGCTCTTTTTTCAAATACAGCGGAATCGCATAGCCGATCTCAGGATTGTCTTCGAGCATAACTGAATTGATGCCGAGCACATTTCCGGTACTTGCATCCAGCAGCGGTCCGCCACTTGAACCTCTTTTGATGAGGGCATTCATTTCATAGAGGTCATCGTAAACAAAGACTTCCGAAAAATCGACCCCCGTGTTGGTAATTTCGCCTTCTGTTGCTGTGTTCGCCGCATTTTCAGGGCTGCCGATGGCGATGACCGGCGTCCCGCTATCCACCGGTTCCAGTTCCTGTTCGAGCGGGTCTTTCCCTGCCAAATCTTCGACGCGCACAAGCGCCAAGTCTTCATCGAGCGATATGCCGATGACTTTCCCGGCGAACTCCTGCCCATCGCTATTGACGAGTGAAATAAACGTCGCATCGCGAACGACGTGGGCATTCGTCAAAATATCCCCTTCGTCATTGTACAAAAATCCTGATCCTTGTTCGAAATCGGTATAGATGGTGTAGACATGTGTTTTGGCATTCGCAATCATGGCGCCTTTTTCTTGTGCGACCGTATCAACCGGTGAATCTCCCTGTTCTGTTTCTGTCTCCGGCGGCGCTTCGGTATCGGTTCCTCCACAAGCCGCAAGGATCATCGCTGACAGAAAAACTACCAGCCATTGCATCATCCGTTTTTCCATCGTCTCAACCCGCTTCCGTTATTGTGAGTTCATTATAGCAACCCCCAATTCAAAAAGAAAAGGCTTGGAACCCTTGTTTTGATAAGTTTTTGGCAAGAACTTTTTTTTACACAAAAAGGCTGGGGGAGCAAATGCCCTCCCAGCCTTTAATCTGTTTACTTATCTTCTGTTTTTCACCAATCGCCCTCTGTTCGTGACGACCGTGTAATTGCCGAGCTCTTTGACTTCCAGTGTGAAGGTCGAGCCGTTTTTGCTGCCTTTCATGATTTGCCATCTGCCACGCTTGTCGACGTGTGAACCGAACTGGACTCGGACACTTGCATCAGTTGCGAATCTCAATTGCACCGTGTCGTCAAATTTCATATCCAGTTTCGTACCTGAAGCATTCAATACCGCGATATCAAACTGGCTAGTCAAAGTCGGGCGGAACCCAACCAGCTTGGCATCATCAGCCTCGAATGAAAGCGTCATGCCTTGAGGCGTTTTTTGTGCCAATTGTTTCAAGTTTTTCGGAGTCAAAGTCAAAATCATATCTTCCAATTCCACACGCAAATTCTTGCCGCTGTTTAGCACTTGCGTGAAAATGTCTTCCGTGAAATGGATATCCAGCTTGCCTTCTTCATCGAAGTCAGCTGCTTTCACGATCGCTGAAAACTCCGTGTATTCCGGTTTAGCTTGTTGCTGGCCCGGCACTTGTGGTTTATCAAATGTAATTTGTGCCAGAAGCGGGTCATGGTCTGATGCGCGTCCATGCTCTTCCATGAACATCGAGTTGATGTGGACCATATCCAGTTCTGTGTGCTCTGCCAAATTATTCGTTACGAGCAAGTGGTCAAGCACTTGCGTATTGCCTTGGTAATGATAAGAGAAACGGTCGTCTTCTGGCACATCGTTGACTTTGTTCGTCAAGATGTCGCCTTGAAGTGCTTCCAGTGCCGGAGTGAATTCAAAATCGTTCATATCGCCAGTGACGACGACATTCAGTTCCGGATTGATTTCGAGCCCTTGTTCGATAAAACCATTGATGGCGTGTGCCAATTCAATGCGTTCAACTTCTGATTTGAATTCTGGTGGCTGGTTTTGCCCCATCAAGCCTTGATCTCCGCCTTTGGAGTTCAAATGCGTCGCGATGACGACAATTTCTTCACCTTGGAATTCAAATTGTGCTGCGAGTGGTTTGCGCGTGCCAGGCATTGGGATTGGCTGGACACGTCCTGGGTTCAAGGCAAGGTCGCCTGATTCTGTCCACGAGTTGTCTTGTGTAGACGTTCCTTTTGTTCCTTCAGCAAGTGTCACGCGTTCTGGGTTGTATAAGAAACCAACGCGGATGTTCCCGCCTGGCTGCCCGCCGTCTTGGTTGTATTCCGGTGCGATGTCTGTCCAAGCGTACGTTGGGCCGCCTGCTGTTTGGATGTCTTTGATAAGACGCTCATAAGAAGCGGTAGCATCAGAGTTGCCAGATGCAATCGGTCCATCGCTGTCTTGAACTTCGATCATCGAGATGACATCCGGTGAGTTCAAATCATTAACGAATGATTCTGCAATGCGCTGTGCTTTTTCGTTTGTTGTATGGCTCGGGTCTGCAGAGAAGTTTTCGACGTTATAAGCCGCAACCGTCAATTTATCGTCTGCATTCTCGATCCATGTTTCTTCCGGTCGTGTGCCGCCGTCTACAATTGCCGGCACTTTCGTTATATCCGTCCAGATCTGGTAGTTGCCGAAGCCATATCCGAGAACGCCGACCGGCATTTCAGCGAAAGTATCGCCTGCTTTTGCGACGAGGTCTTCACTTGTTTGGATTTTTACGCGTTCCGGGTTGAAATCGTCTTCTTCAAGCAAGATTCCGCCTTGTTTATGGAATTCGTTGTTCGTTGCATTTTTCGATACGACAAACACTTCGCCGTAGTCTTGCGGTCCAACAATTTGTGCATCCGCTACACCGACACGCATCAATTCAAGGGATTCCCAGAAATCAATGCCGTCTTCTTCCGGCTGGAATTCCGTCAAGCCGTCGTTGTCGATGTTTTGCGTAGGCGGGAATACGTCTTCACCGATGACAATCGGTTCAGGAAGATCCGCTGTACCTGTTTTCGCCACATCTGTTGAACGGATGCGCGTGACAGGGAGATCGTTTTCTTTCATATCGGAATAGCCGCTATAGAACCATTCTTCCACTGTTCCTGCGACTGATACTACATCCCCGACAGCCAAGCTGCTCGACGCAGAGGATTTGTTGACGATAATTGCTTCTGATGTTGTCCAGTCGCCATCATCATCGGTATCTTGAATGACAAAATTCGAACCATTGTAGAAATGTGTGATGACCCCTGTTATTTCATTAACATTGGCATTTTCATAAGTTGAGTAATGCCCTTGCCCTTGAATGTCGCGGATTTTCAAGTCCTTAGTTTTCAGGACGGTATATTGGAATGAAAAGACATCTGATGTTTCGTCTGAGATAGCGATCGCTTTAATGACCGTATCTTTCGTCAAAAGGATTGGCTTTGTATAAACCGTGCTGTTTGCAGTCGGTGTTGAACCGTCTGTCGTGTAATGGATTACAGCATCGTCCCATCCGCTGGCAAGCGTGATTTCAGTTCCTTCCGAAACAACGCCCGGGAAGATGTCTGCGTACACAGCCGGTTTGTTGACAAGTTCAAAGCTGTCAAATCCAAGCGTCTTCACTTGGTACGTCGAATTGAATTTAGAAGCTATGCCTGATAGGTAAATCAAGTCGCCTTCTTTGTAGCGTTTGGTGAAGTCTTCGAACGTCAAACCGTTGCGGTTGTCGTTGCGAACGACGACTTGCTCATCGTTTTCAGCAACTGCCGTAAATTCGAACGTTCCATATGCGTTAACAGATTGTAAGTTAGTGATTTTGACGCGTTCAATCGAAATGCGTTCTCCTTGCGTGTCTTCATTGACGCCTGCTGGTGAAATCACTTGTGCTTTTGGCAATTCATTGCCAGAAGACAAGACTTCTACCGTATTCGGCTGTAATTGAAGCTCACCGCCATATTCGGACACAGTGCCTACCAAGCGAACCTTATCGCCTGCAGTAACTGTTGCGCTGGACGTATAAACATAAATCCCCGCTGTTTCGTCCTGAACGTAAAAAGCATTGCCGCCCCATAAACCAGTTTCCGTTGTGACAGTCGCTTCAACGGAAATCAAGCCTTCTGAACCGCGAGCTTCTTTGACATTCGCTACTGGCGTCGCTGTCGGTGGCTCTTCGCCTTCAGACAGGATCGTGAAAGCTGTTGGAGATTTCAAGCCTGCTGTTGAAAAATAAGCTTCCAGTGAACCCATGATCGTGACTTCGGCTTTAAAGTTAGACGGATTATCGACTAAGTTTAAGCCTGTACGAATCGCACCAGTAGGCAATTGAACTGGCAAAATTTTCGTCGGATCGGTTTCATCCGGTGAATCTGCCAACCCTAAATTGCTCGCTGTTGTGAAAGGTGCTTCTTGATCGTAGCTCGATTTGCTGCTAGCAGTGCCAACAATAAACCCTCTCACCGTTGCTGTGCCTGTATTGTTTTCTATGGCTTGTGCCACCGAAATGGTTTCGGCTGCATCGGCTGTCGCTGCATAAGGCAACACAGCGGATAAAGCCAATAGGAGACTCAAAAAGATTTTGCTGAACGCGCTTTTTGCCACTAACTTTCACTCCTCAGGTAATTTATTGTCATACGAAACCATTATACTAAAAAATTGTAAGCGTTTTATTAATAATTTGTAAATTCTAACTATTAATACCCGAAATACTCATAAAATTCCCTTTTTTAACCTTTTAAATAGTCTGATCATTCTTTTTGTTTGAATTGTTCTTTATTGCTTTTTCATTCACTTGGCGCAACGCCCCGGTTGTGAATTTTTCCGCAACATAATTCATTGAGAGACGTCTAAACAAGAGGATTCATGATAAGATAGGGAAATGGAATTGGGAGATTATTGCTCCTATATATAAGGAAAGAAATTGGTTTTGTTTTACCGCTTAACCATTTGAAGAAAGTAGGATTTTGTTTTGGGCAGAAAACTCGCACTTACCGGCATTTTGTTTGTCATTGCGTCGCTGTTTTTAAAAGTTTCCGGGCTACTCCGGGATATGGTGATTGCTTATCAATTTGGGGATTCCTATCAATCAGCTGCGTACTTTGCTGCATTCGCTTTGGCAAATACCTTTATTTTATTTTTCACTACCGGCATGAAGAACGCTTTCGTGCCAAGCTTTATCCACGCACAGGCAGACGGCAAAGGCCATCATCATTTTTCACAGATCATTCGTGGGACGATGGTTTTCGGATTGATTGTTGCTGTTATCGGTGCATTTGTCTCTCCCGTCCTGTTGCCTTTATTGTTTCAGTTCCCCAACCTGCAACCTGATGTGCGAGCTGAGGCAATTGAATTGAGTGTTGCCTTGGCGGTCATTTTCTTTATCGCTGTGTTCCTGGTGTCATTGAACGCAGTTTATGAGGCTTATCTTGACGCAGAAAGTAAATTCTCTCTGTCGGTCATCTCACAGACCATCGTCATCGGCAGCACCATTCTTAGTACGCTGTTGTTTGCAGACCAAATCGGCGCCTACTCCATGGCGTTTGGCTATTTGGCCGGTGCACTGTTATCGTATATTGCCAAACGGCTCTGGTTCGTCCCTAAAGACAGCCATAAAGTAATCGGCAAACTCGACTGGGAAGAAATTAAGCCCTTTTCGATCATTTTTATCCCAGTCGCTATTACCGTGATGGTCGGCCAAGTCAATCTGACAATCGATAATATCTTTGCCAGTTCGTTCAGTGATTCAGCAGTCAACTACGTGAACTACGCGAAGAACATCGTCCACTTCCCGCAAGCGATCATCGGTGTAACCATTGGGACGATCATTTTCCCGATTTTGGCGAAAGCGATTGCGAATGCCAATGAGAAAAGCTTCAAACAAGGCATCGAATACGGCTTGATGTTGACGCTTCTGGTTTTACTGCCGGCTGTAGCGGGAATGATGTGGCTGATGCAAGATCTCATCACGATCGTTTACGAACGCGGCGCCTTTACAGCAGACGCGACAACAGCTACTGCAAACGTCGGCTATCTGTACTTGGGATCAGTATTGTTCTTCAGTTTGCAAAACATCTTAAACAAAGCTTTCTATTCAAAAAAACAAGGACATGTCATTTTGCGCATTTCCTTATTCTCCATCGCGCTCAATGTCGGATTGAACTTCTTGTTCATCGCCTTGCTTGATTCGTATCTGGCAATTCCACTCGCTTCGTCCGTCATGGCGCTCGTTTATTTTGCGCTTAACTGGGTCGTCTTTAACCGGACGCAAGGCAAGCTCAACTCTCGCTTTATCATGAAAGACGCGGCGAAGATTTTTGCGGCGACCGCTGTCATGCTATTGGCTTTATGGCTCGCTTCAGGAATTCTCGAGGATCTCAATATTTATATCCGCTTCGGCCTGACTGCGATCGTCGGCGCCATTGTCTACGTCATCGCGGCACTCGCTTTGAAAACGGAAATTGCGCGCTTCCTCATCAGCAAGCTTAGAAAATCATAAGGAGTTTTTCATATTATGAAACAAGCATTAATGAAAAATGCCGCGCCGGTACTCAATCCGGCCATCAAAGCATCCTTGAAACGCTTTTATCAAGCGAGCAAACCGCTGACGCCGCTTGAACCGGCAAAGCGCGTGCTCGTATTTGCCCCACATATTGACGACGAAACAATTGGCCTCGGCGGAACGATTCGGCGCTATGCCGATTCCGGCGCACAAGTCACCATCGCCATCATCACCGATGGCAAAAACAGCAATGCCGCTCCCGTCGAAGCCGATGCGCTGGCCGAAACGCGCAAGCAGGAGTTGCGCTCGATCCAGGATTTGCTGGGCTTTACAGATGTGCGTTATCTGGATTATCCCGATAGTGAAATTAAGCATGTGGCATCAAGCGAACGTTTTGTGGAGCTGATCGACGAAATCCAGCCAGATACCGTTTATACGACCAGCTTGATCGACGCCCATCCAGATCATGTCTATAGTGCCCATTTGGTAGCGGATGCTCTGAAGCATACCGAACATCAGCCAAGCCTCGTCCGCGAATATGAGATCAATTGCCCTGTCCCGCCTGACGCGATCAATTGTATTATGGACATTAGCGATCAATTCCCACTGAAACAACGGGCGACAGAAGCATTCAAAAGCCAAGTCATCGCATTTGATGGATTTTTGGCGCTTGCTGAGATTAAAGCAGCTCAAACAAAAGAAAACCCACGTTATGTAGAAACTTTCATCGAGAACACACCGCAGCGATTCATCGAAGCGGCTGATCGCTTGAAAACTGGCGACCGCCAATACGAAAACCATTTCAAGCAAGCGAATCGTACCGTTACCTTGTGGTGGGCAATTTTCAAGAACTTGAAATTGAAAAAGGCGATTTATCAAAGCCGCTAATTATAAATGCATTTGGAGGATATTATGAACTTTTTTAAGAACGACAACGAAAAATGGTTTTGGCTCATCGCCTTGATCGCTATTATGTTAATCGCATACTCTGAACTGGCCATCATCGGCTATGCCGTCACACTGGTATTGTTCGCTTACGCATTCATCAATCCAAAACACGGCATCCTGTTGCTGTTTGTCTATATACCAGTGCGTGAATTTGTGACGCAATACAATCCGGCGCTCAGCTATTTGACGGAAGCCGTCGTATTCGGTGCGCTGCTCAAAGTGTTCTGGATGAATCGCAAAACCTTCGGCAAGTTATTCCATTTCAAGAATTTCGAATACGCTTATTTCGCTTTTCTTGCTATCGGTTCGATTTCCGCTCTCATCACGGGCATCAGTCCTGTTCTTATTGCAATGACATTGCGTCAGTTCCTGCTCTTTTACTTAGTCTATTATGTGGTCTATCGTCTTGGTATTACCCGCAAAGACTTGGTCAACCTCGTCTGGATTTTTGTTTGGACTGCGATTTTGGTCATCATCCAGGCTATGGCTGAAAAATTATCAATCCGCAACTTCTTCTTACCTGAATCTTGGCAAGCTATGGCATTATCTGCAAAGAACCGCGTGCGCATTTACGGCATGCTCGGCAATCCGAACGTGCTCGGCATCTACTTGATGTTTGCGTTCATCGCCTTCTATTATGCAAAGAATAAACTAAAAGAATTCAAACCGCTTTATATGGATATTTTGAATGTCCTGTTGGTGGGCATTCTTGTATTGACGTATTCACGCGGTACTTGGTTAGGATTTTTAATCGCCGCAGTCGCTTTCTTAATCATGACGCGCAAAATGAGCGTGCTCATCGACTTTGTGAAATACACGGTGATTGCACTTGTAATCGTCGTACTGCCACTTAACTTGCTGACGAACTTCATTGAAAGCACCGATGTCGGTTCTGAGAAAGTGACCAATATCCAGCAATTTGATGTTGGCGGCGAATCCGGATTCCGCGATCGCATCGGCAGTACGTTTAGCGAAGACACAGTCACTGGCAGCCAAAGTTCAGGCCGCTTGTTTATCGTCAAAACTGGATTTGAAGTTTTCAAAGACCACCCAATTATTGGGACTGGATTTGCCACGTTTGGCGATTCCACTACCCTATCGAACGGCTCCCCGATTTACCGGGAATACGAAATCGGCCATAAATTCTATTCCGATAACCAGTATATTCAAATCATCGTCCAAACCGGTGTACTTGGTGTCATTGCCTTTGCTGCTTTCTTATTGCTGATGCTTTGGCGTTACGCGAAAAAGCACAAAGAAAGCTACCTATATTCTCTTACTGCCAGCATCTTGCTCGGCGCATATTTCATGGGCCTTGTCTATAACCTATGGGAATCCGATATCTTCGGACTGGCATTCTTCGCGCTTCTCGCGGCTGCGTCTCGCCGTGAAGATTTCGGGTTGCAGGATGACGGTGACAGCATATGATTCGCCTATACCAAGCCGGGGATGAACTCGGTATCAACGAGCTTTACGAAAAAGTATTCGGTAAAAAACGCTCGCTTGCTGAATGGCAATGGAAGTTTGAAACCTTTCCTGAGAGCGCCACAATCGTTGTCTCGGAAGAAGATGGCCATATTAACGGCCATGCGGCTTTTCTGAAGCTTACGGCGCGCCAACAAGGCAAGGAACTTATGCTCGGTGAACGGGTCGACATCATGGTCGATCCAGAAGCACAGGGGCGTGGCATTTATAAACAGATCGTTTCTCGGAT
The DNA here is from genome assembly GCF_001687625.2 of Planococcus maritimus. Taxonomy (NCBI): domain Bacteria; kingdom Bacillati; phylum Bacillota; class Bacilli; order Caryophanales; family Caryophanaceae; genus Planococcus; species Planococcus maritimus. The sequence goes on from NZ_CP016538.2 coordinate 2,545,317, forward strand.
GATCCAGGAATGTAAGACTGAAGGGATCGACATCCTTTACGGCTTCCCTGCTGAGACAGCGAAACAAGTGTTCATGAAAGTTGCAGACGGCAAAGACCTTGGAAATGTCCCGCGCTTTTTAGCGGTCAACAAACCCGGCGCATTGCTTGCGGCTAAGGTCGGCAAGTTACAGGCGATTCAATCGCCGCTCGACAAAGCGTTCTCAGTCAGCATTCCGAAAAAGAGCACGCATCAATTGCGCGAGCTCGGCGATCGCTTGTCCGTAGCGGAGATGTTGTACGGGCGTTTTGAAAAACAGTACCCTCTCCACACGAAGCGAAGCGGTGGCTATCTCCAGCGACGGTTCTTGGACCATCCGACGAAGGATTACCAGGTGTATACGCTCGAGCAGAATGGCTATGCTGAAGGCTATTGTGTCTTGCATGAGGAGACAAAAGCGAACGGTGTCACCTTTACTACGATTGTTGATTTGTTTGGTCCGAACGATGAAGCGATTATTGCGGATCAATTGAAGGCCATTCGCCGTTTCACGAAAGCGGATGCGCTCAATTGTTGGGCGGTGCCGGATAGCCCGCGCTATCGTGCTTTGAAGAAAGCCGGCTTTTTCCATATCAATAGCCCGATGCCGTTTGTGATCAAGGATTTCACTGGCACTGGTTCCTATGACGAGCTGGCTGATTGGCATTTGTCGCAGTCGGATGTGGATTCTTATTAATTTTTGCCCTTTTTCCGGGATACCGGGAGAAGGGCTTTTTTTTGGTTTGTGGGGAATCGCTTTCTGGGTTGAATATGTAAGAAGCTAGTGGGATTTTATGTGTATACTTGGACATCGCTTCTTTTGTTGCTTCGACCGGTAGTCGCTGCCGGGCTTGGGGTTGGCCTTTCACAAGAAGCCGGGAAGAGCACCCGTCTTCTTGCTTCGGCTCACCCCTCTGCGCTGGGCAGCTTGGAGATTTCGTTGCTTGTGGTACGTACAAACAGATCTGCTTCTTTATTCAGTTGCCGGTTTTTGGGGGAATCACTTCCCGGGACTGGTGTGAAAGTAGATAGTGAGAGTTTGGGTGTCGACTTGTTTATTGCTTTTCTTTTTGCATCGGTTAGGTAGCCGCTGCCGAGCTTGGGGTTGGCCTCATGCAATAAGCCGGGAAGAGCACCCGTCTTAGTGCTTCGGCTCACCCCTCTGTGCTGGGCAGCTTGGAGATTTCGTTGCTTGTGGTATGTACAGACAGATCTGCTTCTTTATTCAGTTGCCGGCTTTTGGGGAAATCGCTTCCTGGGGCGAGTTTGCATGGCTTTGAGTGGGCAGTCGTTTTGAGCTTTGATTTTCGCTTCATGTTGGTAGTCGCTGCCGGGCTTGGGGTTGAGCTTTCGTAGTAAGCCAAGAAGAACGCTTGTCTTACTCCTTCGCTTCACCCCTCTGCGCTGGGCAGCTTGGAGATTTCGTTGCTTGTGGTGTGCACCGGCAGATTTGCTCCTTTATTAAGTTGCCGGCTTGTGGGAGAATCGCTTCCCTGGTCTTGTGATTGTGGGGATAGCTAATTCTTGGTTGTGAAGTTGTTATGAGATTTAGCTTTGTTCTGCTCTTGTAGGTGCTAGATTGCTCGGCTTTGTGGATTTGATGAAACTGTTTCGATTTTCTTCCGTATATATGATTATGGTAAAAAATTACACTTAACTTTCAGACCAAAACCTAATAGCAGAGGAGTGGTTGTATGGATTTTTTCATTAATTTTATTGTGATTACTTTGTTCATCTTCCCTTTTATTGCGCTAATACATGAAGCAGGGCATGCTTTTTTCTTGAAGTTATCTGGCGGTGAATTGGTTGAATTTAGTATTGGAAATGGCGAAGTTTTATGGAAGTACAAGCTGTTCTACCTGAGGGTGGCGTATTTTGCGGGAGGGCACGTGGTTGCAAAAGATATTGAAGCTCTGGGGAAGTTCCAGAGGAGTCTTTTCTACTTGGGCGGCGTCTTGTTCAATTTGGTCAGCGCGGTAATCTTGGATCTTGCGACGGGCTTTGAGCTTGGGGTTTTTCGAAATTACTTGGATAGCTTCATATTCGTTTCTTATTTGACTGTCGCGATCAACCTCCTCCCTATGACTACCCTTATCGGGGATAGCGACGGGAAGAAATTGGTCAATCTGTATCGTGAGCAAAAAGCTGCGCAATAGGTTTTCCGGCTGTGAAATTTCGATAATCAAAACCAGGCGCGAATGAACGCCTGGTTTCTTTACACGATATCTACTTCTTGTAAATAGGGCCTCTTGAATTTTGCCCTCCCCCTCGTCTTTGCACAACCATTGAATGAACATAAAAATACCCGGCTGCCTAAGCAGCCGGGTATAATTATTTCGCTCAGTCGTGCAAAGCTTTGATGACTTTTGGTGAAACGACTTGTGTACCGCCTGAAGTGAAGACAGTGCCGTAGTAGTGGGCACGTGTTTCGACTGTAGCGTTCACAGAGTCTTTTTTGACTAGAAGCATCGGTGCTTCATAAGCTGCAGCGAGTGCGTTTCCAGTCAAAGCATCTGGGAAGTTTTGGCCGTTAGCTGCCAAGCCTTCGCCAGCGTCTTCAAACAATAGCTCTGCTACTGCTGCAGACGTCAAGTAACGGTCTGCACCGCTGACACGTGTTGCATCCGGCATTGCATCTGCTACTTCTTCAGAAACGGCTTGAGATCCTCCGATGATCGTTGTTGTATCGTAGAATTCAAGTTCGTCTGCTGTTGCTGCAGGAATGTAATCTGGGCGTGTTAATAGGATTGGTTTGTCGTTAACAGCTGCATACGAACCAGCAGACAAGGCATCTGGGAAGTTCACGCCGCTTACGACGACTGCTTCAGTGCCATCTGTCTCAAGTTCATCTGCGATTGCCACAGCTGTATCATAGCGAGTGGCTCCGCCAATACGTTCTACATCAAGGTCAAGACCTTCTAGTTCAGCAAATACATCAGCTGAAACAGCTTGTGTGCCGCCAAGAACGATGGCGTTTGTTGCGCCAAGGCGTGCGATTTCTTCAGCAACACCAGAAGCAAGTGCTCCAGAGCGCGTCAATAGGATTGGCGCATCGTATTGATCAGCAAGTGGAGCTGCTGTCAAAGCGTCTGCATACTGGTCACCGCGTGCGATGACGACCGTGTCAGCAGATTCCCAGCCTTGTTTCGATACAGCGATTGCTGTTTCGTAACGGTTTTCACCAGACAAGCGCACTTGGTTGATGCGGCGCTCTTCGTATGGCTCTATGCCTTCGTCAGCGAAGGATTGTGCGTGCTCTTCGAACATTTCCCAGTCTGTGAAACCTGGCTCCGTTACACGGCCTTCAGCATAAGCTTTAGCGAACATGTCATAGCCGTCGCCGCCTTTAGCAGTGAAAGTATTCGTTGCGACTGTATATGTTTCTTCCATATCCAATTCTGTATATTCACCATCTCCTGTATCTACGAAAGCAGACAGGACACGTTCGCCGACTGGTGCTTTGGCATCATAGTTGAAGAACATACCGGATACGTGCAGGAATCCACCAAATTCTGGAATAGTTTTTTCACCCTCTGCAGGAGTCGCTTGGACACTACGCTCAAGTGCTTCTGTGAGTTCCTGGCCAGTGACTTCCATGATTGCCAAAGCGTTGCCGAATGGCAGGACAGTCAAGACCTCCCCATAAGTAATCGGTCCCTCATCGATAGAAGCACGGATGCCACCGCCATTTTGAAGCGCAATTGTCGTTTCAGGATTGATTGTTTTTGCTTTTGCGAGCATGCCATCAGTAATGAAGTTTCCAAGGTTTGTTTCACTTGAACGAATTCCGAATTCTCCGCGCGTGCCGTTTAGGAAGACATTTGCTTCAACTCCGATTTCTTTTTTCTTTAAGTCATCGATTTCATCTGCGAAAGGCTTGAGAATAGCTGCGGCCTCTTCGTCTGCATCAGCAAGCGCAACTTCATGATGCTCACCAACGAAGTTTGTTACGTTTCCAGCTTCATCGAAAGTGACATCCAGTTGACCTAGGAACTTATTGTATTCGTTCGCTTGAACAATGACTGTATCTTCTACTTGCACAGGTGGCAATAGTTTTGTGTGTGTATGTCCACCGACGATGACGTCGATGCCATCCACTTCTGCAGCTAGAGTGCGGTCGTTGTCCACTGCCACGTTGTCATTGTAGCCAATATGAGTCAAAGCAACGATTTTATTAACGTCTTGGTCCTCAAACCAAGTAACTGCTTCTTCGGCAGCCTCAAGATAATCCGTAAATTCTACATCTACTGGGCTTGAGATATCTGCTGTTTCAGCAGTGGTCAAACCGAAGATCCCGACTTCCTCGCCATTCACTTCTTGTACGACACCGCTATAGATTTGGCCATTGGCAGCAGTTTTGGTGAAAGCGTCTCCCGCTACAAGCGGTGACATCTTGTCATCTTTCGAGAAGTCCACGTTAGCCCCAAGCATTGGGAAGTCCGCATTTCCAACAAACTCAGCAAGTGCTCCGTGCCCATCTGCACTAGATCCCAAGTCGAATTCATGGTTTCCGAATACCATGGCGTCATAGCCCATGTAGTTCATGAGTTCTAGGTCAGCTTGCCCCTGGAATGAGTTGAAATACAGTGTTCCTGAGAAGACATCGCCTGCATCAAGCAATAGGTTGTTGGCATTCTCCGCTCGCAATTGCTTAACCAAAGTTGCGCGTTTCGGCGCATTGTCAAGATTTGCGTGCGTGTCATTCGTGTGCATGATCGTTAACTCGAAATCGCCTTCAGCTGCGTCCGCTTGTTGCGAATCGTAAATCCCAACGACTGTTAAAGCCAGTGTCGTCGCCATTACAGAAGTGAAAATCTTTTTCGGCATTTGTACACCATCCTATCAATTTTTTTGACGAACGTCTCTCAGGGCTGTATCTTTCAGACTATGTATCAAGACGTTTGTCCCTATTACCCATAATACTACAAAAGATTTCGAAGGTAAGTAAAATTTTGATAAATATTTCGATAACGCTTACATTTTTTCTTTTTCTCATTAGATACTTCATGAATATCCATATAAAGGGATTCAAAGTTACTACTTTTGACATTTAAGTATAGGATTTTTAACTTTCTACCCCTATTCCAATGAATGAGTTTCTTCTATATATAATGCAGTTAATTTAGTAAAACAAAAACGGAGCGCCCAAAGGCACCCCGTCTTCACTTATCTTATTTGTTGTTCAAGTACTCGTCCAATTGCTTCAAGATGTCATCGGATACGGCTTGTGATCCACCGATCACTTTCACGTACTCAACGCCATTCTTCTGCAAGTGTTCGCCAAGTTCTTTAGGTACGGATTTTCCTACCAAGTAGACGCCAGTGTCATCTTTCGCTGCCAGCGCGCCGCCTGCTAGAGCATCCGCATAAGACTTGCCTGTTGCGACATAAACTGTATCTGTTGGGCTACCGAAGTATTTCGCCACTTCAAGTGAAGTTTTGTAACGATCCGCGCCACTGATACGGAACGAGTTCGGAAGCTCAGAAGCTGCCTGCTCGCTGATCGCGCCAGTTCCACCGATGATCAAGCTGTTTTCCACGCCTAGTTTCACCAATGCCGCTTTCGTTGCGTTCGGCACTGAATCTGTACGGGAAAGCAAGATCGGTGTTCCTTCAGATCCAGCATAGCTAGCTACGCTTAGAGCATCCGGGAAGTTTGTTCCGCTAACGACGATTGCTGATTCAGATTTACCGAATTTCTCAGCAATTTTCGCAGCTGTTTCAAAACGATCAGCGCCGCTGATGCGTTCTACTGTGATGCCGTCAGATTTCAATTGCTTAACGACAGCGTCAGAGATCGCGCCAGTTCCACCAAGAACGTGGACTGTTTTCGCGCCAAGGCGTTTGATTTCTTCGTATGTGTCAGCAGGCAATTTCGCCGTGCGAGACAATAGAAGCGGTGCATCGTGCATCTTCGCAAGCGGTACGCCTGCTAGTGCATCTGCATAGTTGTCACCACGTGCAAGGACGACTGTATCGGAAGATTCCCAGCCTTCTTGGCTCAATTCAACTGCAGTGATGTAGCGGTCTGCGCCTGAAATGCGCTCTGCACGAAGGTCTGATTCAGAACGGTCAATCTTCACTTCTTTTTCAACTTTGTTGCCAGCGCCATCTTCAGCGACAACCATGAACGAGTTCATGCCATCTACCAAATCGACTTTCGCTGTTACCGTGTTGCTGATTGGGTCCGCAATTTTGATTTCATCGAACACATCTTGGTTGTAAAGGACATCTCCATCAAGTGATAGTTTCACTAGGTTGAAGTTGTCTTTCACCGTAATTTCGAATTCGACAGAATCTTGGTCTTGATCCACTACGCTCGGAGCGTCAATCGCAAGTGTCGGGTTCACCGTATCCACATAAATCGGGCGGATGATAGAAGACGTGTTGCCGTTGTAATCAGTCGCTTCGAATTTCACTTCTTGGCGTCCTGTTTCAAGTTCAATTGTCGTATCAAATGCGAAGCCGTCTTCCGTTTCAGTGAATGTTACTTCTTTGCCATTCACTTTCAAAGTCTTCAAGTTTTCTTCGACAACATACCCTTTGACCGGTACTGTATTCGTGTTATACAGGCCAAGCGCTGATGGGCCGTCTTCATCTACATAAATGACCGGTTTAACTGTGTCGTCTGCGTTAGAAATAGCGTAACCGCCGTTGAAGGCATGGTCATAGACAACGACTTCGATCAAGTCAGCTTCTGAAGCGTCTAAATCAAACTTATCCAAGTCGATTACTGTTTCATCTGCACCGAAGAACTCGTTTTCAGCCGGCAAGCTAGTGCCATCGACTTTCACTCGGAATTGTTTAACCCCAACCCCTTCATCAGATAAAGAAACTTCCAGCGTATTGTCTTCTTCGTTTACAGAGACTGACGCTTCGGGTGCGACTGTATCGATATAAACCGGCAAGGTCTTGCTCTGCCAATCTGCCTCTTCGTAGTCCACCTTCGCTTTTAATTCGTAATCATATAATCCGTCTGCAGCTACTTTTCCTTCGACTTTGCCGTCCCAAGCACGCGATCCGTTATAACTGAAGTAGCTACCGCTTCCACCGTTAAAGTAGTTTTTGCGAACATCTTTTTCGATATTCACTGTGCGCAATTTTTTGCCTTCGGCATTCCAGACATTTGTCTGGAGCTCATCAGCATTCCGCAGCAATGTCGGGATGCCGTTGATAGAATCGTTCAAGCCATCGTTGTTTGGAGAGACCGGATAAACCAGTTTTCCATCTACTTCAACCAAGTCCAAGAACTTAAGTCCATCGTATGCATCTCCGAAGCCATCTTCCGCTAGATAGTCTTCATAAAATCTCGGTTCGTCTTTTTCTTCAACGCCGAAGGAATCAATGATGTCCGGACGGTCCCATTCGCCGTAGAAGCTGATGTATGGCAAGACCAGATCAGGGTTTGCTGAACCTTCTTCAGCCATCAATTTCACAAAGCCTTCAACGAAGACATCTTCTTCAAGCGCTTTCGTAATTTCTTTGCCATCTTTGTCAAGTCCAGGCACTTGTCCTGCACTGATATCGATTGTAACTGTCACATCAGTCGTACCATTTGCCGGTACTGTCACTGTTTCAGGAGCTGTTACTTTTGCTCCTTGAAGTGCGCCTGATTTCAACAAGTTAGATGTTACGTCGCCATCTTCTTGGAACATATCCACAAGTACGGATGTGTCGACTGAATACGTTGCCGCTTCATCGGACATGTTTTCAGCTGTCAATGTGAATGTAAAGGAATCTTCTGTGAAGTCCTTGATGTTCACTTTTGCTTCATTTGTCGATTTTTCAGTCAAGATGACTGGCGTTGTAACAGCGCCGTTCAGCTGCATCATCCCTGCGCCTTGACGACGAGGAGAAATGGTATCGCCTGATTTACCATGCGTAATATCTGCTGTATTCAGCATCAATACTTTCGCTAGGCGAGTACGTTCTTCAACAGATAGGTTTTTGTACTCGTCATGGTTTTTCAAGTATTGCTGAACGAGTGCCGCGCCGCCTGCAACGTGTGGAGCTGCCATCGACGTTCCGCTCATGACGCCGTATTTGTCATTTTCAAGCGTTGACAAGATGTTTCCGCCTGGTGCAGACAATTCCGGTTTGAACTCAAGGTCCGGCGTTACGCCCCACGATGTGAAGTCTGTTGCACGACCGACTTCAGGTCCTTCTTCTTTATCTGTTTGTTCTACATTCGCACCAAGTTCACCGTCTGTAGCAAGTGCCGCTTCAAGTTCTGCGCCATCTTCCTGAGTGATCTTCATGAACGGAATATCCCAGCCGCCTTGGTCTTTGTAGAATACTGGGTTAGACGTATTGTATACGATAATGCCAGCAGCACCAGCTGCCGCTGCCCATTTCGTTTTATCAGCAAACGCGTAAGCGCCGCGCTCAACGACTACGACTTTGCCCGTAACGTCAATGCCTTCGTAATCAGCAGCTGCTCCTAATGCATTTGGTTTTCCTGAAAGTTCCTTCAAAGAAACGACTTCAAAATCATCGCCGTCTTCTTGGAAATCCGTCCAGTCATCCACACCGAAACCTTCTACTGAGAAATCACCGAAATCTACTTCGTGCGTGAAGTGGTTGACCAAGTTTCCAGTAGCTGCAACTTGGATTGTATCTTTGTTCAGCCCAGGAGATCCGACTAGACCGTAATCTGGGTTGTCGTAATGCGGGTTATCGTAGCCATAACCGATGTGGCCAGAGTTACCAGCTGAGACAGCTGAGACGATCCCGTTGTTCACAGCGTTTGTGATCGCTTTGTCTTCTGCGCTATCTGCATCGTAGAACGAAGAAGTAGAGCCAAGGCTCATGTTCAAAACGTCTGCGCCAAGTTTGACTGCATCGTCGATTGCTGCCAAGTAAACATCAGAGAACGTCGATGGGAAGTTGACATCATTCGAGAATACTTTCATGCCTAAGATTTGGGATTCAGGTGCTACCCCTTTCAAGCCGCCTGTGCTTTCGTCGCCGTTAGCGCCAACTGTTCCTGCAACGTGCATGCCGTGCATAGAAGCATCAGGGCCGTCATCTTGGATTTCGTTATTTTTATCATAATAGTTATACGCATAAGGAACTTTGACGTTTTGGTAAGCGCCTTTTAGTCCGTCTTTCGAAACAAGCCCTTCAACGTCTGATTTCGTCAAGTCAACTTTCGAATCATCCGTAATGTTGAAGTCTTTGTGATCTGGGTCAACTCCTGTATCGATGACCGCTACAACCATTCCTTCACCTTGGAATTTGCTATCAGCCCATACTTGGCGTGACTGGATGAAATCGTGGCTTGTTGTCATTTCTGGTGTCGCTTCTGGTCTTTCGTATTCGTTGGCGATGTAAACATTCTTAACGTTTGGCAAATCTTTGATTTTTTCAACGTCGCTGAATTTCACCATGCCGCTGAATCCGTTAAATGCTGTTGTATATTCGTATTGAGAGTTCAACTCTACGCCTTTAGAAGAAATCGTTTTCTTCACATTAGCATGTGATTTGACGAGCTGAGCTTCAATTTTTTCTTTTTCTGCCTTAGCAAGTGTTTTGTATTGGACACCTTGAGCAGATGCCACTTCAACTGCTGATTGGCCTTCAACTTCAACAATGACACGAACTTCTTCGTTCGGATCCAATGCATCTTTTTGAACCATCTCAGTATTTTCTTTTTTCTTAAGCTGCTTGATCAACTCCGCTTTGTCGTTGGAAAGAACGTTGATTGCCTGCAAATCCTTTTCATTGGCTGACTCTTTATCGCCAGATGTAGCGCTTGCAGTCATCATCCCGTTACTTGCAACTAAACCTGCGATCATGGCAACAGATACAAACTTTTTCCAAGTCTTTGAACCGTTTTGCACGATGTAGCCTCCCCTAATGTTTTTTCGAGGAAATTCGAAAAATATGTATGTTTCCAACTTCTGTATGTATTTCCTCACAAATAAAATAGTAACAATAGTCTTATAATTATGTCAATATGATATTTGAATATTCTTGTGAATTGAATTAATGGAATTTAATAGAAATCATATAAGTATAAAAGATGAGTAATGGAATAATATATTCCTGCGGATTGCATGTGCTGAATGAACCTTTTCGCGGAAACAAATTTTCGGCTTCCGAATTATAATAGGTATTTAGAATTACAAAACGAGTGTTTTGATCTTTATTTTTTTGTACTTCGAAACTTACTAGGTATAAACAACCTTTTTTCTAACAGGTACAGATTTTCGCATTCTTTTAATGGATTTAGTGAGCTGTTGTTATCATTTATCGGGTTTTTTGAAGCTGCTTGTTGATTTAAGCATATATTCGCAGGTAGTGAGGTTTGCTTGTCTGCTTGTGTTTTGGCTTCTGTTGGGTAGTCGCTGCCTTGCTTGGGGTTGGCCTTTCACAGTAAGCCGGGAAGAACACCCGTCTTGCTGCTTCGGCTCACCCCTCTGCGCTGGGCGGCTGGATGATTTCATTGATGTTGGTTTGTTTAAGTAAATCTGCTTCTTTACTCGGTTGCCGGCTTGTGGGGGAATCGCTTCTTGGGTTGGGTAGTGGATATGCAGATAGTGAGATGTTGCGTGTTGGCTTGTTCATTTCTTCTCTTCTTGCTTCAGTTGGATAGTCGCCGCCGGGCTTGGGGTTGAGCTTTCGTAGTAAGCCAAGAAGAGCGCTTGTCTTACTCCTTCGCTTCACCCCTCTGCGCTAGGCGGCTGGATTATTTTATTGATTTGGGTTTGTATAAGCGGATCTGCTCCACTATGAAGTTGCCGGCTTGTGGGGGAATCGCTTCTTGTTGAAAGAGAGCTGGAAGTTACAAGCTACGGCCTGGATTGTTTTACTAATTGCTGTTATTTCATTCGCACAAAAAAACCATCCGCCAAGTGAAGTGGCGGATGGTTTTTCGTTATTCGTTGTAGCTCACTAAAGCGACGACTGATTCCTGTTTGTCTTCACCGTTTGCGACTACTGTTTTTTCCTGGATGAATCCAAGACCTGGCGCAAAATAACGCGTCATCGTTGTGACTTGGTCGGATGATTCGGAAGCCAAGACTTGCTCGACAACCAATACGTCTTCGAACGTGCCCGCTTGTGTTTCCAAAGTTTCCTCATTCGAAGTAACGACCCATTCACCTTCAGTGCTATTGGCTTCGTCGATCATGACGACCGGCGCACTCATCGGCACTAAGCCTTCAATCGAAATGTCGCGCTCGCCTTCGAGTTCAGATGTTTCGATCAGCATGTTCATGGAGGACTCTGTCCACTCAGTCACTTCGATAGATGCCGCTTCGCCAAATGTGATTTCTTCGAGCACTTGGTTTCCTGATACTTCAAGCACTTCACGCGTCAATTCGAATTCGTCCACTTGGAAGTTCTTAACGAGGCCGAGTTCTGGCATATAGAGCTGAATGCCAGTTGGATCGGTTACTTCGATTGGTGCATTTTCTGATGCTTCGACTTCTGTTTCTGTTGTTTCTGTTTCCGCGGCTTCGGTTTCGGTTGTTTCTGTGCCGCCTGTGCCATTGACTTGATTGTCTTCGGCAGAGTCAGTCACAGCGGTGCCGCAGCCGCCAAGGAGGACGGCTGAGAGCAAAAGACCACTGAATTTCTTCATGTATATAACCACCTTATTATTTTTGCATTGCGTTGACTGTTGTTTTGATAGATGAGTTGATTGCTCCACCGATATAGTAAGTGCGGTTGATCAATTTCTCTGTGCTGTGTTGAGTCAATGAACCGGTTAAAGTTGATGGCATTGAACCGTCTGGCACCAAGAAGAGCGGTGCGTTGTAACGAGCGGAAACTGCTGAAGATACCAATGCATCCGGGTAGTTTGTTCCAGTCGAAACAATTAGGCGGTTTGAGACAAAGTCATCTGAGAAATAGTCAATCGCTGCTGTTCCTGTCTCGTAGCGAGTTTTGCCAGAAAGGCGAGTCACGCTGTCAGCTCCGATTTCACGTTTTATAGCAATCTCCAAGGAAGATGGCACGGCGGAAGTTCCGCCGATGATGACAACGTCGTCACCGAATGCTGTTTTCAAGCTGCTCGGTACGTCTAGTCCATCACGCACTAGAACGATCGGCCAGTTTTTCACTACGGCTACGCTTGCTGCAGTCAAGGCATCTGGATAATTGTCTCCAGCTGTAACGAAGACGCCGTCTGAAGATGGCAATTTCGCATTGATTTTTTCATTGGTCTCATAGCGGGTCTCGCCGGCAAGGCGCTCTGTGCTCATGCCCAGGCTCTTCAGCTTGCTTTCGACCGAAGCCGATAGTGCAGAAGTTCCGCCTACTAAAATGACATGTTTCGCTTTCAAGCGCTTCAATTCTTGTTCTACGTCTGTTGATAAAGCTTCTGATCTGCTCAACAGAATTGGCGCATTGCCGTAATGTGCCGCAAGCGGACCTGCCGACAAAGCGTCAGCATATTGGCCTGAAGTTGCGAGAACGACTGTTTTTTGTGATTTTGAAGATTCAAAACCGTTCGGGTAAAGCAATTTCGAAACAGCTACCGCCGTCTTCAAGCGGTCAGCGCCTTCGATATTTTGAGGTGTGTAAGAATACTTCGTTTTGTCTGTATTGGTAAAGATGACTTTTTGTGCCCATACATCAAAAAGTTCCGAATTAGGCCAGTTGCGCGCGTAGTCACGGGCTTCTTCACGGTTATAAAGATGGACCATCTCGCCTTTGTCTTTTGAACGCACGATAAAGTTTTTGCGTTTGAAATTCGACCAGACGATGTCGTCTTCTAGCGTGGAGTCATCGATAACGGACGCTTCAGGCAATTTCCCTGCGTAAGCGATAGCCGCTTCCTCCTGATAGAACCGTGTTACCGGTTTATCGCTGCCATCGAGCACAACGAATTTTTCATCAAGGTAATTCGACCAATGGACGATTCCGGTCGTCGTATGCACAACCCGTGTGTTCTTCCATTTTTTCGCTTCAGCGATGGCTTCTTGTTCAGTGCCGAATAGATTATCTTTCATTTTTACGGATGGATGATAAATGCCATAAACTAATGGACGATCAACCGGTTCCGGATCAGGTTTTGCTGCTCCGTCCACTTCGCCGGTTTTCTTATAGGTTACATAACTTCCTGAGATTGTTTTCGAATAATTCAATGCATCGGTTTTTGAGGTGTAATGTTTAAGTGCTCTGCCGTTTTTATCGTTTACGACATACACATCAAAGAAATCGTCTACCCCTTTAGCCACATTTGAGGCAATCTTTTGTTGGAACCAGGATTGCTTGATCATGGCTTCTTCTGTCGGATTAGACATATAGCCAACTTCTAGCAAGACTGAAGGCATATTCGCGGTGCGCGTTACATAAAGGCTGTTTGCGATGACGCCGCGGCCTTCCTTCACCCCTGAATTGATGACAGCGTTATGGGTTTTAATTGCCAAGCGGCCGCTTTCAGGTGAGTAATGGCGTTGCAATGTAGATGGTGGATAGGACGAGCTCGCGTAATCATTGTTGAAATAATACGTTTCGTACCCACCGTATGTAGGTGAACTTGTCGCATTGTGGTGCACGGAAATGAAAACGGTATTATCGTTATTTCCGTTTGCAATCATTCCGTTTGCGACTTTCATCCGTTCGACAAGGTCTTGGCCGGATGAGATGCGGGAAAATTGAGCATCGTTCGTTCTTGTCATCAGAACATTGAAACCTCTTTTTTCTAGCTCAGATTTCAACTTCAGTGACACTTCCAAATTGGCATGCTTTTCATAATACCCCGTTCGATTACCAGAGTATCCAGCCGTCCCACCGTATGTTCCCCCGTGTCCCGGGTCTAAAATAACAGTTGGTTTACCGGCAGCCGACGCAGTTCCAGCACCCATTCCAATGGCTAGCAGCAACAACAGCACAAACAAAAATTTCTTTTTCAATGCTACATTCCCCTCTTTCTGACCTAATACTACCGGGGAAAATTAGGAGAAACAAGAGAATTTTACAATATTTTCTTAAAATGATTCTTTATACAGCGTTTAAAACTGAATTTTAACGACACAAAGATAATAGTCCTATTAAAATTACGTAAAAACGCATTAACCAATACATAATTTAGGTATTTTTAATCAACATCTTTATATTGATTATGCATTTAATTTGCATTATAATCCGTAAATTTGAATTGACAAAAAAATCCAAAGAAGAGGATCAACTCCCTTCTTTGGATTTTTCATCTTCGTCTTCATCTAAGAAATTGCTTAGCAAGGCATCGGAATGATCTAAAATTTTCAAGGCATTTTCTTGTTGCTGTTCAATGACTTCTTTCTCCGGTTCAATTCGTTCCATCGTGTTGAAGTCGTAATAACGTTCCGGATACCTGGCGTTTTCCCCTAAGTACATATGATCGCTCGTGATGTAAGATCCTCCAGGCAAGTAATAGCGCACGGCAAGTAAGTTGTTCTCGTATTGCAGCATATTGTGGCCAATCATCGGGGCTTGCGGTTCGATGCCCATCAAATTCATGATTGTCGGCATCATATCGATTTGCCCGCCAAAGTTGGAGTTCACTTCGGATTCGACCAGTCCAGGAGCCGCAATAATGAACGGCAGCAAAAAGCGGTCTTTCAAAGAATATTTATGGCCAAGCAACTCAGCCATCAACTCATTGTCCGTTTCCGTCATCGGCCGTCCATGAAGTCCTGAATGATCGCCATTGATGACAATCAGAGACTCTTCGTATATGCCTTCCTCCTTCAGAAAGTCGATAAACTCCCCTACTGCTTCGTCGGTATAACGGATGGATTGCAGGTAATTTCCTGTGTAGGTATCCACATATTCTTCCGGCAACTCTAAGTACTTGTCTTGTTCACGCACTTCGAACGGCGTGTGGCTCGTCACGCCCATCAAGTTTGCATAGACTTTTTGGCCTGAGCGAATCTGCTCACGCACTTCCCCTTCAGCGAATTGGAACATCGTCCGGTCGGATGGCCATAAACCGATCCGGTCTTCATCCGGAATTTCTTTACTCGAGTAAGCATAATCAAAACCAAGTGACGGGTATAATTGCTCGCGGTTCCAATATTCGAGCTTATCCGCATGGTACGTTGTCGTGTAATAATCGCGGTCATTGAGCAGGTTAACCAGCGACGGCAATGGATTGCCATTCAAATAATTGACCGTTGGATCCAAGCCTTTTGGCATCAATGAAGTATGCAATAACCATTCGGCATCAGATGTATTGCCAGCCCCTATTTGCTGGAACATGCGGTCAAAATACAAGCTGTCGCCCAATAGCTCATTCAAGTTTGGCGTTAATTCCTGTCCATCGATCGATTGGTTGATGGCGAAATTTTGCAGCGATTCAATTTGAATGACGAATAGATGGCGGTCTTTTGCAATGCCAAAGCGGTCATGTTCGGTGTAAGGCACGAATTCGTTGCCTTTTAGTTTAGCCAGTTCTTCGTCCGATAATAAATTCATTTGCGCCGAGGCACTGTTTTGCTGTGTGGCTTGGACCAATTGCGTTTGAACAAAGCCTTGTTCTTTAGAGAATAAAGTCATATCCAAAATCGGTTTCTGCAAGGCCATCACTGTCGTCGCCACACTCAATACCACGAGCACCAAGGCAACCACACTGATTTTCTTGCGACTTTTCATTGTCAGCGGCCGATTCCAATACAGTACGAATAATGCAATGTAGAGCACGATGTCCGCAAAGAATAGGAAATCAAGCGGCATGTAGAGCAAACTTACTGTTTCCATGACCGATCCGGCTTGATCACCTTGCTGCAGATCGAAATAGCTCGGCACGGTCTGAAAATAGCGTTCATACCAGACAATCGATACGAGCAGCCCGGAGACGAATAGGTTGTAGATTAACGCAACGAGCGGACTGACTCGTCGCAGCACGACAAATAAGAGCACCGGCAAGAGCATGAAGACCGGAAAATCCACGGCAATTAGGCGCAGCCAGGAAACTTCACCATAAACCAGTGTACGGAATACCCCCAATTTTACGAGGAGAATGATAGACAAAATCACCAAAACCAGCAGCGGAGAGTTCAATTTTTTT
This sequence comes from Planococcus maritimus, assembly GCF_001687625.2. Taxonomy (NCBI): domain Bacteria; kingdom Bacillati; phylum Bacillota; class Bacilli; order Caryophanales; family Caryophanaceae; genus Planococcus; species Planococcus maritimus. The sequence goes on from NZ_CP016538.2 coordinate 2,561,335, forward strand.
GTTTTTTTCATAATAAACCCCTTGTAGTTAATGAATCCATCATAGCACTTTTATTACAATTATTACAATAGCGCCAATATTTCGTTAAGGGGAGATGTGATGATAATGGATGCGCTGCAAGCTGCTTAGTCCTTGTGCGGCAAGGGGTTTCTCGATTTTAAGAGAGATTGGAATTTTACGGAAAATTAATAAACGGGCTTGCTTTCGGGATCGAAGGTGCGTGGAATCGTTTTGGCTTTCTAGCGATGCTTCAGCTTTTTAGTCGCCGCCGGGCTTTGGGTTGGCCTCCCACCGTAAGCCAGGAAGAACGCCTGTCTTACGGCGTCGGCTCACCCTTTTGCGCTCGGCGGCTTGGTGATTTCATTGGTCGGAGAGTGTTTAGAGCGATCTGCTTCTTTATCCAGTTGCCGGCTAGCGGGGGAATCGCTTCCCGGAATGTGGTTGAAACAGCTAGCGAGAGTTAGCTTGTGGAATCGTTTTAGCTTTCTAGCGTTGCTTCAGCTTTTTAGTCGCCGCCGGGCTTTGGGTTGGCCTCTTGCCATAAGCCAGGAAGTACGCCTGTCTTACGGCATCGGCTCACCCCTATACGCTCGGCGGCTTGGTGATTTCATTGGTCGGAGAGTGTTTAGGGCGATCTGCTTCTTTATCCAGTTGCCGGCTTGTGGGGGAATCGCTTCCCGGAATGTGATTGAAGCAGCTAGCGAGAATTAGCTTGTGCAATCGTTTTGGCTTTCTAGCGTTGCTTCAGCTTTTTAGTCGCCGCCGGGCTTTGGGTTGGCCTCTTGCCGTAAGCCAGGAAGAACGCCTGTCTTACGGCGTCGGCTCACCCTTTTACGCTCGGCGGCTTGGTGATTTCATTGGTCGGAGAGTGTTTAGGACGATCTGCTTTTTTAGGTAGTTGCCGTCTATTGGGAAATTGCTTCTTGGGAGGTGGTATCTGAAAAAGTGCCTTGGAGCCTGAGCTTGTTTGGATGGAGCAGGATTCATTAGCTTCTGTCCATAGCTAAGGAACTTCGAGCGGACTGAAAAAACAATGACCTCCCACCTCTCTTCTTTTCTAATATTTCATCACATAAAAAAGCCGCCCTGGTGAGGACGGCTTTTGTCAGATCATCGATACTATTTATTTTACAAATTGGGAAGTGTGTTCGATCGATACGTTCTGGTAATAGAAGTTTAAGATTTGTTCGGCACTGTGTCCGGCTTTAGAGCGATAGTAGGAGCCCCATTGGCTCATGCCGATGCCGTGGCCGAAGCCACTGCCGTCCATGACGAAACGGTCTGCTGAGTCTACTACGTCAAAGTCGACACTTTTCAAATTAGCTGCTCCCATTAATGTCCGGAAGGCAGTTATGTTTGGCGATTTGCCTGCTTGGTAGGTGATGATTGCTTGGTGCTTTTTCAATGACGAACCGATGTATTCGTTGCTTGCTGTTTTCAAAGCAGATGGAATAACGGATTCGCCACCCAGGTAATAAGCTTGGTCTTTTGTCAGTTTGCTGATTTGTTCCATATGCTCAGCCGGCAAACGATCTGGGTCTGGGTGCAGCATCAGGATCGGCGAGTTTGTTTTCGCTGCAAGGACAGAGCCTGCAAGTGCATCAACGAATGAATGGGCATTGCCAACAACCAAGTTTTTGCCGTTCATTGGCAACAATCGATTGATTTCCAAACTGGTGGCCACGCGGTCTTTGCCGCTGATGCGGTTGCTGATGATGCCACGTTCGAATAATGCCGATTCGACCGCTTCTGGCACAACTGTCGTGCCCCCAATCAAGATGGCTTTTTCCGTAGACTGATTTTCCAAGAAGGACAGTGTCGATTCTGGACTCTTGTCACCCATGTGAATGATGATTGGCAATTGATGCGCGGCTGCATAAGCAGAGGCAGATAGGGCATCGGAAGAGTTGTTATTGCCTGTTGCGAATAGCACGGTTTGCATTTGTCCGATTTCCTGTGCGATCAATAGCGAAGTTTCTGAACGGTTTTTACCCGCCAGACGTTTGGTTTGGAATCCTTTTTGCTTTAATGTTTGTTCTACATTTTCAGAGATTGCCGAAGTTCCGCCAAGCAAATAAACTGTTGCTCCTTTGACGGTTTGTTGCTCCAGGAAGTTTTCAACTGATGCTGGCAAGCTGTCATTTCGGGTCAATAAGACGGGCGCGCTTTGTTTATGTGCAAGTACGGTTCCTGCTAGCGCATCGGCCGGAACATCGCCGCGGCCAAGAACGATGGCAGGTGCTTTTTCAGTACCGACTGTCTCTTTGGCGATTTCGACAGCTGTGTCGTAGCGGTTTTCTCCAGCTAGTGTTTTAGAGGCTGCACCAGCTGCCATATCAAAATTCAACGCATCGTTTTCGCGATGGCGAATGTAATAATCCATTTCCAGCGTGATGGATTGAACTTTTCCAGTGTTCGAGAAGTTTTCAGTTTGGATATTGTTGATGGAAGCGATTTTGATCGATTCGACTGTCGAATCTTGTGCTTTTGCTTTTGCCAATAAATCTTTTTTGAAGTTGGTGAACGCGGTTTTGCTTTCATTGCCGACTAGTGCGCTATTTAAGTTCAGTTCAGGCGTCGTATCCCACCATGTAGCCGGAGCCATCAAATCGGTAGTTGCCGGAAGCTGCTGTTTGAGCCAATTGAGTTTCCACAAAACGCTTGTCTTGTCGAACTCGTCTTTTTGCGTTGCAGATAGATAAGGCAGTTTGCCCGACCAGTATTGTTCAGGCAGTTCAGTTTGCCCGCCGTTACTTGATGAGAAATAGGCTGTGACAAAGCCCGTCTGGCCGCCCGACTTTTTGTAGGTAAGAATTTGGCCTTGGGTTTCATCGACTGCACGATTCGTATATTCATATGCTGATTTGTAATGAGGGGATAAAGGATCCCACATAAAGCCTTTGTACACTTGGAAAGTTGTCGTATCGTCGATTTCTAGCGTGCTTTGGCTCATTTTTGAGAATACATAGGACCGGGCGGCAATCGCTTGAGCTTTCAGCGATTCCATTCCGCCGCTGGCACCCCAACTCGCTGGGCTTTCAGATGGCACGACCCCTTTTAAATAATCTTCAAATTCCAAAGAATTCACCGGCTGTATTTTTGTTGTGCCGGACATCCGGAAGAGAATTGTCCCAAGATACGGATAGATCGTCTGAGATCCAGGTTTGTAAAGATGGACATTATTTGCCTTCGAATAGACGGACGGCTCAATCGTCACGGTGTTCAAGCCGCTCTTTAAGGTTTGACTGCCTTTTTTTAGTACCAGTTTCCCAGAGGATACTTGCACCTGGTAACGGACACCTTTTTCCAACTTTACAGTTTTGTCTTCTGTTAGTTGCGAACTGCCTTGTGGGACAAAATCAAAGCTGCTGTTGGTGCCCAAGCTATTAGTTAAACGAACTTTCACAGTGAAATCTTCTGCAGCAGAAGCATTTACCGCTCCCCCAGCAAGAACGCCGATGAACAATAGCATGGCCAAACCCTTTAATAAAATTCTCAATGCGGTTCCCCCTATTTACGATGTTTTAAATGCAAAATCGCTCTTTTTTAACAGTATATTCTAGATTTTTATTAAAAGGTACATAAATTTTCTAAATTTATGCAAATAATACCACCAATGAATTTCTCTATCCTTGTTCTTTGCCTTGATTTCTATCTTTACGGGCAAAAAAAAATGGCCGAAGCCATTTTTTAATCTGTGTACGAGCGGATTGTGACGATTTTCTTGTCCCAATGTCCCCAAGATGTGTCAAGAGCTGTAATCGCAACTCCTGTACTTGTCCCAGCATGGATGATTTTTCCATCCCCAATATAAATACCAGCATGGGTTGGACGCGTTGGTGTACTTCTCACCAAATCTAACAGGACAATATCGCCGACTTTCACGTTTGAATAGCTGACCGGCTTGCCGGATTCTGCCATCAATGCCGTTGTTCTTGGAATCGTGATTCCCTTTTTATTAAAGACATACATCAAATAACCTGAGCAATCAAACCCTGATGGCGTTGTTCCGCCCCAGCGATACGGTGTACCGATATATTTTCTCGCTTCTTCAATAATCTCATCGCGAATGTCTGCAGATGGTTTAACAACTGGAATGGCTGCGGGTTTTGGATTCGGGTTCAAGGCTTCTTTTGAAACAGCCGTTTCGCCTCCGATAACCGTTAGCTTGTCGACATTTTTATTGTTAATGATGTCTTTAGTAGAGGATGGTAAGTCAGCTTGACGAACTAACAGAACCGGTTTTTTTTGTTTCCCGCCAAGAGCAGAGCCCGTCAAGGCATCGGCAAACTGCTGCCCGGAAGCTACAAGTGAATCGTTAACTGTCGTTGGGTAAAGTTTTGCGACCACTGCTGCGGCAGTAGCATAGCGGTCTTTACCGGAAATGCGTGATACGGCTGCTGTTTCGTCGATTTTTTTGTAGACTTCGGAACTGACAGCACTTTCGCCGCCTACGACTGTGACAGTTTTATAATTTTTCACGGCTGCTGCGACTTCTTTTGACATGCCGTTTCCTGAAGTTAAGAGGATTGGCTTGCCTGTTTCAGCAGCATGTGAAGCGATTGACAAGGAATCGGCATAACCGGATCCACTAGCGACGACTGCTGACGTTCCGCCCACTTTCGCTGCGATTAATGCAGAGGTTTCAGAGCGGTTGCTGCCGGCGATGCGTTCGACAGTCATGCCCTGTTCTTTTAATTGGCTGACGACTTTATCGGAAATGACGCTTTCACCGCCAAGGATGGTAGCGTTCTTGGCCCCAAGGCGGCCGATTTCAGACATGATCGATGCAGGTACAGCATCTTTTTTCACCAATAGGATCGGCGCGTTCATTTTTTTAGCGAGCGGTGCTCCGGCAAGAGCATCCGGGTAGTTATCGCCAATAACGAGGACAACGTGATTCGTGCTGTGGTAGCCCCATCCTGCTCGTGCTACTTTGATGGATGTTTCGTAGCGGTCCGATCCTGAGATGCGGTCAAAGTTTTCAAAGACGCTTGCTTCCGAAGTGGAAGCGAAAGCAGTGATTGATAAAGCAGTTGCAGCGATCATTGTTCCAAACCATTTTGTCATTTTCATATGCTTCTGTTTCCCCCTGAGTTATATAGTCTGTATATTCTGTATGTATTAGGCAATTTTTATTTCTGAATAATTCAGAGTTTATCATTGAATTTATGAGAGTAATATTACATTTATATTACAGGGACAACGAAAAACCCCTTGAGACTGTGCTCAAGGGGTTGTTAAAACCGCGTCCTGTATAGGCTGAACGATATGTTTCATAAAATTTACAGTTTAAAATAAACAGGAGTAATTACCTAGTTTAGCTTCAAGACAGTTTCATAGATTTGGCGAATTTCTTGCTGTAATTTCTCGTTGGAAAAATTTTCTTTTGCAAAGCTCCGAAGCATGCTTCCCATTTCCTGTGTGTTTGCTTGCATCGCTTTTGCCATGACATGTTCGAGCGCGTCTACCCGCCCTGGTTCCACGATCCATCCGGTTTTTCCAGGATCGACGAGTGCTGGTACGCCGCCCACATTCGTCGCAATGACAGGCGTCGCCATATCTGCAGATTCCAACAGGACGAGCGGAAAGCTTTCGCTATGCGAAGTCAATAAGGAGACGTCGGCTGCATACAGTAATCGGTCCACATCCGTGCGTGCTCCCAAGAACTGGACGCGATTTTCGATGCCGAGTGCCGCTGCTTGATCACGTAATTTTTGGCTGCGATCACCGTCGCCGATTACCCATAGTTTACACGGCTGATTGATCTGTGCGAAAGCATTGAGCAGGATATCATGCCCTTTGACGGGATGGAGCCGTGCCACAATCGCGAAAACGAAATCGTCTTCTCCGGTACTAAGAGATTCACGAATTGCGCGCTTATCAAAATCCGGCAAAGTTTCATGGAAATTGATGCCGTTGAACACCGGCGTGATTCTGTTTGGCTTCACGCCCATTTGGACCAGCATATCCTTGAATTTCTCCGACACGGCAAACAAATGGTCTGCACGGCGCATCGCCCGCTGGTTCAAGATGGTGAATACCTTGGCGAGCGGTTTCGGCTGGTGGAGAAAGTCGAGTGTCGGGTCGCTATGGACCGTAATGAACCAAGGCATTCCCAGTTTTTTGTAGACGGAATCAATCAGGAAATTCGCCCGCGCCCCGTGGGTATGAACGATGGAGAATCTGCCTTTTTTCAAGACCAGCAAAATCTTCCTAGGCGCAGACCGGTCCAGGCGGCTATTTTGCTGAACGACCGTCACGGGAATCCCGGCTTTTCGTGCGTCTTCCGCAAAAGCGCCTTCAGTGAGTAATAGCAACTCTGCTTCTACAGGAGAGTTGGTTAATAGCTGCAATAAATGCTTTTTCGAGCCTCCCGTTTCGCCTCCGCTAATGACATGCAATACTTTCATCGGCGGCTGCCGCCTTTGTCGCGCACGGCTTTGATGAGGAATTGCGGGAGCGCCATTTGGCGTTTGATGCGCGTCGGCTGACTCGCCAAACGGTATAGCCATTCCGTTCCTGTGTTCAAAAACAGTTTCGGAGCGCGTTTGACATTGCCGCTATAGACATCGAAACTGCCGCCGACACCTTGGAAGATATTGACGTCCAATTGCTCCATGTTTTCACGGATGAAGAGCTCTTGTTTCGGACTGCCAAGTGCGACAAACAGGATTTGCGGCTGTGCGGCGTTGATGGTTTCGATGATTTTGGCCGGGTCTTTTTCGTAGCCATCCAATGTCCCAGCAACTACAAGGTTCGGGTATTTCGCTTGGATGTTTTGCGCAGCTAATTCAACCGTCGCTTTTTTCGCGCCGTACATAAAAATACGGTGGCCGTGTTGATGGGCGAGTCGAAGCAATGCATCCATCATGCCGATGCCTGTAACACGTTCGCGAATTTCGCCCCCGCGCATACGGGAAGCAATTTTAATGCCGACGCCATCTGGAATCTGATACGTCGATTCGTTCAAAAGCGTACGCAACGCCGGGTCTTTTGAAGCCATCATGACTTTTTCCGGGTTGATGGCGACAATGCGCGATTTCCGACCGAGTTCGATATCGGTTTGGATTTTGCCAAGCAATTGTTGTTCGGTTTCTTTATTGACGGTAACGCCTAAAATTTCTTCTTTCATGTAGTTCGTGCCTCCATGCAAAACCGCATTTCCAATGGTTTGAAAATGCGGCCGTGTATTTTAATTTTTTGGGTTGCCTTTGCCGTCGCCAAGACGGTAAACCGTGAATCCGGCTTGTTCATAGGTTTCGCGGCTGATGGCATTTTTTGTGTCAAAAATGGCTTGATGGCGCATCGTTCCGCCCATTGTTTTCGGATCGTATTCTTTAAATGCTTTGTGATCGGTCAAGATAACGATCAAGTCTGCACCTTCGACTGCTTCGTCGTAGCTTTGCGTCTGGAACGGCGCTTTGTTTTCTTTGACATGCGGGTCAAATGAAGCAATACGCAAGTTTTTAGCTTTTAAATGTTCCAGCACTTCCATTGACGGGCTCTCGCGGATGTCGTCGATATTGCCTTTAAAGGCCAAACCAAATACAGCGACTTTCGCATCGGCGACGTCTTTTAGGATGTCGTCGATTTTGTCAGCTGTGTATTGTGGCATGCCATCATTTGTCGTACGAGACAAATGGATGATTTTCGAAAGCTCCTGCTCTTTTTCCACTAAGAACCATGGATCGACAGCGATGCAATGCCCGCCGACGCCTGGGCCTGGCAAGTGGATATTGACGCGTGGATGGTGGTTCGCGAGGCGAATCGCTTCCCAAGCATCAACACCAACATTGTCCGAGATTTTCGCGATTTCATTCGCGAAAGCGATGTTGACATCACGGTAAGTGTTTTCCATGACCTTGACCATCTCAGCCGTAGTTGCATCAGTTAAAATAAATTCGCCTTTGACGAATGATTCGTAATAGACTTGTGTGCGTTTTGACGATTCCTCGTTTATGCCGCCAATAATGCGGTCATTTTTCACGAGCTCTTCAAATACTTTGCCAGGGATCACGCGTTCTGGTGAATGCGAGACAAATAGTTCTGTCCCGATTTCTAAATTGCTCTTCACGAGAATCGGCATCATGACATCAAGTACCGTACGCGGTGGCACAGTAGATTCCAATACGACCAAATCGCCTTTTTTAAGGTACGGCACGATCGATTCTGTCGCAGCACGGATGTAATCCATGTTTGCTGTTTTGTCTTCCGCGATTGGAGACGGGACAGCGATGATGAACATGTCTGCTTCCGCTGGTTTTGTTGAGACCGAGAAAGTCCCTTTTTCCAATGCTTTGTTCAAGTAATCCTGAAGAAACGGTTCTTCAATGTGGATTTGCCCATCAGACAGCATATCTACCGCTTTTTGATTGACGTCCACGCCGTGAACTTCATAACCATGGTTTGCAAACATGACCGCTGTTGGCAAGCCGATATATCCTAATCCCACTACACAGATTTTTTCCATTTCGTTAATTCTCCTCAATTGCCAGTAATTTTTATCGCCTGCTTTGCAAGCAGAGATTTGGTTCAATAGTTTTGCTAAATAAGTTGAACTAATACGTTGTCTTTAAGACTTCATTACATACGATATTCCGCAAAACAGCTGGCTTTCCTGGGGGCTTGCGCTGAACTAATTCGGGCTTACTGCCCGAATGGATTTCAGCACTTCGCTGATCCCCAAGGAGTCTGCGCTATTTTGCTCCATATCTATTGATATCCAGATATTAAGAGTGCAAGGCAGCGAAGGGCAAAAATATGCTCCAACATCGCTGCGCTACTGTGTCGCAAACGAATCGTGTCAAGCACGATTCGCTTCCTGCGGGAGCAGTGATGGAGCGCCGCGACGGAGCGACATGAGTCTTGAGACCCCACAGGAAGCGCAGCAACCGAGGAGGCTCAAGCCATGCCCGAGGAAAGCGTCTGCCTGTAACGATTACATCGCTCTCTTTGACTGGTTCATTTTTTGTTCAACTCACATATTATCAATAGTTCATTCTACCATAGCTAAGCCTTGGGCAGAAATCGTTTTGGTGTATTTTTCATTACGGTTTCGTTACAGGACGCGTGATGGGCTTGTGGGTTCCCAAAGAAAAGCCTCTTCCGCAAATGCGGAAGAGGCTAGAAGTTATTCGTCATGACGATGTGCTTCTTCTCCCCAGCATTCCGTATTTTTCAGGCCAGGTACATTTTTCGCATAGAATACCGGATTCTTGCCGGCTTTTCGTTGACCCATATAATCGTCGAGAACGCGGAAAGCGATCTTCCCGAGCAGGGCAATGACAATCAGGTTGATGACAGCCATCATTCCCATGAAGAGATCAGCCATATTCCAAACCAGTTGAACTTGCGCGATTGAACCGAACATGACCATCGCAAGGACGCCAAAACGATAAGCCGTCAACCATAAGCTATGCGCATTGATGAATTCGATATTCGTCTCGCCGTAATAATAGTTCCCGACAATCGAGCTGAAAGCGAAGAACGTGATGGCGATCGCCAGGAAATAAGGCGCCCATGCCCCGACATGCATCTCGAGGGAAGTTTGCGTCAGTAAGATGCCTTCCTGTTCACTTGTGCGGTACAAGTCCGCCAAAATGATGACGAACGCAGTCGCCGAACAAATGATGATCGTATCGAAAAACACGCCAAGACTTTGAACGAGTCCTTGTTTAGCAGGGTGCGAGACGTTCGCAGAAGCTGCAGCGTTTGGTACAGACCCCATGCCGGCTTCGTTCGAGAACAAGCCTCGGCGAATTCCTTGCATGATTGCAGCACCGATACCGCCGCCTACCACTTCCTCAAGTCCAAACGCATTTTGGATAATTAAAGTGAAGACTGCCGGAATTTCCGTGAAGTTTAGGATGGATATGTATCCTACAACAAGTAGATAAACAACCGCCATAACCGGCACCACCACTTGCGTGACACGCGCGATGCGGCGGACACCGCCGAAGATAACGATAGCAGACAGCACGACTAAGCTTGCGCCGACCACCCAATTCGGGATGTCTAATACCTCGCCGACTGATTGGGCTATGGTGTTCGACTGGACCGAGTTGAAAATAAAGCCGAATGCAAGCGTCAGGAGAATGGCAAAAACAATGCCCAATTTCCGTGTGCCAAGTGCTTTTTCCATATAATAAGCAGGGCCCCCACGGAATTGCTCGCCGTCTTTAATCTTGTAAACTTGAGCAAGCGTACTTTCGATAAAGGCAGTAGCCATTCCGATCAGAGCCACGACCCACATCCAAAACACCGCACCCGGGCCGCCAATGGCTATAGCCAAAGCAACACCGGTAATATTGCCGGTCCCGACGCGTGAAGCGGTCGAAATCGTAAAGGCCTGGAAAGCGGAAATCCCGCCGGTTCCATCTTTCTTTTCCGTGATAACACGGAACATCTCGCCAAATAAGCGCACTTGTACAAAACGTGTACGGATGGTGAAATATAAACCAAGACCGAGCAAGAGCCCGATCAATATGTATGTCCATAATAAGTTATTGCCTTCGTCGACGATCCACGTCAACCCGTTGAATATTGCATCCATATCGATGACCCCTTTAACATTTCTATAGTCTTTGCACTGTTCCCATACCCTAAAGGCCGTGCCCGAAAACTATCCCGGGCACATCCATGGCAAGCTGATTAAGCAAGGCGTAATGTTTCCGCTAAAACCCGCGCTCCAACATCAAGCGCTTCCCGGTTGAATTTCATATCCGGATGATGCAGCCCAGGCGTTAAATCGGCGCCGATTCCAAGCATTGCTGCTTTCAGGCCGGGCTGTTTGATCGTGTAAAAATGAAAATCATCCGCTCCGGTTGTCTGGATCGCTTCTGCGAATGCCTCGTCTCCGAGCACATTGCGAACCGCTTGTGAGGCAATTTCCATCGCTTCTTCCGACACTTCAGCAGCCGGTGTGTAATCGTCCCATTTCAAGTCGATTGTCACGCCGTGAAGTGCGGCAATCGCCCGCAAGCCTTCTTCTAAGCGAACTTTCATCGTGTCCATCAAGGCATTCGACTGCGAACGCACATCGAGCGCGAAAGTAGCGCTTCCCGGAATGATGTTCAAGCTTTCGCCGCCGGTCTGGATATTCGTCAGCTTAGCTGAATACGATTCGAATGGCGAGAAGTAAACCGTTTTCACAAATTGGTGGATCGCCGCGATAACATCGATGGCGTTTTTGCCTTGATGCGGCCGCGCCCCGTGAGCATCTTCGCCGGTAATTTTGCCTTTCAGGAAAATTCCCGAACCGTGATGAAGCGCTGGCGTCACTTTTCCAAAAGGCAGCTCTTCTTGGGGACGCAGATGAACACCAAACAAATGCGTCACTCCTTTCAAAGCGCCGCGCTCAATCATCGCAAGCGAACCGTTGCCTTGTTCTTCAGCTGGCTGGAAAATAAAGCGGATGCGTTTAGTCAATTTTTCATCCTTCAAACGCAGGAGCGCCCCAACACCATCGACATATTGGCATCATGGCCACAGGAATGATTGGCCTGCACTCGGCCGTTCACTTCCTGCCACAAGGCATCGATATCTGCCCGAACCGCGATTACTTCTCCCCCTTCACCGATTTCTGCAAACAATCCCGTGACATCGTCGAAGGTTCGGTATTTCACGCCAAGTTCTTCCATAATCTGCGCAAGCTTTCTCGTGGTCTCGACTTCTTTGAAGCTGACTTCCGGATGTGCATGGAAATGGTCAAAATACGATTCGGTCTGCTGTTTGAACTGCATACAAGATCCGCTCCTTTGCATTATTCATCTTGTTGAATTGTACCTGTCTTCTTGCTTCAAAACAAACTGGATTTCAAAAATCATTTTCTCTGAATGGCCTAGTTTGCCTGTTCCCCCATATGCAAAATCAAGCTAGCGATAATTTCCGGAATTTCTTCGAAAGCATTTTTCATATGGAGCCGTTCGGTGCGCTTATGCGGGTCTTTGCCGAAAGGGCCGATATTCAATACCGGTGCGTTGAGCTGCTGCATGGAACGGAACGGGATGCTGTATAGATCGCCGTAGACCGGCGTGTTGTTTTCATAGCTGATCCAACCGCTCGAGGTATCCCGGTAATTGACGTAGCTGAGATCGGAAATGCCATTGAAAAAATGTACTTGCTCGAGTTCCAAATTGAAACGTTCACGTGCGTGTTGGGTTACATATGCCACGCAGTCCTTGATGAACGAGTCTTCACTTGAATTGACCGCTGGGTAATAAGGCGGTGCGAACAATAAGACGATCCCAGGCGTCAGTTCCTGGCAATTGAGCAGCAAGATGTCCGCGATATGGAACGATTTGTCGCGAACATCGCGGTCTGGGTCCATCAAAGTATCACGTATCAACCGGTTGACATAATCGAGACCGAATTTTTCTTTGGCGTACTCGACCAGTTCTTCGTACCGAAGGACCCGGATTTCATCGAAACGCGGCGCCATGCCGACTTTTTGGCATAAAGAACGATAATCCCCCAAGCATTCCGCGGCGGATTCTTTCGCCAGGCCTTCGAAAATCCCCATGACGTCCTGTGCATTTCTTTCCATCGTAAACACATTATAAAGCGCTTTGGTGCGATACGGGGTTTGAACTGAATACTCTTCTTTCATATCCCCTTGCGTCAGGGTTACGGGAAGGGGCGTTTTTTCTCCGTGAACGGTTTCGGAAAACGCCGGATTCCATTCCATTTTGCGCGTCAAATACGTCGACAAAAAGCTTGAAGTCATGCCGGCAAGCGGCTCTCCTGCGTGTGTTTCTTTTCCGTAAAACAAGGCACTCGGCATGATTTTTCCGATGGATCCGGTATAGATGTATTGCGATTCATCTCCTGGTGATTTCGCAAAGACCGGTTCGCCGTTTAAAAACAGCACGTACTCGAGATCGTATTGACGTTCAAGATCCAGCAATTTCGAGACACCGTAACGCATGCCCGCTGAGTTGATTTCTTCATCCGGTACCGACATGAGGACGATATTGATTGGCCATTTTTCTAAACTGGCCCGTTCAATCAAAGACATATGAATAGCCAGTCCCGACTTCATGTCCATGATGCCCCGGCCGAATAAATAATCCCCGGATGCAAGATCTGCCTGCATTTCCGGCTTGAATTCGCTTTTGATCTTATGGAATGCCTTCTCCAGCTCGGCCGGATGATAGGCAAGCGGAGCTAGATCTCCGTATTCGTGCACAGCCACCGTATCGAAATGGCTGAGCAGCACAACGGTGCGCGAGGCTTGTTCATGCTTATACAAAGCGGTCACATAACGCCGTTCCTTATTGACCTCTCCCAAAGATACAAATTCTGGGTGTTGATGAAAATACGCTGTCTCCATTAACTTGGCTTGCAATTTTTCAGGGAATGTCACTTCCCCTTCTGTCAGCCCTTGCGACTCCCAGCCTACCAATTGTTCTGTCAGTTCGCGCACTTGTTGTGGTGTTGTCCATAGACCCGCCATGATATCGTCTCCTTTCGCTATTTCACTATAGAAAAAAACGGCTCATACGGGGAGCCGTTTCCTGCGTTTTCGAAGCAAATCTTCCGCAGCACCTGAGCCGAATAACACCCCGATGACGATGAGCACTAGACCGATCAAATGGCCGGATGTAATCGTCTCACCGAGTATGAGGCTTGCAGCTACAAGCGAAAACAAGGTATTCAAGTTCATGAAAATGGCCGCTTTTGTGGGGCCAGCTTGACCAATTGAGTAATTATACAACATATGTCCGACCGCTGTCCCAATCATTCCCGAAAAGAAGAAAGCCAGCCAGAACGACGACGGAACTTCCGCAAATGCCGCAATTTCTCCCGGCTCTTGGATAAGCGCGATGACAAATAAGACAATGGCCCTGTCACGAGCATGTATCCCGTCAATAAGCGCGGATCCAACGAACGGGCCGCATTTGCGATAACGATATAACTGAAGACTTGTGCCAATATCGAAATGAAGACCAATATATCCCCAAGACTTAAGCCCGAAGCTGAGTCACTTCCGACCATAACCGTTGTGGCGACGCCTGTAAAACCAATGAAGACTCCCAACCATTGCAGCCGAGAAGGCACCATGCGCATAATCAGCGAAACCAAAACCGCCGTGAGCATCGGCCCCGTTCCGAGAATCAAACCAGCGTTTGTTCCGGATGTAATCGCCAAGCCCTGAGACAGGAAATAATGGTGTGTCACTACATTGAGTAAAGCCCCCAGCAAGATGTATTTCCAATCACTGCGTTTGGGCCAGCGCATCATGCCGAGCGACGCCAAAATGATCAATACCGTCACCCCGGCGAGCAAAATCCGAAACGCCGTCAGCGTGACCGGATCAACAAATTCCAATAAATACTTTACTGCCGCGAGGTTGAATCCCCACACGACCATTACGGACGTTAAGATGCCGTAAATTTTCCATGGAGTCAAAAGTGCAGCCCTTCTTTCCTTTATTCCAGATATAGCCTATCATTTTACGCTTGTTTTTCATTTCTGTATAGAATGGCGTTGTAATCATATGCCTGCCTGTTGATCAGTAGGCTAAAGGCGATAAAGGCCACTAGCGACAGCAGGACCGGTACCGTCACGGTATGTACGCCAAACAAATTGCCGTTTTCGATATTATAGAAATGCAAGGCGATATAGCTAATGATTCCTGTCGCCATGCTCGCCACCGCTCCGTATTTATTGCCCCATTTCCAATAAAGCCCAAGCACAATCGGCCAGATGAATGCCGCTTCCAGGCCGCCGAATGCAAATAAATTAAGGAAAATCAGCAAATCAGGCGGATCGAGCGCCAGCAAGAAGACAATCGTTCCGAGCACTCCTGTGACCCCGAACGACATGCGCTTGATGGTTTTGAGGCTGGCGTCTGGTTTCACATAATTCAAGTAAACGTCTTTCACAATCGAAGAGCTGACCAAAAGCAGCAGTGAATCGACTGTCGACATGATCGCCGCCATCGGAGCAGCGAGGACAATTCCCGCAACCCACGGCGGCAAGGTTTCAAGCGCAATGAGCGGAATGACTTTGTCACCGACTTCGATGCCTGGCAGAATCGGGCGGGCAAACACGCCAATCAAATGCATATTAAGCATGATGAATCCGGTAACCACCGTTCCGATGATGAGCGCACGATGCATCGAGCGGGCGTTTTTATAAGACATTGCGCGCACCGCGATTTGCGGCAAGCCGACAACGCCGACGCCGACGAGAATCCAGAACGAGGAAACGTAAGCAGCACTAAGATTGCCTTCCGCTCCGTACGGCGTGACCAAATTCGGATTTTCGTTGATGAGATCTTGCATAATGTTCGAAACCCCACCGCCCGAAATGATAACGGCGATGAGCAAGACGAGCGTCCCGACGAGCATGACCGCCCCTTGTACCGCATCCGTCAAAGCGACAGCCCGGAAGCCGCCGATGGTCACGTAGACGAGGACGCTAACGGCAAATAAAAACAACGCTGATTGATAGCTGAGCCCCGTTAAGGATTCGATAAGACGCGCGCCGCCGATCCACTGTGCCGCCATTGCGGAAAACAAGAAAATGATGATGCTTAGCGCAGATAATAAAACGACTACTGTGCTATTGTAGCGGGCTTTTAAAAAATCGATCATTGTGACAGCGTTATAGCGCCGTGCCATGATAGCGTATTTTTTTCCGAGAATCATCAAGACAAAATAACCGGTGACCACTTGCGTCATCGCCAGCAGCACCCAGCCAAACCCCATCGTATACGCGGTTCCCGGACCACCAAGAAAACTCGAAGCGCTGCCGTATGTCGCAACCATCGTCATCGCCAGGACAAACCCGCCGAGTTCACGACCACCGAGAAAATAATCACTAATGAAGTTCGACGAGCTAGCCAGTTTCCTGCTCGACCAATAACCGATGAAAAAAATGATAATTAAAAAGACAAGCATGGGAATAAGAACGGAATAGTTCATCGGTGTTCCTCCTGTTCTTCGTCAAACGGCACATCGACAAAGAAGAATTTGACGATAACTGTGACGAGTACAACCATGACCAGGAAGCCGACGATGCAGCTATAGAAAAACCAATCAGGTAATCCGAGTATGTACGTATATTCTTCGACTGGCCGACTGCCTAGCCCGTAGGCGAAAGCAAACCACCAGACGAAGTTGAAGAGCGCAAGGCCGAGGCCAATCCAAGCTTCCCGGTGCGCGATACGAAAGCGCCAATCTGTTTCTTTCATGGGTATCTCTCCGATCCATGGCTATAATGTGTTGTGTCTATCGTACACCAATGGCCGCTGTAAATTAAGCACCAGTTTCTTCGCCACTTTTGGGCAAAAATAAAAATTGGTTTCCACATGGGCTTGTCCATAAAGAAAACCTCCGGAAGGCTCCGGAGGTTTTGCTTAGCGTGCCAATAAATATTCAACATAAGCGCGCCATTCGGTATTTTTTGCGTAAGTGAAGTCTGGCGCAAGACTCGGGAATGGCATGAAGAGCTTCGGCCGTCCCGGATAATCATGTAGTTGTTCTTCGTTAATCGCAATCTCTCCAGCTTGCATGCCACTCGTGAGAACGACGCGGCCATGCTGCGCGAAGGCAATTTCGACCGGCACTGTATTTGGGCGGCCATCGATATTCAAGGTATAGGTAGTTCCTTGGGTGTCGTCGTCATCGTAAACCCAGCCATCACGCAAGGCAATCGCATCTTGTGCTTCATTCAACGTAATTTCAGCGTTGACGTTGCTGCCATAAGGCACGGTGTCTTGCAACGGTGCTTCAGGCGCGATACGAACTTCGTAAAAGGCGATAGGGTTGTTTTGCTCGATGCGCCCGAGATCCCGATACGCTTCGAACCATTGCGATTCTTCCGCAGGAATTTCAGAAACGCTGCGGACCGTTCCAGCAATCGCGCCTTCGATGCCTGGCGCCTGGATAAATACGCGGTCTGCCTGTTCGACTTCGTGCCATTCATCTTCGAGCAGGTACGTGACAAATTCTCGTTCCGTATTGTAAATTTCAATGCTGAGCGGTGCAGAATCGCGATTGATGCTAGCGACCGTGCCATCGACCGGGCTAATAAGCGCCGGGTTCTCTTGGCTTTGAGCGAGTTGCGCTTCGACAACCGCAAGCTCGGAATCAATCGCCGCTAAGCGTTGCTGAGCCTGAGCGATGCCAGATGCATACGCGCCGTCTTCCGGTACTTCCACGCCGACTGAGACATTGACATCCATACGCAGCTCTTGCTCCATGTCTTCACCAAGCCCTGGATAGCTCGAGCTCGTGTTGGAATTCTCGTTCACGCTGCTGTCTTGAGACGACCGCGCTTGCGTCAATTCCTGCAAAGTCGACTGGACCTCACTGCGTTCTGCTTGCAGCGCGCTTTGCTCCGACTGCCAAATGGCACGCTGATCTTCCGACTCGCTTTCGTTCAAACGAGCAAGTTCAGTACCTGCTGTCACGGCGTCGCCTTCTTTGACGAGCCATTGCTCAAGCGCTTCATGGTCTTGCACGTAAATTTCCATCGTATCCTGCGGTGCCGTCAATGCTTCTTTCGGCAAAGTTTCCGTATACGTGTGGGTATATGCTTGCTCGTATTCACTGACATACAATTCTTTTGAAATGATGCTTTTTTCACCGAACAGCAATAAAAAGTTCGAGGTCAAAAACGCGACGACGGCAATGGACAAGCCGATAAAGAAAAAGCGGTTCATAGAATCGGCCCCCCTTGCATAAAGTCCCGAAGCATTTCATCAACCGGAATTTGGCTGAACAACGCGACAATCAATGCGGAAATCACATGAATAACGATCAGTGAAAGCAAGATAATTTTCGGTGACACACGCGAGAAATTTTTGATGAAGCGATACTGAATCGCAATGATCAATGACGTAAACAAGGTCAATTGGTTAAAGAAATAGATCAAATAGCTATTTTCCAGGAACGTCGCAGCAATTGGCCCGAATGAAAATGGCGAAAAGGCCATTGTGTAGCCGTTCCATGCGAATATTCCAAAGATCAAGCCTTTTTCAAGCACTAACAATGCCGTAACGTAAGCTTGCATCACAAGCATCGCCTTCCATGGGATGCCAATAATTCGGCCGTATAAATACGGGGCGATGTACAAGTGGAAACTTAAATACAAACCGCCCCACAGCAAAGTACCGACAAGCGATGTCCAACGCGCAAGCGTATAACCGTCAAACATGCCCGCCGCAAGCAATGGCGTCAACGATCCGGTGTTCATGCCCCAAATTTCAGGTAACGCAAAGACCAGCAAGCCGAGCACTAAGATAACGGCCAATCGCTTATTGATTTGCCTCATTTCGGTGTGTCGTAAATTATGTATGAGTTGGCCTTGGTTCAGGAAGAAATGCCAAAATTTAAAATCAGATATCATGCGCTTAAGTCCTTTCAGGCAAATGGCGTTCTGCTTAATTTTACTTTACCAAAAAACCAAGCGCTTTGAAACGAATTCCCTGCCACAATTTTCAATATTTGGTGGCTTTGAGACGAATGGCATAGGATTGTGGTGAATTTCAAATTAGTAAAGGGTGAAGTGGAGTGGAAGTAGGAGATGTTTAATGAAGAAAAGTGATGTGAAAGAAGTGAGCAGAAAAAGCTTACGCTTTTCGACTGCGTTGCAGGGGGCTGCTTGCCGTGGGGCGGGTGTTGAGCCAACGTGCCAAAAAGCGCGGCACGTTTGTCTCGCCAGCCCGCGCGGTCCCACAGGCGTCAGCCCCCCTCCACTCCGTCTTTAATTTTAGAGTGGAAGGAAACTTCTTCTCCTCACTCATTATTATGTGTGTGCTTGTTTCATGAATTATAGCTTATATCATTTGGAACAAAGATAATGCGATTGTGCGTGCTAATTCACCACAAGCTTTTCGATTCGAATAGCTCAGTACCAGATACCGCGTTCTGGGAAGCGATTTCCCCACTAGCCGGCAACTGAATACAGAAAGAAAGCTATGTAAACTAGCATTACCTAATGAAATCTCAAAGCCGCCTAGCGTAAAAGGGTGAGCCGATGCAATAAGACAAGTGTTTTTCTTGGCTTATTGCAAGAGGCCAACCCAAAGCCCGGCGGCGATTATCAACGCGAAACTTAAATGGAATATAGAAATATCTCCACATACAAACACTCGCTAACTTCACTTAATTCCACACAATGAAAAAACCTCCGCGGCTGCGGAGGCTTCGTTTATTGATCTGCGACAATCTTGTATTTCTTATGTGAAATTACGGTCATGTTGGAAGCAGCGCCGATTTCCTTGGCGTCTTCTGGTGAAATCTCGACGATCACCGAATTGTCCATAATTTTGAAGATGGTTCCGTTAACGTCCACGCCATTGCGGTTGAATGAGATCCATTCGCCGATTTTACGGGCCGCTACAAATTCAGATACTTCTTTTTCATGGGGTTGAAATGCCATCGTTATCCACGCCTCTCTATAATGAAAACATTATCTATCTATTATAGCATAAATTTATGGTAATTTCATCTGTTTCACTTACTCATACAAATGACAAGCGACGTAATGGCCGGGCTCTTTTTCCTGCCATGCCGGCTTTTTCTCTGCACAAATGCTCATGGCATGCGGACAGCGCGTCCGGAAGACACAGCCGCTCGGCGGATCGATGGGGCTCGGAAGTTCCCCTTCTAAAATCACGCGTTCGCGGGCTTCTTCGATATCTGGATCTGGAATCGGGATCGCTGACAGCAAAGCTTCCGTATACGGATGCAAAGGTTTGTCATACAACTGGTCGGCCGTCGTCAGTTCGACCATATGCCCCAAGTACATGACGCCGATGCGATCGGATATGTATTTGACCATGCTGAGGTCATGCGCAATGAATAAATACGTCAGTCCTTTTTCCTTTTGCAGCTTTTGCAGGAGCATGACGACTTGCGCTTGGACCGACACATCGAGTGCCGAGATCGGTTCGTCGGCGATAATGAAATCCGGGTCGAGCGATAAAGCCCGGGCGATGCCGATGCGCTGTCTTTGCCCACCGGAGAATTCATGTGGATAGCGATTGGCATGATCACGGTTCAACCCAACGTCTTCGAGCAATTGATAGACGCGCGCCTGCAACTCTTTTTTGTTCTTATACAAGCCATGTACTTGCATCGGTTCAGCAATAATCTCGAAAACGGTTGAACGCGGATTAAGAGATGCGTATGGATCCTGGAAAATCATTTGCATATTGCGCAAGTAATCGAAGCGGTCCTTATCAGACATCTTGTGGATATCGACGCCGTTGTATTCGACTTTGCCGTCTGTCGAGCTGTACAAGCCCATAATGGTCCGGCCGGCCGTCGATTTGCCGCAACCTGATTCTCCTACGAGCCCGAACGTTTCGCCGCGCTTGATATCAAAAGAAATGCCGTCGACTGCTTTTAAGGTCGTGTCTTTGCCGAGGTCGAAATGGCGCTTGAGTTCCTGTACGGACAGTAAAGTTTCGTTCGTCATGTAGTTTCCTCCTGAGTAAATCTGCGGACGGCACATAATTCTTTGTCGTAGACTGTGCCTTCGAGACGGATGATTTCAATCGCTTTTCCGGATGTGGGTGAATGAATCATCATGCCTTGCCCGTAGTAAATGCCGACATGATGAAGTTTTCCTTGTCCTTCTTCGTAGGCGAAGAATAATAAATCGCCTACTTGCCAAGCATCGGCATCAAATCGGTCCACTTCCACTCCTTCTGTCGACTGATCTCCCGCATCGCGTGATATGTATAAACCGTTTGCTTTTAGCATATGATGGGCGAGGCCGGAGCAGTCATAGCCGAAGCTCGACATGCCGCCCCAGAAATACTGCAAGCCCAAAAACCGCTCTGCCATACTGGCGATCGACGAGCCACTCCCCAATGGAATTTGTTCGGGCGATGGAACGAGTTGGATGTGCTGCGCTTCAATATGGGCATCGCCATCTGGCGTGGAGACTTGGACATGGGTTTCATTTGCATCGTAGACCGGCAACAAGCTATTGAACGGAATCGACATAAGCGGTAGGCGGTCCAGCGTCCATAACTGCGCTTTATCAGCGGTCACGCGCGCATAGCTTCGCCCTGAGAGTGAATCGGTTTCCTTTAGATGTGCTAGAGGCACCCACCCTGGATAGCCGCGCTCATCTTTATGGCTTGGCTGCCAAGGCGCGATGATCTTTGCCCATGCCCCGTCAATTTCTTCTATTAACACAGGCTCTCGGTATAGCAGCTGCGTTTGAAGGCGATTGCCCAAAGTGAGGTCTTTCGTTTGCTGTTGGTTCATCGCTTCACGCCATTTATTGATGTTCGGCATATCTGCAATAGCGTATGCATCCACTTCCCTAACTTTATCGGGATGAGTCCAGACGCTTGTCACGGGGACGCGGCAGACCCATTCCGTCGATTGTGTTTGTGGCATATTATCCTCTCCGTTCGCGTAAAGTTTCCAGGAACTGCTCCGCATCGATGCCAAGTCCTGGCTCATCTGAAAAGTGGATAGCTTTGCCACTATATTGGATGCCACCCGGCAATAGATCCTCTTTCAGCATGAGCGGCGCATCAAAGTCAAAACGCGTGACATTCGGCTGGCTCGCTGCGAAATGAGCAGCTGCCGTCAAGCCGAGTTTCGATTCAATCATGCTGCCGGTCATGCACCGCACGCCAAAAGCCTCAGCAAGCACATTGATTTTCAAAGCTTGGTGGATGCCGCCCGCTTTCATCAATTTAATATTAATCAAGTCAGCTGCGCGCAATTCTAAAACGCGTCTTGCATCAACTGGTGAAAACACGCTCTCGTCCGCCATGATTGGCGTTAAGGTGCGATCGGTGACGAATTTCAAGCCTTCAATATCATTGGCCAGCACCGGCTGCTCGATCAATTCGATATTGAATCCGGCATCTTCCATCCGAGTAATGATGCGCACCGCCGATTTTGGGTCCCATCCTTGGTTGGCATCTAAACGTAACGTAACTTTGTCGCCAACTCGCTTGCGGATCGCTTGGATTCTTTTGAAATCATTCTCCGCCTGGTCGATTCCGACTTTCACCTTCAAGACCGTAAAGCCCTGCTGCTCATAGTGTGCCGCATCTTCGGCCATTTCTTCCGGCGCATTGACCGACACCGTGTAATCGGTCTCGATCGATTCCCGGTAACCGCCAAGAAACTGGGTCAAGGACATACCCGCCTGTTGGGCAATCAAATCATAGAGCGCCATATCGACAGCGGCTTTGGCGCTCGTGTTGCCGACCAGCGTTTTATGGAGCTTGTCAAAAAGCTGGTCACGGCGCCGCAAGTCCATCCCGATCAATCCTGTGCCAATCAATTGGATTGCCTGTTCGATGGCATCCAGCGTATCGCCCGTAATAACGTGTGTCGGCGGTGCCTCCCCAAAACCGGAGCGTCCATCTTGTGTCGCGAGATGAACGATGACCGCCTCAGCTGCTTCTACTGTCCGGAGCGCAGTCTTGAACGGCTTTTTTAAAGGAACCGCTATCCGGTAGGTCTCGACAGACGCTACAACGGACATGTCACTCGACCCCCGGCAGGATGGTCAAAGTTTTCGCATCGGCATCGAGCCGCGCTTTTACGCCAAGCGGCAGAGAGAAATTCGGTTCGCAATGGCCGATCTTAAAGCCTTTGACGACTGGAATGTCCATGTCGCTAAAATAATCATTCAATACTTGGTCGAGCGTCCACGATTGCTCAGGCTTTTTCGGCTCGGCGTTTTTAAAATCGCCGATGACAATCCCAGCCACTTGTTCGAACTTGCGCGCCATTTTAAGCTGGTTTAGCATTTCATCAACTTGGTATGGCTCTTCTCCCGTATCTTCAATTAATAAGATCTTTTCTTTCGTGTCGATTTCGAATTTCGTCCCAAGAGTCCCGCGAATCAAGGATAAATTGCCCCCGACTAGTTCACCATCAGCCATGCCGCCCGATAAAGTTTCCAGTTCAGAGATGGTTTCATCGTAATGCAGTTCGAAAGGCTGAAACATTTGTCCGAACATGCGGCCGCTGCGCTCGTGAAATTCTGGCTTTCCAACGTCTGACGCCAACATCGGCCCGTGGAACGTCACCAGTTCTGCATACATTCCGATGGCATTATGTAAGAACGTCACATCTGAATAACCCCAGAAAATCTTCGGGTTTTCTTTGATCATGGCGTAGTCGATTCGGTCTGCGTAGCGAGCCGCTCCGTATCCCCCGCCAGCACAGATAATGGCTTTTACTTCTGGGTCTTCGAACATGGCGTGTAAATCCGCTAACCGCTCGTCATCGCTTCCAGCTAAATAACCATTTTTCGCTTCGACGGATTTGCCCATTTTCACGTTCAATCCCATTTCTTCTAAAAATGGCAAAGCTTTTTTCAAATTCTCTAAGTTCGGCGGGCTGGATGGAGAAATGATCCCCACCGTATCCCCTTTTTGCAATCGTTTTGGCATTGTGCGCATATTGCTCACTCCTCTTGTTTTCTGTTCTTCACTCATTAAAACTACCAGTTTTCCTCAGTGAAAAACAGAAAAGCGCGGCGCTTGGCCGCGCTTCTGTTTTTTCAAGTGATTACGACCGTTGATTAGGCGTAATCGCTTTTAGTTTTATCCAGCTCCTTGCCCCCAACTCCTCGGGTCGTAAGCCAACCCAGCATTGCGGCAAAGAGCGCCGCTTCGGGGAATTGTCTTATGCCTGTCGGGGGCCCGCCGGAAGCGGGTCAGCTAAGCGTTGCGACAGGACGTCGCGCACTTAGCTTAGCCTCGACTCGGGCGTGATCGCTTTTAGTTTTATCCAGCTCCTTGCCCCCAACTCCTCGGGTCGTAAGCCAACCCAGCATTGCGGCAAAGAGCGCCGCATTGCTGATCTGTCTTACGCCTGTCGGAGCTGAACGGGGGCAGTCGCTTTTAGTTTTTATCCGCTGTCTTAAGGTCGATGTACCCTACCGGATGGCGGAGGATGCCTTCGATGCCTTCTTTTTGCAGCTGGACTTGGTTATAGAAATGAATCGGGAAGATCGGCATTTCGTCCATCAGGATTTTTTCTGCTTCGATCAATGTTTCCCAGCGTGCGGCAGAGTCTGTTTCTGCTTTCGCTTCTGCGATGAGTTGGTCGAATTCTTCGTTGGACCATTGTGTGCGGTTCATGGAAGAGTCAGTGATGAAGCTTTCCAGCGCGTTGACTGGATCTGCGTAGTCATGGATGAATGAGCTGCGCGACAATTGGTATTTGAATTCTTTTTGCTCGGTCAAGAAGACGCTTGCCTCGACGTTTTGAAGTTCAACGTCTACATCCAAAGCAGTCTTGAACTGGTCTTGCAATGTTTCAGCAATGTTTTGATGAGATTCGCTCGTCGAGTAGGAAATCGTCACTGGCGGCAGTTCATCCCAGCCTTCTTCTTCCATACCTTCTTCAAGCAATTGCTTCGCTTTGTCAGCGTCGAATTTCACCAATTCGCCCGCTTCGTCGCGGAATTCCTGGCCGTTCGGTCCTTCAAATCCGTAAGAAACAAAGCCGTACGCCGGTTTTTCACCGTTTTTCGTGACGTATTGGACGATATCATCCTGGTTCACCGCGTAAGCGAATGCTTGGCGGACTTTTTTATTCGTGAATGGTTCTTCTTCTACATTATAGCGATAGAAATACGTACCTGCCTGGTCCATCGTGCCAAGTTCAGGGGAATCCTGCAATTGCTCGGACATTTCAGCTGGTACACTCGATACGTCCAGTTCGCCCGCTTCGTACATTTGGTATTCTGTGTTCGGATCGTTGACCATTGCCCAGTGGACTTTATCCAAGTTTACGTTTTCCGCGTCCCAATACTCTTCGTTCTTCTCAAAAACGAAATCTTCGTCATGGCTCCAAGAAGCCAAGTTGAACGGCCCGTTTCCGACAAAGCTGTCCGCTTCTGTATGCCAGTCCGGATTTTCCGTAGCGGTCGCTTCGTGGATCGGGAAGAAGCTTGGGTTGGTGATGATGTTCAAGAATGCTTCTGTCGGCTCTGTCAATTTCACGACAAACGTTTTGTCGTCTTCTGCAGAAATTGCCACGTCTTCTACAGCGCCTTCTCCGTTGTTATACGCTTCTGCGCCTTCAATGAAGTACGCAAGGAATGCGGCTGGAGAAGCTGTTTCCGGGTCCAGCATATGCTGCCAAGCGAATACGAAATCGCCAGCTGTGACCGGTTCGCCGTTCGACCAATTGGCCTCTTCACGGATGTTGAACGTGTAGGTCAAACCGTCTTCTGAGACGTCGATCGATTCAGCTGTCGCTTCGACTGGCTGAGACGATTCATCAAGACGTGTCAAACCTTCCATTAAGTTGTTCAAAGCACCCCATGATACTGCGTTAAAGCCGATCGATGGGTCGAATGAAGTCGGTTCTTCACCGTTATTCATAAATAGTGTTTTCTCTCCGCCGGAATCTGCGGTGCCTTCTTCGCCTGAATCACTGCCCGCGTCTTCGCTCGCTGTACAAGCGGCGAGAACGAATACGAACATTGCCATCAGAAATAATACGAGCCATTTCTTCATGTGTGTTCCCCCTAAAATTTTCTTGTGTATGTGAATGCGCAAATGCGCCCCCAGCCAAATTTATCTTGCAAAAGCCTGTTCATCGATCAATTTTTGAGCCCTTGGATCTTGCAGCCAGCAATCCACTTTATGCGTTTCTGACAAGGTCGTCACTTCCGGATAAACATTCGTGCAGACATCCATCGAAAAAGGGCAGCGGGCAGCGAATGCGCAGCCACTTGGCGGTGCGAATAGATCGGGCGGCGTGCCGTCGATCGGTTTCAGCTCCCCACCCGCGAGGTCGAGCCTTGGCACGGACGTCAATAAGCCCTTGGTGTATGGATGCTGCGGGTTGTAGAAAATCTCACGCTTGTCGCCAGTCTCAATGACTTTCCCGGCGTACATGACTGCGATGCGATCCGCGATTTTGGCAACCACACCGAGGTCGTGTGTGATCAAGATAATCGACACGCCGGTTTTTGCTTGAATTTCTTCGAATAGTTCCAGAATCTGCGCTTGGATCGTCACATCAAGCGCTGTTGTTGGCTCATCGGCAATCAAGAGTTCCGGTTCGCAGATCAAAGCAATCGCAATGACGATGCGCTGCCTCATGCCTCCTGAGAATTGGTGAGGGTATTGCTTGAGCCGTTCATCCGGATTCGGAATGCCGACCAGCTTGAGCATGTCGATCGCCCGCTCTTTCGCTTCTGCTTTGCTCAAGTTCTTGTGCTGTTTGACACCTTCCGTCAATTGTTCACCAATTGTTAAGGTCGGATTGAGCGCAGTCATCGGATCCTGGAAAATCATCGAGATGTCGACGCCCTGTATTTTGCGCATTTCTTTCTTCGATAATTTGGTGAGATCCTGTGTTTTGAAATGAACGCCTTTGGAACTGATTTTGCCCGGTGGCTGCTGAATCAAGCCCATGATGGCATTGGAAGTCACTGATTTTCCACACCCCGACTCCCCGACGATTGCTAAGGTCTCTCCTTTATACAAGTCGAAATTGACGCCGCGCACGGCTTGTACGGTTCCGCCATATGTATTGAAAGTCACATGCAAATCCTGCACGGACAAGATACGTTCGTCCGTGACAGTCTTGCGTTTTTTCGGTTTGACTATCTTTCCGCGTTGACCCGAGTGATCGACTGCATCGATATCCATCCCATCTTCTAAACGGGTGCGCGCCAATTCTTCAGCTATCTGCTTTCCTGTCATGTCATCACTTCCTCATCTTTGGATCGAGTGCATCTTGCAGCCCGTCTCCAAGTACGTTAAATGCGAACATCGTCAATGAAATAAATAATGCCGGGAAGAACAAGCGCCACCAATCGCCGGTAATGATGACTGGCAAAGCATCGTTCGCCATGACGCCCCAACTCGCAAACGGCGCCTGAATCCCGAGACCGAGGAAGCTCAAGAATGCTTCAGCGAAAATCGCACTCGGCACCGTTAAAGTCATTTGAACGATGATTGGCCCCATTGAGTTTGGGATCAAGTTTTTGCGAATGATGCGCGGTGTCTTTGCTCCAAATGATTTCGATGCCGTGACGAATTCATAGTTTTTCACTTGCAACACTTGTCCCCTGACAATACGCGCCATGCCGACCCAGCCCGTGATGGTGAGTGCCAGAATGATGGTCCATAAAGACGGTCCCATGACGACGAGCAATAAGATAACGACCAGCAAATACGGTAAGCCATAAAGGATTTCGATGATGCGCATCATAACAGCATCGATTTTTCCGCCTTTATAGCCGGCAATGCCGCCGTAAACGATGCCGATAACAAAATCGATCAACGCGGCCATCAAGCCGACGAATAGTGAAATGCGTGCCCCGTACCAAGTGCGGGTAAAAACGTCACGTCCTGCTTCATCCGTCCCAAACCAATGGGTCGCGCTCGGCGACTGGTTTTGATTCGGCAAATCTTGTGTTGTGACGGAATGCGGTGAAAATACAGGGCCGAATATCGCCATTACAGCGAGCAGTGCCAGGAAAATCAGTCCGAGCATCGCCAGTTTGTTTTGCTTCAGCCTGCGCCAGGCGTCTTTCCAATAGGAAAGCGACGGGCGCACGACGGCTTCTTTTTCATCTGTATGGTTGTCAGATGGACGGAACCAATCATTACGAACCTGCGTCATCACACATCACCTTCTTTCTTGTGCAGCTTGATGCGCGGATCCAAAATGCCGTAGACGATATCGACGAGAAACAGCATAAAAATCAAGAACGCACTGTAGAATACCGTTGTGCCCATGATGACCGGATAATCGCGGTTATTGATTGAATCGACAAAGTATTTGCCCATCCCCGGAATCGCGAAAATTTTCTCGATGACAAAGGTTCCGGTCAAAATGCCGGCAAGCAAGGTGCCCATGATCGTCACGACTGGCATCAAGGCATTGCGCAGTGCATGACGCCACACGATACGCATCGGTTTAATGCCCTTGGCGCGGGCCATTTTGATGTAATCCTGCGTCAGCACTTCAAGCATACTCGAACGTGTCAGCCGGGCAATGATCGCCATTGGCCCGGTCGCAAGCGCCAGTACCGGTAGCACCATATGCATCGGGCTGGTCCAGGTTGCGGGAGGGAAGATATTCCAGTTAACTGCGAGTTGCTGGATCAACACCGTTGCGAGGACAAAGTTCGGAATCGAGATCCCAATGACGGCAAAAGCCATGGCCGCGTAATCGATCATTTTGTTATGCCGCAGCGCAGCCATTGTCCCGAGAATAATTCCGGAGACGACCGCAACAAGAATGGTGATCATTCCAAGTTCGAAGGAAATCGGGAAGCCCCTGGCCAGTAGTTCATTGACCGTTCGGTTCGGGTCTTTGATCGACGGCCCGAAATCGAATGTGACGATCGATTGCATATAACTCAAGTATTGAATATGTAGAGGCTGATCGAGCTTATAGAAACGCTCCAGGTTCGCCTGTACCGTTTCGTTCGTGTTGCGGTCACTTTCAAGCGGCGACCCGGGAACGGCATGCATCAGGAAAAACGTCAATGTCGCAATGATGAAAATCGTCACGAGCATCATTAAAAATCGTTTGAGTATGTATTTGCCCATTATTTCTTCCTCCTAACAGAACCTCGCTTGCATCATCAACTAACGTATCATGATGTAAAATTCCCCTTTGTTTGTCTTATTCGGAATATTTTTGAAACTTCACGTCAATTAATATAGCAATATTGCAAGAATATTTCAATATAATTTTTTATTCTAAAAAATTCATCCTTATTCATTTCAACCGAAAAACATTCATCGACCCACTCACTTCCCACTAAAAATGGATTTTTTTCTGTATATATTCTGCATGAATGAGGCCATTGATTTTTCCCACTATAATTATTTGAGTTCAAAACGAGCCGAATTCCTTCATTTATTGGCTTGTCTTAAACCATACCGGTACTCTTGAACGAAAGGAGCTTCTATATTTATTTTAATTTTTAGAATATTTGGTAATTTAGACTCATGCATTTTCTTCCAATTCCTTTTAGACTGTAAACAAGTTATAAATAGTTCAACTGGACACTATAACTGGCAAACAGGGTTTCCCGACAATCACAAGAAGGAGCGGATCATCATGAATAATTTTGAAAAAGTACTCGAGATGCAATGGGGAGATCTTGCGCTGGGCGTAACAGGTTCTGCCGTTATCATGTTAGCCCTTAATTACTTCATGCTCATGTAGAAAGGAGCACCATATGATTTCCGAACATACGTAAAAGCCCTTTTCCGATCGACGGAAGAGGGCTTTTAGCATGTTTTTTCCCATATAAAAACGCCTGCTCTCGAATTCCCGGGCAGGCGTTGCTTATCCATAGGCTGTTTGTAAATGTATCATCATAGACCTCCATCAAGTACTTGTTTTTGCTCAGACAGCAGCTTCTCAAACAGTTCCTTATCCCCCGCGGCTAATGCCTGATCAATCATGCGGTTGAAGTTTTCCTGCTCCAGGAACTGGATTGCTTCGGTCGCTTCTTTCTTGGTTTGTTCGTTCACTTCGATCAATTCCGCCCTTTCTTCCTTCAAAATGCTCTGAAGGTGTGTGTGTATATCGGACACTAGCAACAATTGGTAGAGCGGCAAACGGATAAAGCGATTCCCTTTCTGGAATACAAAGACTTCGGAAAGATTCTCCACTTGGAACGTATTCAAGTTGACGATGATCTCTTTCCCTTCGACCGGAATGAAGTGAAACACTTCATCGTCTTTTAGAATCGAAAAATATTGATAGGCGAACACAAACTTGATGCGGTGCCCTTCTCTCTTTGTATAAAACGGCTTCATCAATTTTACATGCAACATCTGACTCCCCTCCTCATATTTCAGAATATTCTGCTTATATAAATCATACCATAAATTGGGCGAAACGGATAGAAAAAGATATGGACAAACAATGGCATTTGCGCTTCTTTTTCCTTCTTCGTTTACTGTATTGCCACAAATGCGTATAATAGAAGGAAATGTTTTTATTTGGGGCGATGCACATGGCTACGGTTTTATCCTTAGCGAAACAATACGAAGACACGATCCACAATTATATGGCTGCTATCGACAAGTCGCTTCATCCTACGCGTGCGCTGGATGAGGAAATGGTTCGAAAAGCAGTCTTTTTAGTGCGCCACGACGGCGTTCAGATTCATTCGTTCAATGAAGAGCGGCTACTGTTAGAAGCGAGCGTGAAAGATGCCCATTCGGTAAAAGTGGTGCTCAACTTCGGAAAACTTAGTGCCGTATGCGCTTGCCCACAGGAAACCAACTGCCGTCACCGCTTGGCGGTCATTTTTTCGCTTTACCAAAAAATTGACTCGCTTTCCGAATGGGTCGCGAAATGGCGTGATAAGGAGAATGAGAAATTGTCGACATTGACGAATAAACGCTCACCCGATCAATGGGAAGCACTGATCCGCAGCACGTGGCGTGAACCAATCAACGATTACGTCACACGTAATTATTTCTATTTTGAACAATTATACGAAGGGCGTTTGAAAAATGCCCTGTCCTTCATGCCACTCGAGCGTGAATGGAAAACTTTATATAAAACCTATGCCCACTTGATTTCATTGACAGAAGTGTGGAATACGTTCAGCGCGGGGACTAAAGAAGTGCACCACTCGTTCTTCAAAACTTGGTTTGCGGACGAATTGCATGCACTTCGTGATTTACTCGGCCAATTGCGCGGTCTGCACCGCACATTCGAATCGGATGCTTTTTTCACCCATTTACGGGAACTGGTTCGTGAATTTACGGAAACGAATGATGATTCTTTTTCCGAACGCTTTGACATTTACCAGCTGTTTTGGACTGAATTATTCATCACCAGGCGCGAACGGTTAAGTGGCCTTGAAGATTTTCGGCGTCCTGATGAGCGGGTTCAGGCATTTTTCGACATCCTGCTCGAAAACGAAGTTGCACCTGGCAATATTGCACCGGGCGCAGCAGCTGACTGGGTCAAACTGGCGGTGCTTGCGGAAGAAGAGGGCCATCAACAAGGGCTGTCTGCTATTCTAATAGCCCTCAAGCCGCACGTTCGGACTTTCCTGTTTGACGGATTGTTTACGCAATACCGCCACCACTACGTCCGTGTGTTAAGCCGACTGTATTCATTGATTGATTTGACCGAAGATGATTGGGAAGATTTGTTTACGCAGTTTGGCCATTACGGCTTGCCGGCCTATTCCGCTTATCTTGTCGAAAAAGGCATGTATAAGCAATGGGCAGAGCTTCACCAGCTGCATAACTCACCCCTGTATTTTGCTGAGGAATGCGGGTTGAAAGAAGTGCATAATGCCGCACCTGATTTCGCATTGCCACTTTACCACCGCTATGCGCTGCAACACCTTGAAGAACGCAGCCGCACCAGCTACAAGCAAGCTGTGCGCGTATGGAAGAAAATGAAGTCTGCTTGCAAAAAAAGCGGGCAATTGCCGTTTTGGAATGATTATATGAAAGAGATCCAACAACGCTATAAACGCTTGCGTGCACTCCAGGAAGAGATCGAGAAAGGAAAGCTATTATGAATCAATTCCAAACTGAAGGAAGCCGCACCTATTATTTAAAAATCGAGCAGTCGGACATGTTCCGGCTACAGGCCTATAACGACAGCGGAAACCGGATTCCTCCGGAAATTTGGTCGCCGTTCTTGTTTTTTGCTGACAAAGTAAGCTTTTTCGGCATGAATACCCAGACGGATGGCTTAGACCTGTTGTTGACACCAGCAGATTTTGTCCGCTTGTTCCAGCAGGCTCCCCACCATTACGTCCAATTTTCAGGACGCCGGTTGCAAGATGAAGCTTGGCTGAAACTTGCGCGCCGCGTCTCTGATTCCTTGAACGATTCTGCTTTATGGCAACATGTCCATGTCGAAGAAGGCACCATTTCCATCGACCCGGCCTATGGCGATGCAGAAATCCGTTCATTCTTGACCGATACAATCGAACATCAATTACGCCAAAAAGGGCTCACTTCCGAACAATTGCCGTACCTCTTGCACTTTGTCGAGCATGCCGGCTGGGATGGGCTCGAACCGGCGGATGATTTCGTGCTGGCCATGCAATTGACCGAACCGGACGACAGTGGCCTTTGGGCTTTCCGAACGGCGCTGCGTACGAAACGCGGCAGCGCATATTGGACACCGTCAAAACGTCGTGAAAACGAAGTGATTGAAAAAGTCCTGCCTGAAAAATGGCGTGCTCATGCGCGTGACATTCAAGAACGCCAAAGCTTGATCCTCAGCCTATGCCCTTCTGTCGAGCGCTATGAAGCCGATCAGATGTATATCGCCCGTTGGACCGATGCGGAAGTCCTGAGCTTCCTGCGCAACGATGCGGACCTACTGCAGGCATTCGGCGTGGAAGTGTCGATCCCTTCCTGGCTGCAAGCTGTTCAGGAATCGAAAGTCCGCGTCAAAGCAAACGTGACTTCACCGGCGAAAAAAGCTTCCGTCGTGGGATTGGACCAAATTATCAACTTTGACTGGAAGTTCTCACTCAATGGTCATGAATTGAGCATGCAGGATTTTGAGCAGTTGGTGACGGAAAACCGTGAATTTATCCGCGTCGGCAACGAGTGGGTACGCGTCGACTCCAATTTATTGATGCAGCTGCGCCAGATGATCGAAGAAGCGGAAGATGCTGATTGGACGCTGAAAGATATGCTGTTCCATAATGTACCGGATGTCATGCTCGAAGAACCCGGTGAGGAAGACGATCCGCTTGTCGAGTTTCATTTGAATAATTCTTTGAAAGTATTGCTCGATAAATTGCTGGATAAGCGTGACCTGCCGGAAACCCCATTACCGGAAAACTTGATGACCGAGCTGCGCCCTTACCAGAAGACCGGTTTCGATTATTTGGCGTTTATGCGCGAGGAAGGATTTGGCTTGTGTTTGGCCGATGATATGGGGCTCGGCAAGACCGTTCAATTGATCGCTTACTTGCTGCATGTACACAGCGAAAAACCGAAACAGCCATCGCTCATCATTTGCCCGACTTCAGTTCTCGGCAACTGGCAAAAAGAGTTGGAACGTTTTGCACCTGATTTAAAAGTCGCGACGCATTACGGCAGCAACCGTCCGAAAGGCCAGGCCTTCCTGGACTCGCTTGCATCGGAACAACCCGATGTGGTGCTGTCGACGTACGGCATCGCTTCTTCCGACAGCGTCGAAATCCAATCAATTACGTGGACGAGTATTACGCTCGATGAAGCCCAAAACATCAAAAATATGTACACGAAGCAATCGCGGACGATCCGCAAATTTAAAGGACAACATCATATTGCGCTCACTGGGACACCAATTGAGAACCGTTTGTCTGAACTATGGTCGATATTCGATTTCATCAATAAAGGCTACCTGTACCGCATCAAGCAGTTCCAGGAAGCCTTTATGGTGCCTATTGAGCGGGATGATTCCGAACAGGCTAAGGAAAAGCTGCGGCAGCGCATACAGCCATTTCTATTGCGCCGCACGAAAAAAGATCCCGAACTTCAGCTCAATTTACCGGAAAAACTGGAGCAATTGGAATATTGCCCATTGACGCCGGAACAAGCCGCGCTATATGAGGGGCTCGTTCAGGATACGGTGCAAAAGATGGGGACGCTCACAGGCTTCGAGAAAAAAGGCCTCGTCCTGAAAATGCTCAGCAAGCTGAAGCAGCTATGCAATCACCCGTCCCTTTACTTGAAAGAGCCGTATACGACCGCAGACGAGTTATTGCCCCGCTCTCAGAAACTTGAGCGTATCGTGACACTTGCGGGGGAAATCGCGGAACGCGGGGAACAGTGCTTGATCTTTACACAGTACATTGGAATGGGCCATCTGCTGCAGCAGGCGCTGAATGAATTATACGGGCATGAAGTGCCGTTCTTAACCGGCCATATGCCGAAAAACCAACGGGATTCACTTGTCGCTTCTTTCCAAAATGGCGAATTCCCGATATTCATCCTTTCCTTGAAAGCGGGCGGCACCGGCCTTAATTTAACGGCGGCTACGCATGTCTTGCATGCAGACCGCTGGTGGAACCCGGCCGTGGAAAATCAAGCGACCGACCGAGCATACCGCATCGGCCAAACGCAATTTGTCCACGTCCATAAATTCGTGACAATCGGGACAATCGAAGAAAAAATCGATTCACTGCTCACGCAGAAGCAATCGATGTCAGACCAGTTTATCCAATCCAGCCAGTGGATGACCGACCTATCCGATGACGAATTGAAAGAATTGTTCACTTATAGCTTTTAAAAAATCCGGCCAGGACCCCACCTGGCTGGATTTTTTTGGACAGCGATCATCAGTTTTTTTCGCCTGTGGCGAAGACCCGTTTCAGTTCTGACAGCTCCCGCTCCGCTTCAATCATGCGTTGCTGAAGCGAAGCGGTCAGTTTGATCAATTGCTCCATATGGACTTCCAACTGGAGCTGAAGTTCTTTCGGCATTCCACTTGCCTCCTTATGCATCAACTGTTCACCTGCTCAGTTTCGGGCGGCTGGAAATCGAATTCCGCACTAGGATCCGGATCCGTCCGCTTGGGGATGAGGTCATCTGAGGGCTTTCGTTTATCGAGGAAACGCACTTGGTCGCCGATGATTTCCGTTACATAGATGCGGGAGCCATCTTCCTTATCGTAATGGCGAGATTGGATCCTCCCTGTGATGGCCACTTGTGAACCTTTCATGCAATACTTGGCGACGTTTTGGGCAGTCCGCCCCCAAGTCGAGCACAGGACGTAATCGCTTTCGATTTCCCCTCGTTGATTTCTGAAATTGCGGGAAATCGCCACGACGAAGGTAGTATGTATACGCCCTTCTCCCAGCACCCGCATCGACGGGTCTTTCGTCAACCGCCCAACAATGCCTACTTGATTCATTGATTTCACCTCCTTGCCGGCAAGGTCAATTCAGCTGTTGATACACTGGCCTGCCGGTAATGAAAGCATACTAATATCACTATTTCCTTGGCAATGTGGCAAATCGCGAATTTGCAGGAATTTCGGGCATCATTTATTGAATTCTGAAATAGGCAAAAAAAATTTTCAGCCTTTTCGCAGCCAAAAATAAAGCAATTTTTTACCTCTTAGCTACAATGAAAAAAACTTCTTTCGAGTGTCTGGTTTTTTTCTCCAGACATTCACCGGGCAATTTCGTGCTATGCTATACTGAAACAAAGCTTTATCTGGAGGGAATTGCATGAAAACCTTTAAAATGCTGTCGCTCGCTGTAGTGGATGGTGAACAACTCATCAACTACCCGCTCCATGACGGCCTGATCATCAATCAGGAAAATTCCCAGCGTTCGTGGGTACTTGAGCTGCTGGTGGATGAGAAACACGAAGGCGTTTTTCTTGATATGAAGCAAAACGGCAAAGTCTATGATGTCAAAGTCGTCATTTCCTATCCTGGAAACGAACCAGCGACGTTCGAAGTGATCATCCATGCCGTTAAACCAATCGGCGGCCACGTTTCTGTGTTGATGAAAGGGACCTTAAAACGCGCTCGCCGCAAGTACGCCGAGACTTTATTGTCTGAGCTGTTAGAAGACGGTCTGGAAGGGCAAGATTTGCTCGACCGCTTTGAAACGGACATGAAGGAACGTCCCGTTTTGCGCAAAGATGAAAGCAGATCCACTTCATGAAAAAAACGCCTCCCGCGGCTGCGGGAGGCGTTTTTTGGTTATTTTTCTTGAACTGGCCCAAGCGCGAAGAGGATATCGCATTCACAAGCGATTTCTCCATCTACAGTCGCAATCGCATGGCCTTTGCCCATAGAACCGCGCAGACGCGTCAATTCCACTTCTAGGCGCAATTGATCGCCTGGGGTCACTTGGCGTTTAAAGCGGCAATTGTCAATGCCTGTGAAAAAGGCTAAGCGCCCTTTGTTTTCTTCCATCTGAAGAACAGCTGCTGCTCCGACCTGCGCCAGTGCTTCAACAATCAAAACACCTGGCATAACAGGATACCCTGGGAAATGGCCGTTAAAGAAATCTTCATTGGCGGTTACGTTTTTTAATCCGACCGCTTTTTTTCCTGCATCAATTTCAATAATCCGATCGACCATCAAAAATGGGTACCGGTGAGGCAAAATTGCCTGTACTTGTTCTGTCGTCAACATTTAGTCCATTCCCTTCTACACGTTCTGCTTGTCTCATTTAAGCGCTACCACTCATTGATTATGTGACCCCGCGCATGATGTCAAAGATATGTTGCCAAGTTTCCCATTTGAGTGCATCTCCAGCGCTGCCGTCTCCAATAACGCCATATCCAATCATCGCACCAAGTGCTGCCATCACAACGAGCAGCGCGATAACAAGAAGGATTCGCAGCCAGATCGGAAACATGCGAATTTGGACCCACCGCGTTTTTTTCTGTGGTTTATCGGCTTGCGGATTTGGTTTATCTGGCTGAGTAGAGCCAGTTTTAGGTGATTGTGCCATTGCTATGTCAACCTTTCTTCTTTAAATGCCTCATGCTAATCAAGTTTCTTCACTATCTGCCATTATACTAAAAAGTGGAGCTTATGGAACAATAATTTGAATATTATCTCCTCGCACGAAAAACATCCTGCTTCGCTTCAAGCATTTTCCCAGTACCAAGAGCCACGCATTCTTTCGGATGTTCCGCAATGCCAATCGGAATTTCTAGCCGTTCTGCCAGTAACCGGTCCAAACCTCCAAGTAAAGCGCCTCCACCGGTTAAAACCCCACCGCGGTCGATAATATCCGCTGCCAGCTCAGGAGGTGTCTGTTCGAGCACCATGCGTACGCCTTCTGCCACCAACTCAACAGATTCACGCAAAGCCTCCGTAATTTCCAGCGCCGTAAGCGTAATTGTCCGTGGGTAGCCTGTCAGCATATCCCGTCCACGAATCTCCATCGTCGCTTGTTGATCGCCACTGACCGTGCCAAACTCAACTTTTAGCTTTTCAGCAGTGCGTTCCCCAATCAATAGTTTGTACTTTCTCTTGATGTAATGGAGAATGTCCAAATCAAAATGATCCCCTGCAGTTTTTAATGTGACGCTTTTGACAATCTCCCCCATCGACAAGACGGCAATATCGGAAGTGCCACCGCCAATGTCGATAACGAGACTCGCATCCGCCTGGTAAATATCAAGCCCTGCTCCAATCGCTGCTACTTTCGGTTCCACTTCAACATAAACTTTTCGTGCGCCGGCTTTCTCGGCCACTTCACGAATGGCCTTTTGTTCGATACTCGTGATATTCGCCGGACAGCAGATGAGGATTCGCGGCTTCATCATAAAGCCTTTCAATTTCAAGACTTGCATAAAATGTTTGAGCATGAGCTCTGTAATGTCAAAATCATGGATGACGCCATCTTTTAACGGCCGGATGACTGCAATATGCTGAGGTGTCCGCCCCATCATCTTTTGGGCTTCCGTGCCAACTGCTATGAGTTCATTGGACTTCTTATCTACTGCTACAACGGACGGCTCATTTAAAATGATGCCCTTGCCTTTTACATAGATCAGCACATTGGCTGTTCCAAGATCGATACCGATATCTTTCGAAAACATGATGCCGTCCCCTTCCTTTACTTTACAAGCATGATTGAAGCTCAAATATTTAAACCAACTCCATATTGCAATCTTCCATATGCCGAATACGTCAAGATAACTTATCTAGTTGAAATTTTATCATAATCCTGCAATGACTGACAAAATTCCCCGAAAATACTTTCATCTTGTGTTTCTACGAAAAAAGCCTACCGCTCAATTGTGCGGCAGGCTTTGGATCTTATGAAGTATGAGTCCTGATGATTTAAACCATTTGCTCTTCTTTTACTTCGATTGTTTCTGTCGATACGCGTTCAATGTCAGCCCCTAGAGCTTCAAGTTTCAAATGGAAATCTACATAACCACGATCTAGATGATAGAGTTCGTGTACACGTGTAATGCCTTCAGCAGCAAGTCCAGCCAAGATCAATGCAGCTGCTGCACGAAGGTCTGTCGCTGATACTTGTGCGCCTTGTAATTTAGAAGGTCCCTCCATGATCACGGAACGTCCTTCAATCTTAACGGATGCATTCATGCGACGGAATTCTTCTACGTGCATGAAGCGGTTTTCAAAAACCGTTTCTGTCAAGATGCCGTTTCCTGTAGCTGTCAGCATCAATGACATCATTTGTGACTGCATGTCTGTTGGGAATCCTGGGTGCGGCATCGTTTTGATATCGATCGAACGGAGTGGGCGTGTCGAGCGGATCCGCAAGCCTTCATCCGTTTCTTGAATATCGACGCCCATTTCGCCCATTTTCGAAATCAATGCTGCCATATGTTCCGGCACGGCGTTCTCGATGATGACATCGCCTTCTGTGATAGCAGCTGCTACCATGAATGTTCCAGCTTCGACGCGGTCAGGAATGATTGAGTGATTCGAACCGTGAAGTGTTTCGACACCTTCGATGCGCATAGTGTCTGTCCCAGCGCCTTTGACGTTTCCGCCCATTTGGTTAATATAGTTCGCAAGGTCAACGATTTCTGGTTCTTTCGCTGCGTTTTCAATGATTGTTACGCCATCCGCAAGTGCTGCAGCGGACATAATGTTTTCAGTCGCTCCGACACTTGGGAAGTCGAGGTAGATTTTCGCGCCGCGCAAACGGCCATCTGTTTTCGCTTCTACAAAACCGTTGCCGAACGTAATGTTCGCGCCCATGGCTTCAAAGCCTTTCAAATGCTGGTCGATTGGGCGTGACCCAATGGCACAGCCGCCTGGCAAAGCTACGCGAGCAAAGCCGTTACGTGCAAGTACCGGCCCCATGACTAGAATCGATGCACGCATTTTGCGGACATATTCGAACTGTGCCTCACTTGATAGTTGTGAAGATGCATCGATGTGCATCTCGTTGTTTTCCGGGAAATATTCGATGTCGACGTTCAAGCTTCTCAATACTTCTTGAATAGTGTAGACATCAGCTAGATTCGGCACTTCCGTGATGATGCTTTTCCCTTCACTTGCAAGGAGCGCGCCTGCCAATACTGGCAATACTGCGTTCTTCGCGCCTTCTACACGTACTTTACCTGTTAATTTTTTTCCGCCTTTAACGATGATATGATCCAAAGCAAAACCCTCCATGTGTTTAATAATCCTTAATTTATACAGTTCTCACGTATATATCCCTATTTAATAGTCTTTATAAGTTATAGTAGTTTCAAATTGAAAACCTTATCTATAATACCTTGTTTTTTGATAAGAAACAAGCATTACAAGGCTTTCTTATCAAAAAGTCAATATACCCCAAAGTTGTTCGTATGCATAGGTATTTTTATGTCCGTAGCGAAAAAAGAAATATTACAAAATGATTACATTTAATTGTTTCCCCAACTCAATAGAAATAAACCCTTAGACAGTGAATATTTCCCGGGAAATAGTAAAACATTGCCGATTTGCCATAGAAACGGCATGCATCCGTATGACCATGGCAAATCGGCAATTAAAACAGGTATGGCAACTGCCTAGACCATGCCGAGATTTCCAAGAAGAAATTGGAGACAGATGTCCCAATTACAATGCTCAAAAAAATGTATAAAATTTGTGCCTGCAATACGTGGTGCTTTGCTATCCATTTATCGAACATCACAGCCCGCAATGCGTAAAAGGAAACGCCTGTGAAAAAAATGTGGCTGATGATTGAAATCAATGCTTGTTGACCGATGTACAACTCCACTTTACCTTCTCCTTTCGTCTCATATTCTACTAGTTGAAACTCCTATTGTAAGTATAGCTGAAATTATTTGTCATGCCATAAAATTCATGCGTATTTCTCATCGTGTTGCCCATTTCAATAAAAAAGACGGACAGAAGCAATCGCTTCCGCCCGTCCGACTTTATTAAATGTTACCCTCATAAACGTTGATACGATTCGTCGCACGTCTTAACGCCAACTCCGCGCGTTTGTAGTCGATCTCATCTTTTCTTGCCTGAAGAAGTGCTTCAGCACGTTTTGCAGATTCCTGCGCACGTGCCAAGTCGATCTCAGTCGCAGTTTCTGCTGATTGAGCAAGAATCGTCACTTTTTCAGGGCGGATTTCAAGGAACCCACCGCTTACAGCGACCAATTCCGTCGAGTTTTCTTTCTTTAACCGGACTGCGCCGATTCCAAGAGGAGCTACTGTCGGGATGTGACCAGGCAAAACGCCCATCTCACCGGTTGCTGTAACTGCAATCACCATAGAAACTTCTGAATCGTATACTGGGCCGTCGGGAGTGACAATATTGACTGTAATGGTCTTCATTTTTTTCCCTCCTGGTCCCTGATTTTAGACTTGTACGCCCATGCCTTTGGCTTTTTCGATAACTTCTTCGATGCGGCCGACTAGGCGGAAAGCATCTTCCGGAAGATGATCGTATTTGCCTGCAAGGATTTCCTGGAAGCCTTTGATCGTTTCCTGAACTGGAACATACGAGCCTTTTTGACCCGTGAACTGCTCAGCAACGTGGAAGTTTTGAGACAAGAAGTTTTGGACGCGGCGTGCACGGTTAACCGTCAGCTTGTCCTCATCGCTCAATTCGTCCATACCAAGGATGGCAATGATATCCTGAAGCTCTCTGTAGCGCTGCAAAGTTTCTTGAACCTGGCGTGAAACACCGTAGTGTTCAGTGCCAACGATTTCAGGAGACAATGCGCGTGAAGTAGAAGCAAGTGGATCCACCGCTGGGTAGATACCCATCTCAGAAAGTTTACGCTCAAGGTTAGTTGTTGCATCAAGGTGGGCAAACGTTGTTGCCGGAGCCGGATCCGTGTAGTCATCGGCTGGAACATAGATTGCCTGGATCGATGTTACAGAACCAGCGCTAGTTGTCGTGATACGCTCTTGCAATTGACCCATTTCCGTTGCAAGTGTTGGCTGGTAACCAACCGCTGATGGCATACGGCCAAGAAGGGCGGATACTTCAGAACCAGCTTGCGTGAAGCGGAAAATGTTATCGATGAACAATAGAACGTCTGCGCCTTGCTCATCACGGAAGTATTCAGCCATTGTCAAACCTGTCAAAGCAACACGCATACGTGCGCCAGGCGGCTCGTTCATCTGGCCGAAGACCATTGAAGTTTTCTTGATAACGCCGGATTCGCTCATCTCATGGAACAAGTCGTTTCCTTCGCGTGTACGCTCGCCAACACCAGCGAATACAGAAAGGCCGCCGTGTTCTTGTGCGATGTTATTGATCAATTCCTGGATCAAAACAGTTTTACCTACACCGGCACCACCGAAGAGGCCGATTTTACCGCCTTTGATGTAAGGGGCAAGCAAGTCAACAACTTTGATACCAGTTTCAAGAATTTCAACTTCAGTGGAAAGATGCTCAAACGTAGGAGCAGAACGGTGAATCGGGTCGCGACGTTCTGTTGCCGGAATTTCCTCACCCAAGTCGATTACTTCACCAAGTACGTTAAATACTCGGCCAAGTGTAACATCTCCGACAGGAACAGAAATTGCTCTGCCCAAGTCGGTTACTGCTGAACCGCGCTGTAATCCATCAGTGGATTCCATTGCGATGGTACGAACTGTGTCGTCGCCAAGGTGCAAAGCTACTTCAAGAGTCAAAGTAGTTGGCGCTTGGTTGGGACGATCGATTGTAACGGTTAGGGCGTTGTAGATCGCTGGAAGCTGTCCGTTAGAAAACTTAACGTCTACAACCGGACCCATAACCTGAAGAACGTGTCCTGTGTTCATGCTGTTCCCTCCTGTCTTACTTTTATTGAACCTATTTAAAGCTCATCGGGCCTAAACGGCCGTCTTCGCTTTTCTTATTGTCTAGTCTCCGGAAGCCAGATTCTCGGGTCATAAGCCAACTTCCCTGTGCGGCAGAAAGCGCCGCTTCGGGAATTCGTCTTATGCCTGCCGAATCTAGACGGCTTCCTTCGCTTTTCTTACTCTAATGCGGCAGCGCCGCCGACGATTTCTGTGATTTCCTGAGTGATCGCAGCTTGGCGTGCACGGTTGTAGACAAGCGTCAGATCGCCGATCAATTCTGATGCGTTGTCGGTTGCGCTCTTCATTGCTGTCATGGAAGCAGCATGCTCACTTGCTTTGCCATCCAGCAAGGCTCCAAAGATCAAGCTTTCCGCGTATTGTGGAAGAAGAACTTCCAGAATCGCTTCTGCTGATGGGTCGAACTCGTAAGAAGCAGTCGATCCAGTTGGCTGAATGTCAGTCAACGGCAGCACTTTCTTTTCGGTAACCTCCTGGGAGATGGCAGAAACATAATGGTTATAGTACATATACACTTCGTCATACGTACCTTCTGCGAACATACCAACAGCTTTGCGCGTTATTTCCTTGATATCCGCAAACGCTGGGTGGTCTGGAAGCCCGACTGAACTTTCAATGATGTTGTAGCCTTTCTTCGCAAAGAAGTCACGGCCTTTCCGCCCAACGCTGAGAATAACAAATTCGTCGCTTGACGTATGACGCTCGTTGATTTTCGCCATGACAGTACGCAAGATGTTACTGTTATAGCCGCCAACAAGGCCACGGTCAGAAGTAATGACCAAATATGCCGTTTTCTTTACAGGACGCGCCATCATCATAGGATTCGACACGTCGCTAGAACCGGCTGCGATCGAAGCGACCACATCCTGGATCTTTTCCATGTAAGGAACAAAAGCTTTTGCGCTCGTTTCCGCTTTATTTAACTTAGAAGCGGAAACCATCTGCATCGCTTTCGTGATTTGGCTTGTTTTCTTGGTTGACGTAATTCGTGTTTTTATATCGCGTAAAGATGCCACTGGTATTTCACCACCTTGTTATTTTTTCTTCCGATCCTGCCAGGGAGCTTATTCTGATTTTGCGAATGTGTGCTTGAATTCGTTGATTGCTGCACCGAATTCTTCATCAGATGGCAACCCTTTAGTTGAGCGGATGGTATCCAAAACGTTTGTGTGGTTAATATCCAACCAGCTAGTCAATTCAGCTTCGAAACGAGTGATGTCTTGTACAGGAATATCGTCGAGGAATCCACGAGTCAATGCGTAGAAGATAACAACTTGTTTTTCAACTTTAATTGGGCTGTTCAAGTCCTGCTTGAGAACTTCAACTGTACGTTTACCGCGCTCAAGTTTTGCAGCTGTCGCTGGGTCAAGGTCGGAACCGAACTGGGAGAATGACTCCAATTCACGGTAAGCAGCCAAGTCAAGACGCAAAGTACCGGCTACTTTCTTCATCGCTTTGATCTGTGCTGAACCACCTACACGGGATACAGAAAGACCTGCGTTGATCGCTGGGCGAACACCGGCGAAGAAAAGATCCGATTGAAGGAAGATTTGGCCATCCGTAATCGAAATTACGTTTGTTGGGATATAAGAAGAGATATCGCCTGCTTGCGTTTCAACAAACGGCAATGCAGTGATTGATCCCGATCCGAGTGATTCGTTCAACTTCGCTGCGCGCTCAAGAAGGCGTGAGTGAAGGTAGAAAACGTCACCTGGGTAAGCTTCACGGCCTGGAGGACGACGAAGCAAGAGTGAAAGTTCACGGTAAGCGGACGCTTGTTTTGTCAAATCATCATAGACGATCAAGACGTGCTTGCCATCGAACATAAAGTCTTCAGCCATTGTGATACCTGCATAAGGAGCTAGGTATAGAAGTGGAGCTGGTTGTGAAGCAGACGCTGTAACAACGATCGTGTAATCAAGCGCCCCGTTTTTACGGAACGTTTCAACTACGTTACGGACAGTCGACTCTTTTTGGCCGATTGCTACGTAAATACAGATCATGTCTTGGTCGCCTTGGTTTAAGATTGTATCGATTGCAACAGACGTTTTACCTGTCTGACGGTCACCGATGAT
Organism: Planococcus maritimus; assembly: GCF_001687625.2. NCBI lineage: Bacteria > Bacillati > Bacillota > Bacilli > Caryophanales > Caryophanaceae > Planococcus > Planococcus maritimus. Next base: position 2,605,099 of record NZ_CP016538.2, read on the forward strand.
CAATTCACGCTGCCCACGGCCGATTGGCACAAGAGCATCGATTGCTTTAATACCCGTTTGAAGCGGTTCGTGCACGGATTTACGTGCCATAACGCCTTGTGCTGGGCTTTCGATAGGACGAGATTTCGTTGTGTTGATCGGTCCAAGACCATCAACCGGTTGTCCTAGTGGATTGACTACGCGTCCGATAAGTTCTGGTCCTACCGGTACTTCCATAATACGGCCAGTTCGACGTACTTCATCGCCTTCTTTGATGTCTGCGAATGGCCCAAGGATGATGATACCAACGTTGTTGGCTTCCAAGTTTTGTGCCATACCCATTACACCATTTGAGAATTCTACAAGTTCTCCAGCCATGATGTTGTCGAGGCCATGAGCGCGAGCGATACCGTCACCAATCGTGATGACTGTACCGACTTCGTCAACTTTCATCTCTGATTGATAGTTTTCAATCTGTTGCTTAATCAGATTGCTGATTTCTTCAGCTTTGATGCTCATGTATTTCACCCTCTCATAATTTCATAAATTAGCCGATCAATTGACGTTGCAGGCGAGCAAGTTTCGTGCTGACGCTGCTGTCATAGATGCGGTTCCCGATTTGAAGGCGCAATCCACCAATCAAAGATGGGTCGATTACGTTTTCAATCCGTAAAGAATTCTTGCCGATGCTTTTCGCGAAAGCGGTGGAAAGAGATGCTGTTTCTTCTTCTGTCAACGGACGAGTCGAATAAACTACTGCATCTTCAATTCCTTGCTCTTCGTTGGAAAGCTTGATATAGCTTTGAGCCATATCACTGATTATGTTCATGCGTCTGCGTTCACCCAACATCTGTAGTGTATTGATCAAGTAGTGGTTAGCTCCTTGGAACACTTCGTTGATGAGGTTTGTGCGCTTATCCGCTGAAACTTTCGGAGAAACGATCAATTGGTATAGTTCAGGAGTCATCTTGAAAACTTTACGTACTTCACGAAGATCCTTTTCGATTTCCAAAGTCACATTGTGCTCTTTGGCAACCTGGAATAATGCCGATGCGTAGCGCTCAGCGACTTGGCTCATTGCACTTCGCCTGCCTTCGCAATCGTTTCGTTAATCAACTGACGGTTGTCTTCCTCAGAGATTTCCTTGTCGAGTACTTTCGTAGCTGCCAACAAAGTCAGAGCCACAACTTCTTCACGAACTGCTGCGATCGCTTTTTCACGCTCGTTAGCAATTTCTGCCACTGCGGATTCTTTCATGCGAGCAGATTCAGCACGTGCTGTCGTAATGATTTCCTCACGAGAAACTTCGCCTTGTTTCTTGGCGTTTTCAACGATTTCCTGTGCTTGGTTGCGGGCATCCTTCAAAAGGCTGCGTTGCTCTTCAAGCATTTGCTGTGATTCTTGACGGCTTTTTTCAGCAGTTTCGATCTCACTTGCGATCAGATCTTCACGCTGCTGCATAACGCCCATCAACGGACCCCAAGCAAATTTCTTCAACAGGGCCATTAGGAGCAAAAAGATGACCAATGTTGCGATGATGTCTCCAATATTCAAAAACTCCCCGGTTGCACCGAGTACGAGGTGATCAAAAAACACGATTGTTTCACTCCCTTCAAGAGCCTAAAATACTTTTCTTCTATTATATAAATCGTTAGATGTGCTGTCGAAATCCAAAATGCATCATACAAGCATAAATGGCGAAAAACATGCCGGAGCATTCTCGCCATTTAGCTTTTTACTCATAAATTGCTGTGCCTAGCTCTTCGGGACATAAGTCAACCCAGCTATGCGGCAAAGTACGCCTCTTCGCTGGTTCGCCTTATGCCTGTCAGAGCTGAACAGGCACTTTCGCTTTTCTTTATTAACGGTTCATTACGATGAACGCGATAACTACGGCGATGATCGGCAATGCCTCTACCAAAGCTACACCGATAAACATTGTTGTTTGAAGAACGCCGCGTGCTTCTGGCTGGCGAGCGATACCTTCAACTGTTTTTGAAACGATAAGTCCGTTACCGATACCTGCACCTAGTGCTGCTAGTCCTACTGCAATTGCTGCTGCTAATAAACCCATTTTAAAATGTCCTCCTCAGGATGATTGTTTTTTTGTTTTGCCCGAAGGCAGTTTATACTCAATGGTCTTCGCTGACTTTATGCGATAAATAAACCATCGTTAACATAACGAAAATAAACGCTTGGATAGCCCCGATAAAGATCGAGAATCCTTGCCATGCCATCATCGGCAAGATTGCACCGACAAATCCGAAGATACTTGCTGAAGCAAGACCTGCCAACAATGTAAGCAAAATCTCACCAGCGTAGATGTTACCGTAAAGACGCAGACCGAGTGTCAGCGTATTTGCAAATTCCTCAATGATTTTAAGCGGGAACAAGAACGGCATCGGTTTCAGGAAATCTGAACTGTAGCCTTTCAAGCCTTTCAGCTTAATACCATAATAATGGCTCAAGATGATGATTGTTGCAGCCAATGTCATTGTCACCACTGGATCCGCTGTTGGTGATTTCCACCAAAGGTCTCCGTTGACGACGACAGCAAATGGGAGCCCGAGCATGTTCGATACAAAGATGAACATAATCAGCGTAATTCCAAGAACATGGAATCGTCCACCATCCCGCCAGTCCATATTGCTTTTAATGATTCCTTTAACAAAGTCCATGACCCATTCCATGAAGTTCTGCATGCCAGTCGGCTTCAGCTTCAAGTTACGGGTAGCAAAGAATGCGATAAGGAACACAATAAGAGCGGCTACAAGTAGCATCATAACGTTCGAAAGGTTGAACCAAATTCCGAACACCTCGAGCATTGGAGCGCCGTGATCCACGATAAATTCACCTCTCTTTCCACTTTCTTTAATGGTGTTTCATGTGATAAACGATCCGCTCCACTAAAAGGAGACCATATGGGATCATCAACCCGATTACCGCACTGACCAAGTGTATGTGCTCAGCGAACAATATTGCAATCGCCACAACTGCTACACCTGATGCAAACCGTAATGCCGTTCCAAGAGAACGGACTTTTGAGCCTTCTTCTACCGCCCGGTCGAATTTTTCCATTCTCCGAACCAAGATCCACATATTATAAATGCCGAACAGAGATCCGACGATTAGGCCAGCGAATACTTCTGGATAAGGAGTGACCCCCCACCCTAAAACGAACGCTGCGAGAATGAAATACATCAGCCTCTTCAATCTTTTGTAGATCTCTTGAAGTCCATCCATTGTTCACATGTCTCCTGATTCGAATTTTCGGACGGTCTGAAGCATCGCCCATACCCCAGCACTCAGGCCGGTAAATAGGCAGATGATCAAAAAGAGCGGGGCGGTTCCGAATTGCTCATCAAGCCACATCCCTGTAAAGACCCCGATTAGTACGGACCCGACAAGTTGTGAGAGAATGACGGAATAAATCGCCATTGCTTGTAAGGGACTTTTTTTCGGGTGCATGATAAACCCCTCGAAATTCATAATGATTTGATATTCACGCCCATAAAAGAGCAGTCGCATCTGGCTTTCAATAGCACATCCATTATGTATGAAAACCCTCTCATGCAGACCCTTTGTAAGCATACAATAGGGGCAAAATCATGTCAATTGCATGTAGTGAAAAACTTCACAAGCGATATCCCACCGACATATGATTGACAAATTTGTTACAAGAAAAGCGGAGGCAGCCATTTAGACCCGACAAGCACAAGACGATTTGCTGACGCGGCGCCTTTTGCCGCATAAGCAAAGTGGCTTGTGACCTCGAGGGTCTGGCTGCTGGAGCTAGACACCAAGAAAAGCGAGAGCGCCTGATGGCGGAAGCTAAGCTAAGTGCGCGACGTCCTGTCGCAACGCTTAGCTGACCCACATCCTGTGGCCCTCCGACAGGCATAAGACGGATCAGCAATGCGGCGCCCTTTGCCGCAATGCTGGAACGGCTTATGACCCGAGGAGCTAGGCGCTCGAGCTAGACACAAAGAAAAGCGGAGGCAGCCGAAAGCAGAAGCTAAGCTAAGAACGCGACGTCCTGTCGCAATGCTTAGCTGACTCACATCCTGTGAGCCCTCCGACTCCCTCTACTCCCTACAACTCGCCGAAATACTTATGCAATGCTTCGACGATCCGCTGGGATGCTTTTCCGTCGCCGTATGGGTTCGATGCTTGCGACATCGCTTCATAGGCGGATGCATCTGTCAGCAATTCCTTGCCTAGGCGGTAGATTGTTTCTTCGTCCGTACCGGCAAGTTTCAAAGTGCCTGCATCGATGCCTTCTGGACGTTCCGTTGTATCACGCAACACCAAGACCGGCTTCCCAAGAGACGGCGCTTCTTCTTGCACTCCGCCCGAATCAGTCAGGATGAAATAAGACTGGGCTGCGAAGTTATGGAAATCCAAGACTTCGAGCGGTTCGATCAAGTGGATGCGCGGGTCGCGCCCGAGCACTTCGTCCGCGACTTCGCGGACAGCCGGATTCATGTGAACTGGGTACACGACTTGAATGTCATCATGCTCTTCAGTCAAGCGCTTGATGGCACGGAACATATTGCGCATCGGCTCGCCAAGATTTTCACGGCGATGGGCAGTTAACAAGATCATGCGGTCATCACCGATTTGATCGAGCACTGGGTGATGGTAATTGTCACGGACTGTCGTCTGCAAAGCATCGATAGCCGTATTGCCTGTAATATAGATGGTTTCTTCTTTTTTGTTCTCGTCACGTAAATTTTGCGCGGACTTTTCAGTTGGCGCAAAATGGATGTCCGCCATGACGCCTGTCAATTGACGATTCATCTCTTCCGGGAAAGGAGAGTACTTATTGTGGGTCCGGAGCCCAGCTTCTACATGCCCAATCGAGATTTGATTATACAAAGCAGCTAAACTTGCCGCGAATGTCGTTGTCGTATCTCCATGAACCAGTACGATATCCGGTTTCGCTTCTTTCATCACATCATCCAAGCCTTGCATGGCACGGACCGTTACATCACTTAAGGTTTGGCGGTCTTTCATGATGTTCAAATCAAAATCGGGTGTGATGCCGAATGTGTCGAGCACTTGGTCCAACATTTGACGGTGCTGGGCGGTCACGGTCACAAGGGCTTCAATCGTTTCTGGATGCTTTTGCAATTCCAAAACGAGCGGCGCCATTTTAATCGCTTCCGGGCGTGTACCGAAAATCGTCATCACTTTCCATTTTTTCGTCACTGCTGATCAACCCGCTTTCTTATTTTGTTCCGAACAAGCGATCTCCAGCATCGCCGAGACCAGGCACGATATAGCCTTTTTCATTGAGCTTTTCATCGAGTGCGGCAATATAGATATCCACTTCCGGATGTGCTTTCTGCAAAGCTTCCACACCTTCTGGAGCTGCAATGATGCACATGAATCTGATTTTAGTCGCGCCGCGTTTTTTCAAGGAATTGACGGCTTCAATTGCAGAACCGCCTGTTGCAAGCATCGGATCGACAACAATCAATTCACGTTCAGATACATCGGAAGGCATTTTAAAATAATATTCGACTGGTTGCAAAGTTTCTGGGTCGCGGTACAAGCCGATATGTCCAACTTTAGCTGCTGGGATCAACTTCAAGACACCATCGACCATTCCGATGCCTGCGCGCAGGATAGGCACGATGCCCAATTTCTTCCCGGCCAATACATTCGATTTGGCGACTTGTACTGGAGTCTCCACATCGATTTCCTGAAGCGGAAGCTCACGCGTGATTTCAAAAGCCATCAATGTTGAAATCTCATCAACCAATTCACGGAATTCTTTTGTCCCCGTCGATTTGTCGCGGATATACGTCAGTTTATGCTGGATCAGCGGATGATCAAAAACGAATACTTTTCCCACAGTGTATCTCTCCTTTTTCATACATTTTCCTAAACAGTATAACAGAAATGAACCAGTTTTAGAGCTTCACTCCTGCATTAGAATTATTCAGTCAACTTTTGCAGGCAAAATAAAAAACCGGGAGCAAATGCCCCGGTTAAAGAAGATGCGCTTCATCAAGCGGCATCGGTCGATGGAATAAAAATCCTTGGGCGATGGTGCAGCCCATGCCAAGCAATTGCGTGCGGTCTTCTTCTGTCTCGATGCCTTCCGCGACAGCGCGCAATCCTAAATTATCTGCGAGTTGAATGATGGTCCGAATGACAGCGCGCGTTCCGTGTTCATCCATATGAGAAACGAACGATCGATCGATTTTAATTTCTTCGACAGGAAGTTTTTGCAGATAGCTAAGCGAGGAATAGCCCGTCCCGAAATCATCGATCGAAGTCGCAAAGCCATAGTTCTTCAGCTGATCGAACACTTTGCTTGCCGTATCAATATCGACGACGCCGATACGCTCCGTAATCTCCAACTGAATCCATTTCGGATCTATGCCGAACTTACTCGTTACATCCACTAAATGAGGAATAAACGAATGGTGAAAGAAATGCTCGGCCGAAATATTGATCGCCACTTGACGCAGTCCCAAGCCCTGATCCTGGCGCTTTTTCAGCCAAGCTAAGACCTGTTCGATGACATGCTGCTCCAGTTGACGGATTTTGCCATTTTTTTCGGCGGCAGGTATGAAAATAGCAGGTGAAATGTCCCCAAGTTCTGGCGACTTCCAACGGGCCAACGCTTCAAATCCCACAATCTCTCTACTTTCAAGCGACACTTTCGGCTGTAAAAAGACGCTGATTTCCTTGCGCTTGAGCGCTGCCGTTAATGCATTGGCCACTCGTAAATCGCGCATCATCAGTTCGTCTTGCTCATTTTCGAAATAACAAACTGCTTCACCAATCCGCTCCTTCGCTTTCGACAAAGCGCTATCTGCACAACGCACCAATTCCTCCGCATTCTGTTGGGCAGGCGTAACAATTGCCACACCTACTTTGACTGTCAAAAACAGATCCAGTTCACCGATCGTTACCGGCTCCCGGAGACTTTTCAACACATCCTCCAAGAATTCAGGGGCGCGGATTAGCGGAACCGAGCTGTAAAGTGACAATCTGGCATCTGAAAAGCGGGCGACCAGTTTTCCCCCCGCTCCCCCCGCCAGAACAAGGCGGCGGCCGAGTTCTCGGCATAAATCATTTCCTGCCCGATGTCCATATTGATCGCTGATTTTGATAAATTCGTCTGCTGAAATAAAAGCAACTACGCCTTCTTTTCCATCCTTCAACAATTCTTTCAGCTCGGTACGGAAATAATGGCGGTTCGGCAGTCCAGATTCTTCATCGATATAGGCAAGGCGCAAAATTTCTTCTTGTTGGCTTGAAAATTTTACGGCCAGCGAAACGATTGACGAAATTTCTTCCATAAATGTTAAATCTTTTTTCGTTGGCTTGTACACTTGAGGAAAATAGATTCCAAACGTTCCGATTGCTTCATCTTTGCCGTTGAAAATTGGGACGGACCAAATCGCTTTGATGTTAAACTCCATAAGATCTCCGTGCTTGTCCGCCAATAGCTCACTTTCAAAAGCATTCTCCGCGACGACAGGTTCTTGACGAGAATATGCCGCTCCACACGGGCTAGAATCCGGTGATACTTCCACCCCGCTAATTTTTTTGAGGAAGTCGTCCGGCATTGATTTCCCCGCACCTATTTGGAAACGATTGGCCTCATCTACGAGCAGAACGGTACAGCGCACTCCATCAAGGAAAAACGATTCAGTCGTTCCGCAAATATTTTGCAGCAACATCCCGAGCGCATGGCCTTTTTCAATTCCTTTATACGTTTCTTTCTGCAAATCAATTAAAGTTTCCGCACGGCGGCGGTCGCTGATATCACGTTGCAGCATTAACGTATAGCGCAATGATTTTTCTGGAAATGCCAAGGGTTGGACGGTAATCTCATTCCAAAAAGGCGTACCGTCTTTGCGGTAATTGACGATTTCAAAGACTCCTGGCTTAGCAGAAGCTGTCGCCTCACGAATTTGACTGCCAATAGCTGCATCAGTCTTTGTGCCATGCAAAAATTTGCCGTTTTCGCCCACAACTTCCTCTTCCCTGTAACCGGTCATCTCAAAAAACGCGTCATTGGCATAGGCGATTGGATGGTCCGGAATTTCCGGATTCACGACCACAAAACTTGTATGGAATTCGAGCCCGAGACGGCGCAGCCAATCTATGATCACTTTCCGGTCTTCTTGGATTTCATATTGATGCATACGCGTCCCCCCGAATTTTTCTTACTATGTATGGTAAAAAAAAGCCGCCAATACATAAGGCGGCTTTATTCACTTCAGTATTCATCTAAATAGCCGACTGCTTACTTGTACAAAGCATGAGCAGCGGTCAATTTTGCTGTACGCTCAGCGGCTTCTTTCTTCACAGCTTCATCTTCCGAATTTTTCAGTAGAAGGGCCATGATGGAAGCAATCTCCTTCATTTCTTCTTCTTTAAAGCCGCGGGATGTTACGGCTGCTGTTCCAAGACGGATGCCAGATGTGACAAATGGGCTTTCAGGATCAAACGGAATGGTGTTTTTGTTCGTCGTAATACCGACTTCATCCAACACATGTTCCGCGACTTTCCCCGTCAAGTTAAGGGAACGGAGATCAAGTAGCAATAGATGGTTGTCTGTGCCGCCGGATACGATATTCACGCCTTCTGCCGTTAAACTATCAGCCAAGGCATTCGCATTTTTGACGACTTGGTCGATATAATCTTTGAACTCAGGCTGCTGGGCTTCGCCAAATGCCACAGCTTTTGCTGCGATGACGTGCATTAACGGGCCTCCCTGAATGCCTGGGAAAATGATTTTATCGATTTTCTTCGCAAATTCTTCTTTGCAAAGAATCAAACCGCCGCGAGGGCCGCGCAATGTTTTATGGGTAGTGGAAGTGACAAAATGTGCATGAGGCACTGGATTTGGATGGGCACCGGTTGCGACGAGCCCTGCAATATGCGCCATATCGACCATCAAGTAAGCATCGACTTCATCAGCGATTTCACGGAATTTCGCAAAATCCAATGTACGGGAATACGCACTGGCACCGGCAACGATCATTTTCGGCTTGTGCTCAAGAGCTGCCTGACGAACGGCTTCGTAATCAAGCAATTGCGTGTCTTTATCGACACCGTACTCAACAAAATTGTACTGCATGCCGCTGAAGTTGACTTTGCTGCCATGCGTCAAATGCCCGCCATGGTTCAAGTTCATGCCAAGGACCGTATCGCCTTGTTCAAGCATCGCTGTATACACAGCCATATTCGCTTGTGAACCGGAGTGTGGCTGGACGTTCGCATGGTCTGCACCGAAAATTTCTTTCAAGCGATCACGTGCGATGTTTTCCACTACGTCGACAAATTCACAACCGCCGTAATAGCGTTTGCCTGGATAGCCTTCTGCGTATTTATTGGTCAACACGGATCCTTGTGCATCCATCACTGCCTGAGATACAAAGTTTTCCGATGCGATTAACTCAATATTCGCTTCCTGGCGTTCTTTTTCCGCGTTCATTGCTTCATATACTGCCTGGTCCTGCGCCTTAATCAATTCCATCTGTCTTTCCCTCCCGTGATTGAAGTACCTGGCGATCGTAGCTTGCACGGGCACCGCCGATCAATTTCGGCCGTGTGGTCGCACTCGAGACGATCGCTTCCCCTACTAGTTTAACAGAAGTCCGCACCGGAACGGCGACTCTTTTTAAATGCATGCCAATCATCGTCTGCCCAATGTCCACTCCGGCGTGGGCAGCAATTTCTTCGACGACGACCGGGTCTGTCATATTCATGTAAGCGTAAGCGCTCATTGAACCACCTGCTTTTGCTACCGGTACTACCGATACCGGTTCCAAGCCATAGCGTTCGGCAGCTGCCCGCTCGATGGTCAACGCGCGGTTGATGTGCTCACAACCTTGAAAAGCTAGAAACAAGCCATGGCGTTCGGCAAACACGCGCAGCGGTTCAAACAAACTTTCTGCAATATCAAGCCCGCCACCTGTACCGATACGCTCACCGGCCACTTCTGATGTGGAACAGCCAATGACGAATACCTGGCCTTCCTTGAATGCAATCTGTTGCTCCAATTCTGAGAGAACCTCTTCAAGCTGCAACTGCCACAAGCTTTGCATGCTTACTCCTCCTTAGTTTTCGAGTGCACTGATTTTCTGGACGCGGTTTTCATGACGGCCGCCTTCAAAATCAGTCGTCAGCCATGTTCTCGCAATTTCTTTCGCGAGTCCTGGTCCAATGACACGTTCGCCCATCGCCAAGACATTCGAATCGTTATGCTCACGGGTTGCTTTTGCACTGAACACATCGTGAACTAACGCACAGCGAATGCCTTTTACTTTATTGGCGGAAATCGACATGCCAATACCTGTGCCACAAATCAAAATGCCTTTATCAAATTCTCCGTTTGCCACACCTTCCGCTACCGGTTGTGCATAGTCCGGATAGTCGACAGAATCGTCCGTTTGTGGTCCGAAGTCTTTATATTCAATCCCCAGTTCGTTTAATAAGTTGACAATCTCCTTGCGCAAATTATTGCCGCCGTGGTCTGATGAAATTGCTATTTTCATAATTAACCCTCTTTTCGTTTTCATTTAGCGGGCAACCTGTAAATCAGTGCCGGCGCTTTTATTCAATTCTAACATTTTTGAACAGTTCCATGTTACTTCCCCGTACCCGCTTTCTGCAACTAAAATCCTCGCGAGCCAGCCATTAAAAAGAGCTGTCCGCTAGCACATGCATTTAGGCTCTTGGACAGCTCTTTCCCGCTACTTTTCATCGAATTGACTTGCCATCTTGTCGATTAATTGCTCCAGCTCTTTATAAGTTCTCCGGTATTCATCCAAAGAGCCGCCGTAAGGATCGCTGACATCGCCAGTAGAACCTTCTGCAAATTCTTTTACGGTGTGCAGTCTAGTTGCCACTTCAGGATAAATTTGCATGAGCATCATCTTATGTGAATACGTCATGGTCAAAATCAACTCCGCCCATTCCACGTCACGCGGGTTCAGCGGCTTCGAGGTATGGTCAAATTCAATGGACTGTTCGCTCAGAACGGTTTGTGCATTTGCCGACAATGGTGCTTGCCCTGCGTAGATCCCTGCCGAGCGCGCTTCCATTCCCTCGATATTGCGGGTGTGCACAATTGCTTCTGCCATTGGGCTGCGGCATGTATTGCCTGTGCAGACGAATAAAATCTTCATCTAATCCCCCCTTGTTTTGCTTTTCTCTGTCATCATCTTTCCGTTCATTGCATTTATGGGATGATGTGTCTCTAAGTTCTATTATAACGTACTTTATCAAGCTATTGTATGGATGCGGATTGGGCTTGAATGTGTAGAAGTTATTGTGGAAAGCTGGACTTGATAGTGAGGTGAATCCTTCGTTGATTCGTTCATCGCGAAGCAGTCGCCTTCCGCTTGGGGCTGGCCTTTCGCACTGAGCCCTGGTGCGCAGTTCGGCTTTAGGTTTCATTGGGTGTTGTGTGCGAGTAGGTATCACCGTTTATTGTTTTCATCCGCTGGTGGGGACTCTTAGCTGGTCTTGATAGTGAGATGAATTATTCGTTGATTGTTTTGTCACGAAGCAGTCGCTTCCCGCTTTGGGCTGGCCTCCTGCCATAAGCCGAGAAGGACGCTCGTCTTATGGCTTCGGCTCGCCCTTGTGCGCGGTTCGGCTTTAGATTTCATTGGGTGTTGTGTGCGAGGGGCTATCGCCGTTTATTGCTTTCATCCGCCGGCGGGGACGCTTAGCTGGGCTTAATAGTCAGATGAATCGGCCATTGGTTAGTTCATCTCGAAGCAGCCGCCTCCCCGCTTTGGGCTGGCCTCCTGCCATAAGCCAAGAAGAACGCTTGTCTTATGGCTTCGGCTCGCCCGTGGACGCGGTTTGGCTTTAGATTTCATTGGGTGTTGCGTGTGAGGGGCTATCGCCGTTTATTGCTTTCATCCGCTGGCGGGGACGCTTAGCTAGACTTGATGGTTACGAAGTTGCCGTGGCGGCTATTCAATTTGAACTTACAAAGCTGAACAAAGCTATTCAAATTAATTTTATTGCCAGATGCATTTAATTTATTTTCTAAAACTAGAGATGAAGCGGAAAGGGGCGAATGGATGGCGAGGGAAGCCGAGTCCATTCATTTGCGAAGCTTGAGCATAGCGAAAGTTGAGCAACGCTTTTCATATGATGTCCGATTATAGAGAAACTAGGTACTCTGGATTGAGCACTAGTGAGGGAAGCGGCTCAACTCCCGCCCCATTCACAGGCAGCTGAAAGCGCGACGTCCTGTCGTATCAGCTGCATGACTCGTATCCTGCAGGCCCCAAGTGTTCCCTTTGCAACGGAGCCTCACCTCTCTGACTTAATTTTAAACACAAAAAGCCACTGGAATTTTCCCAGTGGCTTTACATACTGTCATTCAATTCGTTTGCCGGCGTCAGCTGAACCATTTATGATCCGCAGCTTTTTCCAGGCGGTTCATCAGGGCAGCGTCTTCGTTTTCCGGCAACACGCAAGCGAGAATCAGATCGGCATCCGTCTGGTCGCATCGGCGCAGGCTGTCGTACAACTTATCCACAGCCAGCGGGAAGCAATAATCTGCAGCTACGAAATCTTCGCGGCTCAGTACCGCGATTTTTTTCTTTTTACCATGGATGTGGTCGATTGCTTTTTCGATGAGCTTGCTATTGTGCTCGATTAGATAAAGCGGTGCTTGCGGCGCGTAATGGGCGTATTTCATGCCGGGAGCTTTGGGTGTGTTGCCTTTTGTTTCAGAAGACAAACGGACTGTGCCGATCACTTCTTCCAACTGCTCTTTTGTTACTTGACCAGGACGTAAAATGACTGGCGGTGCGCAAGTCATATCCAACACAGTGGATTCGATCCCGACTTGTGTCGGTCCGCCATCCAAAATGAGTGGAATCTTTCCGTTCATATCAAAGTAAACATGTTCAGCCAAAGTCGGGCTCGGTTTTCCGCTCGTATTGGCGCTCGGCGCTGCAACTGGCCGCTTTAATTGCTTCAATAAGTTTAACGCAACTGGATGATTCGGTACGCGAATGCCTACTGTTGGCAAGCCAGCGGTTACGTTAGAAGCAAAGATATCTGGTTTCGCCTGCATGATTAAAGTCAGTGCCCCTGGCCAAAAAGCATCCATGCATTGCAGCGCTTTTTCAGGAACTTCTTCAACATACTCCAAGGCGGTTTCTTTGGAATCCACGTGAACAATCAACGGGTTATCAGTCGGACGGCCTTTTGCTTCAAAGATCTTATCGACCGCTTCAGCGTTCATGGCATCCGCTCCGAGGCCGTATACGGTTTCGGTGGGAAATGCCACAACTTCCCCTCTGCGAATGTTATCCACAGCTTGTGTATAATTTTCGTCATTGTTCACATGTTCATCCACAAGAATCGTTTTTGTTTCCACCTAAACATCTCCAGTACAATAAGGTTTTGGTGACAGTATCCACATTTTGTGGATAACACCCCTTAACAACAGGTAATTTGTGCACAATTTACTCTAAAATACAAAATACCATGCGGTCGTGTTTGTTGATATCTTTTTTACAGTAAACGTGGGCTTCCGGCAAAGCTTTTTGGAACAAAGCAACGACTGCAGCACCTTGGCTATTGCCTATTTCGAGACCGATGACACCAGGGCGGCTGATCAATTGAGGTACTTGTTCAGCCAAAGTTTCATAAGCTGCAAGTCCTTCGCGGTCAGCGAATAAAGCCTGATGCGGCTCGTATTCACGAACTGTATCAGATAAACCAGATGCTTCGTGATGAGCGATATATGGCGGATTGGAGAGAATTATATCCCATTTTCTCCCTGCAAGCGGTGACGCCAGATCCCCTTTTGTGAAATGGACGTCTGCATTCAAGGCTTCTGCATTGCGCTCAGCCACAAACAAAGCTTCTTCAGAAATATCCGTAGCCATTACTTCTACTTCTGGCAATTCACGTTTCAAAGTAATTGCAATAACTCCACTGCCTGTGCCAATGTCTGCTGCTTGAACTTCATCAGTGCCAAATAGCTCACGCTTCAACTTTAAGGTCTCTTCGATAAGTTCTTCTGTTTCCGGACGCGGAATAAGCACAGCAGGCGATACTTGAAAAGTTCTTCCGTAAAATTGTTCAACACCCGTTAAATGTTGGACGGGTACACCCTCAACCAACTCTTCAACATTTGCCCAAAAGGCTTCAAATTGACGATCTTCGATTTTGTCGCGCATTGCTGCGACTAATTCGGAGTAATCCATCCCCAGTTCATGCTGCAATAAAATGCGGGCTGGTGTTTCTTCACGTCCGTTTTGCTTTAAATAGCTAGTTGCTTGCTCCAAGGCTTCGTAGACAAATTCCACTGTCGTTAAGGTATTAACTTTGTTCATTATTTAAGCTCTCCATCCTCGTTGATTGTTCATCGATCACCAGGGCGTCAACAATTTCATCCATTTTGCCTTGCAAGATTTGGTCTAGCTTCTGGATGGTCAAACCAATTCGATGGTCCGTCACTCGGTTTTGCGGGAAGTTATAAGTGCGGATACGCTCTGAACGGTCACCCGTACCGACAGCGGATTTACGTACGGAATCATATTCTGCTTGTGCTTCTTGCTGGAACTTTTCATATACGCGGGCACGCAATACTTTCATCGCGCTCGCTTTGTTTTTAATCTGTGATTTTTCATCTTGGCATGTAACAACGATATTGGTCGGTAAATGCGTCAAACGTACAGCGGACATCGTCGTGTTGACTGATTGTCCTCCTGCACCTGATGATGCGTACGTATCGACGCGGATGTCATTGTCGTGTATATCAACTTCGACTTCTTCTACTTCTGGCAAACAAGCGACCGTTGCTGTCGACGTATGGATGCGCCCGCCCGATTCAGTTTCAGGAACACGCTGTACACGATGCGCGCCGTTTTCATATTTAAGTTTGGAATAAGCGCCTTTGCCGGCTACCATAAAGACCAATTCTTTAAATCCACCGATTTCCGTCGTGTTCGAGTCCATGATCTGCACTTTCCAGCCATTTGCTTCTGCAAAACGGGAATACATCTTGAACAAATCGCCTGCGAACAAGGCAGCTTCGTCGCCGCCAGCTGCGCCACGGATTTCCATGATAACGTTTTTGTCATCATTCGGGTCTTTTGGAATCAATAGGATGTGAAGGCGTTCTTCTAATTCTTTTGAACGGCCTTCGAGTTCCGCAACTTCTTCTTTAACCATTTCACGCATGTCGGCATCCATTTTTTCTTCAAACATCGCTTTGGAATCCGCCAGTTGTGTTTGGACATCTTTGTATTCACGGTAGGTTTCCACCGTTTCCTGCAAATCGGATTGTTCTTTGGAGTAATCGCGCAGCTTATTCGTATCGCTGACAATATCCGGGTCACTCAACATTTCGTTGAGACGGTCGTATCTGTCTTCGACAGACTGTAAACGGTCAAACATTGTTTTCACCTCTAGTTTCTTCTATATAAAGTCGATAATTCTGTGCATAGAATTTCATTGTTCCCGAAATTGGTTCTTATTCTGTAACGGTAACGCCAGCCGGAACTTCGTGGTGATGGCGGCAGCGTGGTTCGTAGGCTTCGGATGCGCCAACTAGAATAATCGGGTCATCCGAACCGGCTGGCTTGCCGTCGATCAGGCGTTGTGTGCGGCTCGCGGGTGATCCGCAGACGGTGCAAACAGCCTGCAATTTCGTTACTTGTTCTGCAATCGATAGTAAGGAAGGCATCGGACCGAACGGCACGCCGCGGAAATCCTGGTCGAGACCTGCGACGATAACACGGAATCCATGGTCTGCTAATTGCTGAACGTGATCAATAATTTCCATATCAAAAAATTGCGCTTCGTCGATTGCGATAATATCAAATTCATCGTTTATATATTCTTTCATCTCGCCGGAATGGCCGATTGGCAACGCGATGACCGTAGTCCCGTTATGAGAAACCACTGCCTCTTCACTATAGCGATTGTCCAATTTCGGCTTGAATACTGCAATTTTCTGCTTGGCGAATTGCGCACGGCGGATACGGCGGATCAATTCTTCCGATTTTCCCGAAAACATGCTTCCGCAGATCAACTCGACCCATCCAGTCTGTTTCATGACGTACATAGTGGAGACCCCTTTCAAACATTCACTGTTAGTATCATACCAAAAATGTTGGTAATGCCTATCATTTTTTTGCTATGTAATTGATTTTTTCCGTTATACGGCGAAAAAAAATACCCATCCGGCGTTTTCGCGACGGACGGGTATAATGGTGACTTAGTTGTTGATTTCTTCTTTGAGACCGTATTTTTTGTTGAAACGGTCTACGCGGCCATCTGCAGCTGCGAATTTTTGACGTCCAGTATAGAATGGATGACATTCTGAGCAAAGCTCAACGTTAATGTTCTCTTTTACTGAACCTGTTTCGAATGAGTTGCCGCATGAGCAAGTCACCGTTGCTTTTTTGTACTCTGGGTGAATACCTGTTTTCATAATGTTTTCTCCTCCCGCCCTGAACCATCTGGAACAGAGTTTAATCTATTTAGCCTATTGCCTTACACGGCTCGTTAGGTCGTATATGCAATAGTACTGTTTTGTTTCACTCTTATAATCATAGCAAAACTTAACTGCTTTTGCAAGCAATCAAATCGGCTTTCGCGTTGTGCGTGATGCTTTGCCGTCTCTTGGCAATTGACTGAAAAACTCTTCATTCGTTTTCGAATGGCTGAGCTTTTTCATGAAACGCTCTGTAAAGTCCGGCGTATCCGAAAAGGTTTTGCGGATAGTCCATAGTTTATCAAGTTGTTCCGGTTTCATCAACAATTCTTCCTTGCGGGTTCCTGAGCGGCGGATATCAAGCGCCGGGAAAATGCGGCGTTCCGCCAAACTGCGATCTAAATGCAGCTCCATATTGCCGGTGCCCTTGAACTCTTCGTAAATGACTTCATCCATGCGGGAACCTGTATCAACGAGTGCCGTTGCGAGAATCGTCAAACTGCCACCTTCTTCGATATTACGCGCGGCGCCGAAAAAGCGCTTCGGGCGATGAAATGCAGCAGGGTCAATCCCTCCGGACAACGTACGCCCACTTGGTGGGATCACCAAATTATAGGCACGCGCCAAACGAGTGATAGAGTCCATCAAAATGACGACATCGCGCTTATGTTCAACAAGACGCATCGCACGTTCGAGAACCAGCTCGGCCACTTTGACATGATTTTCAGGAACTTCATCGAAAGTTGAAGATACCACATCAGCGTCAACCGAACGTTCGATATCCGTCACTTCTTCTGGCCGTTCATCGATTAACAGGACAATCAATTCCGCTTCCGGATGGTTTGTCGTTACAGCATTGGCAATTTCTTTTAAGAGCATCGTTTTTCCGGCTTTCGGCGGCGCCACAATCAATCCGCGCTGGCCGAATCCGACAGGTGAGATGAGATCCATAATGCGCGTAGATAAATGTTCCGGCCCAGTCTCTAATAAGATATGACGATCCGGATACAATGGTGTCAGGCCTGGAAAATGGACGCGCTCTTTCGCGACTTCTGGGTCTTCACCGTTTACTGCTTCTACTTGAAGCAGCCCAAAATAACGTTCGTTTTCTTTAGGTGGCCGAACCTTGCCGGATACTTTATCTCCATTTCTAAGGTCGAAACGGCGGATCTGGGAAGCAGAGATGTAAATGTCCTGCGAACTTGGTGAATAGTTGATTGGGCGAAGGAAACCGAAACCTTCCGATTGAATGATTTCCAAAACACCTTCCATGAAAAAGAAGCCTTCCTGTTCTGCACGGGTTTTGAGAATGGCGAAAATCAATTCTTTTTTTGTCAGTTTGCTGTAATTATTTAATTTGTATTCTTTCGCCAAGTTATAAAGTTCTTTGAGCGTCATATTTTCCAAAGCGGAAATTGTCATCGTTGCCATCTAGTTGGACACCACACTTATCATTAGTTTCGATTTTTTTGGGGAATTTCGATTGTTCTGGAGTCATTAAAGAAGGAGCCCGGCATAAAGCCGGACTCAGGTTTGGAGTATAGAAATTAATCTTTCATGACAAGATCCGGTTTTTTCTTAAGGCTATGGCGCCCCTCGACAAAACGAACCGTGCCGGATTTCGCGCGCATGACCAAGGTATGGCTTTCTGCAAAAGCACCTTTCAGTTGGACACCACGAAGAAGTTCTCCGTCTGTAATCCCGGTTGCTGCAAAGATCGCATCGTCGCCTTTAACTAGGTCATCCATCATCAACACTTTATCGACTTCAAGGCCCATATCCAGGCAGCGTTGTCTTTCCTCTTCGTCCTGAGGCATCAGTTTCCCTTGAAATTCTCCTCCGAGACATTTCAAGCCAACTGCTGATATAACCCCTTCCGGAGCTCCGCCTATCCCGAATAGGATATCGACACCCGTTTGGTCGAAAGCTGTATTGATAGCGCCGGCAATATCACCGTCTGTAATCAATTTGATACGAGCTCCCGCTTCACGGATTTCCTTGATGATCTGTGCATGGCGCGGACGATCGATAATCGTTGCGACAACGTCCTCGATGTCCTTGTTTTTCGCTTTGGCTACTGCGCGTAAATTGTCGATGACCGGGGCATTGATGTCAATTGTGCCGACAGCTTCAGGGCCGACCGCAATTTTGTCCATATACATATCCGGTGCATTGAGTAAATTTCCGCGGTCCGCAATCGCCAATACGGCAATCGCATTCCAGCCGCCGGCAGCGACAATATTCGTGCCTTCTACCGGGTCAACCGCCACGTCCACTTCAGGGCCGTCGCCTGAACCAAGTTTTTCGCCGATATAGAGCATCGGAGCTTCGTCCATTTCGCCTTCGCCGATAACAACGGTTCCGCGCATCGGGATCGTGTCGAATACAGTGCGCATCGCTTCCGTAGCCGCATCATCTGCTTCATTTTTCAAGCCGCGGCCCATCCATTTAGAAGAAGCGATTGCTGCCGCCTCTGTAATCCGCACTAATTCCATCGAAAGACTTCGTTCCATAATTCATTTCCTCCGTTCACTCTTTAAATATGCCATTTATATTGTAGCATATATAGAACACTCATTAGAGAGTCAATTCACGTCTGAACTGAGGTCGGACGACTTGCCGCTTGCTACCGGGTCAATTGTTTCACGGCGAATGTCAGCGCCTAGGCCACGCAGTTTTTCAATGATGTTTGAATAGCCGCGTTCAATGTGATAAATCTCACGCACTTCCGTTTCACCTTCAGCAAGCAAGCCTGCGATAACTAGTGCAGCGCCTGCACGCAAATCGGAAGCAACAACGGTCGCTGCAGTCAATGGCGTCGGCCCAGTAACGACAGCAGCACGTCCTTCGACACGTCCAACCGCATTCATGCGGCGCAGCTCATCGATATGCTTGAAGCGTGCCGAATAAATGGTATCGGTGATCATCGAAGATCCGTGTGCTTGTGTCATCAAGACCGAGAACGGCTGCTGCAAATCGGTCGCAAACCCTGGATACACCAAAGTTTTCACATCGATTGGCTGCAAGTTTTCGGTTTTCGGAATGTGGATCGATTCCTCGTCTTCTTGTACTTCGACGCCCATTTCACGGAGCTTCGCAGTTAATGCTTCCATATGGAAAGGAATAACGTTATCAATCGTTACCCCGTCACCAGCAGCTGCCGCCATAATCATGAAAGTCCCGGCTTCGATGCGGTCTGGAATGATGGTGTGATTGGTACCATGAAGTTCATCGACACCTTCGATACGGATGACATTGGTACCGGCACCTTTGATTTTCGCGCCCATATTGGTGAGAAGCGTCGCGACATCGATGATTTCCGGCTCTTTCGCCGCGTTTTCAATCACCGTCTGCCCTTTCGCCCGAACCGCTGCAAGCATGATATTAATCGTTGCGCCTACGCTAACAACATCTAGATAAATCTTTGCGCCGCGGAGTTCATCAGCACGCAAATAAATCGCACCGTGCTCGTTGGTTACTTTTGCACCTAGCGCTTCGAAACCTTTAATATGCTGGTCGATTGGACGCGGCCCGAGGAAACAGCCTCCTGGCAGTCCGATCGCAGCGTGCTTGAAACGTCCGAGCATTGCGCCCATCATATAGTAGGAAGCCCGCAATTTTTTGACGTTGCCGTTTGGCAAAGGCATGTCGACCATTTCTGTCGGATCGATTTGCATGACGCCGTCTTCAAATGTGACGGAGCCTCCGATTTCTTCCAAAATATTTTTCAATGTCCAAACATCGGAAATTTCCGGCAAGCCTTCAATCGAAACCGGCGAATTCGCCAAGATCGAAGCCGGGATGAGTGCTACGGCGCTATTTTTGGCGCCGTTGACTTTAATCGTCCCAGATAGGCGTTTGCCGCCTGTTATTTTATAAACGTCCATTGTATTTCTCCTTTTCCCTGTCAGCCTTATTTCACAGAGCGTGTTTCCCAGTCGGCTAGGAATGCTTCGATGCCTTTATCCGTCAACGGATGTTTGAACATCATTTCAAGCACTTTCATCGGCATTGTGCCGATATGCGCGCCGTTAAGAGCGGCTTCTGTTACGTGTTGCGGGTGACGGATTGAAGCGGCGATGATTTCTGAATCAATTTCGTGGATTGCAAAAATCTCAGCAATTTGTGCAATTAAATCCATGCCGTTATGTCCAATATCATCTAGGCGGCCAAGGAATGGAGAAACATAAGCTGCTCCAGCACGTGCTGCAAGAAGTGCTTGGTTGGCGCTAAAGATCAATGTAACGTTGACTTTTTTGCCTTCTCCAGCAAGAACTGCACATGCTTTCAAGCCTTCTGGAGTCATCGGCAATTTTACTGTGATATTTGGCGCAAGTTCAGCCAATTCGCGGCCTTCTTTGATCATGCCTTCTGAATCAAGGGCGATGACTTCGCCACTGATCGAACCATCGACAAGATCGGCGATTTCTTTCAGGCGGTCGTGAAATGAGACATCTTTTTCTTTTGCAACAAGCGATGGGTTAGTTGTGACACCAGAAAGAATCCCCCAAGCGTGCGCTTCTTTAATTTCGTCAAAATTTGCTGTATCAATAAAAAATTTCATGAATGATTTCCTCCTATATGTGGAAAAAGAGACGGATCCGCCTCTCTCCCAAAGTTTTTATGAATTTGCTTGTTGTGAACTACCGAAATCGCGCATTTTGCCGATGACAGTCGCTTTGATAGCATCACGTGCTGGCGTCAAGTACTTACGTGGGTCGTAGACGTCTGCATCAGATGCCAATTTTTCACGGATGGCTTTTGATGCCGCCAATTGGCTTTCCGTGTTGACGTTGATTTTTGATGTACCAAGGGATACTGCACGTTGAACATCTTTCAATGGGATGCCTGTTCCGCCGTGTAAGACAAGCGGCACGTCACAAAGTTGTGAAATTTCTTCCATTTCAGCAAATCCAAGGTTTGGTTCGCCTTTATATGGCCCGTGGACCGATCCAAGCGCTGGCGCTAGGCAATCGATGCCTGTTTGTTCTACGAGTGTTTGGCATTCTTTCGGGTCAGCATAGATGACGCCTTCTGCGATAACATCGTCTTCTTGGCCGCCTACTATGCCGAGTTCTGCTTCCACAGAAACGCCTTTAGCGTGTGCGTACTCAACCACCTTGCGTGTAATTTCAATGTTTTCTTCAAATGGATGATGCGATGCATCGATCATCACTGATGTGAAACCTGCATCGATCGCTTCTTTACATTTTTCGAAACTGGAACCGTGATCTAAATGGATAGCGACCGGAACGGTAATATTGTAATCATGCATTAGGCCTTTCACCATATGTACGACAGTCGTGAATCCACCCATATAGCGTGCTGCACCTTCTGAGACGCCGCAGATGACTGGAGATTTTTCTTCCTCCGCCGCCTGCAGGATCGCTTGTGTAAATTCCAGGTTGTTCAGGTTAAATTGCCCGATGGCATAACCTTCCTGCTTACCTTTTATCATCATTTCTTTCATTGAAACTAATGGCATTATTATTTTCCTCCTCAGGGTAGGCGCAAGCCCAATATCTTTTTCACTATATCAAAAATGGCGCCATTTCGCCACTCGCTGGCGATTTAATCGCTAATCAGTTCACCAACAGCATCGCGCAGCTCGAAAACATCGAAAGGTTTGGTGAAATAACGCACCACTCCCCAATTCATCGACTCCTCAATCACGCCCATTTCACCGTAAGCCGTCATCATGATCACTTTGCAATCATGCTGCCTTTGCTTCAGTTGCTTAAGTAATTCGATGCCATCCATACCGGGCATCTTCATATCCATCAGCACAATATCAGGGCACGCCTCTTCCGTCAGTTCCAACGCTTCTCTGCCACTGCCTGCAATCCACGTCTCGTATCCCTCACGTTCAAACACTTCTTTCAATAAAAGGCGGATGCCTTGTTGGTCATCTACTATCAGAATCCTTTTCACTTCAGCCACTCCTTTTCCCCCTTTATGGTGAACCTATTTGAAAATATTGATGACACCAGTGACGAGCCGCAAAAAGCCTTCCCTAAAAATAGGGAAGGCTTTTGCCATCTGAACGATGTCGGCCTTCCAGGAAATGAAGAGGCTTTTCACATGCTAATTACTGGTTATTCAATGATGCGCGAATAAATTCACGGAATAATGGTTGCGGACGGTTCGGGCGCGAGATGAATTCCGGGTGGAACTGGCACGCGACGAACCACGGATGATCGGTAACTTCGATGATTTCAACCAAGCGGCCATCCGGGCTTGTGCCTGTGAATTTAAATCCGGCTTTTTCAAACTGCTCACGGAATTCATTGTTGAACTCGTAGCGATGACGGTGTCTTTCGTAAACAAGTTCTTCGCCGTATGCTTCATAAGCTTTCGAAGTCTTGTCGAGCTTCGCTGGGTATAGGCCGAGACGCAAAGTCCCTCCCAAGTCTTCGACGTCTTTTTGCTCTGGCAGCAGGTCGATAACCGGATACAAAGTTTTCGGATCGAGTTCAGACGAATGCGCGCCGTCCAAATTCATGATATTGCGCGCAAATTCGACAGAAGCAAGCTGCATCCCGAGACAGATACCGAAGAATGGCACTTGGTTTTCACGCGCATATTGCGTAGCAAGGACTTTTCCTTCTACACCGCGGTCGCCGAAGCCACCAGGTACGAGGATTCCGTCGCAGTCCTGAAGCGTTTCCGCTACATTTTCTGCGTTGACGTGCTCCGCATTGATCCAGTCGACTTCAATATCGGAGTCGAAAGCGAAACCAGCGTGCTTCAAGGATTCCACGACAGAGATATAAGCATCTTGAAGTTCTACGTATTTACCGACAAGGCCAATCTTCACGGATTTCTTCAAAGACTTCACTTTCTCGACAAGTTCGTTCCATTCTGTCATGTCCGCTTCCGGTGCTTCGATGCCGAAATGATCCAGAACGATTTGGTCCATGTGCTGCTCCTGCAAACGAAGCGGCATTTCATAGATGACATCGACGTCGCGCGACTCGATGACTTCTTCAGACTTGATATCGCAGAACAAGGCGATTTTATCTTTCATGTCCTGTGGTACAGGGTGTTCTGTACGCACGACGATCAAGTTCGGCTGAATGCCGAGGCTGCGAAGTTCTTTCACGCTGTGCTGTGTCGGTTTCGTTTTCATTTCTTTGGCTGCCCCGAGATAAGGAATCAGTGTGCAGTGGATGTACATGACTTCATCACGGCCGAGGTCCGAACGCATTTGGCGAATGGCTTCAAGGAATGGCAACGATTCAATATCGCCGACCGTTCCGCCGATTTCCGTGATGACGACATCAGCTTGAGCCGTTTTCGCTGCACGCAACAAGCGGTCTTTGATTTCATTGGTGATGTGCGGGATGACTTGGACTGTTCCGCCCAAATAATCACCACGGCGTTCTTTCTGGATGACCGTCGAGTAAACTTTACCTGTCGTCACGTTCGAATATTTGTTCAAGTTGATGTCGATAAAGCGCTCGTAATGGCCCAAGTCCAAATCCGTTTCCGCGCCGTCGTCCGTCACAAACACTTCCCCGTGCTGGTAAGGGCTCATCGTGCCTGGGTCAATATTGATGTATGGATCGAATTTCTGGATCGTTACGCTAAGTCCGCGGTTTTTCAGCAAGCGGCCAAGAGAGGCAGCCGTGATCCCTTTTCCTAATGATGAAACCACTCCACCTGTTACGAATATATACTTTGTCATGCTCTGTTTCCTCCTCGAGTAATGAAATAAAATGTGATCGTTCCACGTCATGCAATCCCGAATCGCGTTCAGCCAGAAAAAGCTTCAGCCATCCAAAAAGGCGGATGGCACGTTGATTTGCCGCCAGATAGCGGCATTAAAAAATAAAAAGCGCCCCTCCTGCAAAGCGTGCAGGGGGAGCGCGTTAGCTATACGAATCATCTCTCCTATTTTAAGGAGCCCAATAAAATCTTATCCTGTACAGCCGTTTCCGTCAAGGTGAAAAAAAGTTCAGACTACTTGAGTCCATCCTCTTCTTCTTCTTCGTCGTCGTCATCGTCATCTTCTTCGTCGATGATGTTGCCATCAAGGTCTTCTACAAGGACGCCGACATCTTCCACTTCGTCGTCGTCATCATTGGTTGAATCAAAATCAAGATCAGCGACCGGTGCTTTGACCGCCACTTCATCGTCATCGTCATCATCGTCGTCATCAGAAGAAACCTCGCCATCATCTTCACCGAAGTCTTCAAAGTCAAGTTCATCTTCCAATTCAAGATCCATATCGTCGAAGTCATCATCTGTCGATTTCGATTTCTTTTTCTTGCGGGCTTTAACCGTCGGTGCAGATTCTTCTTCGATCTGCTCAACCGGGTACCACTCGCGAAGGCCCCAGCGGTTTTCGCCTAGGATTAGAAAACGGCCATCGATGTTCATGTCAGTGTAATACTGTGCAAGATGCGCCTTCATTTCTTCTTCAGAAAGTCCGATTAACTGTTGCAATTCAGCAACCAGCTCAGAAAAAGTCTTCGTTTCTTTTGTTTCTTCCAAAATGGCATATGTTAAGTCGACGAACGACTCTTCTAGCAATTCTTCTTTCGTTAATTCACGGATGTTCATTCGTGCACGTCCCTTCTTGTATCGTAACTCTATCCATTATATACAAAGTCTTTGCTGTCCGCTACCGAGATTTCTTTTTTCTGCGCGCAAGCTGAACCCAGCCAAAATAAAAAAAGTAGGCAGACAGGATTAAAAATGGGATCGAACCGAGCGCTTTATTGTATAAAACAATCAGCAACACGACCGCGACCATAATGATGGCGTAATGGGCAGCTTTGGGCATGGCGTCATCCAGCTCTTTTCTTTAGAGTTTCAACTTCTCCTATTATAACGGACTTGTCCCATCAAATCGACCGAAGTGCTGGATGAGGTTTGAGTTGTCAATACAACTAAGTTTGTAGAGTAAATGTATGTGGGGAGGTTTCGCTCCAATGGCTGCTTTCCGGTGGGCGGGTGTTGAGCCAATGTGCCAAAATGCGCGGCACATTTGTCTCGCCAGCCCGCTCGGTCCCCCAGGAGTCAGCCATTTACGCTCCACCTCTAAGTATAGAGTGGAAATGAAATTCATCTGTCATTGAAATTAGCATGAACAGTTTTGGACAGCTTTGAATATACAAATTGAATAGACACTAAGCATCTTCGTATCTATCAAGTCCAACTAAGCGTCACCCACCAGTGGATGAGACGATAAACAGAAATACTGCGTCACGTAAAAACTTCAACGAAATCTATCAGCCAAACCGCGCACAAGGGCGAGCCGAAGCCATAAGACAAGCGTTCTTCTTGGCTTATGGCGGGAGGCAAGCCCCAAGCGGGAGGCGACGACTTACAGATGAAATAAACAACGATCAACACATCTCGCTATCCAGTTCAATTAAGCGTCACCACCAGCGGATAAAAACAATTAACAGCGACACTTCCCCGCATGCAACATCCAATGGAATCTAAAAGCCGAACCGCGCACAAGGGCGTGCCGAAGCCATAAGACAAGTGTTCTTCTTGGCTTATGGCGGGAGGCCAGCCCCAAGCGGAAGGCGACGACTTACAGATGAAATAAACAACGATCAACACATCTCGCTATCAAGTCCAATTAAGCGTCGCCCCCCCAGTGGATGAAAACGACAAACAGAAATACTGCGTCACGTAAAAACTTCAACGAAATCTATAAGCCGAACCGCGCACAAGGGCGTGCCGAAGCCATAAGACAAGCGCTCTTCTTGGCTTATGGCAAGAGGCCAGCCCCAAGCGGGAGGCGACGACTTACAGATGAAAGAAACAACGATCGACACATCTCGCTATCAAGTCCAACTAAGCGTCACCACCAGCGGATGAAGTTAACTAACAGTGACACTTCCTCGCATGCAGTATCCAATGAAATCTAAAAGCCAAACCGCGCACAAGGGCGTGCCGAAGCCATAAGACAAGCGCTCTTCTTGGCTTATGGCGGGAGGCCAGCCCCA
Source organism: Planococcus maritimus (assembly GCF_001687625.2). Classification (NCBI taxonomy): domain Bacteria; kingdom Bacillati; phylum Bacillota; class Bacilli; order Caryophanales; family Caryophanaceae; genus Planococcus; species Planococcus maritimus. Next base: position 2,631,499 of record NZ_CP016538.2, read on the forward strand.
AGCGGGAGGCGGCTCATTCGTGATGAAAGGATCAACGAACCGCCCATCTCGATCACTTCTTTACACTCCAGTCTAGCTAAGCACAAATGAAAGCTCATGCTGAAACATTACAAAAAATCCCCTCGCCCGTTTCCAGGCAAGGGGATGAAAGCTTACATATTTCTGCGGTACTGGCCGCCTACTTCGTAGAGCGCTGACGTGATCTGGCCAAGACTTGCGACTTTGACCGTCTCCATCAGTTCTTCGAAGATATTGCCGCCTTCTTTCGCCACTTGTTTCAAACGCTGCAACGCTTCATCTGAAGGATTGCGCTCCTGGAACGCACGCAAATTGTTAATTTGCGTCTCTTTTTCTTCTTTCGTTGCACGGGCGATTTCCATCGCGTTGATGTCATCGTCCGATTGCGGATTCGGATTCAAATACGTATTGACTCCAATAATCGGCAATTCGCCGGTATGCTTCTTCATTTCGTAATGCATGGATTCTTCTTGGATCTTGCCGCGCTGGTACTGCGTCTCCATCGCGCCAAGAACGCCGCCGCGGTCGTTGATGCGGTCGAATTCGGTCATGACGGCCTCTTCAACCAATTGCGTCAACTCTTCCACGACGAATGCGCCTTGTAATGGGTTTTCGTTTTTCGACAAGCCATGCTCTTTCGTGATGATCATCTGGATGGCCATCGCGCGGCGCACAGATTCTTCCGTCGGCGTTGTAATCGCTTCGTCATAAGCATTGGTGTGAAGCGAGTTGCAGTTGTCCTGAAGCGCCATCAATGCTTGCAGCGTCGTGCGGATATCGTTAAAGTCAATTTCCTGCGCATGCAAGCTGCGGCCAGACGTCTGGACGTGGTATTTCAGTTTTTGGCTGCGTTCGTTTGCGCCATATTTATCACGCATAACGATTGCCCAAATGCGGCGAGCAACGCGCCCGATGACCGTGTATTCCGGATCCAAACCGTTCGAGAAAAAGAACGATAAGTTCGGTGCGAAATCATCGATGTTCATGCCGCGGCTCAAATAATACTCCACGTAGGTGAAGCCATTCGACAAGGTAAACGCCAATTGTGAAATCGGGTTCGCGCCCGCTTCCGCAATATGGTAGCCCGAGATTGACACTGAATAGTAATTGCGCACTTTATGGTCGATAAAGTATTGCTGGATATCACCCATCATGCGCAGCGCAAATTCTGTCGAGAAGATGCACGTGTTCTGTCCTTGGTCTTCTTTCAGAATATCTGCTTGAACCGTTCCACGCACGACCTGCAAAGTACCTTCACGCACTTCGGTGAATTCTTCGACCGTTAATGTGCGGCCGAGCTCTTCTTCTTGTTTTTTCACTTGTTGGTCGATAGCCGTGTTCATGAACATTGCCAGGATAATCGGCGCTGGCCCGTTAATGGTCATCGACACGGAAGTAGAAGGTGCACAAAGATCGAAACCGTCATATAGTTTCTTCATGTCTTCTAATGTACAGATGGAAACGCCAGACTCGCCGACTTTCCCGTAAATATCCGGGCGGTGATCCGGATCTTCGCCATAAAGTGTCACGGAATCAAATGCTGTGGACAAGCGTTTCGCATCGTCACCTTTTGACAAATAATGGAATCTTCTATTCGTTCGTTCCGGTGTTCCTTCTCCGGCAAACTGGCGTTTTGGATCTTCTCCCGCACGTTTGAACGGGAACACGCCTGCTGTATAAGGGAACGCCCCCGGTACGTTTTCTGCATAGACCCAGCGCAAAATTTCGCCGTAGTCCTTGAATTTCGGCAATGCGACTCTTGGCACTTTGATGCCGGACAAACTTTCTGTCCGCAGCAATGTCCGCAGTTCTTTATCACGGACTTTTGTGACCAATTCATCGCCTGCGTAATCTTCTTGAAGCGAATTCCAGTTATCAAGGATGCGCTTCGATTCAGCCGTCAATTCATCACGAACGCCTGTGGCGAGAGATTCTAACGACTGGACAAGTGCGTCATCCGGCGCGTTTTTCTGAACTTCTTCAATCGCGCCTTCTAGCTGGAACAAACGGCGTGCGAAACCAGCTTGTTCTGCACTCTTCGCATGATAACCGCGAACCGAATCCGTAATTTCCCGCAAATAATAGCGGCGGTCGTTCGGGATGATGAGGTTTTCTTTTTGTGTTTTAGCAAAAGCTTCGTAGCTTGTTTCCCAGTCCATGTCGCATTTTTCATTGACAGTTGCCACGAGTGCTGCAAACAAGGCATTGGTGCCTTTATCGTTAAACTGGCTAGCGATCGTGCCGTAGACCGGCATATCATCCAGCTCGTTTTCCCATAGCAAGTGGCTGCGCTGATATTGTTTTTGGACTTGGCGCAGTGCATCTTCAGAGCCTTTGCGTTCGAATTTATTGATAACAATTAAATCGGCGTAATCGATCATGTCGATTTTTTCGAGCTGTGTCGGCGCACCGAACTCACTCGTCATGACATACATCGAGACATCGGAAATGCCGGCGATTTCAGCATCGCCTTGCCCAATGCCGCTCGTTTCCACGACGATCAAATCAAATCCTGCCGCTTTCACGACATCGAGCACATCGCCGATTGCTGCGGACAGTTCCGTTCTAGAGCCGCGTGTTGCGAGGCTTCTCATGAAGACGCGCTTATTGAAGATGGCGTTCATCCGGATGCGGTCGCCAAGAAGCGCCCCGCCTGTCTTTTGTTTCGTCGGGTCAATCGACAAGATGGCTATTTTTTTGTCCGGAAGTTCAGTGAGGAAACGGCGGATCAACTCGTCTGTCAATGAGCTTTTCCCTGCCCCGCCCGTTCCGGTAATCCCAAGAACCGGCGTGTTTTTCGATTTATCGCGAACCGCTTTCATCAAATCGCCTGTATCGAGGTTTCGCGTATGCGCTTCTTCTGCAGTCGTGATGACATTGGCAAGCGCTACCGGGTTTTCAGCCGTTAACCCGTCTAGCGAAACGTCTTCTTTTGCGGTCGAGAAATCGCATTCTTCAACGATTTCTGCAATCATGCCTTGCAAGCCTTTTTTGCGCCCGTCTTCAGGCGAAAAAATGCCGGCGATCCCGTAGTCTTCCAGTTCACGGATTTCACGCGGCAAGATGACCCCGCCGCCGCCTCCGTAGATGTGGATATGCCCCGCTCCGCGTTCTTGAAGCAAATCATGCATGTATTTGAAATATTCCACGTGGCCGCCCTGGTAAGAAGAAATGGCGATTCCCTGGACATCTTCCTGGATTGCCGCATTGACGACTTCTTCAACTGAACGGTTATGCCCCAAATGGATAACCTCGACGCCGTTTGCCTGTAAAATCCGGCGCATGATATTGATCGATGCATCGTGCCCATCGAAAAGACTCGATGCCGTCACGAACCGGATGTGGTGCTTCGGCTGATAAGTCGTGTTTTCTTGTATAGTAGCCAATATGGTCAAGCCCCCTGTATGGTGATTTTTTCCCCTGCCATCCCCTGCAGCAGAAACTTCGTTTGCATATCGATAAATTCCCCAACGGTATAATCATCCAGCGCCCAGCGCCTGAACGCCCACATTTGCCCTTGTACGAACAAATGATGGGAAGCCAGGACGATTTCTTTCGGCGTCAAGGACAATTCCCCTGTGGCCGTACATTTTTCCAGCAGCCGTTCGAACAAAGCCGTCATTTCGAGCTCCTTGTTCAATACATAGCCCAGCGCGTCTTTTGGCAAGGATTTGGATTCCTGGTACATGACGACAAATTCATCCTGCATGTCATCGATCAATGTATAGTATTGCTCGAGCGCTTTCACCAGCGTCTCAAGCGAGCCTTCCTCCAAATCGAGCCGGTCCAGCCGGGCGTTGACCTCATCGTAAATCGAGTCGCACACGAGATAGAGCACATCTTCTTTTGTGCGGATGTATTCGTACAATGTGCCGATGCTGAAACCAGCCGCTTTAGCAATTTCTCTTGTCGTCGTCCGGTGAAAGCCCTTTTCTTTAAAAAGCGTGACAGCACCGTGAATCATTTGTTCACGGCGCTTTACAATCAGGCTTTCGTCTTTCACGGAGGACTGAATTTCACGCTTTTTCGTCATGGGCCGACCCTCCGTTTATTTAGTGACCATACGGGAAATGACCAAACGCTGGACTTCCTGTGTGCCTTCGTAAATTTGCGTAATTTTCGCATCGCGCATGAAACGCTCAACCGGATAATCTTTCGTGTAGCCATAGCCACCGAACACTTGAACCGCTTCTGTCGTCACTTTCATCGCTGTGTCGCCAGCCATCAATTTCGCCATCGCCGATTCTTTACTATAAGACAATTTGTTCGACTCGAGCCAAGCCGCCTGGTACGTCAATAGGCGAGATGCTTCGATGCCTGTCGCCATATCCGCAAGCTTGAACGAGATGCCTTGGTTCGCTGCGATCGGTTTGCCGAACTGCTCGCGCTCTTTTGCGTAATCGACTGCTGCGTCCATTGCGCCTTGCGCGATTCCGACAGCTTGTGCTGCGATGCCGTTACGCCCGCCATCAAGTGTCTGCATGGCGATTTTAAAGCCTTGTCCCAGTTCGCCGAGAACGTTTTCTTTTGGTACACGACAATTGTCGAAGATGATTTCTGTCGTCGGGCTTGAGCGGATGCCGAGTTTCTTCTCTTTTTTACCTACCGAGAAGCCTTCGAAATCTTTTTCGACGATGAATGCTGTCGTGCCTTTATGTTTCGAATCTGGGTCTGTCACGGCGAAAACGACATAAATGTCAGCGATGCCGCCGTTCGTGATGAAGATTTTCGATCCGTTTAGGATGTAATGGTCGCCGTCTTCTTTCGCGCTCGTTTTCATGCTTCCTGCATCCGATCCTGCAGATGGTTCAGTAAGGCCGTAAGCACCGACTTTTGTGCCTTCAGCCATCGGGCGCAAATATTTCTGCTTTTGCTCTTCTGTGCCGAATGTGTAGACCGGCCATCCAGCAAGCGAGGTGTGGGCAGACAAGATAACACCGACCGAGCCATCGACGCGTGACAATTCTTCCACCGCGATGCAATACGCCAAGTAATCTGAACCGATTCCGCCGTACTCTTCTGGCCACGGAATGCCCGTTAGGCCAAGTTCCGCCATTTGATGGAAAATTTTCATATCAAAGCTTTCGTCTTCGTCGCGCTGTTCTGCTGTCGGTGCCACTTCGTTTTTCGCGAAGTCGCGAACCATTTTGCGGATCATTTTATGTTCCTCAGAAAGTTGAAAGTTCATTGTATTGTTTCCCCCAATTATTTTAATAGTTGCTTGCTGATAACGATGCGCTGAATTTCACTTGTGCCTTCGTAAATTTCAGTGACTTTAGCGTCGCGGAATAGGCGCTCGACCGGATAGTCTTTCGTATAGCCGTAGCCGCCGTAAACTTGAATAGCTTCGGTCGTGATATCCATCGCTGCTTTCGAAGCGAACAGCTTCGCCATCGACGATTCCTTATTGCACTCGATGCCTTTTGCGTACATATCCGCCGCATTATAGACTAACAGTTTGGCTGCTTCGACTTGAGTTGCCATATCGGCAAGCTTGAATCCGATGCCTTGCTGCTGGGCGATTGGTTTGCCGAACTGCTCGCGCTCTTTCGCATAAGCGACCGCGTATTCGTAAGCTGATTCTGCGATACCTAAAGCTTGTGCTGCGATGCCGATGCGCCCGGCGTTCAAGTTCGCCATGGCGATTGAAAAGCCTTTGCCTTCTTCGCCAAGCAAGTTTTCAGCTGGCACTTCCATGTTCTCGAACGTTAATTGTACTGTCCGCGAACCATGTAGCCCCATTTTTCGTTCGTCTTTGCCGACCACAAACCCTGGGAAATCTTTTTCCACGATAAAGGCAGAAATTCCACGAGGGCCAGCTTCAGGATTAGTCGAGGCGAATACGATGTAAGTGTCTGCTTCGCCGCCATTTGTGATATAAACTTTCGATCCGTTCAAGACGTAATGGCCGTCTTTTTTTACAGCACGCGTTTTCAATGCTGCTGCATCCGAGCCTGCAGAAGGTTCCGTCAAACAGAAAGCGCCTAAATATTCACCCGTTGCCAGTTTTGGCACGTATTTCGCGATTTGCTGTTCTGTCCCGAAATTGATGATCGGGTTGGTGCCGACCGATGTATGGACCGAGAGAATGACGCCGATAACGCCACTCGCTTTGGATAGTTCATGTATAGCAGTGATGTACGAAGTGAAATCCATTTCCGAGCCGCCGTATTTTTCAGGTGCGGTAATGCCCATCAATCCGAGCCCGCCCATCTTTTTCAGGATCTCAGTCGGGAATTCGCCTTCTTCCATGCGTTCGATAAAAGGCATGATTTCTTCTTTGGCAAAATCGCGCACCATATTGCGCATCATTAATTGTTCATCTGTAAAATGCAGTTCCATTACGGCTCCTCCTAATTCTTAGTTGTATTCGTAGAAACCGCGTCCGGTCTTTTTGCCGAGCCAGCCGGCTTTTACGTATTGGCGCAAGAGCGGGCTTGGGCGGTATTTGCTGTCGCCAAAACCTTCGTGCAGCACTTCCATGATGTAAAGGCATGTATCAAGACCGATAAAGTCTGCGAGTTGCAGCGGCCCCATCGGATGGTTCATGCCGAGCTTCATCACTTCGTCAATCGCTTCTTTCGTTGCAACACCTTCTTGCAGCGTAAAGATCGCTTCATTGATCATCGGCATTAAAATACGATTTGAAACGAATCCAGGGAAGTCATTGACTTCAACCGGCGTTTTCGACAGTTTTACCGTCATGTCTTCAACCGCCTGATATACTTCGTCCGTTGTCGCCAAGCCGCGGATGATTTCAACCAGCTTCATGACCGGTACAGGGTTCATGAAATGCATGCCGATGACTTGTTCCGGGCGGTTCGTCGCTGCTGCGATTTCCGTAATTGGAAGTGAAGAAGTGTTGGATGCAAGAATGGCATGCTTTGGCGCCACTTCGTCCAATGTTTTGAAGATCGTTGATTTGATTTCCATGTTCTCGACAGCAGCTTCGATAACGATATCGACATCATGCGCATCTTTCAGATCCAAAGAAGATTGGATACGGCCGATTACTTGTGCTTTTTCGTCTTCTGTCATGCGGCCTTTTTCGACGTTGCGTGACAAGTTTTTCGAAATGTTCGCGATCCCGCGTTCATATGCTTCTTGCTTCATATCGTTGAGTTTTACGTTAAATCCAGCTTGTGCACATACTTGTGCGATACCAGAGCCCATTTGGCCGGCTCCGATGACCATGACGTTTTGAATAGACATGCTTAGTTTTCCTCCTTTGGAACTTGGATCATTACTGCGTCGCCTTGCCCGCCGCCTGAACAGATGGCTGCGATTCCAATTCCGCCTCCGCGGCGTTTCAACTCGTAAGCCAGTGTCAGAACAATGCGTGCTCCGCTCGCTCCGATTGGGTGACCAAGTGCAACAGATCCACCGTTAACATTGACTTTTTCTTCATCAAGGCCTGCAATTTTCGAGCTTGCCAGCGCTACCGCCGCAAATGCTTCGTTGATTTCAAAAAGATCGATTTCTTCTAAAGTTTTGCCGGTTTTTTTCAATAATTCGTTGATGACAAGCCCTGGCGTTTCTGGGAATCGGTGCGGTTCGACCGCCACTTCTGTATGTCCTAGAACATGAGCCAATACGGATTTCCCGTCTTTCTGTGCACGTTCTTCACTCATCAAGACGAGTGCTGCCGCTCCGTCGTTAATTCCAGGTGCATTCCCTGCCGTAATCGTGCCGTCTTTGCCGAATGCCGGACGCAATTTCGCCAGCACTTCAGCCGTTGTGCCATCACGCGGTGCTTCGTCTTGATCGACAGTGATCGGATCGCCTTTACGCTGCGGCACTTCCATCGCTGTAATTTCTTCGGCGAAATGAGCACGTGCTCCAATTGCGCGTTCATGGGAACGGGCTGCCCATTCGTCTTGTCTTTCGCGTGTCAGTTCGAAAGTTTCTGCCGTTGAATTGCCGTAGGTGCCCATATGCACTTTGTCCGGGTGGAATGAGCATGACAGGCCATCGTGGACCATTCCGTCAATTACTTGCGAATCGCCCATGCGAAGTCCGAAGCGTGCTTTTGGCAAATAATAAGGCGCGTTCGACATCGATTCCATGCCGCCTGCAACGATCAATTCTTCGTCACCTAAGCGGATAATCTGATCAGCCATCGTGACTGACCGCAAGCCGGATGCACACACTTTATTGATCGTTTCGGATTTCACGTGATAAGGGATTCCCGCTTTATGCGCTGCTTGGCGCGAAGGAATTTGCCCTTGCCCTGCCTGCAAAACATTGCCCATGATGACTTCTTGTACATCTTCTGGATTTACTTGCGCGCGTTGAAGCGCTTCCTTAATAGCCGCTGCTCCAAGGTCGCTAGCTGTAAAAGAGCTAAGTGATCCGCCAAATTTTCCGAATGCTGTGCGTGCCCCATCAATGATGACCGTTTTTGCCATTTCATTTTCCTCCTCGTGTTTTGGAAACGTTTTCATAAGAACTAAAATTTTTTCAGCCCTGATCGGCTGATTTTGCTTTTCTTGGTTGACTGAACGCTCGCTCGACTTGTTTACATAAGAAAAGGGAGTGTAGCACTCCCTTCCATTCTTTCTCTATGCTATTATTCTACTCAATTTTCTGTCAGTTGGCAAATCTATTTATTGGACGATTTCCTCAACTGGCGGTGCATCTTTGCCGAGAACGGCCATCTCTAGAAGCTCAGCGACATCGTATGTGCCGACTTGCTCTTCAACTTCTTTTGCTTTCGTTCCATCTGACAGCATCGTTAAGCAGTACGGGCATCCGGATGAGATCATCGTCGGAGTTACTTCAAGCGCCTGCTCGGTGCGGGCAACGTTGACGCGGTGTCCGGCGTCTTCTTCCATCCACATAAGTCCACCACCAGCTCCACAGCACATGCCGTCTTGTCGATTGCGTTTCATCTCGACGAGTTCAACGCCTTCGATTGCTTTGAGGATTTCACGCGGTGCATCGTATACATCGTTGTAGCGGCCGAGGTAGCAGGAATCATGGAACGTGATTTTCTCGTTCACTGCATGCTGCGGCGTTAGTTTGCCTTGTTGCACAAGGTCAAAGAGCATTTCCGTATGGTGATAGACTTCTGCTTCAAAGCCGAAATCCGGGTATTCGTTTTTAAAGATATTGTAAGCATGCGGGTCAATCGTGACAATCTTGCTAACACCCGCTTTTTCAAATTCTTTAATATTGGCAGTTGCGAGTTCCTGGAATAGGAATTCATTGCCGAGACGGCGCGGTGTATCGCCGGAGTTCTTTTCTTTGTTGCCGAGAATCGCGAATTTGATGCCCGCTTCGTTCATCAAACGAGCAAACGACAGCGCTATTTTTTGAGAACGGTTGTCGAATGAGCCCATCGAGCCGACCCAGAACAAGTACTCAAATTCTTCTCCAGCTTTGCTGACTTCTTTGACCGTCGGAATCGAGATATCTGGACGAGCGTCTCTCCAGTTTTCTTTTTCCTTGCGGTTCAAGCCCCATGGATTGCCTTGTTTTTCGATGTTGGTCATCGCGCGTTGTGCATCTTTATCCATCTTGCCTTCCGTCATGACAAGATAACGGCGAAGGTCGATGATTTTGTCGACGTGTTCGTTCATGACCGGGCATTGGTCTTCACAGTTGCGGCATGTTGTACAAGCCCAAATTTCTTCTTCTGTGATGACATCGCCGATCAAGCTCGGGCTGTATAGTTCATCAATAGAGATACCTTCAGCACCAGCAGCCATCGCCAATTGGTTTCCTTGTGTATTGTTGAATGCCAACGCTGGCACCCATGGTTTTTTCTGGGTCATGACAGCACCCGTGTTCGTCAAATTATCGCGGAGCTTCGTGATCAAATCCATCGGAGACAGCATTTTGCCGGTTCCGGTAGCTGGACACATGTTCGTGCAACGTCCGCATTCGACGCATGCGTAGAAATCGATCATTTGGGCTTGCGTAAAATCCGTGATTTTTCCGACACCGAATGTTGGCATCGCATCAGGATCTTCTTCATTTTCTTCTTCCATGTCTTCAAAATTGATTGGCTTCAAGCGGCCGACATGATCCAAACGGTGGAACCAAGTATTAACTGGCCCGAAGATCAAGTGGGCGTGCTTGGATTGCGGGACATAGACCAAGAACGTCAATAGGAACAAGAGATGCGCCCACCACATGACGTAGAAGATGGTGACTGCAGCCGCTTCCGGGAGCCAAGCAAATGCTGCGGCGATGACGCTTGCAACTGGCTCTGTCCAAGCACCTTCGTGCCCATGCCAGATCATGCCCATGCCGTTGCCGACAAGAACTGTCACCATCAAACCGCCGATGAAAATCAAGACAAGCCCTGATTTCCAGCCGCGCTTTAGGCGAACTAGCTTTTCGATATAACGTCTATAGAATGCCCAGATGACCGCGACCAAAATGGTCAAGGTCACGAATTCCTGAAACAGCGTAAATGCCGGATACAATGGGCCAAGCGGTAAATGCGAATCTGGTGATAAACCTTTAATGATGAAATCGATGGCGCTCGCCTGTACGAGCAGGAAGCCATAGAAGAACATCACGTGTATCGCGCCGCTTTTTTTATCTTTCAATAGTTTCTTCTGGCCAAATACGTTGACCATTACTTTGCGGACGCGTTCATTGAAGTTTTCTTCAAATTCCACTTTTTTGCCGAGCTTGATATATTCATAGCGCGACTTCAGCAAGTAGATAAACAAGTAAACAGCGTAAGCGGTTACAAGTATAAATAAAATCCAGTTAGCGATGAGCAAAAACTCCATCGTGTAGTCCCCCTTGTTGAATGTGTAATCCCCTATTCTTATCCAAAGTGTACGTGAACTGCGGCAGAATGTCGATACTATGTTCTAGTTTAAAAGTGAATGAGCATTCAGTCAATAGAAATCTGCAAGCTTGCTGAAATATAATTTCCAAATACTGATATTTCATGTACTTGTGTCGTTTCCCTGAAAGTTCGAGTGAATTTAGGCACCTCCTTCGCACTTCTACCTGCCCTCTTTTTACTAGACAGCACGTCTCGTGATCCGTTTTCCTCCATAAAAAATAGCCGCTTTACCGGCGGCTGTCGGGTTCCTCGCTTAATGGTTTAAAATATTTTCCGAATACGCGCAGCGCTTCTTGCACTTTGGCTGGTTTCACTCCGATTAGCAGGCAAGTGGCCGGTCCGCCTGACGCTTTTTTAGTAATCCATGAGGCAATCGGCGTTTTTTGACCGAATAGTTTTTCTGCTTCATGTTCGATTCCCTGGGACCCAACTGGCCAGATGCGTTCAATCAGCTTGCCCTCGAGTGCGGCATGAACGATTCGCAAATCGGCGATCCTATCCGTATGTGTCAAGACCGCTTCCCCGGTAAGTGGTTCCCCGTATACGAACCATTGCAGTTCGCGAGCTTCATAGAGTACATGCACTTTTCGACCGATCATGGTCACCGCTAGCGCCGATTGCAATGTCTCCATATTGCTTTCCGTGCTGCCAGTCACGTGCGGCATTTTCATCCCCAATTCGGAAAACAATTCCTCAATTCCAGAAATATAGCGCGGCCAGTGCAGTTCCCCGCTGAAATTATGAAGCAGGATCGCAGAGACTTGGCCTCCAGCCGCCCATTGTTCAGCCAATGCGACGCGCGCGGCAAACTTTGCAGCCACTCGATCCGGCACATTCACTTGATCGAGTGCTTTCTCCCCGATAGCTGCAGCATTATCTGTCGTGATGATTAATCCGTCCATAACCATTTCATTGCGCATTAAACAAATCTCCTCGCAGCTTGTGTGACAAACGGTATAGCTAATCCAGCAATTGCAGCATTAACGGAAGCGGCCAACAATAAGCCCGGGACAGAGGCATAAAAAAAAGCAGGCGATAACAAAAAGTAAAACGGCACAGCCGCCACCACACCGTTGCCGACAATAAATGCTGCCCATTTCAACCAGGTCTTGCCGTTTCGATGCAGCGTCGCGAACAGCCAGACAACCGCAAACATCTCCAGCGCGATCAATAGATGAAAAGGTCCGAGCGGCATACCGCTAAATAACGCTGACAATACATGGCCTGCCGCGGCGACAAAACCAGCAAGCGGTGCCGCAAGAAATAGCGCTGCAACGAGCGCTGGCATCGAATCCAATGCAATCGACGCAATGCCAAGCGGAATCTTTACCATGCCGCCGATAGCAGACAAGCTGATAAAAACCGCGGCCAAAGCAATCTGCTGCGTCTTCAATGTCATTCCTCCCGTTTTTTCGAGCGTCCGCCATCCTTGAAGACTTTGGCGCTGCGCACGTATTCGTTATCGGCTACTTTCATTCTTGAATTGGCGACGCGTGCTGCAGCAAATAAATAATCCGACAAGCGGTTCAAATAGCGCTGAACGACCGTAGGAAATTCTTCACCAGCTTTCGCCAAACTGACGGTCTGCCGTTCCGCCCGGCGTGTAATCGTTCGTGCGATATGCAAAGTCGCTGCCGCTGGTGTGCCACCAGGAAGGATAAAACGCTCTAGAAGCGGCGGCTCATCCATCAACACATCGATACGGCGCTCCAGCTGCTCAACCGATTCTTCATTGGTTTTGTACTGTGGTGTGTTGCGGACATCCGCCAAGTCACCGCCGCAATCGAATAATTCATTTTGGATCGTTTGCAAGTCTTCCAATAAATCGGCGAACACTTCACGGTCGAGTTCCGTCATGGCTTTTCCGATAAATGAATTCACTTCGTCGATTGTACCGTATGCTTCTACGCGCGGGTTGTCTTTGTCTGTCCGTCCCCCGATCAATCCTGTTTGCCCTTTATCGCCGGTTTTCGTGTAAATGTTCATCTCGCCCATCTCCTTTGAGTGTTTGTGGAATGCCGTACCAAATGCGTGTAATGCGCTGAGCCTGCCCGAATAAATACTGATAGCTTCTGCCGGTGACATCGCGCCATTCACGCTCAAGCGGATCGATTGGCACAATGCCACGGCTGATATCGGTCAAAATCCAGATGCGTTCACCTGTGCTGTTGGCCAAGGTACTAATTGCCCCTAGTATCTCTTGTTCGGAATGATCTTGTTCCAATTGTGCGCGAATCCAATGTTCGAGTCCGGCGATTACCGCATCACCACCCGGTTCGGGCAGCTCGCCTTCAAACCAAACGATGGATTCAACTTCCATATGCTCTTTCACATATTGGCGTTTGCCGTTAAAGGCTCCGCCGAAAATGATATGCATGCTTGTCCCTCCTTATACGCCGACTTGCTCGCCCATGCGACGGTATAGCATTGCCCGTGGGCTGCTTGTTGGGAAAAGAATTCTCCACCGTTCGCTTTAGCTAAAAGATAGCGGATTGGCCCGCCATGAGTGACAAGTGTAAAATCTCCTTTTTCGGGGAAAGCTCCGATCGATCGGTCTACCCGTTCAGCCAATTGTTGAAAACTTTCCCCATTCGGTGGCTGCACCACTTGAGGATCATCAATCCACTTGCGGTAATGATCATTCGATTGCAACTCGCTATAGGTCATTCCTTCCCAATCCCCAAAATTCAATTCCCGTAAATTAGCATCCGCTTCATAACGCGCATTCGGAAATAGCAACTGAGCTGTTTGCCTACAGCGCAGCAAATCACTGCCGAAAACGAGCTGGGCCGCATGAGTGGCTAGGGCTTCGAACGGCAAGATCGGTTCATCGGTCCAGCCGATATACGCTTTTCGCCTATTCCCGGCAGTCGGTGCGTGGCGGATCAAACGAAGAACAAAAGCATTCCCCATAGTATCAGCTCCATTCCTTCCACGTATGCCCCGAGCAAATCGCCCGTTACACCGCCAAAATTCTTGTCACACCATTTTTTATAGCCGATGGTCGCTAGGATCGCTACTAGTAAAAAGGCGAAGGCCACTGCCCATCCACAGAACACCCATAAGGCCAAGAGCATAACGAGTGACCAGGCGAACATCGCTGACAAAATCGTTCTGCGATCGATCAAGCGCTGAAAATAAGCAGCGAGCCCATCCGTTTTTGCCGGCTTTGCAAAGAGCGATAACACCGATAGCCCAATCCGGCTGACGACAGGAACTGCCGCAATGGCAAACAACGATACAGAAGAGACCAATTCCGCAAGCACAATCATCTTCCCAACAATCGCGAAAATCAATACCATGGCTCCAAAAGCACCAATCCGTGGGTCGCCCATAATTTCAAGGCGCTTGTCCCGGCTTTGGTAAGAAAAATAAGAGTCGCCTGTGTCCGCAAGCCCGTCCAAATGCAAGCCACCGGTAAGTGCCCATAATAAAAACGTAAGCAAAAACGCAATCGTTAACGGGCCGACATCAGTTGTCTGGTGAATGAACCAGATGGCTACTGACATCATCGTCCCCATCATTAATCCGACTATCGGCAACAAACTGTACATCGCTGTCACTTGCGGCTTTTTCACCGGAATCTCTTGATGTACTGGGATCGATGAAAAGAATTGGAATGCGAGCAATAAGCCTCCAAGCGTTCGATTCGCCATCCGCATCACCTTCACTTTCTTCGGATTGCCAGGCCGTTGTCCATTTCAAACGCCTGGTCTGCGCGACTTGCGAGCCATTGGTGGATCGTCCCGAGCCATCGCTGATACGCAGGGGCGACTAGTGGTTCATCTAGTAACTCATTGGACACGATGACAATAGTGTGAGCTTGTTCACGCATCGCATCGATGGTGTTTTTCAGCTCCTGCCATTTCTGCTCCATACAGCCAGGCCGATCTGCGCATAAACCGCCCTCTTCGAAACCATCATATAATTCATTGGCAAGCCAAGTTGTCACACAGTCCCAAAGAATCGCGTCATGTTCACGAATGAGCGGCAAGACTTGTGATAATTGCCTGGGCTGTTCAATGGTCCACCAGCCATCTTGCGCGCGATCTTTTCGGTGTCGGCCAATACGTTCAGCCATTTCCTGGTCGCGCGCGACACCGCTCGCAATATAGACATTGCGCTTGGCGCTCACTTGGCGAACAAGCGTTTCCGCATACGTGCTTTTGCCGCTGCGCACGCCTCCCGATACAAATATTAATTGTCCCGGAACCATTGATGCATCTCCTTTCTCAGCCGTTCCATTGCCGAGGCACTTTTCATGCCGATGCGGAACCATTGCCCATCCATTCCTTTGAAAGAATAAGTATGGCGCAAGACGACTCCTGCTTTTAGCATCGCTTGGAAAAACGGTTCCGACAGCTGCGGATTCGGCAATTGAAAACAAAGAAAGTTGGCGGCTGATGGGATGAACGTACAGCCTGTCGCCTCCAGGTAAGCTTCCATTTTCACGCGTTCACTGGTTGCAGCAGCAATCACCCGCTTGCGGTACGTTTCTTCAGAAAAGCAACGCGCGCCGGCTGCCGCTGCTAAGCCGTTAACATTCCAATGGGCTGCGCTGTCCGTCAATTCGCTTATCATATCAGCTGTGGCAATCGTGTAGCCGAGCCGCAGACCCGCAAGCGCATACATTTTCGTCATCGAACGAACGATGATCACATGAGGATAGCTGTCTAGCATCGGAATGAACGACGCGTGTTCTCCGACAAAATCGATAAACGCCTCGTCGATCACCAATTCGCACTTTCCTTTGCAGAGCTCAGCGATTTTCATCAGCATAGGAACATCAAGTAAGCGGCCGGTGGGGTTGTGCGGATTGCACAGATAAAAGGCGTCGCAATGCGTTAGCTGTTTTTCGACTTCGTCGAGCTGCAATTGCCAGCTATTTTTAGGATTTAAATCATTTTCCATTATATGGGCATTTTCAGCATATAAAGTACCCCGATATTCAGAAAACGCAGGTTCCACTAGCAACACCCGCTTGTTGCGGTAACGTTTGGCCAACCACGTGAAAATTTCAGCTGCGCCGTTTCCAACCGCGATTTGCTGTTTTTCAACGCCATGGTAGATGGCCGCTTGCGACTTGAACGGCTCCGCCTGAGGATCTGGATACGAAGTCACTAAACCGAAGAAATTTGCCCATTGTTCTTTCACAAAATCAGGCGGTCCGAAAGGATGAACATTTTCACTGAAATCGATGATGTCTGAAGGCGGCTTTTGCCCAGCTTGTTCATAGAGGCGATGTGGATTGGCTCCGTGTTCAGGCAATTTCAAGCAAGATTCCCCCTAGTGCAATCAGCGCAAAAAAACTGATTGTCGCTATATTCATTTGGCTGATGGCACAGTTAATATGTCTAGCTTCAAGTTGGAACAAAGGTTTCCCCATTTTAGCGCGAATCGACTGGACGCCGCCGTAAGAGTTCACGCCGCCGAGTTCAATGCCGAGTTGCACAGCCGTTGCGGCTTCTAACCACCCACTGTTTGGGCTCGGATGTTTCCTAGCATCGCGCAGCCAGATCGACAGGCGTTTTTTCAACGGCATGCCACTTTCATTTCGGGTGAATAACACGATCAACAAGCCGGTCACACGGCTCGGAACATAATTCAACACATCGTCGAATTTTGCGGAAGCAAAACCGAAAGCGCGGAATTCTTTATTCTGATAGCCGACCATCGAGTCGCATGTATTGACCGCTTTGTAGATCCATAGCCCTGGCGCACCAAACAACAGCGCCCAAAACATCGGTGCGGTAATGCCATCGCTGGTGTTTTCAGAAACCGTTTCGACAACGCCGCGGGTAATCTCGCTTTCCCCTAAGGTTTCGGTGTCGCGCCCGACAATCCACGACAATCTTTCCCGTGCCAGCGTAAGATCCCCCTGGATAAGCGGCGTGTAAACATCTTCTGCAGCTTGCTTCAAACTTTTCTGCGACAATCCGGAAGCGATCAACAACGCTTCCACTAACATTCCGATCATGGGATTAAACGAGTAAGCAATAGCAACGACAGCTATCGTTACTGAAGCGACAATCAGCAAGACACTAAACAGCATTACAAACCCGTTGCGAAAAGCATATTGTGGGACATTGAGGCGTTTTTTCAACGCCTGGATCAATGACCCGATCCAGCGAACGGGATGCGGCCACGTTGGTGGGTCTCCGATAAGGCGATCCAGCCATAAGCCGATGCCGATTGCCAACACATGATGGATCATAATTTTTTCGCCTCGCGGTAAAGGTGTATCGCTTCGACTGTGCATTCAAAAACACCCGTACCGATCAGTTTCCCAACCTTGGTGATGGGCCCTGCATATGGCAGTGCTTGTCCTTGCTGAGTGGCGGCGACCAGACAGCTATCTGTAGAAGTGCCTGTTGCGATCGTCCCGGTTAAGGGATCAATCACTTCTTCGTGCTGCAGCGCTTTCGTTTTCGCTTCAGTTGCTGTGATCATCGCTTGAATAAACGCTTCATCCGATAAGATGCCGTTGACCATAATCCACGTATTGATGGTGCCAACGCGCTGCTCGCGTGCCACTGCCTGCGACACGTCGACGCCGTTACCGACACCTGCTGTCACTGCTACGACGATGCTTCCGAATTCCGACTCGTATTCGCGGACAATCGCATGTTCAGTTCGGACAGCAGTCATCATCGCTACAGTATCTGTCGCTTTCAAGCCACTGCCTTCGATATACTCGACCATTTCCTCGAAACTATTATCGATATTGTAAGTAGCATCCACATGCCTGTTGAGAAAATTACGGAACCAGCCAGACCCAGCATTGACCACTGCCGACGACACAGTTTTTAGCGGAAGTTCGCTTTGGTAAACAACAAATTCGGGCGTCACGAGAAAATCTTCGGCTGATACTTGCTGATGTGCCGATTCTCTGCGCACTCCTGGCAATAGCGTGATTTGTGGCTTTGGCAATTCCGGATGAGGATGGTTGCTGACACGGGTCTTATAAACGGACTCGACGTCATATGTCCTGACGACTTCATGCGGTTCGCCTTTTCGCACAATGCTTCCTTCGTCCATCAACAATAGTTCATCGCAATACATGGAGGCGAGATTGATGTCATGGAAAATGGAAATGACCGTCAATTCTTTTTCGATCGCCTGTTTTTTGATGGTATCCAATAATTCTTTCTGGTGATTGATGTCGAGATGGTTGGTCGGTTCATCCAGCAGCAAGACCGCTGCGTTTTGTGCCAGCGCTTGCGCGACAAAAACGCGTTGCTGTTCACCGCCGGACATCTCTTCGAGTAAAGTCGATTCGTAATGGCTAATATCCATGAGCTTCATCGCTTCCTGAACCGCCGCTTCATCTTCTGCAGACCAAGATGAAAACCAGCCGCTTTGATGCGGGTATCTACCGAGCGAAATCGTTTCACGGACGGTATGCGAAAAAGCATGCGCATGAAGCTGCGGCAAGACCGCCATCTTCCGCGCCAATTCCTTGGCCGGAAAATCACGGATTGGCCTGCTATCAACTCGGACAACGCCGGCTGTCGGCTCCAGCACGCCGCTGATTAATTTCATCAAGGTCGATTTGCCGCTGCCGTTCGGCCCTAGAATGCCGAGCATGCGGCCTTTTCCAACTTCAAATGAGATATCCTTGACGATTTTTTTGTCGCCATAGCCACCGGACAGATTTTCGATTTGCAACATTTACAGCCCTCCTCTGCGCTGGCGGAAAAAGATAAATGCAAAGACCGGTGCCCCGATAAATGCGGTGATGACCCCAATCGGCAATTCCGTCGGCGAAATGATCGTCCGTGCCACCAAGTCACAAACAATTAACAGTGCAGCTCCGTTGATGAACGATAAGGGCAAGACATGGCGATGATCAGATCCCCACACGAGACGTGTCATATGCGGAACGACCAAGCCAACAAATCCAATTGTCCCGGAAACGGCAACAGCGGATCCGGTCAAGACCGAACCGCCGATCAAAATTGCCATTTTGCTTCGTTTGACGTCGACGCCAAGATGCTGAGCACGTTCTTCGCCAAACAGCATCGCATTTAATTCGCGGCGGTAAAGCCATAAGACGAACGAGCCCACCAGCACAAACGGCAGCGCCATTTGCACATAAGGCCAACCGCGCATCGATACGCTGCCAAGCAGCCAGCCAATGATTTGCCGTAATTCTTCACCGGTCAATGCAATCATTAAAGACATGATCGACCCCAGGAATGAGCTGAAGATGATGCCGGTCAAAATAACCGTCTCCATCTTCATCGAGCGATCAACCAACCGCGCAAAGCCCATAACGGCAAGCATCGTGATCAAAGCACCGATCATGCTGATGACTGGCAAGGTGAATAGGCCGAGAAACGGAATGGAGATGCCGAAAAAAAGTGTCATCACAGCACCGACAGCGGCACCAGACGACACTCCCAACGTGTATGGATCCGCGAGCGGGTTTTTCAGCAAGCCTTGAAAAGCTGCGCCCGCAATCGCCAGTGCCGCACCGACCAGTCCCGCAAGCACTACTCTCGGCATGCGGATATTCCATAAAATATTGGCCGCCGCTTCGTCTGAAGCAGGATTCCAAATAACTGACGGGGAAATCGGCACGGTTCCCACCGTCACACCGAGCACTACCGCCCCGCCCAATAAAATCAGGGAGACTAAATAGGCAAGTGCCGATTTACTCACTGAAAGTCTCCGGATAAATCACTTCCGCCAAAGTCATCAAACCTTCCGTCAAACGCGGGCCTGGGCGTGTAACAGTATCAGGGTTCAATTCGTAGATGGCATCTTCCTGCACAGCCGTCAGCTCTGCATAACCACTGCGCTCTTTGATCAATTCGGCAGCATTTTCGATATAACCGCCTTCTGTCGTGATGATAATATCAGGATTTGCGGCAACAACCGCTTCCGGATCCATGCTGATCCAACCCTCTTCACCGCCAGCGACATTTTCCGCTTGAATCATCGTTAGCATTTCATGGATGAATGTTCCGGTTCCAGCTGTATACAGTTCCGGTTCACTGCCAATTTCTACAAATACTGATTTCGATTCCTCGACGTTCGCTGCCAGTTCTTCAATTTCTGCTACTTGTACTTCCATTTCCTCGATCAAGCCATCTGCTGCCTCTACGGCGCCGGATACTTGGCCAATCGTGGAAATCGTTTCGTATACTTCGTCAAAGGTTTCGGCATTTTCTACGACAAAGACATTCAAACCAGCATCGCGCAATTGCTGGTATCCATCAGTTCCCATGCCAAGCCCTGATTCATGAGCCAATACGACATCCGGTTGCAGGCTGATGATTTTCTCTACATTAAATTCTTGGCCACCAATTTTCTCAAGATCCGCTACTGCCTCCGGATAATTATCGAAATCCGATACGCCGACTAGTTTTTCTCCCAACCCTAGCTCGTAAGCGATTTCCGTATTTGAAGGAATCATTGAAACAAATGTTTCCGGTTCTTCTTCAATAACCACTTCATCACCCATTGCGTCGACTAAGGTCACTGGAAATTCCACTTCTGTTGCTTCTGTAGGCGGTTCCGCTGGTGTTTCTGTTTCTTGATCTTCAACCGGTGCCGCTTCTTCGTCGCCACATCCAGCCAGTACAATGGCAGCCATTCCTGCAGCTGCTCCGAATTTCCATATTTTCTCCATGTTCATTCCCCCTGATGTTTTCATGTTTTCCCTACCAAGCGCTCGCTCGGAGGCTCACAGGATTTGAGTCAGCTAAGCGTTGCGACAGGACGTCGCGCACTTAGCTTAGCTTCCACTCAGCCGCTTCCGCTTTTCTTGTTGTCTAGACTCCAGTGCCCAACTCCTCGGGTCATAAGCCATTCTGGCTGTGCGGCAAAAAGCGCCGCTTCGCCAGACTATCTTATGCCTGTCGGAGCTGAACGGGCACTTACGCTTTTCTTCTTGTCTAGCTCCAGCGGCTTGCCTCTCGGGTCGTAAGCCGACTGCCCTGTGCGGCAAAGAGCGCCGCTTCGGCCACCCGTCTTACGCCTGTCGAGGCAGAACAGCCGCTTCCGCTTTTCTATTAAAAAAGTCCCCCGCAGTAAAACTGCGGGGGACTTACAGGACGATTCGCAAAAACAAGCGCGTCCGGCCTGTCCTCGCAAGCTTTCGGTTCGGTGTTCAAGAAGGCAGGTCTCCTGGCTTGTGGTCATTGCTCGCTGCGCCTTCCCGGAGTTTCCAGTGGCATTGCAGTTTGCTCTCACATACAGTGGCGGGACCGCGCCGGAATTGCACCGGCTTCCCTTTTAACTCATGTTCTTAGACATAAGCACCTTCATGATGGCTATTCAGTTGATTTGATGACTCCATTATACACCGAAAGCTTTAGTTGTCTTCTACATTTTTTCAGGTGCTTGGACGCCGACTGTCTTCAAGGCGTTCGCAAGCGTTGTTTTGACCCCTTCGATCAAGGCTAAGCGCGCACGCGTCATGTCTTCGTTGCTGGCATCCAGTACTTTATTGGCGTTATAGAAGCTGTGGAAATTTGATGCCAATTCATGGATGTACGTTGTCACGCGGTGAGGCGCGCGAAGTTTTGCAGCATCTGCTATAACTTGCGGGAAATCGCCGATTTTCTTCAAGACTTCGATTTCTTTTTCATCCGTCAATAACTCCAAGTGCTCAGTGGAAGCGGTAAAGTTCTGTTCCGCTGCCTGGCGCAGAATTGAGCAGATACGAGCATGTGCGTATTGTGAATAATAAACCGGATTTTCATTAGACTGGGAAACGGCCAAATCCAAGTCGAAATCCATATGCGAATCGCCAGAGCGCATCGCGAAGAAATAACGAACCGCATCCAGGCCGACCAACTCGACCAATTCACGCATAGTGACGGCTTTACCGGTCCGTTTGCTCATCTTCATCTTTTCGCCGTCTTTATACAATTGCACCATTTGAATGACGCTCACTTCAAGCGTATCGCGGTCATATCCGAGTGCTTCGATGGCTGCTTTCATACGCGGGATATACCCATGGTGGTCAGCTCCCCAAATATTGATGAGCTTATCGAAGCCGCGCTGAATCTTGTCTTCGTGGTAAGCGACATCCGGCGTCAAATACGTATACGTGCCATCGTTTTTGATGAGCACACGGTCTTTGTCGTCACCGAATGTTGTCGAACGGAACCAAGTCGCGCCGTCTTCTTCATAAATATGGCCATTGTCGTGCAGTTTTTTCAGTGCCGCATCGATCTTGCCATTTTCGTATAGGGACGTTTCCGAATACCACACATCGAAGTGAACGCGGAAATCTGCCAAGTCTTTCTGCAATTTCGCAAGCTCTACTTTTAAGCCGTGCTCACGGAATGCTTTATAGCGTTCTTGCTCTGTCATCTGCAGGAATTTATCGCCGTGCTCTTCTACGAGCGCTGCTGCGATATCGATGATGTCCTGTCCGCGGTAGCCATCTTCTGGCATGCTTTCGCCTTTGCCCAAGGCTTCGAAATAACGTCCTTCAATCGACAAAGCCAAATTATTGATTTGGTTTCCGGCATCGTTGATGTAATACTCACGGGACACATCATAGCCAGCAAGGTCCAAGATATTGCACATCGAGTCGCCGACAGAAGAACCGCGGGCATGGCCTAGGTGCAGGTCGCCTGTCGGGTTTGCTGAAACAAACTCGACTTGGATGCGTTGGCTGTTGCCGGCATTCGAGCGGCCGTATTCTGCGCCTTGCTCGAGTACCGTTTTAATGACATCGTTCAAGTAATCTTTTTGGATAACGATGTTAATGAAGCCAGGGCCAGCGATTTCGACTTTTTCGATATTCGCTGATTGTGTATCCAAGTTTTCCACGATCGCTTCTGCAATCGCACGCGGCGGCTTTTTCGCAAGGCGTGTCAATTGCATTGCCACGTTCGTCGCGTAATCGCCGTTCGCTTTATCTCTCGGTGATTCCAATTGGACCTGAATCGGTTCTTCTGTAAGACCCGCTTTTTGGACCGCTTCGGCAATCGCCTGTTTAATGTTTTGCTGTACTTGTTCTACTGCGTTCATTTGGTTCCCTCCGTAAACTGTATTTCCATTTCGTATTCGCCAGCAAAATCGTTGCCGAGCGCTAGATCGTATCTTACTTTGAAACGATCTGCTGTCATGATGAGTTCATGCGCTTTTGTCGTCAGCATGAACGATTCCTCGCCATGGCGCAAATTGCCGGTCTGCTCTTTATTCAGCAGGAATGGCAAGCGCATTTGCAAGCCTCCGCTGCGCATCACGACCGCGTCGGTTTCGCCGAGTTTGACCGTTGTCCGGATATCAAGATCGTCTTGCCGCTCATCGTATTGCAAATAGCGGCGCCCGTTTTTCTCGGTCAAGACACCTTCTGAACGCAGTTCCATCACTTGATCTTCGGCATCCGGCTGGCGGATGATCGTCGTCAATTTGATATTCACTGATTTTTTCATATGCATCCGCCTCTCCGTTTGTTGATAACCGTTCCATTATAGCCCGAATTGACGGTTGTTTTCAATTAAGTTTCAATTTCGACATTATGCAAAAGAAGCAATAGGATCAAGTGTCAGGTGTCTTGCAGAATTCCATAAGAGCAGCAAACATTTCATCAGCATACACAAAAGAAGTCACTCCTTTTTACTTCCATAAAAAAACTGGCTTGATTTCTCAAGCCAGTTTACAGAGTGTTGAAGAAGTCTATTATCCTCAATTAATGAAAAGAGTGGGAGACTATTTCACAATGAAAAATCAACAAACTCTCTAAGTATTTGGAGAAGCGTACGCTCGACTCCAGTGGTAAAGCGAGACGACCGAGACCCCGCAGGACGCGAAGCGGCTGAGGAGGCTTGGGCGCGAGCCCACGGAGTCGTGCGATAAGCTTCGGAAAATGCGGCTTCTTAACTTTCTCAACAACCTAAAAACTGGCTTGATTTCTCAAGCCAGTTTGCTTAGTGAGTATTTTCTTCTGAAACTTTCTCTTTTAGTCCTAATTTGCCGATCAGCGGTTTGATCGTTAGCCCTTGGACGATTAAGGAAAACAGCACGACGGAAAACGTTAACAGCAAGATGGTTTCTCTTCCTTCGAAGCTAGACGGAAGGCTGAGAGCTAAAGCAATCGATAAACTGCCCTTTAGTCCGCCCCAGTTTAATAAAATTCGTTCTTTCCTATTCAAACTTTTCGCCGGCATCGTACTGATGAACAGCGCAATAATTCTCGCGACGATGACAATGACAATCGCTAAGGCAATGATGCCCCATTGACCCATGAAATCGATATTGCGAATTTCGAGGCCCACAATGAGGAAGATAAGTGAATTGGCAATCAGCGTGATGACGTCCCAGAAGGAATTGATATTTCGTTCAGTCGTTTTCGACATGCCGATTTTTCCGCCATAATCACCAAACACGAAGCCTCCCGCAACTACCGCAATTACACCGGATACGTGGAGATGCTCTGCGATAAAATAACTGCCGAAGAACAAAAGTGCAGAGACAGCGATTTCAAACGGGTAATCGTCGTAAAATCGGATAACTTGAGAAAAGATGAAGCCAAGCACTAATCCGACCAATACCCCGCCTACTGCAAATCTTAAAAACATCCACACGCCGCTCCCTACACCGGCCCATCCCATTTCTATATACGTCAGCAGATAAATAGAGGAAATTTGGAAAAGGACGATGGCGATGCCGTCATTGAACAAAGATTCCCCTTCCATGATAGTCGACAGCTTTTGTGAAACCCCTGCAGATTTAAAGATCGACAGGACGCTGATTGGGTCTGTCGCACTCATCAAGGCCGCAAAGGTAAAGGCTACGGCAATAGGGAGGCCCAGTAGATAATGTGCTGCAAATCCAATCAGCAAAAATGACAGAAACGTCCCGCCAAGCGCCATTCCAATGACTGTGTTTTTCTGCTGATACAAATGATGAAAGGGCAATTTCAGCGTTGCATCCCCAAGTAAAATCGGCAGAAACAAGGAAATGATAATGACTTGAAACACTTCTGACTGGGTGATGAATGCTTCAGCCTGGTCAATCAGAGGAAACGGCAAATTGACAACGCCCAGGAACAAGCCGACCAACACAAGTGCGATCGTATCAGGTTGCCCGACTTTTTTCGCCACCCCGACCACCGCAATGGCAATCGCCAGGAGAATCAATATTTGTATGAAGACTTCATTAAAATCATGCATCGCACAGCATCCCCCTTTTATTTCTTTTCTTACCCATTTCTCTAAAAGCGATTGCGTAAACATCTATCTCGGGAAAAAGACCTCTTCCTCTTCACAATCTATAAAAAAAAGAAACAGCCGACCTGTTGGATGCCAGGCCGGCTGTTTCGTTTTCATGTTTAGCTATATGGCAAAAAGCGCCGCTTCTCCAGATCGTCTTACGCCTGTCGAGGGCTCACAGGATGTGAGTCAGCTAAGCGTTGCGACAGGACATCGCGCACTTAGCTTAGCCTCCATAAAGCCGCTTTCGCTTTTCTTCTTGTCCAGTTGCAGCGCCTAGCTCCTCGGGTCATAAGCCATTCTGGCTGTGCGGCAAAGAGCGCCGCTTCGCCAGATTGTCTTATGCCCGTCGAGGGCCCACAGGATGTGGGTCAGCTAAGCGTTGCGACAGGACGTCGCGCACTTAGCTTAGCTTCCACGTGGGCGCTTCCGCTTTTCTTCTGTCTAGCTTCAGCGGCTTGCCTCTCGGGTCGTAAGCCGACTGCCCTGTGCGGCTGAAAAGCGCCGCTTCGGCCATCCGTCTTACGCCTGTCGAGGCAGGACAGCCGCTTCAGCATTTCTTATTTAACCCACCCAAGTATCATTTCTCTGATGAGTTTGCTTGCGGTGTTGGCGGTTTGATCGGAATGGTCGTAGACTGGTGCTAGTTCGACCAAATCGAAGCCGACGACGTTTACGCCGGATGCTGCGATTGCATGGATCGATGCGAGCAGTTCACGCGATGTGATGCCACCTGCATCGACTGTGCCGGTTCCTGGCGCGTGTGCCGGGTCGAGCACGTCCATATCGATGGTGATATAAACCGGACGTCCTTCAAGTGTCGGAAGCACTTGCTTCAAGGGCTCGAGCACTTCGAATTTATACAAATGCATGCCTTGTTCTTTCGCCCATTCGAATTCTTCTTTCATGCCGGAACGGATACCAAACGAATAAACGTTTTTCGGGCCGATATGATCAGCGATTTTGCGGATCGGCGTCGAATGCGAATATTCTTCGCCTTCGTAGTTTTCACGCAGGTCGGTATGCGCATCGAAATGAATGATGGCCAGGTCGTCGTATTTGCTGGCGACCGCTTTCATGACCGGTAACGAGACAAGATGCTCTCCGCCCATGCCCATCGGAATTTTATTGTCTTTCAATAAAGTATGGACATACGTTTCGATCTCGAGCAATGATTTTTCCGGATTGCCGAATGGCAATGGAATATCTCCAGCGTCGAAGAATTTCACATCTTCTAATTCACGATCTAAATACGGACTGTACTCTTCCAGTCCGATGGAGACTTCACGGATTTTGTTCGGGCCAAAACGTGAGCCTGGACGGTAGCTGACGGTCCAGTCCATCGGCATGCCGTAAAGAACTGCTTTTGATTCTTCATAATTCGGATGGCTTTTGATGAATACTTTTCCTGAATAAGTTTCGTCAAAACGCATCTTATTCACCCGTCAAATCTTTCACAAATTTCGGCAACACGAATGCTGCGTTGTGTAATTCCGGCGTGTAATATTTGGTGTCGATGTCGTGGAAACGTTCAGCCGGAACTTCCAGCGGGTTGTATTTTTTCGAGCCGATTGTAAACGACCACAAGCCGCTTGGGTATGTTGGGATGTTCGCAAGATAAAGTTTCGTAATCGGGAAAATCTCCTTCACGTCACTTTGGACTTGTTTGATCAAATCCGGCGTGAACCACGGGTTGTCCGATTGCGCGACAAAAATGCCATCTTCTTTCAAGGCTTTCGAAATACCTGCATAAAAGCCTTTTGAGAACAAGTTTACGGCCGGTCCGACCGGTTCTGTTGAGTCGACCATAATGACGTCGAATTCGTTTTCCGACTCCGCGATGTGCATGAAACCGTCACCGACGATCACTTCTACGCGTGCATCTTCTAAGCCGGATGCAATCGATGGCAAGAATTTTTTCGAGTATTCGATGACTTT
Source organism: Planococcus maritimus (assembly GCF_001687625.2). NCBI lineage: Bacteria > Bacillati > Bacillota > Bacilli > Caryophanales > Caryophanaceae > Planococcus > Planococcus maritimus. The sequence goes on from NZ_CP016538.2 coordinate 2,658,445, forward strand.
TCCGTCAATATCGACGAGCGTCGCTTTTTTCACAGATGGGTGTTTCAGAATTTCACGGATGACACCGCCATCTCCGCCGCCAACGACCAATACGTTTTCTGGGTTCGGGTGAGTGAATAGTGGCACGTGCGCAACCATTTCGTGGTAGACGAATTCGTCTTTTTCAGAAGTCATGACCATGCCGTCCAAAAACAACATATTGCCCCATTCCGCTGTTTCAGCCATCTCCAAATATTGGAAATCGGTTTGTTCTGTATGAAGCGTTTTATTGATTTTCATTGTAATGCCAAAGTTTTCGGTTTGTTTTTCGGTATACCAGAATCCTGCCATGTATAATCAAACTCCTTTATTTATCAGATTGAAATCACTTTACAAAGTATAAGTGTTTTCCGCAAAAGTGCAATACTCTTTTCCGCCACTATTCTTTACCCGAACAGGCGTGGACTATGCAATGGAATGAGTTTCAAACGCTTTTGGCCACTGTGCCTTCATTGCATACAAAAAGGCTTTCTGCAAAGGGAATCCATTCCCTGCACAGAAAACCTTTTTGGCCTGATGGGCGCGGAGAAAGTGACATGAGGCATTGGGCTTGGGTTTGTCGCAATGGCTCACAGCACTTGCCCGCTATCAGGTGTCCTAGCTTTCTAGTTGAAAAGCTGTACTCTCAGTTTACTTTTTTTTCGGCTCAACTTCAACTGCCTGAAGGACCGAATTTCAGGTTTCACATTCTGTTCAAGAATCTAACTTTATTGTGACAAATCACTATGCAATTGTTCTTCGCTGCGCTCCCACATTTCTGGGTTATGGGTTTTCAAATAATCAGCGAGTACTTTTTTCGATGGCGCATCCATATGGTCAACAATGATTTTGCGTTTCATTGACTTATCCATCAAATTAACGTGGTCCGCCAAAATTTTATAGCCACGGCGCTTTTCCCGGTTGACCACCATTTCACAAGACGTAACACCAGCGTAATATGGTCCTGCTGGATTAAAGTCAATGGTAATCCAGACGAGCCAATAATTTTTTCCGCCCTCAGAATCTTCGCGGTTGGTCGTGAATTTAATGCCACGTTCCGTCTGGCTTCTTGCGTGCATCGCGCCAATATCAAGTACCGCATCTTGTTCTTCGACGTCGATGATGAGCGGTGAAACGTTCTCGAGCGACAAGGAACCGATGCCGTAGCCTTTATGCCCGTCTGTCGGATCGTCTTTTATAATGGTGAATCCCAATTTCTTTTTGGGCTTTTCTTCATTTGCCATTTGTACAATTCCTCCATTCTGTATATGATTAGCCTAACATTCAATGAAAAGGAGCTGCATCCATTATGCCATACGTAACTGTAAAAATGCTTGAAGGCCGCACAGATGAACAAAAACGCGCACTCGTTGAAAAAGTGACAGCCGCTGTTTCTGAAACGACTGGTGCACCAACCGAAAAAGTTGTCGTCTTCCTCGAAGACTTAAAGAAAAGCGAATACGCGGTCAACGGCAAGCTATTAAGCGAAGAGTAGACAAAAACTCCCCTCGGGGAGTTTTTTTATGCGCAAATGAATGGGCTCATCACACTGCACCTTCCGCTCAGTCTCTAGGTTGACAGCGGAACAGACATTTCGACGATTTCTCAACTGAAGATATGGAAATAGTTTCTGTCTTGGCTCAGCATGTTGGCCAGGTTAAGCCTAGCCCGGTCACAAGTATGCAGGTCTGTCAGTCTTCTCAAAAGTTAAATCACGTAATAGCCAGCTGATGTCAGTTTTAACCCTGTCGCATCTGCTCATTTTTTATTCAATGAACCGGTATAGCAGCCGCGCGAATACGGGTGAAGCGAAGCAATGAGACAGGTGGTTTTCCTGGCTTATTGCGGGAGCTCAACCCCAAGCGCGGCTGCGGTTCACAACAAGAGGCTACAATCAAAGGGGAGCCTTTTGAACAAGCACCATCCCTCTCGAAATACGCTTAATCAAAGAGGACACAAGTTACGCAAGCTTTAATTGTGCCAGTTCATCGAGAAAGCGGTAGGCTTCTTCGATTTCAGTTTCGGTGAAGTTCAGTTTGCCTTTTACACTATGCAATTTGGCGATCTGTTCTTCACGCTCGAGATGGTCAAAATACAGAAGAGTCGAAGCCAGTTCAAGAAAGCGTGCGCTTTTGGCATTGAGCAAAGCGGCGGCTTCAGGGTTTTTCGGGATCGATGCCGCAACGGCTTGTCGGAATTCCATGCCTTCTTCCGTGACCGCGTATTTATATTGAACATAGGAACCTTTGTCTTCCAATGCTTCTGAAATAAAGCCCATATCGCATAATTCCTCAATGCGCGCCGTCAATTCTTCCGAATAGGGCCCGTAGATATGAAATTCATATTTCTCTCTGAACGGGACATTGAGCTTTTTCATAATATAGACCATTTTCTGCAGTTTCTTTCGGCCGGTTACTCCTTCGGCCGTCGCGATAAAATCAACGATTCTTGCATGTTCTTGGAGCAACTAAACCCCTCCTTCTCTGAGCATCTCCAGGATTTGCTGCTTAATGGCTTTTTTCTTGCCATCGATAAGCAATTCCGCTGGAAAATATAATTTATAATCGGTTCGGCGTTTGCCAGATATGGCGTCTACAATCTGGGATAACCTGGATAGTTCTTTAATGTCGCCGTTTGGCATCAATAATTGGATCGGCAGGCGTTCTTCCTCTTCCCCCGGGCGATAGAAATCATAAGGCAAATCGGAAGTGGAGTCATCGATTAAATAATATTCAGGATCGATGCCCGCTTTTTTGAACAACGCTGATAGTTCCCCGAGTTTCTTATAGTCCGTGCCGGGATCGAAATCGACGTATTGGAACAGGCGGCGGTTGACGAAACGCTCGCACAAATCGGCGAGGATCGGGTCGCGCTCATTGATCCAAAGCTGGAAATAAGTCATCAAGACCCCTTCATCGAGCGCCAAATAATCGGCTAGCGTAAAGCTGCGGTCGAAAAAGGCCAGGAAATGGGTCGGCGGCTGCTGGAATTCATAGCCGTTTTCGCTCAATTCCTTTGCCCGTTGCAAGATTTTCCGCAAAATGACTTCTGCACTTCTTGCAACTGGATGGAAATACACTTGCCAGTACATCTGGTAGCGGCTCATGATATAGTCTTCGACCGCGTGCATGCCGCTCGACTTGATGACGACTTGGTCATCTAATGGCCGCATGACCCGCAGGATGCGCTCCATATCAAAATGACCATAGGAAACACCCGTATAATAGGCATCGCGCTGCAAATAATCCATCCGGTCAGCGTCGATCTGGCTGGAAATGAGCGAGACGACTTGTTTATTGGAATAGGTTTTGGCAATGACTTCTGCAACATCTGCAGGAAAATCAGGCGCAACTTTTTGCAAGATGCTGTTCACTTCCGTATCACCGGTCAAGATGGCACGCGTGAATTCTTCATGATCCACATCAAATACTTTTTCAAATGAATGTGAAAACGGGCCATGCCCGAGGTCGTGAAGAAGTGCGGCACACAACACCGTCAAACGCTCGCCTTCATCCCATTCCGGGCGGCCGTGAAACACATCGTCCGAAATGCGCCGGACGATTTCATAGACGCCAAGCGAATGGTTAAACCGGCTATGCTCTGCGCCGTGAAAAACGAGGTAGGATGTCCCGAGTTGTTTGATACGGCGCAAGCGTTGGAACTCTTTTGAATTGACGAGGTCCCAAATCACTTGGTCGCGTACGTGGATATACCGGTGAACCGGATCTTTGAACACTTTTTCTTCAGCTAATTTCTGTGTGGCGTAGCTCACGGGCGCTCCTCCTCGAATCGTACTGGTTATTTTACACGAATCATGCGCTCATTCAAGCGTCCATTCGAGCATTTTTTCATTGCGGTCAAGTACCCGTTTTAAATAAAACGAATACAATTCAAATTCCTCTTCTTGAAGCGGCATTGGGTTCGGCGAGCCGAGAAGTGCATTTAAATCGACTACCACTTCAGGCACCGTGATGTCACGGCCAAGCAATTCGCTAAGCGAGGCCATTACTTCCGGCTGGATTTCGGGGTAACTGAATTTTGTTTCTTCGCCCCCTCTGCCCGCTTCGTAAAATTCGCGAATCACTTCCGCCCGTTCCGCGCCGCTTCCTTCGATGCACAAATACACTTGCACCGCTATACCGCGGCGAATGCGCCGCTGGGAAATGCCGGCAAATTTCTTGCCGCCGATGCTTAAATCGTAGCTGCCCGGGCAGTAGGAACCGACGATTTCGTAGGCATCGATTGTCGCTTCCGGAAACAAAGCCTCCACCAGTTCGACCATGATATCGTAGCCTTGCGGAATATCGATGGCACCTTCTTTTTCCGATAGAACGACGGAAATATTCAAGACGCCGGAATCGAGCACCACGGCAAGGCCGCCGGAATTCCGGACGATTCCCTGATAGCCGTTGTCTTCTAGTACTGCCATCGCTTTATCGATATGGGGCAAGCGATGGTCTTGGATGCCAAGTACGACCGTGTCATCGTGCACCCAGGTTCTGACAGTCGCCGGACTTTTCTGGGAACCAACCAGTTCACAAAGCGTGTCGTCGGCTGCGAACGATTCGAGCGCAGAACGGTTGCGCGCGCTCAAGGACTGGTCCCAAAAGCGCCATTTTTTATCTTCCATAAATAAAGCCATGCTGTCATTCTCCTCTTTTTGATTCACTCTTCTCAGTTTACCCTTTTCAATGCGGGCTGAAAAGGCGCTGCGCCCATGGCAAATTCGTGACAGGCCGCATTCGAATAGGAACTTCGCTTGCGCGTGTGATAAACTGGGAAAGAGATTTATATAAAAGGAGTGTTCTACTGATGAATGAAGCAGCAATCACATTAGACGGCTGGTACGTGCTCCACGATTTCCGTTCGATGGACTGGGTCGCGTGGAAAATGCTCGACGACGAAGAGCGCCAATTCGCAATCGACGAGTTCAACAATTTCATGGAAAAAGTTAACCAAGCTGATGACAATAAAACCGGTGCCCACGCCCTTTATTCCATCATCGGGCAAAAAGCAGATCTTATGCTTATGCTCTTGCGCGAAACGATGGATGAATTGCGCGAGCTCGAAACCGAATACAATAAATTGACTTTGATCGCTTATACAGTACCGACGTATTCTTACGTATCCGTTGTGGAATTGTCGAACTACCTGTCAGGCGACAGCGATGAAGACCCTTACCAAAACCCGCATGTCCGTTCGCGTCTGTACCCTGAGCTGCAACGCTCCCAGTACATCTGCTTCTATCCAATGGACAAGCGTCGCGAAGGCAACGACAACTGGTACATGTTGCCGATGCAAGAGCGCAAAGATTTGATGCTGTCTCACGGCAAGATCGGTCGCAGCTATGCTGGTAAGGTCAAACAAATCATTTCCGGCTCTGTCGGATTCGATGATTACGAATGGGGCGTCACGCTTTTCGCGGAAGACGTTCTCCAGTTCAAGAAACTCGTCTATGAAATGCGTTTCGATGAAGTTTCCGCTCGCTACGGCGAATTTGGTTCATTCTACGTCGGCACGATTCTCGACAAAGAAAAAACCGTGAAATTCCTCGAAGTATAAATTTCTGATAAACGCCGCCTCCTTTCATCAGGAAGCGGCGTTTTTTTCGTCTTCACTGATAGTTGGCGGCGCAATCATCGAAGAAGTACCAGATTCAGCGAAACAACATAAAAAAGTTGCCTGCGTGTGCCGGCAACTTTTTTTATGTCATTTACGCTTCCTTTAACTCTTTGTTCTCGTTCTTTGCAGCGGGCTTGACCGTTTTGACAGAAGGAACGGTCAAGATAACGCGGCCAAATGGCAGTTTCTGTACCAGCAAAATGATGCCAATCGTAATGGCCATGACCACTACGTACCATAATGGAAACAGGGATAGCCGCCATACACCCTCAGGCATATTGCGCTGCAGCATATTGATGACAAATGGGTGGATCAAATAGATTCCCATAGACATCGCGCCTAGCTTCGAAGCGACTGTATGGAGCAGTGGATTTCGCCCGACCTTCTCGGCAATCGCCATGATAAACAAAATGAGGATCGGCAAATTGATGATGTTGGATACGCGGTTGGATCCTATGTAACGTCCCCATTCGTATTCAACTGCCGCAAAGTAAAGGATTAGCAGCACCCCAACAAACAAACCGACTCTCCATTTATACGCCCATTGCTTCGCCGTTTCCCAGTTGTAGGCGAGAAATCCGCCAAAGATGAAGAAGAAAATCCACTTCGGCAAAAAGGCTCGCTGCTCGACGATTCTGGCAAGCAGTCCGTCAAATTGCGAAGGATCCATGTATTTCATTGCATAAACGTGAATGGCAGCAGATACCACCAAGGCAATCATCCAAGCCGCTTTGCTTCTGATCAATTGCAGCAAAGGGAAAATCAAATAGAACTGCAAAACGATAGAGATGAAATAAAGGTGGGAATACGTTTCTCCGAACGCTACCTCAAACAAAAATCGTTTGATTCCCGAGTCCAACGGGTTGGCCCCAAAGACGATCCATAAATAAAACAAGTAAAACGCGGTCCAGAACAAGAACGGAATGACGATTTTCTGCAGGCGCGACGAGAAAAAGCGCTGAAAGAAAAATCCCTTATTCCTCACTTGCAAGAACAATAACAGTCCGCTGACAATGGCGAAAATCGGTGTCCCGAAACGGCTTGCCTGGTTGAGGAATAAAATAACATCCTGCCAATCGCCATGCTGAACATAATATAATGCGGAGACATGAACGAGCACGACCATCAAACAGCCTACTGCCCTCATGACATGTATATCAAAAATATGTGCTTGCTGTTTCATATACCTACATCCTTATCCGTTGATAAACCCTCATTCATTGTATGTCTACCTGCAATAGAGATACAACATATTTACAGAAACTTAACGTAATCCAGTAATATTTCCATTCTTCTGATCAATGGCAATGTTTCGTCAGACACATAAAAAAACAGCCTGCACACGCTGTGCAGGCTGTTTCTTGTCACTCATTATAAAGCTTTTGCTGCGGCAACCATCAACATGACCCATCCTGCGATGAATGCGACGCCTCCGATTGGCGTGATCGCCCCAAGTACACTGATGCCCGTTAAACTTAGAACATACAAGCTGCCTGAGAAAATCACGATTCCCGCAAGCATCAAGTACCCTGCCCAACTGAGTGAGCTGAGCGGCCCGATGAGCGCGGAACTCATCAATATGGCGACGGCGATCAATCCGATCGAGTGGAACATTTGGTATTGCACGGCGGTCTGCCATGTATCCAAGTATTTATCCGCTACGCGGCCTTCGAGCAAATGTGCCCCGAATGCCCCGAAAGCGACGGCAAGCAACCCATTGACCGCTCCTGCTATCAAGAAAAATTTCATTGGTTTCGTCCTCTTTCCATTTAAAATTCAAACAGCGAATCGCCGTTCGCTCCTTCTTCTTGCATTCTTTCAGCCGTAGGAACAGTCTGCGGCCGGTTCACCGTTTCCGTTGAAGCAAGCGGCATAGCACGAGGTTTTTTAGGTGCTTGCATACCGTCTTCAAGAAGCAGGTCGCATAAAGCCCGGATCGCAGCCAGCGATTCCCGAATTTTTTCAGGTTCGCCTTGCCGTGCACGGGCCGTGTGCTTATCGATTTCATCTAAAATACGTGTCGTTTCGATGCCCATGAATCATGGCCCCTCTCGCTGTTAGTCCCATTCAGTTTAACACGCGCCTGCCGGATTCGTCAGTCCAGGCAGAAGTCGATCGGTGCCTCTCCACGCGATTGTAACAGCTTGTTCACTTTTGAGAATGGCTTGCTGCCGAAAAAGCCGCGATGCGCACTGAGCGGGCTCGGGTGTGGTGCTTCAATAATGGCATGGCGTTCGGTATCGATCAGGCGTTTTTTCATCTGTGCCGGCTTGCCCCATAAAATAAATATGACGGGTTCTTCACGTGCCGACAGTTTCCGGATCACTTCGTCCGTGAATGATTCCCACCCTTTCTTCTGATGCGAATGCGCTTGACCTTGCCTAACCGTCAGAACCGTGTTCAGCATCAAGACGCCTTGATCAGCCCATTTCGTTAAGGTTCCATCCACCGGCTTAGGACAGCCGATATCACTCTCCAGCTCTTTGAAGATATTGCGCAGGCTCGGTGGATGGGCGATACCTGGTTGGACAGAAAAGCTCAAGCCATGCGCTTGATTCGCGCCATGATAAGGGTCTTGCCCGAGAATAACGGCTTTGACATCCCGGTACGCTGTATGTTCAAAAGCGTTCCAAATATCTTCTTTCACTGGATAAACCATTTCCTCGGCATATTCTTCTTTGAGGAATTCCCTTAATTCCTGGTAATAGCTCTTGCCAAATTCTTCTCCTAAGATTTCCTGCCAGTCATTGCTGAAAATTTGTTTAGTCATGATATTCATTCCTCCAATAAACGGCTTTTATTTTCCATGCCATTTTTTCTTAAGTTCACTCTGGTGCAAGCGCTTCAGTTCGCCACTGTTGCGTGTTACGATGGGAAAAAGGGGCTGAACACATATGGCGGATTGGCGGCAAAAAGTTTCCGATATTTCCAAAACGAAAGGCGATAGTGCACCCGAAAGCGCAAAACGCGCCGGCATGGGCTGCTTGATCGGCTTGATCGTGACAGCAGCCATTTTAACATTGGTGATGGCAATCGGCCTATTCACTAGCGGCCATTGGGTCATCGGGGGCTTTACCTTGTTGTTTTCTCTCGCTTCCATTGCGACAGTGCTCGCAGTGGCTTGGCCTCACAGGCCCAAACCGTTGTAAATCGCAAGGAATTTCTATAAAATTAGCTCAATGACTAAATAGCTTAAAGGAGATTGACTTATGACACTCAAAAAGACACTCACCATTGCAGGATCGGATACTTCCGGCGGCGCTGGCATCCAGGCCGACTTGAAGACGTTCCAAGAACACGGCACATATGGCATGAACGCACTTACAGTCATTGTCACTATGGACCCGGACAACCATTGGAGCCACGGCATTCATCCGATCGCGCTCGATACACTTGATGCCCAATTGAAAACAGCTTTCTCGACTGGCATCGACTCATTGAAAACTGGCATGCTGCCGACCGTCGACATTATCGAGATGGCTGGCAAGGCGATCGAAGCATCCGGCATTACCGATGTCGTCATCGATCCGGTCATGGCATGCAAAGGCGAAAACGAAGTGCTATTCCCAGAAAACGTCGATGCAATGGTCAAATACTTGTTGCCGCACGCAAAAGTTGTCACGCCGAACTTGGTCGAAGCTGGCCAATTATCTGGACTCGGCGCGCTTCACACAGTGGAAGACTTGCAAAAAGCGGCAGAAAAGATTCATTCTCACGGAACGAAATTTGTCGTCATCAAAGGCGGTAAGCAATTGAAACACGAAAAAGCGGCCGACCTTCTATACGACGGAGAAAAACATTACCTCTTAACAGCCGAGAAAACCGACACGACTTATAACCACGGCGCAGGCTGTACTTTCGCTGCGGCGATCACGGCGAACCTTGCAAATGGTCAATCGGTCAAAGACGCGGTCTACAACGCTAAGATTTTTGTATCCACAGCGATTGCACACGGCTGGAAGCTGAACGAATACGTTGGCCCTGTTATGCACGGTGCTGCGAATAAATTCCACAAAGCAGAAGTCGACGTAGTCGAACTATAATTTCACAAGTAGAAAAGGAGGGCGCAAATGCGCCCTCCTTTTCGTTATGCCGTTATACGCTTGAAATCATTTATTTGTCTTCTGGAAACTCCTTGGTTCGGCAGCCTCATTTAGGCTGGTTTTCATTTTTTAAGCGCACCATTTTCTCACGCAGCTGCTCTCGGTTCCACTCGACTACCGGATCTTCTTGCGGTTGTCGGCGGACTTTCTTGATTTTAGGATTTTTCGACCGTAAATAGCCTTCCATCATCAGCGACACTGAAAAAATTGCGAGCCCGATGCATATTACAGGGGCAAGTGGCAGCCAAGGAGCGCTTTGCAAGTAGCGGAAGCTTGAACCGAACAGTCCCGCCCACTCATAAGAAATTGACATCGGGGGATCCCCAAACATGGGGTCGTAGCTGACTTTTGTTCCGCCCAAAAACAAATCCAGCAGTCCAAGATGTGCCAGGATGATAAAGGTCTCCATAACTTGCTGGCCATACAAGACAGCGATTTTCTCGCGCATTTGCGGATAGAGATGCTTTCGGATAATCCGAAAACGTCCCGCGCCAAGGGTTTTCGCAGCAAGGATATACTCCTTATCCCGAAGCAAAGCAGCTTCATTGGCAACCAAAACCGAGACGATTGGAACGGTTAACAGCGCCATTATGATCACCTGTACCGAAATCCGCTCCGAAAGTGTGCTCGAAAATCCATTTTCCGGCATCCACAACAACGGCGTTAACACATAAGCCGCGAACAAGGTCAGTGGAATATAATGCATCGAGTCGGCAAAACTGGACATCCATTTGCGTTGTTTATCGAAATAAGTTCCGAATAAGTATCCGATCGGCACCGCAATTGCCATCCGGACCGCCGCTACTGCTAGTGCAGCCAAGATGGTGTATTTCGCCCCGAGCATCAATTTCCCCAGTAAGTCATAGCCATATTGGTCAGTTCCCAGCGGATGCTGCCAGTTGGGGGATATGGGGGCCGCTTCCACTGCACGGCCATCTTCCATTAGGTAATGAGTTTGTGCCGGGACATCGCCCCATACCCATTCGTACACAAAACTGCCAGCGAGGAAAAAACTCAAAATAAAGAATCCAAAAATAAAGTACGGTTGGCGCCACATTTATGCCACCGCCTTGTTCTGCCGGCGTGATACGAAAAACCATTCCCCAAAGCTATATAAGATGAACATCGGCAAGAAAAAGCTGAAAATGGTCACCAGAAAACCGAGTGGGTGCATATTTCCTCTGAGAAATAGCATGATTCCTGGAAGATTAAACATCAACTCGAGTACAAACAAGTTCGACAGCATGAACCACATCGTTCTCTTGGACTGAAAAAATACGCTAATGATGGCATTGCGAAACATATGGATGAGCACGATGTAGACTTTGGAAAATCCTAGTGCGTGGGCGAGTTCTACATACATCTGGCGCTCTTCCTCTTGAAATGTCAGCATGGATAAGCGATAAAGTTGGATGGTCGGCAAAACTGCCAGACACAATACAGGCAGCCAGTAAATGCGATCGTCCCCGGCCACAGCAATTTTTGAAATCAACACGCCGGTTTCTTTAAAGAAAAAAATAACACTGAGCTGCGCCAGCATAATAATCAATAAATCCGGGACCGATTCCAAAAAATAAAGCCTCATTTTTACCCGTTCCCGTATATTGTCAGACAGTAACATAGTAACTATTGTGAAAGTTAATGAGGTTATAATGGCTACCAGCAAAGCCAAAAATAGAATTTCGAGTGAATACACAATATAGGCGAAAATATTCGGGAATAGCGGCATCTCTTGCCCCGCTCGGTAATTGAGAAACGCAATTTCTCCGATGGGCCAAAGCCCTTCCAATGTCTCGCGTATCGATTCCACATACAATCGCCATCTCCATTCGCCTTCTACCCACCCCCTGATGAGAATCGGCAAACTGCCCGCCAGGATGATCCCAGTAATGGCGATACAGAAATTAGTTAAAAACTTCAAACCTTTCACCCCTTTTGGAAAATTCTCTCTTTTTTTAATTTTATCATCCATTTTTTCTGTTGCAAGCGTACTAATCGCATTCGGCTGCAGAGTTCCTTATACTATTAGAATACCGATTTAATTAGGAGGAACACCATGGAACTAGTAGAAGTCAACCAACTCCAAGCGGCGATCGATTCGTTCGTAGGCAAGGATGTCTACCTTCACTTGGAAACGACAAATGGCAGCTATGCCAGCCATTTCAATGAAGGCTTTTTCAATGCCGGCGCGTTCATCCGCAATGTTGTCATCAATTTTGAACTTGGCAAAGTCGTCGGCGACAGCCCACACCGTGTCGGGCTAAAACTTCCGCAAGGTTGGGTTTACGCACAAGGCATTACTCATTTTGAACTCGATGAAGAAGGCCGCTTGCTGCTCGCCGGCCATGACGGAACCGGAAAATTGGCGGTGGCGCTGCAACTCAGCGAAACACCGTTCAGCTATTAAGGAGGAAATATAATGACCATCCCGAAAGAACGACATGTACTGGTCATCTTCCCTCACCCCGACGACGAAGCGTTCGGAGTGTCGGGAACGATCACGACCCATATCCAACAAGGAACACCGGTGACATACGCCTGCTTAACGCTTGGCGAAATGGGCCGCAATCTTGGCAACCCGCCATTTGCAACACGTGAATCCTTGCCAGCGATCCGCAAGAAAGAACTGCTCGCCTCAGCGGAAGCGATGGGATTGACGGACCTGCGCATGATGGGCCTACGCGACAAGACTATTGAATTCGAAGATGACGAGAAAATGGTGCGCATGATGGAAGAATTGATTGAAGAAACCAATCCTTCTTTGATTATCACCTTCTATCCGGACTTCGCCGTACATCCAGACCATGAGGCAACGGCGCGTGCTGTCGTTCGTGCCGTGCGCCGCATGGAAGATCGTCCAAAACTCCATTGCGTAGCCTTCGCCAACAATACGCTCGATGTGCTCGGGGAGCCTGACGTTGTCTACGACATCAAACCTGTTCGTGAACACAAGATGAACTCGATGAAAGCCCATATCTCGCAAACTGCATGGATGCTCGAGGAAATGGAGCATAAACTGCAAAATGGCGATACTGAAACCGAAAACTGGTTAACGATGGAACGCTTCTATACTTATCGCTGGGATCAAGATTTCGAATAAACCTTGAACATCCTCCTGTCCTGCATATCATTTCGATGTGCAGGACAGGAGGTTTTTTTCATTTTCCAAAGCCTGGATGCGACAATTCCCCTCACTTAATGCGAGTCATATGGTCTGGATTCCACCCCGCTTTTATGGCTCACTATATTCAAAAGCCTGTAGCGCAAACACCACTCCAATATTATCCATATTCAGCAATAAGATTTTCTTTCTAAAAATACTATTATTTTCGCTTGTTTTCAGATAATATAAACATTACTAATGACAGCGGTTCCAAAGCGGAAAGTGTTGTATAATTAGTATACTTTGCGTTTATTCATACAATAAAATGAAAAGGGGAATACTATTTTGAAAAAGTTTTCAGCTTCTACATGGTTATTATTCCTGATTCCGTCTTTATTGGGAATCCTATTGTTCCTCATTCCGATTCCGACAGAGGACGGATGGAAAGTCACAATCGCAGTGCTCGCAAGTCTTATGGCCGGAGCAATCGAATCGTTCGTTCCTTGGATCGTTCTCGCCATCTTGGTAGTCGCCGCAGTTGGCTCTTTGGCTTTTATCGCCAAGAAAGAGAACACTTCTGATTCCGTTCCATTTTTCGAGAAATTGTTCAACGTCAACTTGTTCTGGACATTGACGCGTGTTATCGCCGCTGTCTTTGCATTTATGGTGTTATTCCAAGTCGGCCCAGAGCCAGTTTGGAACGAGAATACCGGCGGCTTGCTATTATCAGGAAGCGGCTTACTATCCTTCTTGTTCACGATTTTCCTATTCGCGGGCTTGTTCTTACCGCTTCTCATGAACTTCGGCTTGCTGGAATTTTTCGGTACGATGATGGTTAAAATCATGCGCCCATTGTTCCGCCTGCCTGGCCGATCTTCTATCGACGCACTGGCTTCTTGGGTGGGCGATGGTACGATCGGTGTCCTGCTCACGAGTAAGCAATACGAAGACAATAAGTACACGCAGCGTGAAGCGGCGATTATCGGAACGACTTTCTCTGTCGTCTCAATTACTTTCGCCATTGTCGTCATTGAAGAAATTGGGCTTGGCTCTTATTTCCTTCCGTATTACGGCACAGTCATTCTCGCCGGCGTGATTTTAGCACTGATCATGCCGCGCATCTATCCGCTCGCACAGAAAAAGACAGAGTTTATAGACGGCTCCCCGCAGGAATCGCTTTCTGAAGACGTGCCGAACGGTCAAGGTCTTGCCTCTCACGGACTTGGTAAAGCACTTGAAAAAGCGGATCGCAACCGCTCTGTCGCCGAGTTCTTTAAAGATGGCATGAAAAACGTGCTCGATATGTGGATTGGCGTTGCGCCAGTCGTTATGGCGTTCGGTACAATTGCCTTGATTCTTGCGGAATACACCTCGACTTTCGCTATTCTCGGAGCACCGTTTGAACCGTATTTGAATCTACTCGGTGTTCCTGAAGCTGCAGAAGCTGCACAATTAATGGTCGTTGGTTTCGCCGATATGTTCTTGCCAGCGATACTTGGTGCAGGCATTGAATCCGAAATGACGCGTTTTGTCGTTGCAACTATGTCGGTTACGCAATTGATTTACATGTCTGAAGTCGGTGGCTTGCTGCTCGGCTCGAAAATTCCGGTCAATATTTTCGATTTGATCGTCGTTTTCCTCTTGCGCACAGTTATTGCCTTGCCGATCATTGTCGGTGTCGCACACTTATTATTTTAATCAAACAATAAAAAGGCGCTTTCCGGAATTCGGAAAGCGCCTTTTTATTATGCTTGTTGAAATTTTTGCTTTAGTTTTTCCAGCATGTCTGCTGTCATGGCATCTAAGTCATACGAGGTTGTGAAGTTCCATTCGTCTTTTGCCGCACTGGCGTCGATGTTATCCGGCCAGCTGGCAGCGATTGCCTGGCGCGCCGGGTCGACATCGTAGTTCATCTTGAAATCCGGGAGATGCTTGCGGATCGAAGCGGCAATCTCTTCCGGTTCAAAGCTCATCGCCGTCACATTGAACGCATTGCGATGCACTAGCTTATCCGCATCGGCTTCCATCAAATCGACAATCGCCTGCAGCGCATCCGGCATATACATCATGTCCATGCGGGTGCCTTGCGCGATATAGGAAGTGTAGCTGCCATTTTCAATCGCTTTGTAATAAATATCTACGGCATAATCCGTCGTTCCGCCACCTGGAAGCGCAACATTGGAGATCAAGCCGGGGAAGCGAAGGCCGCGGGTATCGACGCCGAATTTCGTGAAGTAATAATCACACAGCAATTCTCCTGCTACTTTATTGACACCGTACATTGTGGTCGGACGCTGAAGCGTGTCTTGCGGAGTGTCATTTTTGGGCGTTGAAGGTCCGAATGCACCAATCGAACTTGGCGTGAAAAATTGCATACCGAGTTCACGGGCCGCTTCAAGGGCATTTACTAATCCGCCCATATTCAAATTCCATGCCAGTAGCGGCTTTTCTTCTGCAGTCGCAGACAATAGCGCTGCCATATGGATCATTGTGTCGGCATTGAAATCCCGTGCCAAAGTTAACATCCGTTCCGCATCTGTCACGTCCAAAATTTCGAAAGGTCCGTCCTGATTTTCAGATGGTCGGATATCTGTCGCCAATACGTTTTCTGCACCATATTCCTTACGCAATTTGCCCACTAATTCCGAGCCGATTTGCCCTAAAGCTCCAGTCACCATGATTCGTTTCATTTTTCATACACTCCTTTTCCCTAAAACATTTGTCCGCTGTATAAACACATTTTATTCTTTCAAAATGCTTTCATATCAAGCTTTACGTTAGAGCCATTATAAATTGTTCTCTTTAAAAAAACAATGGCTTTTACGTATTTTCCTCTTCCGATTAAACCTACTATACAGGTAAGGTTTATTATGTTTAAATAGAACAACAACGCCATGAAGGCAAAAATTTAATGAAATGGGGAACCACCGATGAAGAAACAATGGGCATTTCTGCCGATCAGCGCAGCTGCATTATTTCTAGCAGCTTGCGGATCTTCCGACAGCGCAGACAACACAGATTCAAACAACACAGAAGGCGAAACGGACTTGCTCGCCGAAATCCAAGAAGAAGGAACTTTGGTCATCGGGACTGAAGGAACATACCCTCCTTTCACATTCCATGACGACAGCGGAGAATTGACAGGCTTTGACGTGGAAATTGCCCGTGAAGTCGCGGACCGTCTCGGTGTCGAAGCGGAATTCCTTGAAACGCAATGGGATGCGATGTTCGCGGGTCTCGATGCTGAGCGTTTTGATATGGTCGCCAACCAAGTAGGCATCAATGAAGAACGTCAGGAAAGCTACGATTTCTCAGATCCGTACATCACTTCTACTGCCGTTCTCGTTGTAGCTGAAGGCAATGAAGAAATCCAAAGCTTTGATGATTTGGAAGGCAAGCTCTCTGCACAGTCACTGACTAGTAATTACGCGGAAACAGCTACTTCCTACGGCGCGGAGCTTGAAAGTGTCGAAGGTTTTAACCAGGCAATCGAGTTATTGGTATCGGGCCGTGTCGATTCGACGATCAATGATAACTTGACGGTCTTAGACTTCCAGAACCAACGCCCGGATGCAGGCATCAAAGTCGTCGATAAATCTGACGATGCGGCGCAAAGTGCGTTATTGTTCAGAAAAGGCAACGAAACATTCGTCGAAGCAGCAAATGAGGCGCTTGCTGAAATGATCGAAGACGGTACGTACGAAGAAATCTCCAATAAGTGGTTCGGCGAAAATGTACTTGAATAGTATTTTCTCAAACCCTGAACGGTTGGAGCGGCTCGGCGACATCGCCCAGTCCTCCTTCCTGCCATTGATCGAAGCGGCTGTGCAATTTACGTTGCCGCTTTCGGTCATTTCTTTTATCCTCGGGCTGTTCCTGGCGGTCGTCACTGCACTTGCCCGCATTTCCACCGTCCGGATTTTTCAATGGATTGCGCGCGTCTACGTCTCGATCATCCGTGGCACGCCACTGCTCGTTCAATTATTTATCCTGTTTTACGGCTTGCCGACGGTTGGTGTCACGATTGATCCCTTCCCGGCTGCCGTTATCGGATTCTCCTTGAATGTCGGCGCCTATGCCTCTGAGGTCATCCGTGCAGCAATCCTATCGATCCCGAAAGGCCAATGGGAAGCAGCCGATACGATCGGCATGTCTTATTCCCAAACCTTGCGCCGCGTGATTTTGCCTCAAGCTTCACGTGTCTCGGTGCCGCCACTATCCAATACGTTCATCAGCCTCGTCAAGGATACTTCCCTTGCTGCATTGATCTTGGTAACGGAAATGTTCCGCGTTGCCCAGCAAATCGCCGCGACCAATTATGAATTCCTGCTGCTTTACGGGCAGGCAGCCTTGATCTACTGGATTATTTGTTTCTTGCTGTCGCTCGTTCAAGGCCGTTTGGAAAATCGTTTTGATCGCTATGTTTCCCGTTAAATCCACATTGATCTACAGATAGGAGTTTATTATGATTTCAATAAAAAATTTGCATAAAAGCTTCGGCGAGCTGGAAGTGCTGAAAGGCATCGACCTCGATGTCGAAAAAGGGCAAACGATTGTTGTCATCGGCCCTTCCGGCTCCGGAAAAACTACGTTTCTTCGCTGCCTTAATATTTTGGAGAAGCCAAGTGATGGAACCGTAGAAATCGGCGGCCTTGTCGCTGACTTTTCAAAGCCGATGTCGAAAAAACAAATCATGGCCTTCCGCAAGCAATCCGCGATGGTCTTCCAGCATTACAATCTATTTCCGCACATGACCGCACTGGATAATATTTTGGAAGGCCCGCTCACTGTTCAGAAAAAGGACAAAGCGGAAGCAAAAAAGAAAGCATTGGCATTGCTCGAGAAAGTTGGTCTGTCGGACAAAGCCGATTCGTACCCACACCAGTTATCAGGCGGTCAGCAACAACGCGTCGGCATCGCCCGTGCGCTCGCACTCGAACCGAAAGTGATGCTATTTGATGAGCCGACTTCAGCTCTCGACCCGGAGCTTGTCGGAGAGGTGCTTCAAGTCATGAAAGATTTGGCGCAAGAGGGCATGACGATGGTCGTTGTCACGCACGAAATGCGTTTTGCCAAAGGAGCCGCTGATGAAGTGCTGTTCATGGACAGCGGACGCATTGTCGAACGCGGCACACCGGATGCTGTATTCAACCATCCGCAGGAAGAACGCACGCAACGCTTTTTAAATTTAATTCAAGACACGGATACCATTTAAACAATAAAAATCCCCAGTGCATTTTGCACTGGGGATTTTCAGAGTGCTGAAAAATTCCATAGTTCGCTATCAATTAGGAAAGAGAGAACCTTTTTCTATATCCAACAATCAATGACCTAGCTAAGTATTTGGAGAAGCATTCGCTCGACTCCGGTGGATCAGCGAGACGACCGAGACCCCGCAAGGCGCACAGCGGCTGAGGAGGCTTGGGCGCGAGTCCACGGAAAGCGAGCGATAAGCTTCGGAAAATACGGCTTCTTAACTTTCTCGACAGCCTGAAAATCCCCAGTGCATTTGGCACTGGGGATTTTTTTCTTTACGAAACGCCGATTGTGACGGCGACGACGAGTGCGACAAGTGCGATGACGAGCCAGCCCACGATGAGTTTCCAAACGAACTTTACCCATTTGTCATACGGAATGCCGGCAACGGCCAGATAGCCCATCAATGCGGCAGAAGTCGGAATGATGGAGTTCGTGATGCCATCGCCGTATTGATACGCCAATACTGCGACTTGGCGCTCAATGGCCAACAAATCCGAAAGCGGCGTCATAATCGGCATTGTAGTCGCCGCTTGCCCACTGCCGGACGGGATGAAGAAATTGATGACGACTTGCGTGAAAAACATGCCGATGACAGTCAAAGCATTTGGCAAACCACTGATGACACTGGATAAACCGTTGATCATCGTATCCATGATGACTCCTTGTTCCATGATGACCAAAATCGCCCGGGCAAACCCGACGATCAAGGCACCGAAGACGACTAGTTTCATGCCATCGATGAACGCATCGAACATGCGGTTGATGCCAAGGTTCCCGACCAATCCCGCTGCAAAGCCAATGATGATAAAAGAAGCGGCAAGTTCAGTCAAGTACCAGCCCCATTCGAAGACTCCGTAGACATTGATACCAAGGCCAATCGCAAGGAAGAGAAAGACCATTCCATGGCGCCAGTTGAAGGCACCCAATAGCTCTGCCTGGTCTTTAGTCGACGATTTCTTCGCGCGTTTCTCGATTTCGTAAATCACGCTTTGCGTCGGGTCTTTTTTCACTTTCGCCGCATAGCGCATCACATACCAAATCGCAAAAGTAAGGAAGAAAATATAGGCGCCAAAGCGAAATCCGATGCCTGAGAATACTTGCAGTTCAGCAATGCCTTGTGCAACCCCTACCGTAAAGGGATTGAGCATCCCGCCGATAAAACCGGATGCTGCCCCGAGTGAAACCATCGCCGTACCGGTCATGGCATCAAAACCGATCGCGCGTGCTACCGCAATGCCGATGGGCACAAAAATGATGACTTCCTCGGCCATGCCGATCGTTGCGCCCAAAATGGAAAATAGGACCATCACAATTGGAATCAGAAACTTTTCTTGCCTCTCGAGCTTATCGACCACTTTGGCGATGCCCGATTCGATTGCGCCTGTTGCACGGATGATACCGAATGCACCACCCACTAGGAAAATATAAAAAATGATATTCGACGCTTCTGACATTCCCGTCGGTATCGCTTTAAATAAGTCGAAGAATCCAACCGGGCTTTGCTCTACTTGGGTATAGGAATTATCGACAACGACCGTTCGGTTCTCCACTTCTTCCCGCTCATATTGCCCCGCTGGAATCAAATACGACGCCACCATCGCCGCAATCATGATCAAAAACAAAATAGCATATGTATGCGGAACTTTGGATCCGCTCTTCTTTAACTTCTGTGGTTTTTCTGTCATTCGGCATTGCCTCCCACTGCACACGATTTAACTGTCAATTTTTCTAATTGAACCAAGTCGATTTCAATGCCCAGTCCAGGCTTTCCACTTAACAGTACATATGGGTGCTCATACCTTAAATCGCCAATTTCTTCGCTATACAACAGCGGTCCCGTCAATTCCGTACTTTCAATATTCACTCGTGACATTGCGGCATGATAGCCAGCACTTGAAGCGACTGACGATTCCACCATCGAGCCGATTTGGCAAAGCATGCCCGCCGCTTCTGCTGTTTTCGCCATTTGCACCGCGTGGAAAATGCCGCCACATTTCATTAATTTGATGTTAATGACATCCGCTGCATCGAGACGAATAATTTCAAGCAAATCTTCCATCGACTGCACTGTCTCATCCGCCATGATCGGCACTGCTGTTTTCTTTCGCACTTCAGCCAAGCCCCGAATATCCCCCATCCGGATCGGCTGTTCAATCCAGCTGATGCCTGCCGTTTCCAGTTGACGAATCGCAGCAACCGCCGTTCCGACCGATTTCCATCCTTGATTGACATCGACACGAATCGGCATATCTGGGCCGACTTTCTCACGCACCGCCAAGATACGATCCACATCGAGTTGTGCATTGCCTGCCCCAACTTTCAATTTCAGCGAACCATAACCCGCTTCAACGGCCTGTTGCGCTTTTTCCGCCATGACTTCAGGCGACTCGATGCTTAAGACGCGCGGATAGGACAGATGCTCTTTCGACTGCCCGCCCAGCAAATTATAGACCGGCTGCCCCGAAGCTTTGCCCATCAAGTCATAGCAAGCGATGTCGACTGCGGCTTTCGCTGCCGGATTGCCTGCCAAAATACCGTTCATCTTATAATGGATCGCTTCAATATCGAACGGGTTCATGCCGATGACAGCTGGCAGGAATAATTCCTTCAGCACTTCGTAGCTTGCTGTAAAATACTCGCCTGTTACATGCTCATCCGGTACAGCCTCTCCGTATCCGACCAAACCGTTATCCGTCTCCAGTTCAAGAATCAAAGACGGCATATCCGGATAGGTCGCATAGGAGATAATGAATGGTTCATGCAAAGGAAAACGCACTGCATGCAATCGTGCTTGTATAATTTTCATAATGAAGCCCCCCATTTATAAGTAGTCGTGTATGATTATACTATAAAAGTTTTATAAATAGCGCAATAATTTTGAAGCTTGCTAAAATACGGCGTATAATGGCGTCAGTGTAATTTAAAATTTTTGTAGTATAAAGGAGTTTGCCGAAAATGAATTTACTAAATCAAACCGACACATTGATCGATTCCTTGCAACAGGACATGGTGGATATTCGCCGCCATCTGCATATGCACCCCGAACTATCCCACCAGGAAGTCGAAACGCCTGCCTACATTGCGGAACGTTTAGAGGAAATGGGTGTTGAAGTGCGTCGAGGCGTTGGCGGACGGGGCGTCGTTGGGACCATCCGTGGCGGCAAACCTGGCAAGACGATCGCTTTTCGTGCAGATTTTGATGCGTTGCCGATTGATGACCAAAAAGATGTACCTTACAAATCGATGGTCCCAGGCGTCATGCATGCTTGTGGACACGATGGCCATACTGCTGGTCTCTTGGGATTTGCAAAAGCGATGATGGCGATAAAAGACGAACTGCCCGGGACGATTGTGCTGATCCACCAATTCGGTGAAGAACTGTCTCCGGGCGGGGCACGCGCGATGATTGAAGACGGTTGCCTCGATGGGGTGGATTTGGTATTCGGTGCGCATCTCCAAAGCAAGATGGAGTCCGGCAAAGTTTATCTTCGCGACGGCTATTTGCAGGCCTCAGAAGACGCTATTAAAATCAATGTCTATGGCTCCGGAACCCATGGCGCTGAACCGCATACAGGCATCGATCCGATTCTTGCTGCGAGCCATATCATGGTCGCCTTGCAATCGGTCGTCAGCCGCAACGCTGACCCGTTGAAAGAACTCGTCGTGTCGATTGGCAAATTCCATGCTGGTGATGCGGATAATGTCATCCCGAGCAAAGCCGTCATGGAAGGCACCATCCGCGTGTTCGACCCTGAACTGCGCAAGCTCGCCAGCGAACGCGTTCGCTCAGTCGCTGAAAACGTCGCTGCTGCCATGGGCGCTCGTGCAGAAGTGATTGTCGAGACCGGCTACGATTCGCTGTGGAACCACCCGGAAGCGGCAGAAATCGTCCGCACTTCTGCACGGCCTGTTGTTGGTGAGGACAATGTCATCGATATTGCCCCCGTTATGCCGGTGGAGGATTTTTCCTATTATACACAAGCGAGACCAGGCGCATTCTTTTTCGTCGGCGCGAAAATGGCAGATGAAACGCTCGTTTATCCGCACCATCACGAAAATTTCGACTTCAATGAAGATGCGATGAATACGACGGTAAAAGTGTTTGCTTCCATCTATTTTAACGCCCAGCAAGCAGAGACCGATTCTGCAGAATAATAAAGCATATCCCCCTTCAGCTGATTGCTGGAGGGGGATTTTATTGTAAGCTAACCTGAATACAGTGCTAGTGAGACGGGTGAGCGAGGTATATTGTCCATTGGTTGTTTCATCTTCAAGCAGTCGCCTACCGCTTTGGGCTGGCCTTCCGTAATAAGCCAAGAAGAGCACTTGTCTTATGGCTTCGGCTCGCCCTTGTGCGCGGTTCGGCTGTTAGATTTCATTGGATTTTTTGAGTGAATAAATATCGCCGTTGATCGACTTCATCCGCTGATGGAAACGCCTAGTTAGACTTGATAGTGAGATGAATCGCCTCTTGATCAGTTCATCGTGAAGCAGCCGCCTCCCGCTTTGGGCTGGCCTTCCGCAATAAGCCAAGAAGAGCACTTGTCTTATGGCTTCGGCTCGCCCTTGTGCGCGGTTCGGCTGTTAGATTTCATTGGATTTTTTGAGTGAATAAATATCGCCGTTGATCGACTTCATCCGCTGATGGAAACGCTTAGTTAGACTTGATAGTGAGATGAATCGCCTCTTAATCAGTTCATCGTGAAGCAGCCGCCTCCCGCTTTGGGCTGGCCTTCCGCAATAAGCCAAGAAGAGCACTTGTCTTATGGCTTCGGCTCGCCCTTGTGCGCGGTTCGGCTGTTAGATTTCATTGGATTTCTTAAGTGATGAAGCATCTCTTTTTCACATGTTCATCCGCTGGTGGATGATACTTATTTAGACTTGTGAGTGAGAAGAATGGTTTGTCGATCTTTTCATCACGACGCAGTCGCCTCCCGCTTTGGGCTGGCCTCCCGCAATAAGCCAAGAAGAGCACTTGTCTTATTGCTCCGGCTCGCCCTTGTGCGCGGTTCGGCTGTTAGATTTCATTGGATATTAGGTGCTAGAAAGTATCGCTGTTGATTGACTTCATCCACAGATGGAGATGCTAAGCTGGACTTGATATTTGTGAGATGTTTTACCTGCTGTATGATTTGAAAGTTTGAAACCAACCAATGCTTCTCACTTTTTTATCAGTGCAAGAAGAATTATATTTCATCTCTAAAACTAAAGATGAAGCGGAAAGGGGCGAATGGATGGCGAGGGGAAGCCGAGTCCATTCATTTGCGACGCATCTGCTTGCAGATGTGGGAGCAACGCTTTTCATGCGATGCTCGAATACAGTGAGAGTTGAGTACTAACGTTTAGCCCTCCGGAAAGCGTCCCCTTGAAGCGAAATCTATTCCACTTTTTTTACTATTCACGCTCAAAAAAACCCGCACAACTCCATGAGCTGTGCGGGTTTGGTCTTATTTGATGACGTTTAGTTCTTTGCCGACTTTTGCGTAGATCTCGATCGCTTCGTCGAGCATTTCTTTTGTATGTGCCGCTGTTGGCATATTGCGGACACGGCCTGTGCCGCGTGGGACTGTCGGGAAGACGATGGATTTCGCGTAGACGCCTTCTTCAAACAAACGTTTCGAGAATTGCTGTGTCAACTTTTCGTCGCCGATGATGCATGGCGTAATTGGCGTAGCAGAATCGCCGATATCAAAGCCAAGCTCTTTCAAGCCTTTTTTCAAATAATCGCCGTTGTCCCATAGCTTGTCGTGCAGTTCTGTTGAATCGATGATCTTCTGAACCGCAGCTGTTGTCGCTGCCACGTCTCCTGGTGTTACCGCTGTCGAGAACAAGAACGGACGGGAGCGCACGCGCAACCAGTCGATCAATTGCTTCTTACCAGCTACGTAACCGCCGACAACGCCGACTGCTTTCGAAAGTGTGCCCATCTGCATATCGACTTCTTTTTCCAAGCCGAAATGTTTCACGGTGCCTTTCCCTTTGCCTGTGACGCCTGAACCGTGCGCGTCGTCCACGTAAGTGATCAGGTCGAATTCTTTTGCGATTTCCACGATTTCCGGAAGTTTCGCGATGTCACCATCCATAGAGAAGACGCCGTCTGTGATAACCATGACTTTATTGTATTGGCCGGATTCAGTCGCTTCTTTCGCTTTCTGGCGAAGATCTTCCATATCCGAGTGTTTGAACGCGATGATTTTCGCTTTTGACAAGCGGCAGCCGTCGATGATCGAAGCGTGGTTCAATTGATCAGACAAGATCGCATCATTTTTGTCCATGACTGCAGAAATCGCCGCCATATTGCAATTGAAGCCAGACTGGAATGAAATTGCAGCTTCTGTTCCTTTGAACTCAGCCAATTTTTCTTCCAATTGTACGTGAAGGTCGAGCGTTCCGTTGATGGTACGAACTGCACCTGCCCCGACTCCGTATTTTTCGATTGCTTCGATCGCTACTTTTTTCAAGCCTTCGTCTGTCGCAAGTCCCAAATAGTTATTCGAGGACAAGTTAATCAAGTCCTTGCCGCCGATTTTAATAACCGCTCCGTTCGGGCCTTCTACCGGATCGATTTCATTATATAAGCCTTGGTCTTTCAATTCCGTTAAGTTTTCTTCCAAAAACGCATCTAATTTTTTCGACACAGTCCTCTTCCTTTCAAAAACAAATTCTGACTCCATCTTATCACACCGCCATTTTTTCCAAAAGAAAAAGCGGGCCTTAGACGCCCACTCTTCTTTACGCAGCTTCAGTTACTGTTCTTTGTTCTTTCTGGAACCGGAAATAATAGACGCCTCCGAGTAGTAATATCATGACTAATAATACAACTACCAAAATCCACAGCGCCTGGTCGAACGGGACGTTTCCTTCAAAACCAAAAATGGATTCCCTCAACGCTTTGATTGCATAGGTCATTGGAGAATACGGGTGGACGGCTTGGAAAAAGCCATTCGTCAATTGGATGGGAAACGTTCCTTCGCTGGCACCGAGCTGCAAGACCAATAGTAAAATTCCTAGGAAGTTTCCAACTTTATCGAAAGCGGCGACCAAAAAGGACAAGATGAAGATCCACGTGTTGGAGATCACAAAGAGAATCAGCAGGAAAGAGCCTATGTTTTCGACAGGTATTTCCAACACCTTCAAAATAAAAACAGCTAATAAAGCCGCCTGAAATGTTCCTTGCGCCAAAATGACCGACAGCTTACTGCCCCACCATCTCAGCAGCGTGGTCGACTCCCGGTCACGCGTCCGGAAAGGATAAATCGTGGAAAAAGCGATCGCCCCGACAAACAAACTGAGCGCAATAATATAAGGCGCAAAGCTCTGTCCATAGTTTTCGACTTCCGTAACTGTTTCTTTATTGACTTTGACAGGCTCGCTGATCAGCTTGGCATTTGCGGTTTCAAAAGCATAAGCGGAAACTTCTTCTGAAGCGGCAGACAGCTCCTCGCTCAAATTCGTCGAGCCGTTGCCCAATTCGTCGATGCCTTCGCTTATCTGCTTATTGCCTTCTATCAGTTTAGCGAGTTCTGTCGCAAGCGGTGAAGGTGCCTGGCCGGCAAGGGCCTTCATTCCTTCTCCAATTTGTCCCGTGGAGGCTGCTAATTGGTCCGACCCATCCGCCAACTCATTAGCGCCCGACGAAGCTTCTTGATACCCATCGTTCATCTCGTTTACTGTTTCGAATACTTTTTCGGTATACAACTCCCGAACTTCAGATGCCACCGCCGTCTCTACAGCCAAAATGCTTTGGTCGGCAATCGACTTCCCGGAATAGCTATAGCCTGGATTGGTTTCGACATCCAAAGTCATTTCCATCGGCTCCTCGCTTAATAGAGAGGACGCGTTAGCAGAAAAGTCTTGCGGCAAAGTGATCGAAGCATAATAATCCCCTTTCACTACGCCTGCGTGTGCTTCATCGCTTCCGACGAAATGCCATTCAAAATCGTCGTTGTCTTTTAGCTCTTCCACGATTTCCTCACCGATTTGTATGCTCTCCCCATCGAGTTCGGCTGTTTGGTCTTCATTGACGACGGCAATCGGAAGATCTTCTGTTTTTCCATATGGATCCCACATCGATGTCAAAAACGAAGCGCTGTAAATCACCGGCAAAAACATGACCGCGATTAGCGAGATAATGAGCATTTTTTTCGAGAAAATTGTTTTCAATTCATGAATCATTTATTGTCGCCGTCCTTTTCCATTTTCAAGCAATGAACGATTTCATCCAATTGGCTCGTGAATTTTATGATTTCGTCACCCGTAAAGCGTTCAGCCAGCAAATCGTTTAGATTTTCAAAAATGACTGTCTCACTTACCACCAATAGTTCAGTTCCTTTTTGAGTAATTGAAATGGCTTTTTTGCGCAAATCCTGATTCGTTAATATGGCAATTAAGCCATCTTGTTCCAACTTTTTAATACGATTAGAAATCGCTGTCTTAAAGACTCCTTGAATATCCGCTATTTCACTTTGGGAAATGGACGGATTTTTTTTGATGATCCGCAAAGTCTGCAATTGTTGCGGAGAATAGGCTTTCAATTCTTCATGATTGGCAAATACATCCGCTACATAGGCATTCACTTCCAAAATCGCTTCGCTGAATTTCGAGTAGGCTGTGAATAATTCTTGAGACATTAGTATACCCCTGTACTTAATTTCTTTTTATATAGTACACCCGCTGTACTATATATTCAAGTGATTCCCCTCTTTTTTTGTACAGTAGCCGCATTCCTTAAAAGTCCAAAAAAAAAGAGCGGGCAACTGCCCGCTCTTACCTATCACTTCACTTACTTTTTGCTATTTCCGTTTTTCTTGCCTTTGCTTTTATCTTCTTTGTACAGCACTTCATACGTAAATTCTTTCGCTTGTTTTTGGTCTGGCGCTGCTGCATAAGAAGTGATCATTTTCAGGTTGCCTTCACGCAGCACTTGCTGCAAGTCGAGCGCTTGTTTTTCCGTTACATTGTACGGATCGACATTGAATACACGCTGCTTGCCGTTTTTCTTCGTTTGGATAAATGTTGTCGTGAAGTCGACATACTCACCTTTCAATTGGCCAAGTGACTGGAACGGCTCTGTAGAAGTTCCATCTGCCGAGAAATCACCCAATTGGATATTTTTGATGAACCAACCGGCTTCATTCGAGCCCCAGTCCGTCATGTTGCGGAACGATACCAATACATCTTGCCCTGCATATTCAGATAAATCGAATGTTTCCGTAGACCAATTCGTTTTCTCGCCTGTGAACCCTGGAACATTCTCCTTGATCGTTGGGTAGCCTTCTTCCACTACGTCTGAGCGTGTGTTATCGTTCTCGAGTGATTTCCACGTTTCGCCGTTATCCGTAGACACTTGGACGGCTGCGAAATCCCATTGCTCTTCGATATGATAATAATGCTCAAAGCTCAAAGTCGGGTTGGCAGTAGGAACTGTTGCCCCAAAGATCAAGGCTTGGTCTGCTTCGTCGCCGTTGTTCGCATGAAGCACTTGTTCAGAAGCGTCAAGTGGATTAGCCGCTGTGTCCCATTGCAATGGCAGGAAGTCCACACCGTCGAACTTCATGCCGCGCACTGTGCGGTCCAAGTTGAATTCCTTAAAGTCTCCGCCCCATGCCGGAACGCCTTCTTTTTCGAAAGTTTTTGCTTTCTCGAAATCAACGGTCTTGCCACGTACGCCATCACCGACTGGCAGTTCACGCAAATCGATGCTATCGAATTTGTAATCCTTGCTGACCGTGTCGTCATCGAGCGTCAACGCTGTCATGAAATCCTGATATAGTTCAGTGAATGTTTTATTTGTGCCGTAGTCTTCGAGGACTTTGTCGACACTCGCCATGCCTTGAGTCGTGCCATCTGTCGCAAGTTCACGAATAAATTCCTGGCCGAATTTATCGTACATATACAGTGTGAACAAATACACTTGGCCATAGTCTGCAATCGTTTCTGGACCAGTGGCCGCTGTTCCGTGCTCATCCCAGTTGACGAGTGAGTTTTCCGGGTGGTCCAAATAGAAGTTGATTGATCCTTCACCATGACCATAGCCACCGAGGAATTCAGAGAATGTCGACATGCCTTCATTGAGCCACGTTTCTTCTGCACCGTCATTATCGGCTTGGATCAAATGCTGAAGCTCATGGATTGTTGTACCGAAGAATGTGCTCTCTAAGCGCGTTTCCCATGAATTCGTATCAATCGTAACAATATTACGGTCTGTATAGTTTTCGAGAGTCTGCCAGAAGAAGCCGGCTACGAAAAACGGATAGGATGGATTGTCCCAGCCCTCGTCTTGGACGTTATCAACAAGCATGATCACTTTATCGGATCCTTCATAATATCCTTCCGGAAGGCCAACCATGCCAGGAAGCGGCGACTTTGAGCCGTCCAGCGAATCAGGGGTGCCAAAGAATTCGGTTGCTTTCGGATAGATATTGCCGTCAAACTCATCTCTTAATTTATCTACTTGCGCTTGCGTAACGATATCTGCAGGTTTCGGGTTGTTTGGTCCATATGCTAAATCATTGGCGACCCAGATTTCCACGTTATCGCCGACGCTGCGAAGTGTAAAATCCTTAAATGACAAATTACGATTCAAGAACTTTTTCGTGCCGCCATCATAGGTGAAATGTTCGCTTGCCTTAGCTCCTTTACCATTGTCTACTGTTTCATCATTCAATGCTCCAGCTTGGTCTTTGATGCGCTGCTCTGCTTCTTTTTGGAACGACTCATCATTCGTTAACCGGTTTAGTTCTTGGTCGATATCGATGCGTTCGCCATAGCGATCCTCATCCCAAGCCCCAAGCGATGGCAACTCCTCGACTGGTGCAGCACTCGCTGCTGGGGAATAAAGGGAAAGCGCCAATGCGCTCGCTGATAATATAGGGAACCACTTGCTTTTTTTCATGAATATGTATCTCCTTCCAGAAATATCAGAATATTTTTTCTTTCTAAAGATTACCACTTCTTTCGTGCTGGCTGAATAGGGTAAATTATGTATTTCGTCAACCGAAATACAGGTGTTTTGTCTTGCTAGAAACGTATATTAAGTAGGTAAATTACATCAATATTCTGATTTAACAGTCTTTTCATTTTAATAAAAACTATAGAACTCCATTAAAAAAAGCGGACAAATGTCCGCTTTTTTCTATTATCCTAATGCTTGTTGTAAATCTTCCATCAAATCTTCTACATCTTCAATGCCAACTGAAATGCGCACCAAGCCATCTGTAATACCAAGCTCTGCACGACGTTCTGCCGGAATCGAGGCATGCGTCATCTGTGCAGGAACCGAGATCAAACTTTCCACTGCCCCTAAGCTTTCAGCTAAAGTGAAATACTTCAGCTTGGCAAGCAATTCGTCCGCTTTTTCCTTACTGCCGACATCAAATGAAATCATTCCGCCGAAGCCGCGTGCCTGTTTTTCCATCAGGGCTTTGCCCGTATGGCTGTCGAGCCCAGGGTAAATGACTGCTTTAACTGCCTCATGCCCGTCCAGGAATTCAGCGATTTGCTGGGCATTGGTATTGGTTTCTTCCATACGGATACCAAGCGTTTTCAGACCGCGCATCAATAACCAAGAATCTTGCGGTCCAAGGATCGCGCCCACTGAATTTTGAACGAAATGCAACTCCTCAGCTAACTGCGCCGTGTTCACGACAACAAGGCCTGCTACAACGTCGCTATGGCCGCCGATGTATTTCGTTGCGCTATGCAAGACGATATCCGCACCAAGAGCAATCGGGTTTTGGAAATAAGGCGTCATGAACGTGTTATCGACAATCGTCAACAGCCCATTCCCTTTCGCAAAAGTCGCCACTGTTTCAATGTCTGTTACTTTCAAGAGTGGGTTGGTCGGTGTTTCGATAAAGATCGCTTTTGTGTTTTCCTGTACCGCCGCTTTTACTTGTTCCAAATCACCCGTGTCGACAAAGGTAAATTCGAGACCGAAGCGGTTCAGTACTTTATTGATGACGCGGTAAGTTCCGCCGTATACATCGTCTGTCAAAATGACGTGGTCGCCTGCTGAAAACAGCATCATGACAGACGAAATAGCCGCCATTCCAGAACCGAAGGCAAATCCGGCATGTCCGTATTCCACATCGGCAATCAATTCTTCGAGCGCGTGGCGCGTCGGATTGCCGGTCCGTGAATATTCATAGCCCTTGAACTTGCCTACCGCTTCTTGCTTGTACGTACTCACTTGGTATATCGGTGTCGAGACAGCGCCGGTCGCCTCGTCTCCGAAAATACCGCCGTGAATTAATCTAGTCTTTGGTTTCATTGTTGTTCCTCCTCTAAAAAAGCTCCGTAAATATCCTGGCTCAAATAGCGTTCACTTGAATCGGCGAACACGGTAACGATATGACTGCCCGGCTTCGCTGTTTGCGCTTCACGCAATGCGGCCACAAATGCGGCACCAGAAGAACTACCGACGAGTAGACCCTCGTTCTGCGCAAGCTGACGCACAGCATCGAACGCTTCTCGATCTGTGATGGTGTGGATGGCATCAAAATACTGCGTATCCATAAATGGAGGAAGCAATTCCATGCCGATGCCTTCCGTTTTGTGCGGTCCGGATTCTCCGCCGTTTAAAATAGATCCTTCCGGTTCCACGATAACGGTCTTGATCGCCTGATTTTGCGCTTTTAGAAACTGCGATGTTCCCATGAACGTGCCCCCGGATCCTGCTCCAGCAACAAAGACATCGATAGCCCCGTCCAGTTGGTCCCATAGTTCTGGCCCAAGCGTCTGGATATACGTTTCCGGGTTTGCAGCATTGGAAAATTGCGCAGGCATGAACGCACCTTCTTGCCGAGCGATTTCCTCCGCTTTTTGAATTGCGCCTTTGATGCCATCAGCAGTTGGCGTATTAATCACTTCGGCACCTAAAGCACGCATAAGTGTTTGTTTTTCCATACTGAATTTTTGAGGAACGACCAGTTTCAATTGATAGCCTTTTCCAATAGCGGCAATCGCTAGCCCAATGCCCGTGTTGCCGGCAGTGGGCTCAACAATCGTTCCGCCTGGCTTAAGCTCGCCGCGTTTTTCTGCATCAGCGATCAATGCCACCCCGAGGCGGTCTTTGACACTGCCGCCGGGATTGAAAAACTCTAGCTTAGCAAATATACGGCAATTATTCGGAATCGTACTATGCGTCAATTCCAGGACCGGCGTGCGGCCGATCAATTGCTGAATCTCTGTTGCGTAATCCATGCTGAGTCTCCTTATGCCGTTTCTTCTTTGAAGATTTGGTTCCACTCATCTTTTTTGGACAGCATTTCTTTGGCAATTTCGTGTGCGCCTTCTAAGCTATGGCTCGCTGCCCACCCGCATTGAACTTCGTTGCAAGCTGGCACTTCGTCCGCTGCAATGACGTCTTTCAAAGTGGCTTCTAAAATTCTTAAAATATCATCATAGCTATCGTGGTTGATCATTGAGATATAAAATCCAGTTTGGCAACCCATTGGCCCGATGTCGATAATTTGATCTGAATGGTTGCGGCTATGCTCGGCCATCATGTGCTCAAGCGAGTGAAGGCCTGGCATGTCCATATGTTCTTTGTTTGGCTGTTTGAAACGAATATCGTATTTCTTAATAACGTCTCCGTTGGCGCCCGTCTTTTCTCCGGCTAGACGGACGTAAGGTGCGGCTACTTTTGTATGGTCTAGGTTAAAGCTTTCTACGTTCATTTTTTTCATGATAATCTCCCTTTCATCGTTTAGTTGCGTCCATTAAGAACACATAGTCGTTTAGGCGTGTGAAGGTTACATCAAAACCATTTTGCTGAAACAAGCTTTCTAGCACAGGCACTGTCGTATAGTGTTCACGCTTCAAGTCTTCCACAAGATTTTTGTGGCCCTCGCCTTCTTCGTAAACAATGCGTCCTTGTTTTGCTTCTTCCGATTCGAAAACCGTATCCGCGAAAACGACTTTCCCGCCGCTTGGCAAGAGCGACGCGTAAAGCTTGATTGCCTGCTCTTTCTCTTTATCTGTTAAGTGGTGGAAAGCATAGCTGCTGACAAAACTGCCAACTGCTTCTGGGAGGTCGAATTCCAAGAAGTCCCCATCTAGCAGCGTCATTTCCGGGAATTTGCTCTCGGTAGCTTGGCGCATCGCAGCATTAGGTTCAATGCCGGTCACGTGAAACCCTCTACTTAAGAGAGCAGCTGTAAGATTGCCTGTCCCTGTTCCGAATTCAACTACAGGGCTTACCGCTTTCTTCGCGACTGCCTCCAGAATATCCTTGTAGTTTTCAAAAACTGCTGCATATTCCGGATCTTCTCCACCGACTGAGGCATCATAGGTATGCACCCACTCATCAAAGATCTCGACAAATTCTCTTCCCATAATTACACTCCCACTCTCTCAAATGTTATTATACACAAAACCAATAGTTTTACTTGGTTTTATTTATAACATATGCAGTTGCCTAGTTCAAGTTAAGGCGGCTGGCTGTTTCCATAAAAAAAGACCCGGCATGCGCCGGATCCCAGGTTCTCATACTTTTAAAATAGGCGGCAATTCCGCTTGATGCTTCAAAATAAGCCGTTTTAATAAGGATTCGCTTTGGACGAGCGATACTTGGACCACTCGGCCGACCAATAAGGCAATAACGATTGTTCCAATGCCGACCGGTCCCCCGAGCATCCAGCCGATTAACGCCACCGCCACTTCAATAGAGGTCCGAATCGTGCTGACGCTAAACCCTGTTTGCTGAACCAAAATCAGCATCAAATCATCCCGTGGGCCAGCCCCCATTTTCGGCGCCACATATACGCCCACGCCATAGCCCATGACGATAATGCCAGCTGTGAAAATTAGTATTTGGCCGGCCAGGGAATGAATATCCGGAATGAGGTAATTGAATAAATCAATAAACAATCCGATTAACAGCATATTTAGCCAGGTTCCGAACTGTGGCCATTTTCGCCTGACAAGTGAAGTGGTGCTGATCAGTATAAATCCAGCAATGATTGACCACGAGCCGATCGTCAGGCCGAAATTTTCGTATAAGCCGACATGCAGAACATCCCAAGGCCCAATTCCTAGACGGTCGCCTTTGATGGTCATTGAAATGCCCAGTCCAAGCAGCATCATGCCGAACAGGAAAAACAGCCAACGATAATACATAGAAACTTTCATTCTCTTTCCTTCTTTCTTATGAACCTTGAACGCTCTCAAAGTAGCAGTGACTCTTATGACTTTGCTGTCAATTCCGCGAGCTCCCCTTTTGTTGCCTTCAGTAAATCTTCGGGTGCCATTTTCAACTGCGCACCGATTTTCCCAGCAGAAACGATTATTTCATTCAATTCCGAGGCTTGATTGGCGACGAATGTCCGAAGCGGCTTTTTCATGCCGAACGGAGAGCAGCCGCCGCGCACGTATCCCGTCAGCGGCAAAATTTCTTTGACCGGAACCATGTCGACTTTCTTTTCTCCACAGGCTTTCGCGGCCAGCTTTAAATCCAACTCTTCTGCAACCGGAACGAGAAAGACGTAATGATTTTTAGAAGAGCCTGCAGCGACGAGTGTCTTATACACCGCTTCAACAGGCGCACCGATTTTCGACGCTACCGATACACCGTCGATTTTCCCGTCATCGGTACTGTACTGGAGCGACTCATAATCGATTTTTTCGCGATCTAAAATTCGTGCGGCATTGGTCTTTGCTGCTTTTTTCGCCACCTTGCCCCCTCCTATTCAGTCGTTTTGCTCGAGCATTTTCTTCAAAGCATCCGCCATTGCTGTATTTTGTGGCGGCTCATCTTGTTTTTTCAAGTACTTATTGACGTCTTTCTTATTCGCCTTTGATTGTCCTGCTTTTTTGCGTTTTTCAAATGCCGATAGTTTTTCACGGTGTCCGCATTTGCAAACGAACATTTTATTATCTCCATCACCGACCATGTCCATGCGTTTGTGGCAGTTTGGACAGCGGGCATTGGTCTGCATTGAGACGTTTTTCTTGAACCCGCATTCACGGTCCTGGCACACGTGCATCTTGCCGCGTTTGCCGTTTACTTCAAGCAAAGGCTTGCCGCAGTCCGGGCACATTTTGCCGGTGATGTTATCGTGCTTGAATTTCTTGTCGCTTGATTTGATCTCCGCTACTGATTTTTTCGAAAACGCGACCATTTCTTTCATGAATTGCTCTTTCTTCAATTGGCCTTTGGCGATTTTCGTCAATTGAGTTTCCCAATCAGCCGTCAATTTTGGCGATTTCAAATCTTCTGGAACAAGTTCCAAAAGCTGGCGGCCTTTCGATGTAATCGTCAGGTCCTTGCCTTTTTTCTCGATCAGGAAGCTATTGAACAATTTATCGATAATGTCCGCACGCGTGGCAACGGTACCAAGACCGCCAGTTTCCCCAAGTGTCTGGATGAGCGCTTTCGATTCGCCCGCCATGAACTGAGCTGGATTTTCCATTGCTCCGAGCAAGGTTCCTTCATTGAAAAACGCCGGTGGCTTTGTTTTGCCTTCTGTCAGCGTGATGCCTTTCAATTCCACAGACTGTCCTTGCTCGAAGGGTGCGAGTGTCGACTCGCCTTCCTCACCGGCGTCTTTGTAGACACGCTTCCAGCCTTCGTTGCGAATCGTATTGCCTTTCGCCTGGAAGGTTTCGCCGGAAACGTCGAGCGTGACGGTCGTCCGGTCGTACTCATGCTGTGGCAGGAAGACAGCGAGGAAGCGGCGAACGATCATATCGTATAGTTTGTATTCTTTGTCGCTGAGTTCGTGAAGCATCGGTGTTTCTTCTGTCGGGATGATGGCGTGGTGATCCGACACTTTCGCATCGTCGATGACGCCTTTTTGCGGAACGCCTGCACTTTTCAAAGCAGAGTTCGCAAGCGAACGGTACTCGCCGACCTGCACCGCTTTGATGTGCTCTTTCAAGGTTCCTTTCATATCACTCGTCAAATGCTTCGAGTCTGTACGTGGGTACGTGACGATTTTGTAGCGCTCGTACAGGTTCTGCAACGTGTTGAGCGTTTCTTTCGCAGACCAGCTGTAACGCTTGTACGCTTCTTTTTGCAATTCCGTCAAATCAAATAATGGCGGCGCCGGTTGTTTTTTCGGCGCAATCTTCACGTCCGTTACCTTGCCTTGATGTGCCGCGTCGAGCTTGGCGAATAACTGGTCGATTTTATCTTTATCGAAGCTCTGAGTTGTTTGGCCGTCTGT
This sequence comes from Planococcus maritimus, assembly GCF_001687625.2. Taxonomy (NCBI): domain Bacteria; kingdom Bacillati; phylum Bacillota; class Bacilli; order Caryophanales; family Caryophanaceae; genus Planococcus; species Planococcus maritimus. Next base: position 2,693,718 of record NZ_CP016538.2, read on the forward strand.
CCAGGTAAATGACGCCTTGTCGCTGATTGCCTGAAGGCCGTAATAAGGCTTCGGCTGGAAGTTGCGGATGTCTTGTTCGCGCTGTGCAATCATTGCTAAAGTAGGTGTCTGTACGCGTCCCGTCGATAATTGGGCATTGTGCTTCACTGTCAAGGCACGCGTCGCGTTAATCCCGACAACCCAGTCAGCTTCTGCGCGGGCGACCGCCGCCTGGAATAAGCTTTCGTACGCTTTGCCGTCTTTCAAGTTTTGGAAGCCATCTTTGATCGCCTTATCAGTAACTGAGGAGATCCATAGACGTTTGACTGGCTTGTTGACTTTGGCTTGTTCTAAAATCCAGCGAGCCACCAGTTCCCCTTCGCGCCCTGCATCGGTCGCGATGATGACGTCTTTTACATCTCCGCGATTCAGCTGCGCTTTGACCGCATTGTATTGCTTCATGGTCTGTTTGATCGGCACCAATTTGAATGGCTCCGGAAGAATTGGCAAGCTTTCCATCTTCCATTCTTTTAAATCGTTATTGTATTGTTCCGGCTGTGCATGCGTCACCAAATGGCCAAGTGCCCAAGTGACGATATATTGTTTGCCTTCTAAAAAGCCGTTCCCTTTTTGAGAGCATCCGAGCACTCGCGCAATGTCGCGCGCAACGGATGGCTTTTCTGCAAGAACTACTGATTTCATAAGTTAAAACCCCTTTTCTACAGCGTCTAGTATAGCATCTTCTCTCCCTTCTTGTGCAGGCAGAGCTGCTGGCTCGTGATTGCGAACAAGCTTCTTGTTTGGGACATAAATAATCTATTACTCTTCTATGAATTAGAATTGTGAAATACTTTAAATATTAAAAAATTAATGATCTATTTAAGTATTTGGAGAAGCGTTCGCTCGACTCCTGTGGATCAGCGAGACGACCGAGACCCCGCAAGGAGCTCAGCGACTGAGGAGGCTTGGGCGCGAGCCCACGGAAAGCGAGCGATAAGCTTCGGAAAATACAGCTTCTTAACTTTCTACACAAGCTAAAAAAACCTCCCGAGGGAGGTTTTTTTCAATGGTCATCAATATCGAGTGTTTCTTTCGATAAATGAGTGCTCATTTTAGCGTATTGGTTGAACACGCGTGCGAGTTCACGCAGACGGTCATGAACATCGTCATTGATGATCGCATTTGTATCATCAAAATGGCTTGTATGCGTATAGACGTAATTCGGTGTCACCAAGCAGCGGAAATAATCAAGAATCGGTTTCAGCTGATTTTCAATAACTAGGTGATGCTGGTACGTACCGCCGTTTGCAACGATTGATACGGGCTTATAGCGCATGGTCCGCGGGTGAAGCATGTCGAAGGCGTTTTTCAACACGCCAGGAATCGATCCTTGAAAAATCGGGGAAGCAATGATGTAACCATCTGCTTCTTCAAAGCGCCGCACCATTTCACGCATGCTGTCGTTGTATTCAGCATTTGGACGGCCATCTACGAATTGATGTTCATACTCGCTCATGCTCAAAATGCTCAATTCCATCGATGGGTCTATTTGTTCCAGATAGACTTTGACCTGTTCCAACACAGCGCCTGTTTTGCGCCCTAAAATTGTCCCATCCACTAATAATATTTTCATTCTCCTGAATCCTCCTTGACTCCGTATAAGCAGGCATCGAAACTGAGACTGCTTGTTGCTATTGATTAACTGGTGCAGTGTATAACTGCAACGATAAGTTAATCATAGCAAAGACAGATTCCCTGTGCGCGCCTATAGGGCTTATAATGAAAGATTTCATTCTTTAGTCTGAGAATCCTTTTTGTTGCGCTTACTTTCCAAACGCTCTTGGATTCGATCGGAATCACGTTCGGGACCTGTGAAACTGATGATGGTATCGCCTTGTTTCGGCTCTAAAACTTTATCGGACGTAAAGAATTCAATATTCCCTTGCGCCGTTTCAACGAACAAAGGAATCGTATTGGCAGACCATCTTTGATTGAACTCTTCGTATGTGAAACGTTCCGTCAATTTCGTCGAACGAATGGCATAGCCTCGTTCTTCCTTATCGTCGAGTGCATGAATGTTCCAGTCTTCAGTAAATAGGATACGCCCGCTTAAAGATGAATGGAAATCAGCTGGGTCTCCTTGATGGAGCGCTGTTTGGTACAAATTGATGCGGCCCATTTCAGGCACAAAGTTATTGACGACCAGTGCATTGAACGAATCCGTTTCAGAAGCGACAATCATTTTTTCGTATGGCGTCAAATCCACTTCGTATTCGGTATGTTCGGAAAGGATGTTCCCGACATAGGTCTTGATGCCGATTTGGCGTGCTTTTTGCAGGCGCCCCCAGGAATCATCGACGAGCAGTACATTCTTTTCCATATCGTAAAGGGCTTTCGCCAGTACAGTCGTAAATCTGCTGGCCCCGATGATAATAATCCCCGGATCTTCTGAGGAAGCAAGGCCCAGTTTTCGACCGACCCACGTAATGGAAAAACCATGCGCGACAACCGTGGAAAACACGAGTGCAAAGGTTAACGCCGTCAGAAGTTCCGCATCTTCAAATCCGGCATCCAATAAGACATTGGCAAAATAGCCGGACACTGTCAGTGCGACAATGCCGCGAGGGGCGATCCACCCAATTAAGGCTTTTTCCCGCCAATTCAAGTCCGTGCCAATGGTCGATAGCCAAATGGAAAGTGGCCGGACAATGAAAAGCATAGCCAGGACAAACAAAATAATGGACCAATTGAAGATTTCGAACAACACATCCATGCTGAGAGAAGCAGTTAGCATCATGAAGACACTTGAAATCAGTAGGATGGACATCGTTTCTTTAAAGTGCCTCATGTCATTGATGGAAGTGATGTTCATATTGGCCATGACCATCCCCATCGCTGTAACTGCAAGTAACCCGGTTTCGTGCATGACAATATCGGAGATGACAAAAGTCAACAACACCACACCGAAAACCATTGGCGATTTGAGGAATTCAGGAATCTGCCCGCGTTCGAACATCGCCCCCATCCCAAAGCCTGCCACTGCACCCAAGATAATCGCAAAAAGCGCTGCAAGGAAAAACAATCCGAATGCAGCCGCAGTCACTTCTCCTTCGGCAAATAATACAAATTGGAAAGCGAACAGCGCGAGCAAGGCGCCGAACGGGTCGACGATAATACCTTCCCATTTCAATAATGCGGCTGGCCGAGCTTTTAACTTAGCCTGGCGAAGCAGCGGCATGATCACGGTCGGGCCTGTGACGATAAACAAACCGCCAATGACAAATGATACGGCCCATGACAGCCCAGCCACATAATGAGAAGCCAAGGTACCGCCACCCCAGGCAAGCAAGGCACCGAACGTAACGATGCGCCACACAGGCTTACTGAAACCGCGGATTTCTTTGAAATTCAAGTTCAAGCTGCCTTCGAATAAGATAATCGCAACAGCAAGCGACACTAGTGGCCTGAATAAATCCCCAAAACTTTCATCCGGGGAGATGACATTAAAAATCGGGCCAATCAATAACCCGGCAATGGACATCAACACAATCGCAGGAAGGCGGAGACGCCAGGCGATCCACTGTGACAGAACGCCGAGGAAAATAATTAACATAATATCGAACAATAAGCTGTCGATGGCATCTCACTTCCTTTTTTCGTTTTTTGTTATTATATAGGAGTAGTAGTGCGCAATGAAAGCGAGAAGCGCCAAGCGTATGGATTTAAATTTTCTCTATTTGTGGTACAATACAGAGAAAAACTAGGGTGATTTGGTTGAACAAGCAGGAAATTGAATACGCAATCGCCGAATTGAAGAGCGATTACGTACGCCAACAGGGTGATATTGAAAAACTAGAAACGACCGGCCACACAAAAATGGTCGACAAAGCCGAAGAACGGCTTGAAAAAATGGAACAGCGTCTTGCGGAATTAAACAAAAAACTCGCGGAACTTTAACCGCGGTTTTTTTTATGGAAAGTGGAGGAACACATAAATGAGTTTATTAACAGTAGAAAACCTAAGCCACACATTCGGTGACCGTACTTTATTCAATGACATTTCGTTTCGGTTAGTCGAAGGAGAACATGTCGGACTCGTCGGGGCAAACGGCGTCGGCAAATCGACATTGATGAATATTTTGACAGGCAAACAAATTCACGATGGCGGCAAAGTCGAATGGCAGCCGAAGACCCACTACGGCTATTTGGACCAGCATACGCAACTCGCACCTGGCCGTACCATCCGTCAAACTTTGCAAGATGCCTTCTTGCCACTTTACGAAAAAGAAAAAGAATTGAATGACATCGCCATGCAAATGGGCGAAGCCGATCCTGAGCAACTCGAATCATTGCTCGAACAAATGGCTGAAGTACAAGATGCACTCGATGCCGGCGATTTTTATACCTTGGATGTCAAAGTGGACGAAATCGCACGTGGGCTTGGGCTCGATGCTATCGGTCTTGAGCGCAACGTGGAATCTCTCTCCGGCGGCCAGCGGACCAAACTTCTTTTGGCCAAACTATTGCTGGAAAAACCGAAAGTATTACTTCTGGATGAGCCGACCAACTATTTGGATGAAGAACATATCCAATGGCTCGTCAATTACTTGAAAAACTATCCGCATGCTTTCCTTTTGATTTCGCATGATACGGAATTCATGAGTTCAGTAACCGGCGTTATTTTCCACCTGGAATTCTCCCGACTGAACCGTTACACTGCTTCTTATGAGAAATTCATCGAGCTTGCGGAACTGGCGAAAAAGCAACACCTTGAAGCATACGAAAAACAAGAAGATATGATCAAGAAAACCGAGACCTTCATTGCGAAAAACAAAGCCCGTGCTTCGACGACTGGACGCGCAAAATCCCGTCAGAAGCAGTTGGACCGTATGGACCGCATTGAAAAACCGGAAATGGCCGCGAAGCCGCAATTCGCCTTCAAGGAAACGCGCAGCCCAAGCCGTTACGTTGTTGAAGCAGAAGCGCTCCGCATCGGTTACGACAAGCCGCTGTTGCCGCCGTTGTCGTTCATGATTGAACGCGGTGAAAAAATTGCGCTTGTCGGCATGAACGGAGTCGGGAAATCGACTTTGCTAAAGACAATGCTTGGCAAGATCAAGCCGCTTGATGGCGACGTCATCCGCGGGGAATACTTGACGCCTAGCTATTTCGAGCAGGAAGTCAAAGCACCTACCCACCGGCCGATCGATGAAATCTGGGATGCGTATCCTTCGATGGATCAGGGACAAGTGCGCGGTGCTCTTGCCCGCACCGGCTTGAAGAGCGAACACATCGGCCGCCCGATGAACCAATTGAGCGGTGGCGAGCAAGCGAAAGTGCGCTTGTGTAAGTTGATGCTGGAAGAAAGCAACTGGCTGATCTTCGATGAACCGACGAATCACTTGGATATCGATGCGAAAGCCGAACTCAAGCGTGCGATGCAAGCTTATAAAGGCACGATCGTGCTCGTCAGCCACGAACCGGATTTTTACGACGGCTTGGCGACGAAAGTATGGAATGTTGAAGACTGGATCGAAGCCGGCAAGCAAACAGAAGCATAAGTTGAAAACCCGCTGTACACGACGTTTTACGTGTGCAGCGGGTTTTTATTAGATATAAGCAGGTTATGGGAAAACTCTGCGCGATTGAGTAGTAGATAAAGAGAGAGAGAGTTTGATTGTGGAATCGTTCTCACATTCTATTCATGCTTCATCTTACTAGTCGCCGCCTGGCTTTGGGTTGGCCTTTTGCAATAAGCCAAGAAAACCACTTGTCTTATTGCGTCGGCTCACCCCTTGACGCTTGGCGGCTTGAAAATTTCATTGGTTCAGGTACGTTTAACTAGATCTGCTTCTTTATACGTTGCCGGCTAGTGGGGGAATCGCTTCCCGGGTCTAGTTTTAATTAGGATAGTTAAGCTTTGATTGCGGCACCGGTTTTGTGTTCGATTGATGCTTCGTGTGGGTAGTCGCCGCCGGGCTTTGGGTTGGCCTCTTGCAATAAGCCAGGAAAAGCACCTGTCTTATTGCGTCGGCTCACCCCTTTACGCTTGGCGGCTGAGTGATTCCGTTGCACGTAAATTGTTAAGTAGAGCCTCTTCTTTACACGTTGCCGGCTAGCGGGGGAATCGCTTCCCGGGTCTAGTTTTAATTAGGATAGTTAAGCTTTGATTGCGGCACCGGTTTTGTGTTCGATTGATGCTTTGTGTGGGTAGTCGTCGCCTCGCTTTGGGTTGGCCTCTTGCAATAAGCCAGGAAAAGCACCTGTCTTATTGCGTTGGCTCACCCCTCTACGCTTGGCGGCTGAGTGATTCCGTTGCACGTAAATTGTTTAAGTAGATCTGCTTCTTTACACGTTGCCGGCTAGTGGGGAAATCGCTTCCCGGGATGCAGTATCTGGTCATGTGGTGCTTGAACCAAATATCTTGTTAGAAGTTTGGGGCTAAAACCTCATTTTCTTTGATGTAAACGATATGAGCTACAAAAGGTGACGCATTTACCCATTTTCTATCGAGTAGATAGAAGAAAGTTTCTTCCATTCGAAAAATAGAGACGGAGTGGAAGGGGTGAATGGATGGCGTGGGGAAGCTGAGTCCATTCATTTGCGACGCATTTGCGCAGCAGATGTTTTCGTGCGATGCCCGAACATAGTGAGGGTTGAGCAGATGTGGGAGCCACGCGTATCAAGCGATGCTCGAACACCGAGAAATTTGGCACATTGGCTAGGCACCCGCCCCATCTCCGGGCAGCTGAAAGCGCGACGTCCTGTCGCATCAGCTGCATGACTCGCATCCTGCGAGCCCCAAGCGTGTCCCTGCACGCAGGCGACTGGTGAGAGCTACTACACTTGCTTTGTCATGTCTTTTTACTCCCCTTTAGTAAGTCGTCAGCTTGAAGAGTTTTTGGAAGTTGTAGATGCCGCGCTGCCAGAAGGTGAACCCGTCTTGATATTCTTCTAGGTCGAGTGTGTACAAAGCGTCTTCATTATTCCACAGCCGATCGAAATACGTATCCAGTTCGACGACCAAATCGCTGTCGGTCGGTGCTTTGATCAGGATGTCCGACTCGAGATTATAGTCCATTAACGTCCGCTCGGTCATATTTGCGGACCCTCCCATAATAATCGTTTCTTCGCCGCTTTGAATCATGATGGTCTTTGTGTGGAATTGCCCGACTACCGGATTGTACCAACGGACTTCTAAGGAATCGCCCGCTGCATCGACCATGCCATTCACCGCCGGACGATTCGGCAAACCGGTCTTCTCATTGCCGAATGCATTTTCATTTGGATCGAGTACGAGCTGTACTTCGACACCGCGTTTCGACGCCTCTTCCAAGCTCTTGACTACACTCGTCTCAGATAAGTAGAACATAGCCATCTGAATGCTATCGCCTTTTTCAGTGCTGTCCAAGTGCTTCAACAACTCCTCCAATATTTGCCTCTCGGTCAGGTATTGCACTTCATAATCGCCTGTTTGTTCGGGCATTTCTGCTCTTGGGAAATCAGGGCCTCCGGACAATTTCGAGACGGCTTCTTCGGCTTCTAGAATATCGTCAAGCACGGGCCCACTAACACGAAATGCCATATTGCCGTGCAAACCGCTCGCATTGTGTGGATTGGCTGAACTGACGATTGCTTCGTGTTCTGAAACGACCGTCTTCCGGTGGTTTGCTTTGATGTTCATTAATTGCATATATGATGACAGAGTCATATCGGGCGCGTCGCTCGACATCGCGTTTGCTATCCAGCCTTCTCCATCGTTATCGAACCATTGAAAGATTACTCGGTAGAGTCCTGAATATAGAGGCATTGAATCGCGCAATTTGTCGAGGTCGGTGATGATCACTTCCACCCCTTCCGCCTCCAAGGTTTCCAACAGCAAGCTTTCGTAGGATCCGTAGCCAAGGTTCAGCGGGTCGGTGATGAAATAGATCGGAAAATCAGGGTTTTCCCGCTTTTTCTCAACGATGTGATCGGCTAGGCGCTCAGCGATGGCTGGATAAGCCGTATCGGTATCGTTGTAATTATCGAATAGAAACAAATCGAGCACGAGAAATTCTTCTGCTTCATCAATCAGTTCGTAAATTTCATCAAAAATTCGCAGTTCGCTTTCTAAACCCGTTCCTTCTTTATCCTGCGCGTAGCTGAGGTCGTAAATCATTTCCACCTGTTCGACACCATGCAGGTCGCCAGCAAATGAAACGCCTTCCGGCAAGGGTTTAAATGTATGCCATATTATGACCATGATGTACAAAGCAGCAAGTACACCTACAACACCCATGATGATACGCCTGCGCTTGCTGTAATTCTTGATTCGTTTCATTTTCTCCCACTCCTTTGCTTCATTATAAGCGGAAGGATATCAAAAAAATATAAGTTATTATTTCCCATATAAAAACCCCAGCCGTTCATTGGCTGGGGTTGGCTTCATATTAGGCAATTACTACGTATTCGCGTGTTCTTACATCTTCTATCAGCATGTCTTTCAGGCGTTGCTTGCCACGATGCAAGCGAGATTTTACGGTACCGATCGAGACCTTCATCGCTTCAGCAATTTCCACGAGTGAATACTGGTGGACATAAAAATAAACGATGGTGGTTCGGTAAATCGCATCCAACTCGGAAATCTTATGGCGGATCATGACTGATACGTCTTGTTTTTCCAATAGTTCTGCCGTTCCGGTTTCATCGGTTGGGATCAAATCCAAAAGGGAGACATCGAGCCCTTCCGGCTGATTGGCGATGTGCTTGCTGCGGCGTACATTTTTACGATAACGGTCGCGGAATGTATTCATACAGATCGTCGTCAGCCAAGCTTTAGCGTGATCGACTTCTGCGATTGAGGATTCATAGCGTACGACTTTCAGCCAAACTTCCTGCATCAAGTCTTCCGCTTCAGCTTTATTGCGGGTAAGTTTCAGGCATAGATGATAGATATAGCGGTTATATTCGGCATATAGCTCTTCCATCGGTGTTACCTCCGTCCGGTGATCTTATGCCTTAATTGTGCCTGAGATTCAGCTTACGCTCTATCGTTCCCTCTTTCAGTCTCCTTACAATGTTGTAAGAAACGAAAAAGCCGGCCTAGGTTCAGGCCGGCTTTCTATTACTGTCTTTTAACCGAGTTTTCGCTAACGGCTTCCGGTTCTTCGGGTTCAGCAATTTTCGTAATGGTTAAACGCTCGATGCGGTTTCTATCCATTTCGTTGACGATCACATGCAAGTTCTCGTAAGTAAATTCCTCGCCGGCCTCTGGCACATGGCCGAGTTGCTGCATGACAAAGCCTGCAATCGTATCATGGTCTTCTGGCACTTCAATCCCGAACATTTCGTTGACATCTTCGATTTCCAGGCGGCCATGACAAGACAATTGGCTCTCATTGATTTCAAAAACCAATTCGTCATCTTCATCGTCTGTCTCATCTTCAATATCCTGTCCAATCATTTCCTCGATAATGTCTTCGTGCGTGACAATCCCGAGCGTTCCACCGTATTCATCCAGAATGACAGCCATGTGTTTTTTCTTCGCCATCATCAATTTAAACACTTTCTCAACACTCACTGACTGCACGACGAACAACGGATTATCATCCATCAATTCTACCAGGTTCAAGTTCGGGTTCATCGACCACTCAATCAGCTTTTTAGAATAAAACAGGCCAACGACATTGTCCATGCTTTCTTCGTAGACTGGGTAACGCGTATACGAGGAATCCAAAATCAAGTCACGGACTTCTTCGTAGGTCATCTCGATGGAAATGCCGACGGTGTCCGTACGGTGTGTCGACATAACGTCCGATACGTCTTTATGCGGAAAATCGAGAACGCCTTTGATGCGCTCTGATTCGTCTGCTTCAAACGTCCCTTCAGTCGACGCGATATCGACCATCGTGCGCAGTTCCTCTTTGGTCATCGTCGCTTCCTTGACGCTGCCTTTGGAAATGATGCGGATGAAGATATTCGTGAACTGGGCAAGCAACCATGTCAGTGGTTTAAAGAGCACGACCAAAAAACCGATAACCGGCGCTACAATATAAGCAATTTTATCTGCGAACGTCGCCGCAATGGTTTTTGGCAACACTTCCCCGAAAATAATCAGGATAATCGTCAAGATGGCTGTCGCGAGCCCGACTTCCCATCCTTCTGTGATGGCAATCGTCGTGACAAGCGTAGGCAGCATGATATTGGATATATTATTACCGATCAAAATAGTCGTAATCATCCGGTCCGGCTTCGCGATTAATTTCTCAAGCTTCTGGGCTTTGACGTCCCCTTGCTCCGCGCGAAGATGGACCTTCATCCTATTAACTGCCGTGAGTGCCGTTTCGCTTCCCGACAGGAAAAACGACATGATCAGAAATAATACCAATGCGATAAACAAATTTACTTCCTCCAGTAAAATACATATAAAATTTTTTCGAACTGTTTCCGTATTATCCATAATACCACAGCAATTTTCCTCTTGTCGAAAAGGACAACTTAGCTATGCTATAATTTCCACATACTAAAAATACTGGAAAGCAGGGATTTTATGAACGCCACTCAAATCGATAAGTACTTCAAAGATCACCGCCAGGCCCATCTCGAAGAATTGAAAAGCTTTTTGCGCATTCCATCGGTCAGCTCTTTGTCTGAACACAAAGCCGACATGCAAAAAGGCGCAGAATGGCTGATCAAATCATTGACTAAAGCGGGCCTTGAAAATGCCAGCATCGACGAAACTGACGGCCATCCGGTAGTCTACGCCGACTGGCTCCACGCTGAGGGCAAGCCGACGATTTTGGTCTACGGCCATTACGATGTTCAACCGGTCGATCCGCTTCATTTATGGGAAACGCCCCCTTTCGACCCGCACGTCCGGGACAATAAATTGTATGCACGCGGCGCAAGCGACGATAAAGGCCAAGTGTTCATGCATGTGAAAGCTGTGGAAGCTTTGCTCAATTTAAATGGCGAACTTCCCGTCAATATTAAATTCATCCTTGAAGGCGAAGAGGAAATCGGCAGCCCAAGCTTGCCGAAATACGTCGAAGACAATAAAGAAAAACTCGATGCCGACATCATCGTCATTTCCGATACGGGCATGCAAGGCCCTGGGCGTCCGGCAGTCTGTTACGGCCTGCGCGGGCTTGCGGGCATCCAAATCGACGTCAACGGACCTAAAGGCGACTTGCACTCCGGCCTTTACGGCGGTGCTGTCCAGAACCCGCTGCACGCCATTGTGGAAATTTTAGAATCGTTCCGCGATAAAGAAGGCGTCATTCAAGTGGAAGGCTTCTATGACGATGTGCGTCCGGTTTCTGATGAGGAACGCGCAGAGTTCGCCGCACTCGATTTTGACTTGGAAAACGAAAAGCAGGCAATCGGCATTGCAGAAGATTTCGGTGAGCAAGGCTATTCATTCGTCGAACGTACGTGGATTCGCCCGACACTCGAAGTCAACGGCATCACCGGCGGATTTTCCGGCGAAGGCATTAAGACTGTCCTGCCAGCGGAAGCCAGCTCGAAAATCACGTGCCGCCTCGTCCCTGACCAGGACCCGGATGACATCATCGCCAAACTGAAAGCGCACGTTGAAGCGCATAAGCCAGCAGGCGTCACGGTCAACATCACCGAATTCGATAAAGGCAAGCCATTCTTGACACCTTACGACCATCCGGCCATTCAGGCGGCGGGCCGTTCATACGAAAAAGTGTATCAAGTGCCGACAGCGTTTACACGCATGGGCGGCTCCATCCCGATTGTTGCGGCGTTCGATGAAATTCTCGGATTCCCTGTCGTCTTGATGGGCTTCGGGCTGGCATCGGAAAATTTCCATGCGCCGAATGAGCATTTTCATTTGGAGAATTTCGATAAAGGGCTTCGCGTTATCAGCGATTACTTATTTGAAGCATCCGCACTAGGCCAATAATCTTCATAGCCTCCCCCAAGTTGGGGAGGCTATTATTTTTATGGAATTGCATTTTTTGTTGGAGGGATACGATGGTTATTTTGTATTGGATAGGTGCTTATTTGCTTGGCTCCGTTTTGACCGCCCTATGGATAGGGAAATGGAAAGGTGTAGACTTGGCTTCTTCTGGCAGCGGCAATCCAGGTGCCCGCAATGCCTTAGCCGTGCTTGGGCGTAGGGCGTCATTTTTGGTGTTTCTTGGCGATTTCTTAAAAGGTTCGATCGTCGTATGGGCAGGGCTTTGGCTGGAGTTTTCTTTAGTGGCCGTAGCTGTGGCCGGATTGCTTGCGGTCGTCGGCCATATTTACCCGCTATGGCACAAAGCCCGCGGCGGAAAAGGGATTTCGACCTTTGCCGGTGTTGCATTCTGGCTGACACCTGATTTGTTTTTAGCGATGCTCGTCTTGTCGTTCGCTTTTTACCCGTGGCTGAAAAGTGCCACTTTGTCGATGCTCGCTGGCTTTAGCGCGTTTTTCGCTGTCGCTTTTGCCTTTCAAGTACAATCGGTCGTATGGCCGCTGTTTCTGGCTATTATTATTATTGTAATTCGCCATAAAGAAAACTTGAAAGTTTCACTGGAAAAACGTTTTCCTGCCAATAAAGCCTGATTTCCTGGTTTTACAGTTTTTTATTGAAGAAAGCTAGGACCATATTATTATCCATGTTATAGTTTTATTATTCAAAATACTCGATAGATAGGGGTTTTTAGATGAAAAAACCAATTGCATGGATCATGGATACAACCGGCTATGTCACAGATGATTTCAAATCACACCCTGATGTCTATATTGTCCCGCTGAATATCCACTTCGGCTCGGAAGAATTTATCGACGACGGCATCGACTTGTCCAATGACGAATTATATGCACGCATGAAAAGCTCAAAAGATTTCCCGAAAACTTCACAGCCCTCTGCAGGAAAATTCGCGGAACTTTATGAAAAACTGAAAGAAGAATACGAATGTGCCGTTGCTGTTCATGCCTCGGCTAAATTGAGTGGCACAATCGCTTCTTCCATGACCGGTGCTGAAATGACGGAGTTCAAAGTGTATACCGTCGACTCCCTCGCCTTGTCCTATGGTCTCTCCGGCCTTCTTGAGCGGGGGCTTGAGCTCCAGGGCGAAGGGTTTTCCGCAGAAGAAATCACCCAGCGCCTTGAGCGGGAAACGACTGATTTCCGCAATTTCATTCTGATCGGCAATTTAAGCCAATTGTATAAAGGCGGCCGAATGAGCGGGGCGCAGTATTACATCGGCAGCGTCTTAAAAATCAAACCGATCGTCCAGATTACCGAAAAAGGTGAACTCGAACCGATCGACAAAGTGCGTTCACACAAGAAAGCGCTAGCTTATCTTCTAGAACGCGCCAAAGCTGATCATGAAAAATACGGAATTCCCTATTTTCAAATCATGCATGGCCATATCCCTGAGCAGGCAGAGGAATTGAAGGCAGAGCTACTGAAGTTTGCGCCTGAAGCGGATGTGCTGATCGGCAACCTCAGCTCCTCGCTCGCCGTCCATGCCGGAGAAGGCACGCTCGCATTCATGTGGAGAAGACCTCCTGCCTCTATAGAATAGAACCTTAGTCTTTGGTCCTGTTTCGTAGTATTTTTCCGGGAAAATGCGGGAATTTCTGATACACTAAGGGCATATGAAGACAACGAGGTGGATTCAATGCAACACGTCGAACGGGAACTTACTGAATACGTAAAACTATGCGATGCGAAAGGCCAATTGAATCCTAACGCCATTGGATACGCTAAAAAACCAATCTTCGAGTGCAATTTAAAAGGCAATTTTATGCGCAAGAAAAAATGGAACTATTGGTGCGTGTTTGGAGACGAAATCGTCTTTTCAGCCACCATCTGCCATCTGGATTATGCCGCGCTTTGCTTTGTATATTTCCTTAATTACGAAACGCAGCGGTTTTTTGAAAAGACCGTCATGGTGCCTTATTCCAGGAATTTACGCTTATCGGAAAGCGTACTGGACCACTCTCTCTTCCAAAATCAGGAAGTGTCTGTCCACGCTGTCTACGAAGATGGCAAGACTCGTCTGGCAGTAAGCATTCCAGATTTTGATGGGGAAAAGCTATCCGCCTCACTGACCATCGCTCATCCAGCTGAAATGGAATCATTGAATGTCGTCATTCCATGGAATCGGCAGACCTTCCAATTCACGGCGAAGCATCATGCGCTGCCGACTAACGGGACGGTCCAAATCGGGACAGCGCGTTATGATTTTGACGAAATGGATAGCTTTTCCGTTTTGGACTACGGACGGGGCGTATGGCCACGCACTGCTGTCTGGAACTGGGGCATGGCCTCCCAACGTTCGCACGGAAAAGTGATCGGGCTGAATTTTGGGGGCAAATGGACGGACGGTACGGGGATGACGGAGAATGCCTTTTTTGTTAATGGCCGCATGACCAAGATCAGCGAAGACGTCATTTTCCGCTACGATGAAAAAGATTTTAAGAAACCGTGGCTGATTCACACAAAGTTGACCGATGACGTTCAGCTGACATTCACTCCTTTTTACGAGCGGGTCTCAAAATCAGACGCGCGGCTCGTGAAATCGGAAATTCACCAATTGTTCGGATATTATAATGGCTATGTCCGTTATGCAGATGGCAAGAAGTTAAAAATCCACCAATTGCTTGGCTCTGCAGAAGAGCATTACGCAAAATGGTAATCAAACCAAAACCGCCCGGTGGCTGTCTAGTCGACAGCCACCGGGCGGTTTCTTATTATGACTTATCTGTGTCCCTCAATAAATGGCTATACCACGGCTCGCCAATAAAGAATACAGGCACGAGCAACAATGCGGTAACGAGTGGCCAGCTTGCCAGATCAGTGAATCCCAAAGCGAGTGCAGCAAGAATCCAGATAACGAGCGCCGTCTGTTTCAAACTAATTCCACCAACAGTTTCTCCGGGTAATCCGTAAAGATGCCGTTTACCCCGATGTCCCGCAATTGTTCAGCATAATCCAGCCGATTAACCGTGTACACATAGACCTCACAGCCTTTCCCGACTAGTTCCGCACCGTGGCGAAGCGCAAATGGCAAGGACAGATGAAGCCGTTTCGTCCCGACAGTGTCAGCATAAGCCGCCATGTCTACTAAAATATTGGAAGCCAAAATAGCCCCTGTGACATTATGTTGCCCGGTCGCTTCCTGGACATCCAAGTGATTGAAAGAAGAAATGACCAGCCGATTTTCTAGGCCGTGGCTTACGGCAAGCTCGACCACTTTTTTCACCGCTCCTGGATAAGGGAAAACATCGGTTTTGAGCTCGACATTCAGGTCATGCCACGTTTCTGCAAACACTTCAAACACTTCGGCCAATGTGGGGATGGCAGTTCCAGTCCATTCGTCTGCTTTCCAGCTCCCCGCGTCCAGCTGTTTCAGTTCAGCAAGTGTCATGTCTTTGACATAGCCTTTACCGTTCGTGGTGCGGTTCACTTTTTCATCATGAATTACAACAAGTTCCCCGTCTTTTGATAAATGGACGTCCAATTCTATTCCATGAACCGGCAATGCTGCCGCTTCCCTAAAAGCAGGCAGTGTGTTTTCCGGATGTGTGCCTGAACTTCCACGATGTGCAAAAATCTCCATGAGCCAACCTCCTGCTTTTAAACGTCTGTCCGGATTTGCCAAAGTTCCGGGAAGAAATATTGATCCAATACTTTCTTCAAATAATTAACCCCTGACGATCCGCCTGTACCTGGCTTGAAGCCAATGATGCGTTCGACTGTTTTCATATGGCGAAAACGCCATTGCTGCAGCCAGTCTTCGATATCGACCAATTTCTCAGCCAATTGATACAATTCCCAATGCTCGTCAACGTTACGGTAAACTTCCTTCCATGCTTCTCGGACGCTGTCATTCGACTCGTAAACGGTGCTGACGTCGCGCGCTAACACACTATCATCAATCTCGAAACCACTGCGCGCCAATTTTTGGATTGCTGCATCATATAACCCCGGCGCGTAGAAGGCTTTGGTTAATTGCTCGTGCAAAGCAGGGTCTTTTTCGTAAATGCTTAAGACATGCTCTGTTTTGTAACCGAGAGCGAATTCGATCATCCGGTATTGGTAGGATTGAAAACCACTCGCATTGCCAAGGTCGTCGCGGAATTCCAAGTATTCGGCAGGCGTCAAAGTCGACAACACATCCCAGCCTTGAATGATCTGGGATTGGATGCGTGATACGCGCGCCAATTGCTTGAAGGCCGTTTGCAAATCGTCCGCTTCGATATGGCGGATAGCCGCCGACAATTCGTGCAAGATCAGCTTCATCCATAGCTCAGAAACTTGATGAATGATGATGAAAAGCGATTCGTCATGATGGCCGCTGGCGCTATGTTGTGCCGACAATATTTTATCGAGATGCAAGTATTCACCATAGGTCATGCTTTCCTTGAAGTCCGTGCGGATATTTTGTTCTTCGGCTGCGGCGACGTTCTGCCCATTTTTGTATTGATCCATGTAAAAAGCTCCATTCAAACTCAGCTTGTGCTCGACTCTTCTTTTACTAAACGTGGTGTAAAACGTTTTACGTGTTGCATTGCTTATCTCCCATAAATTCGGGAATAGAACCATAAATACTTAAAATTGAAAGGGAGTTTTTATATCATGTTGAAAAACAAAAAGTTCATCTTCCCGGCTCTTATTATGTCCTCAGCACTGGCTCTGGCTGCTTGCGGCGACGACGAGGAAGTCACCCAACCTGTCACCGATGAGGCCGCTGAAGAGACGCCAGCGCCAGAAGCCGAATCGACTGAAGATGCTGCTCCAAGCGGCGAGGCGGAAGGAACTGCAGACGGCAAAACTTACGGATTCACCGATCTGTCTGTTGAGGTCGATATGCCAGATCAGGATGAGGCCTTAGATTTTAGCTATGAAGAAGAGCGTGGTCAGGTAGAGGCCGAATATGAGAACAAAACCGACGGCGTTGACCTGACAGGCGACGATGCTTTCAATGAAATGGAACAAGGCTTGTCCCAGTTGAATTTAACGCCTGACACACCGGATGATGAAGTCATCAAACAAGTTGTCGAAGCTTTCGGCATCGACGCTAGCTTCAAGAAAATCGAAATTGAAATAGATTATGCAGACGGGTCCGATAAAAATTACGAACAAACAAACCAATAAGCTTAATACTTAACTGTCCCACGGATTCACCGTTGGACGGTTTTTTATTGCACTATGCGTTGCCAATAGGAAATGGTCAAGACTCTTATAAAGCCCGCTTTCTCATAAACTGGCCAAGCCATATTGTCAGTATCTACTTCGACCAGCACTCGTGACAAGTTTTTCTGATGCGCTAATTGACGCGCCCACTTCAAAAAGGCTTGCCCATGACCTGATCGTTGACTATCCGGTGAGACCGCAAGCGATGTCAGCCATAAAGCCCCGTCTTCGCTGCTCAATGTGGCGGTTGCCACAAGTTTGTCTTCCTGGCGCATTAAATAGATGTGGCGTTCCGGGTCCTCCAAATTATGCTCGAGCACCGGAAGAACCGATTCGTCAAATGCCGCACGCAGCAAATTGACCAATTCCTCTAAATCCTTTTTTTGATAGGGTTGAATATCGATAGTTTCGGCAAGCTGATATGCAGAAAGCGGCTGCGCTTCAAACTGCAGTTCTTGGAAAGAACGGCCATAGCCAAGGCTCTCTAACCAGCTATCTGACGCAATATGTTCTGTGAATGCCGCAAGTTCGCTTTCTGCTCCACGCTGTTTGAGCGAATGCTGAACACCATCAGCCAATGCTGTTGCCAACCCAAGCCGGCGGTAATCTGGCGAGACAAATGCCGACCATTCATAATGATGCAAGCCAACCAGGTCCGCTGCTGCCGCATAAGCGACCAAGTCCCCGCTATCGGTATAGGCGAGCACCGCGAACCCTTTTGCAAACGGTTTTTTCCATAATTCATTTTGCAGCAACATCCGGCAATGTTCCGGTTCACCGTCAATCAGCTGCTCCATTTCCCCTGCAGTTTCCGCATCAATCGGAAACGACGCAATCGACAGGGACAATTCCATTTCCATCCCGCCTTTCTTTTTCTTTTAATCATAACCGCCCACAGCGCTTGCCGCCACCCGACTCCTGAAATTTGGGTTGCCTTCGCTGCCTATTCACGAATAACGAAAAGCAGAAGCCGGGATTCCCCCCGTCTCCTGCTTAAGTTTTACTATAATTTGGCATCTGCTAGCATTGTGGCGTACAAACCACCTTTTTTCAGCAGTTCGTCCTGGCTGCCTGCTTCGACCAATTTGCCGAGTTCCATGACGTAAACAGAGTCTGCCTTTCTCACCGTATTCAAACGGTGGGCAATGACGAAGCTTGTGCGCCCTTCCATCAGGCGTTCAAGCGCTTCCTGGATTTTCAATTCGGTCACAGTATCAATCGAGCTCGTCGCCTCGTCAAGCAGTAAAATGACCGGGTCGGCAATAAGCGCGCGGGCAATCGACAACAGCTGCTTCTGTCCTTGGCTGATCATAGACCCGTCGCCAGACAATACCGTGTCATAGCCTTTTGGCAACTTGGAGATGAATTCATGGGCATTGGCTTGCTTCGCCGCTTCCATTACTTCTTCATCGCTTGCATCGAGCTTGCCGTAACGGATATTGTCGCTGACCGTCGCCTCAAATAAAAATGGATCCTGCAAGACAAAAGCTATCTGCTTGCGCAAAGTCTCTCTTGGCATCGCACCGATCGGCGTGCCATCAATGCGAATTTCGCCTTCATTGACATCATAAAACCTGGCCAATAGCTGCATGACGGTCGTTTTGCCGGCACCTGTCGCACCGACGAAGGCGGCCGTCTGTCCGGTTTCGACCGTGAAGCTTAATTCACGAATGGTCCATTCCTCTTCGGCTCCTTCATATTTGAAAGACACCTTATCGAATTCGACTTTGCCGTCAAGGCGTTTGTCGGCATTGCGTTTCGTATCGTCTGCTTCCTCTGCTTCGTCCATGATGGCAAATACGCGTTCAGCCCCTGCAATGGCAGATAACACCGTATTGAATTGGTTTGCCAAATCATTTAATGGACGCGTAAACTGGCGCGAATACTCGGTGAAAATGACGATGACGCCGATTGTGACGGAACCGTTCAAGGCGAGCAATCCCCCAACACCTGCAACGAGTGCAAAACTGCCGTTATTCAAAAAGTTCATCACTTTGGGAATAAACCCCGCATATGTCCAAGCCCAGAAGCCGGTTCGGCGAAGACGCTCGCTTTTTTCGAGAAATTCATCCATGACACGGTCTTCTTGGGAAAAGGCTTTGACGATTTTTTGCCCTGAAATGGTTTCCTCGATCATGCCGTTCAAGTCTCCGACCGCTTTTTGCTGTTCTTTGTACAAACGACCTGTTCGCTTGGTGATCCAACGAACCGACACGTACATAAGCGGGATGATGATGAACGTCAATAGGGTGAGCATTGGGCTTAGCATCACCATCACGACCGCCGTCCCGACCAAAGTCAGGATGCTCGAGAACACTTGGATGAATGACGTATTAAGTGTCGATGAAACGTTTTCGATGTCGTTGGTCACACGGCTCATCAATTCGCCATGTTGGCGCTTATCAAAAAACGACACTGGCAAGCGCTGCAAATGGCCGAATAATCCTGTGCGCATTTGGTAGATGACTTGCTGGGCGATGCCGACCATCCAATAGTTCTGCAAGTACAAGGAAACGGAGTGAAGGACGTAAACGACGATGAGCCAGCCGATGATTAAGCCCATCCCTTCAAAAGCGCCTGGTACGATGTAAGTATCAATGATATAGCCGATCAAAAATGGACCGAGCAATGCCATCGCTGAACTTATGAATACTAGTGCTAAGACAACGATCAATAACGTACGCTGCTCGTCTACCAACTTCCAAATTCTCAGCAAGGTGGATTTCCAATTTTTTGCGCGTTCATTCTTTTTATCTGGTGATTTCTTTAAATCTTCCTTGGTTAAGACGGGCTCATAGCCGAAAGGCCGGCAGATGGCATCAAACATATTCCCCCACCTCCTCTGCTTGTTGGGACAATGCGATTTCACGGTATAAAGAAGAGCTCTTCAATAGTTCCCCGTGAGTGCCGTAAGCTGAAGCGACGCCGTCTTCTAACAGCAGGATCCGATCTGCACGCATCGCTGTCCTCACTTTTTGGGTCACAAGCAATGTTGTCGCCTGTTCTTTATCGAGCTCTGCCCATAATGAGGATTCGGTTTTGACGTCAAGCGCACTCGTGCTATCGTCCAAAATCAAAATCGATGGTTTGCGGACCAATGCACGGGCGATGGACAATCGTTGTTTCTGGCCTCCGGATAAATTAACGCCCTTTTGGCCGACGCGTGTGTCGTAGCCTTTCGGGAAGCGCTGAACCGTCTCATCAATTTGGGCTTTTTCCGCAGCTCCTTGAAGTTCTGGAAGTTCGGCCTGTTCGTTGCCCCAAGACAAATTGTCGGAAATACTGCCGGTGAAGAGCATCGACTGTTGCGGCACAAGTCCGATCGTCTTGCGCAACTCCTGCAAGTCCCATTCCTTAATGTCTCGGCCATGAACCGATACGCGTCCTTCTGTTGCCTCGTAAAATCTCGGGATCAATTGCAAAAGCGAGGTCTTGCCGGAACCTGTAGCACCCATGATAGCCAGTTTTTCACGCGGGGCCAGCTCGAAACTGATATTCTGCAGCACCGGACGCGAAGTGCCAGGGTACGTAAATGACACCTTGTCAAAACTGACGGTCCCTTCCTCGATCGGTACAGTCTTCCCTTGAGCCACCTCATCGCCATCATGCGCCAAAAGAATTTCTTCTATTCGGTCAGAAGATGCCTTAGCGCGCGCAAATGCCATGATGATGAATGAAAACATCGAAAACGCACCCGTCATCCGCATTGCATAGTTGACAATCGCGACTAATTCACCGATTTGCGCATCGCCACTGCGAATATCAAAAGCTCCGAACCAAATGACTGCGAGCAGCGACACGTTCATGCCGAACAGCAAGATCGGCAAAATGATTTCCATGATGCGGAACGCTTTGACCGTGTCTGTCTTCAGTGCACCTGCTACTTCCGAAAAGCGGTTTGCTTCATACTTGCCGCGCAAATACGCTTTGATCAACCGAACCGCCTGCAAGTTTTCCTGCACGAGACGGTTGACCTTATCCAGTCGCTGCTGGACAAAACTGAAATAGACGACGCCTTTTCGAACCATTACGTACAAAAATGCTAGCAGGACCGGAAAGACGATGATCAAGTAAATCGCCAATTGTGCATTGACGACAAACGCCATGATCATGCTACCGATGACCAAAAGCGGCGCACGCAGCATGATGCGCAAACTCATATACAGCACTTGCTGGATCAATTGAACATCACTCGTCAGCCGCGTGATGAGGCCAGATGCCGGAAATTTATTGAACATTGCGAGTGAGAAGCCTTGCACTCGTTTGTACACTTCTTGCCTGACATCAAACGAAAAGCTGTGTGACACGTGGGAAGCGAAATACGAGTTGGCAACCCCTGACACAAAAGCGACCAATGACAAGGCCATGAGCACAAGCCCGAGGCGAATGATTGTGTCCTGGTCTCCTGCCACGATACCGTCGTCGATGATGCTCGCAATGACTAAGGGCTGCAAGAGCTCGAGCACCACTTCCAATAGCATCAAGAACAAAGCGATGCCTATTAGCAATGAATAGGGTTTGGTATAAGAAAAAACAGTTTTCATAAAGGTGCCTCCTGAACATTTCGAAACTCGAACTTTATATCATTTAGTATGCCATAATTTTCAGTTATCAGGTAGAGAAATCCTTTTTTTGTCATGCTCTCAAAATCAGACGGGTTTATAGGCAACAAAAAAGCATACAGCGTGTTGCTGTATGCTTTCGGGCTGTCGAGAAAGTGATAAAGCCGTATTTTCCGAAGCTTATCGCTCGCTTTCCGTGGGCTCGCGCCCAAGCCTCCTCAGTCGCTTTGCGCCTTGCGGGGTCTCGGTCGTCTCGCTGATCCACAGGAAAGATAAGGTCGACCCACGGGAGACATTATCTTTGCGAAAGTAATGCGCAGCATTATTGAGCAGAAGGGGTTACGAGCGAACGCTTCTCCAAACACTTGGACTGGTTTTCGATTGGTGAATGTAGAATAAAGCGATCTCTTTCATGTTTGAGATCGAACTATAGACTTCTTCAACACTTCGGAAGCATACAGCGTGTTGCTGTATGCTTTGCTAGCTATCCTTCGTCAATAAGCTTTTTTTCGTTGCCGGCAAAAGACAGCCATGTGACGAAAACCAACATAAGAAAGGCGCCGCCAATTTGCAATGGCGACAGAAAATGACCAAACCAAACGAGCGAGATAAGCATCGCGGTCAAAGGTTCCATGGCCGATAGAATACTCGTCTCTACCGCCGAAATAAAGCGCATGCTGCTCAAGAACAAGACGAACGCCATCGTTCCGACCAGGATAATCGCGATGATCGCCAAGACCAGCAACGGATCCAACAAGACTCCCCACTCGTCTGACAGAAAAATCGGATTGATCAAGCCGAGAAAGATTCCGCCGAACAGCATCGACCAGCCAACGACCAGCAAGACCCCCCATTCCTGCATGAGCCTAGCCGGATACAGCGTATAGAACGTAAACGCCAAGCCGACAAGAATGCCCCAAAACAAAGCTTCCCCACTAATGACAAGGGAATCCATTCGCCCGTCCGTCAATAATAGGAACAATCCAGCAAGCGTACCAAGCATACCCAGCACCTGATAAACCGGCGGCCATTTTCGCAAGCGCATAGAAACGAAAATGATGACATATACAGGAGCCAAAAATTGCATCAGCGTAGCAAAAACAGCATTACTCGTATCGATTGCTGCGACGAAACTATATTGGACCCCAAGCATGCCCGCGACAGAAAAAATCAATAACGGACGTGTCCATATTTTTTGGCGGAAAATGGAGGTGACCTGAACCTGTTTCATTTTCAAAAACAACAGCAGCACGATGCCAGCTACGATAAGCCGGATGGTCAATAAAAATGAAACAGAAATAGGGTAGACATCGAGTGTCCACTCCATCAGCGGGCCGGTCGCCCCCCAAAGCATCGCTCCTATCAATATCATGGAAACTCCTTTAAGACGTTCCAATCCCAGCACCCCTTCACTTCAAAATAACGAATCTGTGATGAATTACCTAATTTTTCTTTTACAGTCGCTTTAACCAGTCGAAATCGGGACATTTTAAGTGATTCCCTCAATTTTCAATCGAATCATGCCTATTCTCTCATGAAGGGGTAAAAAAAGGTAGTAGCATTTCTATGCTAAAATTCCCGTGTTATATTTTTGTAAAGTGGTGACGAAAGACCTTTTCTTCTTTATAATGAAAGTACAAAACGGTTAAGGAGCGTCAGTTTATGAGTGAAAAGCAGGAGTTTTTGGCACAGAGCCTAGCATATAACCACATTCCCTTTCCCATCATCATTTTCGACCAACAAGGGCTCATCACTTGGTTCAACGGGCACGCCGAGCGCATCTTTCAACTAAATACAGAAATAGCTATAGGTCATCCCTTTTCCTATATGAATCCAGAACAAGCATCGCTCCACAAGCAGCCTTGGGAAACGCTGCTAGAAAGCACGGATCCGGTCCGATTTGAAAACATGGAAATAGGACTCGGCAGTACTGGCCAAAGCTATTCCACGATCGTTACGAAAGCGTTCACATCACATGGCGAGCGTTTTCTTCTGACGATCTACGAAGTTGATGATAGCGTAAGCGCAGATTCGACAGCAAGAGAACTGAGTCATCTTCGCCACGGGCTGGACGATTCATTTATGATGACTTATTTCGACCAAGAGTTCCTGATCACCTACGCGAACCCCCATTTCCTCAAACTCAGTAAATGGACCCCGAAGCGCGTACTTGGCAAACCTGTATGGCAAATGTTTCACGACGGCGAAGAAGATCTTGAATTTGTCGACTCCATCTTAGAAAGTCTAAAAAACGGTCAAGTTTGGAACGGCGAGGCGAAAAAAGCAACCAAAGACGGGGAAACGTATTGGGTTGATCTAACAGCGATTCCGATGCAATTATCTAAGGAAGATGCGTATTATATTTTCCTTGAAAAAGACATAACGGAAACTAAGAATGCTCAAAAACACCTCGAGGAAATTGCTTTCATTGATCCAATTACAGGACTTGCGAATCGCCACCGCCTTGAACAAGCGGTTGCTGAACATGTAAAAGAAGGACGTCATTTCTCTTTCCTGTTTCTCGATATTGACCGTTTCTACACTTTACGTGATGTATCAGATACGGATACGGAAAATGAATTGCTCATCGAATTCACCAAACGCTTGCGCATGTATTTTTCCGATTCGTTGATCACGCGCGCAGGGCTTCATGAATTCGCATTGATTACGCCTTTGCCGAACTGGTTTATCGAAGGTTTCTTACCGTATTTACAGCAGCACCCAATCTATATCCGCGGTACAGCAGTGCCTTTGACTGTCAGCGGCGCCATCACAAAATATCCGGAAGATCAGCAAAGCTTCGTCCACTTGATCAAAGCATCTTATGCGACCATCAAGAAAGTCAAAGACCGCGGCGGCAGTGCCATTTCCACTTTGACAGCAGACGACCACGAACGCTTGAACCGCAAAGCGCTTATTGAAAAGCGACTTGTCCATGCACTCGACCGGAAAAATCTGCAATTATTGTACCAGCCGCAAGTAAATCTTTTGACTGGCAACGTTGAAAGCGTAGAAGCGCTTGTCCGGTGGAATGACGATGAAATCGGCGTCGTCACGCCTGATGAACTCATTCCGATTGCTGAAGAAAGCGGCATGATTCACGAGATCGGCAGCTTTGTGGTAGAAACGGCCTGTTCTCAATTGAGAGATTGGAAAGCAAAAGGCATCAATATGCGCATCAGCATCAACTCTTCCATCCGTGAATTTCGTGATAAAGATATGGCCAGCAAATTGATCGAGCAAATCAAAGCGACTAATTGCGACCCTCAATCCCTGATCATCGAAATTACGGAGAAGTTTGCGCTTGAAGCTGAAGCCGAACGCCCGATTATGCAGCAAATGAATCGTCTGAACCAACAAGGCGTGCAATTTGCGTTGGACGATTTCGGAACAGGCTATGCCTCTTTCCGTTACATGCTGCTATTGCCGATTTCTTCTTTGAAGATCGATCGTACCATTATCCAATCGATTACCAAGCAAGAGAAGATGCAGAAGATGATCAACGGCATGATCCAATTTGGCAAGTCGCTCGATTTCCAAGTAACTGCTGAAGGGGTTGAAACGAACGATCAGCTTGAGCTGCTCCGGGTAATGGGATGCAATAGCATCCAAGGCTATATCGTTAGCCATCCGATGAACACTGAAGAACTTGAAAGATGGTTAAAATAGTGATGGTTGTCCCAAACTGCGGAGTTTCCGCGGTTTGGGTTTTTTATTGCGCTGAGGTTGATAGCGACGATTGGATAGCCGCCTTCTCGCTTTGGGTTGAGCTTTCGTGAGAAGCCAGGAAGACCGCCTGTCTTCTCACTTCGCTTCACACTGGGCGCGGATCGGCTTTTAGAGTTCTTTGAGAGTTCGGTGTCCATTTGTTTGTGCTTCTAGAGTGCGCATCAGCCAGTGGGGAAATCGCTTCCTTCGGCTAGGCGGAAGGTGATGAATTGGAAGGTGGCGTCGCTTGGATAGCCGCCTCCCCGCTTGGGGTTGAGCTTTCGTGAGAAGCCAGGAAGACCGCCTGTCTTCTCACTTCGCTTCACCCTGGGCGCGGATCGGCTTTTGTATTTCTTTGAGAGTTTGGTGTCCATTTGTTTGTGCTTCTGGAAGGTGCATCAGCTAGCGGGGGAATCGCTTCCTTCGACTAGGTGGAAGGTGATGAATTGGAAGGTGGCGTCGCTTGGATAGCCGCCTCCCCGCTTGGGGTTGAGCTTTCGTGAGAAGCCAGGAAAACCGCCTGTCTTCTCACTTCGCTTCACCCTGGGCGCGGATCGGCTCTTAGAGTTCTTTGAGAGTTTGGTGTCCATTTGTTTGTGCTTCTGGAAGGTGCATCAACCAGCGGGGGAATCGCTTCCTTCGGCTAGGCGGAAGGTGCAGAGTTGAATATGGGAGGTGGTGTCGTTTGGATAGCCGCCTCCCCACTTGGGGTTGAGCTTTCGTGAGAAGCCAGAAAAACCGCCTGTCTTCTCACTTCGCTTCACCCTGGGCGCGGATCGGCTTTTGTATTTCGTTGAGAGTACGGTGTCCATTTGTTTGTGCTTCTGGAAGGTGCATCAGCTAGCGGGGAAATCGCTTCCTTCGACTAGGCGAAAGGTGATAAATTGGAGGGTGGCGTCGCTTGGATAGCCGCCTTTTTAGGGTTAATGTCATCGGTTTCATCTCTTGCATATATTATTCCAACCAAAAAAACCGCCCGCAAAGCAGGCAGCCTGTTTGTTGATAATTTATTCCTGGGTGAACCCCATTTTCTTCTGTGTTCGTTTTGCCTGATATTTAAAATACAATTGCATGATGACTTCTGCGAAAACCAAGCCCATGGCGATGGCACCTGAAATCATTAATGCCTGCACGGCAAAATCGACCGCTTCCATGTAATCATTTTCTACGATATTGCGCATCGCATTGTACGCACGGCTCCCGGGAACAAGCGGGATGATACCGGCGACACTGAAGATAATCATTGGCATTTTAAAAGTCTTCGCCAAAATGTGTGCAACAATGGCGACAATAAAGGCACCGGCGAATGTCGCTTGGATCGGGTCGTCGAACAAGAGGAAATAAGTTCTGTAAAAAAGCCAGCCGCTCATTCCTACTAATCCACAACTAATCAGCGTCTTTCGCGGGATATTGAAAATGATGCCGAATGCGCCGGCTGCCAAAAAACTTAGAAACGCTTCTAAAGGCCAGTTCATTCGATCTCCTCCTTAAAATGACAATACAATGGCGATGCCAGCCCCGATAGCGAATGCTGTCAGAAACGCTTCCGCCCCCATCGATAAGCCAGATACAAAATGGCCAGCCATCATGTCGCGCACTGCATTGGTGATCAGCAATCCTGGAACAAGCGGCATGACCGAACCGATGATGATGGTATCGGGGTCATTTCCGAATCCGCTATGGACTACTAGTACTGCCAAGGTACCTATGGCGACGGCTCCTATAAATTCCGCAAAAAATTTGACCCTTGTTTTTATGAGTACCATTTCCACAATATAAAAGCCGATTCCCCCGATCACGAAAGCGAACGGAATGTCTGCCCAGCCACCGCCCATCAAGATCAAGAAACAGGCACTGGCAACTGCTGCTGCGAGAATTTGCAGCCATAATGGAAACAAGTAATGGTTTTTCTCGATTTCTGTCATTTCTTCATACGCCTGTTGCAAAGTCAATTGGCCAGCAACAAGGCGCCTCGAAACGGCATTGACGCGTGCTACCCGTTCAAGGTCGGTGCGGCGTCCGTGTATGCGCACAAAGCGCGTCGGCAAATCATTGCTCGGGGAAAACATGATGCCCGCTGGAGTCACAAAGCAATGGGAATCCATCATGTTTTGCGAAACCGCCATCCGGATCATCGTGTCTTCCACCCGGTAGGTTTCTGCGCCGCTTTCCATCATGACTTTTCCAGCCAAGAGAAAACAATCCAGCGCAAGTTCTCTTCTGACTTCCGATATTTCGGTCATCTGGTCTCCCCCCTTTTTCTTCTGTACCATCATACCGCAGAGAGGGCAAAATGAAAACGCTCCGGTTACCGGAGCGTTTGGTCGGTATCTTTATGGCTTCAAAATGACCTTGGTGCATTCGTCTTCGTGGTCATTGAAAATTTGGTATGCTTCACTTGCCTGTTCGAGCGGCACGATATGAGAGATGATCTCGCGCGGATCGAATTCGCCTTTTTCAATTTTGTCGAGGAGCATTGGCATCAAGTGTACGACTGGCGCTTGACCCATCTTCAGCGTTACATTGCGCTCGAATAGATTGCCGAGCGGGAATTGGTTATAGGTCAATCCGTAGACGCCGGTCAATTGGATGGTGCCAAATTTACTGACGGCATCTTTCGCGATATCGATGGCACTCAAGGTTCCGCCTTGCAGCATCAATTTTTGCTGAACCGCTTCAGCAGTCGATTTTTTCCCATCCATCCCAACACAATCAATAACGACTCGGGCTCCGCCTTTCGTCAATTCATGGATCAATGCCCCGGTATTGTCATGTTGGCTAAAGTCGACAATTTCCACATTGTTCATTTTTTTCGCTTTTTCCATCCGGTACGGCAATTCATCCACTGCAATAACCCGCGCCGCGCCTTTCATCCAGGCAAACTTTTGGGCCATGAGCCCAATTGGCCCGCAACCGAGTACGACGACTGTGTCGCCTTCTTTGACGCCAGCGTGTTCAACGCTCCACCAGGCGGTCGGCAATACATCTGACAGAAACAAAACTTGTTCGTCTTCGAGTTCTGAAGACTCCGGGATCACGAGTGGCATAAAATTGGCGTACGGTACGCGCAAATATTCCGCTTGCCCGCCCGAATAGTCGCCATAGCGTTCCGTCAAACCGAAATAGGCTCCCGTATCAAAATGGGGATTGCCGTTTGAATTGTCGCATTGGCTTTCCATTTCATGTGAGCAATAGAAGCAGTGGCCGCAACTGATATTAAAAGGTAGAACAATACGGTCGCCTTTTTTTACTTTGGTAACATCTGGCCCCGCCTCTTCAACAATCCCCATCGGTTCGTGGCCAATGACGGTGTTTTTGGTAGTCGGCAAGGCTCCTTGGTAAATGTGCAGGTCTGTGCCGCAAATGGCGGTAGATGTTATTTTGACAATAATGTCATCGCGCTTTTGGAGCTCCGGGTCTTTGACTTCTTTGACTTGCATATCCTTCGTCCCTTGGAATGTTACGGCCTTCATGTTTTTCCCTCCTATTTCGATTTCAGAATATTTTTGTTATTCCCGTTTTCTGTCAATACAAACTTTGTTTTTCTTCTTTCAATTATTTGGCGCAAAGAAAAAGCGGACCCCCAAAGGAGATCCGCTTTCATTTGTATGCTTATCGTAAAGGCAAGGTATCAAGTGGTTCAAAATCCGATAAGCGATAGCTCTTGACTTCACTATTCGCTACTGTGTATAACGCGTCTTTTGCGTAGGCCATGCGCTGGACCGAAGTATTCCAATCTTCATAAGGCTGATCGGATGCTTGCGTCAAATCAGCTGATAGCTCGATCCCTTCTGCTGTGATCGAATACACCAAAGCCCCTTCTGCCTCGAATTCGATATATTCCATTCCATCTCCTTGATAGATCGATATTGGAAAACCGAATAAGCTCTGCTGCTCATGACGGAATAACGCTTTGTGGTCGTATTGCAAGGCAGAATAAGTGCCTGGCCCGCCGATGATTTCCGTATCGGTTTCCTTCGGGTTGCTCATATCGCTGACATCAAATAGTGAAAGCTTCATCCCGCCGGTCACTATGCGCGGCTCGCCGCCACCTTTGACAGGTTCAATTTTCGTTTCATAGCCGAAGCCGATCAAATGAGTTTCATCGAGTGGATGCAAGTAGTTGGAAAATCCAGGTATCTTCAATTCCCCCAACACTTGTGGCGCGGACGGGTTCGACACATCGATGGCAAACAAGGGATCGGTTTCCCGGAACGTCACCATATACGCTTTCTTGCCCATAAATCGAACCGAATAGATGCGTTCACTCGGGGCTAAGTTTTCTACAGAACCGACTTGCTCCAATTGTTCATTCAAAATGAATAAATGGTTTTTCGGTTGTGAAGCCGGCTGCCATGCGACTCCTTCGGTCGTCGCCAGACGGAAATGCCCTTCGAATTCATCCATCGAAAATTGATTCAAAAGCGTTCCTTGCACTCGAGCTGACGCGATAAATTCTACAGAGACACCATCCAAGCCGAATTTAAAGATTTCCGTATCCGCTTGTTGCGGCACCCAAAGCGAAGTATTTCCGAACTCCCCTTCAGCCGTCTCGTAAGCCGATGCTGTCAAATAGAGATGCTGTTCGTTCATATACAATTGTTCATTGCCGCCTAAAAAACCTTTTGTCGAGAGCTCATTTGTTGCCGGCGCCTCGAGGTTAAGGGAGTTGATGACACTATAACTTCCTTCCATCGTTCCCGGCAGGATGGTCAAGTCTTCATAAGGCAAAGGTTCGAACTCCCCGCCTTGCTTCGAATCGAAGAAATTTGGCCGCAACTCAATATCGGGACGATCTTCCAAAATCCAATAATTCGGGAATACATTGCTGACATAATGAAGAATGCCGTTTGTTAAGCGTGCATTATTGAAGGAACCTTCATTGCCAAATTCGCGGACGAGTTTTGGGTTATCGGGCGAGCTTACGTCATAAAGAGAGACAACGGTGATGCCTGAATAGGGCATGAAACTCTCCATTTCCGCTTCATCGTCTGTTTCCATAAGCGAAAAGCGGCTTGAAATGACGGCAAGTGTATCATTTGATAAAAACAATTTTTCCGGATATGTTTCCTTATCAAACTTCACTATTGCTGCGAGCTCCATGTTTTTCGGATCGCGAATATCGGAAATCGTCACACGCGATTCGCTGACAGAATACAAATAATCTCCATCGGTTTGCACGATATCCCCTTCATCAATACCTTCCACCTGATTATTGGTAGATGAGTGTTCGTTGCTGCCCCCGATCCCTCCTGCATCACTAGAAGCGCTGTCTTCTGCTTCCTCTACCCCTTCACCAAATCCCCGATAGAAAGGATTGTCTTTTTGAAGCTTTAACAACCGCGTGAAATACGTACGCAGCTCGTCTTCTCCAGCCAGGTTCTGGACTTCATCTTGTATCGTGAACTCGAGTTGATTTATCGAAAGGCTTTTCAGAAAACTGTTCGACAAGGCAGCTTTGGTGACATGAAGTTTATAGTTTCCGCTAGTAATGTCAGGGACTTCGAGTGTCCTCCCCCCATTGGCCAATTGCATATCGAGTTGAAGTTTTTTTCCAGTCGCATCCGTAAGATAGACCGCTCCTTTTTCGATCGCGTCGGTATCCAGCGGCGTTGAGAAATTTGCCCGCCAACCCGATTCTGAAAGGGCAGTGGATGAACCGCTGATTGCCACATTTTCTGTTAATAAGACAAACGCTGCGCCCGAAAATACCAAGAGAATCACCGCTAGCCACCACGCTCTGCTCCATTTCATGAAAATCACGACCTTTCCCGTGCATTTATCCATTAGACTTTTAATGGCACGAAAAAGTTACAGTCTGTGCTCAGTCATTCGCATGAATTTCGCTGAAAATCTCCCGGAAGCGTTCAAATGGTGCAGTTGTATTGCCTCCGCCTTGTGCAAGCGCAGGAGTTCCGCCTCCCTTGCCATCTGTTTCAGCAAGCAGACGCTTCAAAGTCTCTCTCATATCGGCCTCAGATTCCTCACCGCGGCCACAGACAAAGCGAATGCTGTCTGCTTTTTGCGCCGCAAACAATGCGCAAGTCGATGGATATTGTTGTGTCACCAACCTCGCCAATTGCTGCAGTTCCTTAACAGGGCGGTCAGTAAAGTTCTGGATGATGACGCCTTTTTCTGGAGACATGGCTTTTGATTCAAATAGCAATAATTGCTTTTTCAACTCCACAAGTTCTTTGTCAGCTGCGCTTTTTTCGGCCAATAAATTATCGGTGGCTTGGGTTAATTCTGCAAGTGGCGCATTCAGTTTTCCGATCAGCGCATCGCTGACATCGCTTAATTTCCCAAAATGCTCCAGCGCACGCTCCCCGCATAGAAAATAAAGACGCGTGCCGCCTTTTGCTTTTTCCGTCCCCAGAATCTTCAGCATCCCAATGCCTGCCGTATTATCCGGATGCGTACCGCCACAGGCATTCAAATCGATGCCTTCCATGTCCACTAAGCGGATTTCTCCACTGACAGCAGGCGGCTTACGTAAGCGCAATTGCTCCAGCTGCTGTTCGTCCACAAAACGCGTATGGATTTGCAAATGGCGCTGGATAATCCGGTTGGCTTCCAGTTCCACGTGCCGCAAAGTTTCCTGGTCGATCGAGGCTTGATGCAAGTCAATCGATACCCGCTCCTGCCCCAAATGGAAGCTGATTGTTTTGTAGCCGTGGTGATCTTCCAATAATGCGCTTAAAAGATGCTGGCCGGCATGCTGCTGCATATGGTCCCATCTTCTCTGCCAATCCAGCACTGCCACGTATTTGCCTGGTTCTAGCTGCCGGTCTAGATAATGGCGGATTTCCCCTTCAATGGTTTGGACATCCGTCACATCCGCCGCGCCAATCAAGCCACGGTCTGCAGGCTGCCCTCCACCTTCTGGATAAAAGCAAGTCTGGTCCAGAATGACATATGGCCCGTGTTCATCAGCTGATGATTCGTTCACTTGAACTGTTGTTTCCATCAAATAAGGATCTTCGTAATACAATTTTTTCGTCATAAGAGCACTCCTTTTCACGGAATTCCGCTGATGCGTTTACTTGCCCTCCATAAGTGGAATGGTTGAGTAATGAGAAAGAATGGAGGACTTACGCATGGCCGGATTCACGCATTCCGTATTATTGTATAATGCCAAGGCAGGTGCGTCCACGTTAGATGCGGTGATGGGACAGGCAGTGCCGCATCTCGCCGCATCGTCTAAAACATTAGAGCTGATCAAGACGGATTCCCCTGAAGAGATGGAATCCGCCTGTCGTTCTGCCGCTGAACGTGCCGATGCCCTTTTCGTTGCGGGCGGCGACGGCACGGTTCACTTGGCAGCACGGGTACTCAGTTCGATCGACAACCCGCCGCCACTTGGCATCTTGCCGAGTGGTACGTGCAACGACTTTGCCCGCACGATGAATATCCCTTTATATTTGGATGAAGCAGCGAGCAAGTTAAGCCAAGGCCAGCTGCAGGAAGTTGATACCGCAACTATCAACGACGGCACCTTCCTGAACTTTGCCGGCATTGGTTTGATTACTGACGCTTCTGTTAATATCGACCCACATTTAAAAGAACGCTATGGCAAACTCAGCTATTTCATGAGCGCAATGCAAACGATGAGACAGTCAGAGCCGTTTAATGTGTCGTTAACGATCGATGGCCAGTCTTACGAAGAAGAAGCCGTCTTGGTTCTGGCCATGAACGGTAAATCCATCGGCACCCATCTGTTCCCGATGCAAAATATTGATCCGGCTGATGGCTTATTGGATGTGTTCATCATTCAAAGTTCGTCGTTTGCCGCAATACGCGAGTGGTTTTCTTTATCCAAACCGCATCTCACGGCAGAAGACCTTGAGCACATCATCCACCTGCAAGGGCGCGATATCGACATCCGCACAAATGCGCCGATGGATATCGATACAGACGGGGAAATCTATATGCAGACGCCGGCTTCGATTCGCGTCCAGCCCGGTAAGCTCAATTTGCTCGTGCCAAAGGAAGAAGATATTTTCACATAAAAAAAGAACGGGCTCGATGCCCGTTCTTTTTTTATGGTCTCTTTTAAGCAAAAGTCGATTTCATTCAAATGGCCAGGCAGGCAGCATGCGGTTCAATTCCCTATCTTTGCGTTTGCCGAGCACATAGTCCGCTTGCATGATCGTATGGATTTCACGGGTCCCTTCGTAAATGACCGGTGCTTTGGAGTTGCGCAAATAACGGGCAACCGGATAGTCATCGGAATAGCCATAGGCGCCGTGGATTTGTATCGCGTCATCTGCCGCTTGGTTGGCAAAATCACACGCCTGCCATTTGGCGAGTGAAGTTTCACGTGTGTTGCGCTTGCCGCTGTTCTTCAATTCTCCCGCCCGGTAGACAAGCAAGCGGCTCATCTGATAGCCTGCTTCCATCCGAGCAAGCATTTGCTGCACCAATTGATGTTCTCCAATCGGCTTCCCGAAAGTTGTGCGTATCTTGCAATAATCGAGACTGGCTTCAAGGCAGGCCATCATTAATCCGCACGCGCCGGCAGCAACGGTAAAACGGCCGTTGTCGAGTGACGCCATAGCGATTTTAAATCCTTCCCCTTCTTCGCCGAGACGGTTATCTACCGGAATGCGGACATCTTCCATGAACAACTCGCCCGTATTGCCTGCGCGTATGCCATACTTGCCTTTGATCGCCTTGGAAGAAAAGCCCGCGCGCTCCCGTTCCACGATAAAAGCGCTAATGCCTTTATGTCCTTGTTGTTTATCGGTATAGGCAAAAATGAGAAAGTGATCTGCTTGATCGCATAAGGAGATCCATGTCTTTTGCCCATTTAATACATAGTCATCGCCATCGCGTTTAGCACTTGTCGTAAGGGCCGCGACGTCCGACCCAGCTCCCGGTTCCGTCAATCCGAACGCGCCGATCTTCTCACCTTTTGCCTGAGGAACCAAAAACTTTTGCTTCTGCTCTTCCGTGCCCCATTGCAGAAGCGACAAAGAATTCAGACCGGTATGGACCGAAACCGCTGTACGAAACGTGGTATCACCGCGCTCTAATTCTTCACAGACGATAGCCAGCGAATTATAATCCATTCCGCTTCCGCCGTAAGCTTGTGGAATGCACACGCCCATTAAGCCAAGATCAGCCAAGCGCTGCCAGATCTCTTGCGGAAAACTCCCGTTTGTATCCCAGTCTTTGATATGAGGCATGATTTCTTCATCGACAAACTTCCGGACGGTTTTGCGCAGCATCACTTGCTCTTCGCTATATTCAAAATCCATGCCGACCCCTCCTAGTTCTGATGCGTTGCCCGTTGAACCGCTTCTTCAATGGTTACGCCGCGCCGCTTCATCTCGGCGATGTATTCTGCTCCCGGCACAACCTGTTCCGGCGGGTACACCCCGCGGTTATCGATGCGTCCATCCGCGATCATTTGTGCCACTACAGAAATGCTATAAGCTGTAGCCTGCGCCATCGCGGTGACGCCAGTCGATTCATCTCGGATCGTCACCATTTCATACTGATATGTGCATTCCTCCTGCTGTTTCAAACCCGAAACCCTCACGCGCAGCAGTACTGCATCTTTCTCATCTCCAAGCTCCGTAATCGGCTCGAGCACTTTTAATAGCACTTCACGAAGCGAAACTTCATGTCCGCCCGCTACCACTTTTCCTTCACGGCTCGTCAAACCTAATTCGACAAGCAAGCGGAATTTATCAGCATGCCCACTATAGCGAATCGTTTTATATTCCAACGAATCAACATTTCGGAAGGTTTCCGTTAACGTCGATGTGCCGCCTGATGTGTGAAACGCTTCTAATTCGCCAAAGCCCTCAAATGCGATCGGTTCAATTTCCGATAGCGACGAGACTTGCTTTAATTCGCCACTGCGGATGACGTGAGACGGATCGGTATAATGGTCAAAAACGCCTTCGAGTGAAAACACGTGCTTGTACTCAATCGGTGGTTCCGGATGGAGCGGAATGCCACCGACATAAATGCGGATTGATTTGACCTCATCCAATTGACTGGCGCCATAGCCCGTTAAAATATTGATCATGCCCGGCGCCACACCAAGGTCGGGGATGATCGTCACGCCTTGTGTTTCCGCTTGGTCATTCATGGCGAGCACTTTATCTGTTGCGCCGCCGATATGACCGCCGAGATCGACAGAATGAACACCGCATTCGATGGCGATCTCCGCTACTTTTTCATTGAATGTATAAAACAGCGCATTGATGACAACATCTGCTTGCGAGATGACTTGTTTCAATTGTTCATCGTGGCTTGCATCCATCTGAGCAATTTCCAGACGCGGATCGTTCAATTGTTGCCGGAAAGCTTCTGCCTTTTCAGTCGTCCGGTCCGCCAGTATCACTTTTTCTACATGCTTGTTGCCAAGTAAATCACGCGCCGCTTGTTTTCCCATCAACCCTGCTCCGAGTACCGCAAATTTCATCTCCGCCGCCCCCTTTATGCTTCGTTGTCGATCTGTGCCCGTTGCAATTTTCCGCTGAAATCTACATAGATGCTTTTCCATTCCGTAAAGACATCAAGCGCCGCCACGCCTGAATCACGGTGGCCGTTGCCAGTGCCTTTTGTCCCGCCGAACGGCAAGTGGATTTCGGCTCCTGTTGTTCCGGCATTGATGTAGACAATGCCAGTATCGAGGTCGCGTTGTGCTTTGAACGCCCGGTTGACATCAGCTGTGAAAATCGAGCTAGATAAGCCGTAAATGACGCCGTTATTTACTTCAATCGCTTCTTCAAAACTTGCCACTTCAATCAAGGAAATGACCGGGCCGAAAATTTCTTCCTGGGCAATACGCATCTCCGGTGTGACCCCCGCAAACAATGTCGGTGCGTAATAGTTCCCTTTGTCGTAATGGCCGCCTGTTAATATTTCACCGCCCCTAACGAGTTCTGCGCCTTCTTGTTTGCCAATTTCAATATAGGAATGAATTTTCTTAAGCGCCTTCTTATTGATCACTGGGCCGATTTTGACCGTCTCATCCATGCCGTCACCAATCGTCAATTTATCCATCTTATCAAGCAGGCGCTGCTGCAAGGACTCTTTCGCATCCTTATGAACGATAACGCGGCTACAAGCTGTACAACGCTGTCCAGCCGTGCCGAATGCACTCCACAAAATGCCATCGACCGCAAGATCCAAATCCGCATCGTCCATGACAATAACTGCATTTTTCCCGCCCATCTCAAGCGATACTTTCTTCAAATGGCGGCCGCCAAGCTCTGCTACTTTACGCCCGGTATCCGTTGAACCGGTAAATGAGATCACCCGGATATCCCGATGTTCGATCATTGCTGTCCCGACTTCTGAACCGGAACCAAAAACGATATTCGCGACGCCATCTGGCAAACCCGCTTCTTTGAAAATCTTGGCCATTTCATAAGCCATCATCGGTGTTTCAGTAGCCGGTTTCCAGATGAAAGTGTTGCCTGCTACAATTGCCGGAAACGACTTCCAAGTAGCGATAGCCACCGGAAAATTCCAAGGAGTGATCAGCCCAACGACTCCAATCGGCGCGCGCACGCTCATTGCAAATTTATCAGCTAGCTCCGAAGGGGTCGTCTCACCAAATAATCTTCTGCCTTCCCCTGCCATATAAAAGGCCATATCAATTCCTTCCTGAACTTCGCCGCGCCCTTCTTCGATCACTTTCCCCATCTCTTTTGTCAGCACCGAGGCCAAGTGTTCTTTACGTTCTTTCATCAAGCGTCCGATTTCATAAAGATAATCCGCGCGTTTCGGCGCAGGCACAAGCGCCCATTTTTTTTGCGCAGCCTTCGCTGCTTTCACCGCTTCCTCTACGTCAGCAGCAGTTGAACGCTGGACTTCCGCAAGCTCTTCTCCTGTTGCCGGGTTAACGACTGGCACAAAATCAGCGTTATGCCCTTCCTGAAATCCCCCATTTACAAAATTCGTCAGTTTCATCGAATTACCCCTTTCCACAGTAAATGTAAACGCTTTCACTATTTACTCTATTCCCTACAAAACAGAAAACTCCTACACGCTTTTCTAACTTCCTCCTATAACTTTTAAAAGCTAGGGATATTTGTTCAACTTTGCATGAAAATTACTAAGAAACGGTTGACACTGACCATTCGTCATAGTCTAATCAAGAGTAGAGGTGATTGAAATGTACAAAGTACAAGAAGTGGCAAAAATCGCGGGCGTCAGTGTGCGTACGCTGCATCATTACGATAGCATCGATTTAATGAAACCGAGCAATAAAGGCTCAAACCGATACCGCTATTACAGCGATGAAGATTTAAAATTGCTTCAGCAAATCCTATTCCTTAAAGAACTTGGGTTTTCGCTGAAGAAAATTCAGGAAATTATTAAAAACGGCTATGACGCTGAATACGCGATGGCGCGCCATATCGAATTGCTTGAGCAGAAAAAGTATCGCATCGAGCAATTGATCGACAATGCGCGCATGACTCGAGAGGAATTTTCATCTGGGAAATCCTTGAGTAATGAACAGCGGTTTTCCGCTTTCTCGATCCGCCATACACCGGACCGCATCGATTTGTACCAGAAACCGGAGATTGAGGTATCTGTTAAAGAAGACCTTGAAAACATTAAAGACGAGACAAGCGTTCTCGATGACTCAGCTTCTGAAACTGCTAAACCTGAAAAAGAAGCGGAAAACCTGGAAGAAATCGACCGTGAAGCGAACCGTATTTATAGCGCTGTTGCAAGTTTAATGCATTTACCGGCCGACGCATTAGCAGTCCAGAAAGAAATGGCCGCTTATTATCATTTACTTGATCGTTTCTATGAATGTACACCGAAAATGTTCCGCAACTTAGCGAACCTTTACGCAAATGATAGCCGCTTCTCCCGGACCATCGATCAACACGGAGAGGGCTTATCCGATTATTTGAAAGACGCGATGCACGTGCACGCGGATGCATTGCAACATGCATGAGCTCATCGGCCCTTGCAGCAATTGCGGCAAAGAAGTCTATTGCCGTGATGGATTTTTGGACGGCGTCTATATCGACGGCGAATTAATTTGCCATGATTGTGCAGAAGAACTCGACAATTGATCCATAAAAAAAGCCTGAACGGGAATGCCGTTCAGGCTTTTTCCAAGCTGTCGAGAAAGGGATAAAACCGTATTTTCCGAAGCTTATCGCTCGCTTTCCGCGGGCTCGCGCCCAAGCCTCCTCAGCCGCTTCGCGTCTTGCGGGGTCTCGGTCGTCTCGCTAATCCACTGGAGTCGAGCGAACGCTTCTCCAAATACTTAGAGAGGTTATTGAATGTTGAATATAGAAAAAGGTTCTCTCTTTCATAATTGAGAGCGAACTATGGACTTCTTCAACACTCTGAAAAAAGCCTGAACGGGAATGCCGTTCAGGCTTTTTCAATTGCTTACGATTGTGAAGTTTCTTTTAACGCATCAAGACGCTGTTGTACTTCCGCGCCTGTCAAGCCATGCTCAAAAGCATAGCGGTTGCGTGGATGTTCACGGCATTCGTCTGAACATGAGCGCATGTACTTGTGCTCGTTTTCTTCTGAAGACAATATTTTCGCGTTGCATTCAGGGTTCGCGCAGTTAACATAGCGTTCACAAGGTTCGCCTGTGAAATGGTCTTTCCCGACAATCGTGTGTTCAACGCGATTGACCGGTACAGCGATGCGCTCATCAAAGACGTATAACTGTCCGTCCCAAAGCTTGCCTTGAACTTCCGGGTCTTTGCCGTAAGTGACGATGCCGCCGTGAAGTTGGTTGACATCATCGAAGCCTTCGCGTTTCATCCAGCCTGAGAATTTTTCACAGCGGATTCCGCCCGTGCAATACGTCAAAATTTTCTTGCCTTCAAACTGCTCTTTGTTTTCGCGGATCCATTCTGGCAAATCGCGGAAAGTTTCAACGTCTGGACGCACCGCGCCGCGGAAATGTCCCAAATCGTATTCATAGTCATTGCGTGCATCGATGACTACCGTATCCTGATCTTGCATCAATTTATAAAATTCTTCCGGCTCCAAATAATTGCCGGTCAATTCATTCGGGTTAATATCTTCTTCAAGTCCAAGGTGAACGATTTCTTTTTTCGCACGAACATGCATTTTTTTGAAAGCATGGCCATCCGCTTCATCGATTTTAAAAACGATGTCGGCAAAGCGCGAATCGTTCTTCATCATTTCCATATATTGTTCAGTTTGCTCGATCGTGCCGGAGCATGTGCCGTTGATTCCTTCGTCTGATACGAGAATGCGGCCTTTCAATCCCAATTCTTTGCAGGCGGCCAAATGCTCAGCTGCGAAATCTTCCGGATTCTCGATTGGGGTATATAGGTAATACAGTAAAACGTTATGTGTATGATTTTGCATGAATCATACCTCCTGATTTTCGATTTGGCCCGTTCCCTTAATGCAGGAAAAACCTAGCCTATTTTACCCCAGTACGCCAAAAAATTCAACTTCTCCTAACGCTTCGTCTTAGCAGACAATGAAAAACAGCCCCGGTGGCCGGGACTGCCTATCTCAGCATACTCTATTCTTGATGGGCTTGCTGTTCGCGCACGCCAGTAATGCTTTTTTGTTCAGTTCCATCATGGCGTAGCGTGTCTGAACGGTGGCGCTGCCGATATGCGGCGTGACCGTCAAATTAGGGAGTGTCTGAAGCGGATGGTCAAGCGGCAAGGGTTCTTGCTCGAATACATCGAGCCCCGCTCCCCAAATCGCTTTACTGTTCAACGCTTTATAAAGGGCTTGTTCATCAACAATTCCGCCCCTGCCACAGTTGATAAGAATCGCGGTGTCTTTCATCAGAGCCAGTTCACGTTCGCCGATTATGCCTTTTGTCTGTTCTGTCAGAGGAGCAAGGATCACAACAAAATCAGAACGCTTCAATAAATCATCGAGTTCCGCATAGTCTGCGTCTTCCAAATTTTTGCGAGTTCGGTTGTGATAAATCACTTCCATATTGAAGCCTTGCGCACGACGGCACACTGCTTCTCCAATCCGC
This sequence comes from Planococcus maritimus, assembly GCF_001687625.2. Taxonomy (NCBI): domain Bacteria; kingdom Bacillati; phylum Bacillota; class Bacilli; order Caryophanales; family Caryophanaceae; genus Planococcus; species Planococcus maritimus. The sequence continues at coordinate 2,734,089 of NZ_CP016538.2, forward strand.
CCCATGCCTATGATGCCGACCGTTGAACCGTGTACATTCTGCCCAGTCATTCCCATCGGTGTCCAGGCTTGCCATTCGCCTGTTCTGACCATTCTCTCCGCTTCGACCAGGCGCCGGGCTGTCGCCAGCATTAGCGCAAATGTTAAGTCAGCCGTTGTTTCTGTCAAAACGTCTGGCGTATTCGTCACGATCACGTTATGTTCTCGCGCTGCATCAAGATCCACATTATTATAACCGACCGCCAAATTGACGACGATTTTCAAATGCGGCGCCGACTCGAACAGCTCACGGTCGATTTGGTCGCCTAGCATCGTCCACAGCGCCTGCGCTTCTTTCGCTTCTTCCAGTAGTTTTTCACGTGGTGCATTGCGTTCCTCTTCTGGCCACATGCGCACCTCGTAGACGTCGTGCAACTCAGCCACTGCCTCTGTTGGCAATTTTTGGGTAATGAATAAAATCGGTTTCATTAAACTCCTCCACCCTTCTCCTGAATAACTTCCTTATTCCATAAGCCTATCGCTCAGTACTGCGGCTTTTTTTAAACATCCACAACCCAATCACCACACCCACAAAAAGCAAGGCATAGACAAGGTTTGAATAGACGCTTAATTGCTGCAGGATTGCTTCTTGGTTGTCTCCGACAGCCCGCCCGGCATAAACGAGCACCGTGTTCCAGATTAAGGTGCCCGCTGTCGTAAATGTCAGGAAAAGTACGAATTTCATATTGGACATGCCTGCCGGGATTGAGATGAGGCTACGGATAAGTGGGATTAGCCGCCCAATAAATACGGCGAATCCCCCGAAACGATCAAACCAGCGATCCGCTTTATAGAGATCCGCTTTTTTCAGGCGCAGCCACCGGCCATGTTTATCGATAATCCGCTCAAGCCGTTCTACATCCAGCAAAAGCCCAAGCCCATAAAGCACAGCAGCCCCTGCAACCGATCCAGCCGTAGCAGATAAAATAACTCCCCATATCGTCAAACTGGTGGTCGAGGTCATGAATCCACCAGCCGTCAGAACCACTTCCGATGGGACGGGTGGAAACACATTCTCTAACAGAATCAGCAGAAAAATCCCGAAATATCCGTAATTTTCCATAACCGATGTCATCCATTGTTCCATAAGAGACCTCCTCTAAACGCACCGATGCCTGCACTGTTTACATGTCCATCTTCTATATATTGACGAAACCATTCAAACTTAAACAGCTTAAAAAAAGCCGCGCTTGTGCCAGCGCGGCTTGCTAGTTATGCCTTCATTTTACGCAATTCTACACGGCGGATCTTTCCGGAAGTTGTTTTTGGCAGTTCCTTCAGAAACTCGATAACACGCGGGTATTTATAAGGGGCAGTGATGCCTTTGACATGGTCCTGCAATTCCTTAACCATTTCCTCGTCCTGTCTGCCACTCTCTCTTAATACAACAAACGCCTTAACGATATTGCCGCGAATTTCATCGGGCGCCGCCACTACTGCACATTCCTGTACGGCCGGGTGCTTCATAAGCGCATCTTCCACTTCGAATGGCCCGATTGTGTAGCCGGAAGAAATGATGATGTCGTCGCTACGGCCTTCAAACCAGAAATAACCGTCTTCATCGCGTGAAGCTTGGTCTCCCGTTAAATACCAATCACCGCGGAAAGATGCTTTTGTCCGCTCCGGATCCCGGTAATATTCTCGGAACAAGGCAGGGCAGCTTTTGTGTACAGCAATATCGCCCACTTCCCCAGCTGCCGCCGGCTGTCCGTCTTCGTTAATAATATCCACTGGATTTCCCGGAGTCGGTTTCCCCATTGAACCAGGTTTCATATCCATGTCCTGTAAGATGCACACGAGCAAAGTATTCTCCGTCTGCCCGTAGCCATCTCGGACATTTAACTGGAAGGCCTCCTGGAAAGCATCAATTACTTGTCGGTTAAGCGGCTCCCCGGCAGAAACGGCACTGCGCAGATTAGGTAATTTATAATCGTTCAAGTTTTCGACCTTGGCCATGATGCGGTATTCCGTAGGCGTACAGCACAACACGTTAACGTTTTCTTCCTTGAGGATGTCCAAATATTTCAGCGCATCGAAACCGCCATTGTAGACGAGCGCGGTCGCACCGAGCGTAATGGTCGAAAGAAACGGGCTCCAAATCCACTTTTGCCAGCCTGGTGCTGCTGTTGCCCAGACGATATCGCCGCTTTGCACGCCAAGCCATTCAGTCGCTGCCGTCCGGACGTGCGCATAGCCCCACCCGTGTACGTGGACGACACCTTTCGGATTGCCGGTTGTTCCAGATGTATACGATAAAAATGCCGTATCCTCCCGCTTCGTATTGACCGCTTCGAACTCTTCCGATTGTGCATCAGCTAGCTGTTCCAGCGACTTCCATCCTTGTTCAGTTCCGCCTACAATCAATTTATTGTTCAATGCATCGTACTTTTCTTCAATGGAATTCGTTTCAGCTGTCGTCTTATAGTGCGCGATAATCGCCTTTGCACCTGAATGCTCCATGCGGTAGCTCAAATCTTTTTTGCGCAGCATTTCAGAACAAGGAATTGCAACAAGGCCTGCACGCAAGCATGCCAAATATGTCATGTATGCTTCCGGAATCCGCGGCAGAATAATGAGGACGCGGTCTCCTTTTTCAAGCCCTAGTTCGATGAGGGCTTGTGCATATTGGTTCATTTTGGAAAAAAGATCTTGATAAGACAATTCGATACGCTGATTGTCTGCGTCAAACCAGCGCACCGCAATTCGTTCCGCATCATTTTTGTACACTTCCAACTCAGAAGTAATATTGTATTGTTCAGGTGCAATCAATTGTTCGACATTCATATCATTTCCTCCATTTCGTATTTAACTCGCAGGGATGATCAAATAATAAATACTCGCCAAAAACAAGAACGCCATCATAACCGATAGATACGCTTTTTTCGCCGTGAACCCTTGAACCGTCTGAATAATTTTCACACTGACCAAATACATCCACACGACACCGATTATAAGAAAAAGACTTACCCACCAAGCCCCATTGCCCACCCCCGTTAAATAGGGCGTACCGAGCAATCCTGGAAGTAGTGCAACTGGAGCCACTAAGCTGATGGCACGGTATTTCGCCGTGCCGCCAAGCGCCTTTGATCCAGCCCACAGCAGTGCTGCCATACCGACTTTTGTGATAAGCGCCGTCAAGATGCCAAAAACGATGAAGATGGCCGGAACAAGAAAATTCTGCAATAACCCGGAATCAAAACTGCTTATGTATGAGGCTTGCGACGCGATTGAAATCGCGCCGTAGCCTAGTCCCACGATGAGCAATAACAGCCGGCTCACCGTTTCGGTTTTCGGTAATTCCAGGAATGACCGGTAAGATGGATCATCCAGGCTTATCATTTTTCCAACCAACTTTGCCACTCCCTTTACCATTTACATTCCCCAAGGCATTAACGCCCAAATTGCGACAGCGGCAGAAACGACAACTGTGATGCCTGCGCCGATCGTGCTGTTATAACGATACGCCTTGATATCTTTCCAACCGTGTATCCGTTCGATTAACTCGATATCGGCTTGCTTCGTCAATTTTCCAGATAGTGCTGGCATGCGGTTCGTAATATAAGAAACTACAATCAGCAAGATAAAACTGATCGGCACTGCAAGCATGGCACCGGAAAGCCCCATGCCATCTGTGACAGCATGACCCGTTAGTACGATGCTCGGGAACACAAAAGGTGACACGATGATATAGATAGCACCAGCAACTACAGATGCTGCAATGGCACCAAATTTATTCGCTTCTTTCCACCAGACGCCAACGATGATCAGCGGCGCATTGGTGACACCTGCCAAGCCAAATGCCCAGAGAATACTGACGACCAGGAATGCTGGCGGGTTAATGGCAAGCAGGATACTCGCAATCCCTCCTGCAAAAATTGCAATAAAGCCGATGCGCAAGTTCAAACGCTGCGAGATGTTCGGTTTCAATGTAGAGATGATGTCCTGTGAGATCAAAGCGCCAATTGCCAGCAAGTTTCCGCTCAATGTTGAAAGACCCGCCGAAATTGCACCGGCAATCACAAGCGCCGTTACCCATTCAGGGTTATAGACCATGTTCAAAATGATCGTTAATTTGTCTGCATCGCCGTCGGAAATTGTCACGCCTTGTGTGGTTGTTGCAAAAACCCCAACAAAGCCCATGGCATACGTTGCAGAGAACACTAAACCGAGAATAAAGGCGAACCAGACCATCGCGGAACGCGCACTTTTCAATGAAGAAGCCGTGTAAACGCGCATCGCCAAATGAGGCAATCCAAGAGCACCAATTGTCAGCGCTGGGATAATGGAGAAATACCATTTGGGCGAGAATTGATAATCAAAGAACGATGGCAACGCGTCCATCATTGCGGGCACCATATCCGAATACAATAATGGCGGGAAGTACCAACCTGAGGCGCCGATTGCTTTCATGATTGCTGCAAGCGGCACGATGAACATCAAGGCGATGATGACCATCTGGATCGCCGCGTTATTCGTTGCCCCTGCCATGCCACCAATCGTGATGTAGCCGACAATCAAGATACCGAAGATAAACAGCCCCGTAATGTAAGGGATGCCAAGCAAGGTTTCAAAGGTAATCGCGATGCCGATCATTTGGCCGAGCGCATACATAATCGACACAAGAATCATGAACAAAGCGGCGATGATGGAAGCCGTCGTGCCATAGCGGTCACGAATAAAATGAGTCGGCGAAAATGCTCCCATACGCCGTAAACTCGTTCCGTAAATGATCGTAATCAACGGAATAGCCAAAATCAATTGAATCCACAACATGATAAAAGGAACCTGCAATTGCAGGATAAGGGCAGTAATGCCTAAAAACGTTGCCAAACTCATATATGTAGAGGCCATCGCCAAGCCGTTCGTAATCGCTCCAACATTCGATCCGCCTACGTACAACTCTTTAGCTGATTTGCTTTGGCGGTTCGATATGAAACCGACGATATAAAACAATACAAACGTTGCACCTACGACGATCAGTCCCAGGATTGGATTGTCCAGTTGCCAACTTTGCTCCATCGTTTACACTTCCTTTGCTTCGTCGGCGTGGCCGATCGTTTCGTTTTCTCTTTCAATCTCATCATCGATTCGGTTGCCGATTCTCCCCGCTATAAGCGTCAACAAGAAAACACCGAACCATCCCATCAAGATGGGCACAATATACATGACTGGAAAGCCGAATAGCATGGCATCAACTGGGAAAATCGAAAAGATCAAGCCGACGTTCCCTACTAGGATAAATGCTGCCGTCATCCAAATCGTAAACTGGACTTCTTTTTTATAAGCCTTCATGAGGTCTCCTCCCTTTTGCATAAATTTTCTCTTCATACACCCCAGACTGAGCGTTCGCTCAGAATTTGCTCATGCGCCTCCCCCCGAAATTATGGTCTTAATAGCTCCTTCGATTGTAACCGCTTGCATAAATGCCCGTCAACAGAATTTTTATAAAATTTAAACAATTATATTAGTAGGCCTTTAGTTCAAATTAGCTCTTTAATATCACTTTATATAAGCTAATTATCATAGGCTCTACTCTACAAAAACACTTTCCTAAAAATCTCAGAGATACTTAAATGATATATTAGAATAGAGATTTCAAACTCTATAGAAACTTTCCTTTTTTATACAATATGTATAAAATTGACTAATTATTCACTTTACATAGAAGGCTATCCCTATCACTCGACATAATAAGCGCAAAAAAACTGCGCCTTGGCATCAGCCAGGCGCAGTGGAGCATTACTTACAAATTCGGTTTTTCGTCTTCTTCTTTTATTTTCTTTTCCATTTTCGCTAATTGGTTTTTCGCAAAATCGCGGCCGCCAATTCCGAAAGCGATAGCAAAGGCAACAGCCAGACCTGCAATGATGAATAGGAAGGCCAGATTGACAATGTTCGAAGCGAAGTTCAATTGATCAAGCGTCATGAAGATCGCGATAATGAAAATCGCATACTTGACGATGCCGCCGAACAATCGATTGCCGGAAGCTCGTGTAATATAATTTCCGAGCATGCTGCCACCGATAAGCCCGAGGCCGAGGATGATCAAGGAACTAATCAATAGCGGCAAGTACGCAATAATCGCGCTGCCGATGGAATTCAGCACATCGAGTTGCAGCACATTCATCGCTTCAACCACGAAGAAGATAATGATGATCGCCTGAACGATTTTGCCGATGATTTGAGCAATATCAAATGATGGCTCTTTGTTCTTGTCAGGGCTCAAATAAGAAGAGAAACGATTGATCCCCGTGCCATTCAATAGGCCAATCAATAGGTCCGCAACGAATTTCGCGATGAAGACACCTGCAAGGATTAAAATGATGCCGACAAAGATGTTCGGAATCATGCCTAGCACTTGATTGAGCATCAATACGATCGGTTGCGAAATCGATTCGATGTTCAAGGTTTCAAGCGCTACCGTGACAATCGGGATCAGTACGATGACGAAAACAACATTCGCCAATACTTTGGCTAGCGTATTTTGATCGCTCGACGCCACACGCTCGTTTACGCCAGACTTATTGGTCATTTTATTGAACCATTTATCAATATTCATCGTGGCTAGTAAACTCTCCACCAATTTCTTAACGAATTTCGCGATAAAGTAGCCAATAACCAAAATCAGGATCGCCATGAACAGATTCGGCAGGAATGCCAGGAACTTGTCCATCATGTTCGAGATTGGCTGGGCGACATTATTCATGTCGAGCGCTTGCAAAACACTTGGAATAAACAGGATAAAGATTAAGTAATAAAGAATTTTTCCGATAGAGTCCAGTTTGTCATCTGCGTCTTCCTTTGTTTTAGCCATATGTCCTTTTACCATGGCATTGTCAACGCCTGCTTTTTTTAGCCCTTTCGAGAAAATAGCTCTAACGATTGTAGCAACGAGCCACGCAACGACAAGCAGCAACAGGGCACCGAGAATGTTCGGGATATAATTGATAATTGTGTTCCCAACATTCTGGAATGAATTGGTTACATCGTTCAACTGTATCATCTCCTTTACAATTTAATAGTTCATTTTAAGTATTCCCCCTTATATTTTTCCTAAACGCAATGCGTCTCCCGGACGACATTAAAGCAGGATTGTTTTTACTCGAATGCTTTTGACGGATGCCGAAACCCGCGAGCCAAGAATTTGGCTCGCGGGTTTTATTGATCTTATTCACATTGTTCAGGAAGTGTTCGAAAAGTTTCTGACTTGCTGCTTCGATCCTCCACAATGGATTCCCATCCCTCTTTAACTTAAGGATAAAGTGAAATTCTGAAGGAATCCTTAAATGTTGCTAGTCTTTCCGAAAGCAAGTAGTGCAATGCCGCCGATCAACAATGCCACCCCGAGCCAAGACTGCCCGCTCAATGCTTCACCAACGACCGCCACTCCCAAAACAGAAGCTGTCAGCGGCTCTGCTAGCGACAAGGTGACCGCAGAGGAGGAAGGAATGGTTTTTAGTCCACTCGAGAATAATAAATATGCGAGGCTTGTCGTGGCAAGGCCCAAGTAAGCCACAATCATCAAGTTTTGTGGGTCCGCTAAATAGCCGGTGTCCAGGAAAAACAGGAACGGCAATAGGCCAAGGCCGCTGAGCGAAAAGATCATAGCCACTGCGGGTACTACTTCCATAAAGCTTAAGACATTTTTGCTGAACATGGCATATCCTGCAAATGCCAAACCAGCTAGCAGCCCGAGCATCACGCCGAGCGGGTCAACGATATAACTATCACGGTTCGCAAAAAGCAAAATACAGCCTGCAACGGACAAGAAACTCGAAAACATCCAGACACGTTCAGGTTTGCGTTTCATAACGAACGCTTCCAGTATTCCTGAAAAAGCTGGAGCACTGCCAATTGCTACAACCGTTCCGATTGCGACTCCCGTTAACTGCACAGAAGAAAAAAAGAAAGGTTGAAACAAGGCCATGCACAAGGCGGAAAGCCCGACCCATCGCCACGGAACCTTCACGCCTTTTAGATTTCCTGAAATCCACACAAATATTAAAAGCCCAAAACCGCCGATTGCAAGGCGCGCGGCTCCGATTGTTAAAGGATGGGCCGGACCTGTGAGGAAAGTTTGCGCTGTTCCGGTCGTCCCCCAAAGCATCGCCGCAAATACTACCCATATGTATGCTTTCATTTGCATCGGTTCTCCACCACTCTCTTAATCATTTCGATATCATTAAAGTCGCGTCGTTAAACAAGAAAACTTATTCTAGATTATGGAAAATTCATTCTTACTCCCTAAAGATACCACGGCACGAATGGTTTGAGATAGGATTGAAATAAGATTATAATAGAAGAAAAGAGGAGGCGATCACATGTATATGACAGTCTCGGAAACTGCTACTTTTTTGTCGATGCCGGAAGAACAAGTCAATCGCTATATACTTGAAGGCCGCATTCGCGCAGTCCATGACGGAACCCAATACTTGATCAACACCTCCCAATTCGATAGCCATTTCCGCCAAATGGAAATCGCCAGACTGGAACTGGAAGAATGGCGCGCGACGCCGATCCCCGATGATGTCGATGTGAAAGACGAGGATTGAGCGAACGGCAAAAAAAGATCGAAGCTTAAATGGCTTCGATCTTTTTTGATGAGCGGATTTACGCTAATACATGGCTTTTGGCATTCACCGTTTTCTGCAATTGGGCTTGTATGTGATGTGCCCAATTTTCAAATTCTACTAAAAATCCGTCATGGCCAAAATCCGTCTCGATTTTTTCCCATTTGGCATTCGCTTGGTTTTCGACCCAAGGAATCATCAGCTCTCCTGGATACAACAAGTCATGGCTATAAGAGATCGATAACAGCTCAGCAGATAATTCTACATCCTCCACATCGTGTGTGTTCATCGATTTCAATAAAACCAAGTAACTGTTCGGGTCGAAGCGTCCTGCAAGTTTGCGTCCTTGGTAATCCAAGTAAGACTGGACTTCAAAGTCATTTCCGCTGCGTGCACGACCGAAACGCCCGTTGAATAATTGGCTGCTTCGGTACGTCACCATACCAGCCATGCGGGCGATTTCAAATCCTTTTAGCCGCGTTCCCAGCGGATAATTACCGGCTTGGAACTCAGGGTCATTTTCGATTGCCTGGATGCCAATATGGTTGAACGCCACTCCATAGTCTCCGTAATAAGGCGTGACCGCGAGCGTGATGGCCGTATCCAAAAAGTCCGGATAAAGCCGCGCCCATTCCAAAGTTTTCATACCGCCGAGAGAGCCGCCAATGACTGCCGTGAGATGGTCGATACCTAATAGTTCCAATGCTTGGCGCTCTGCTTTGACCATGTCACGGATCGTCAATTCCGGAAAGGTGCCGCGGTAAGGCTTCCCGGTTTCTGGATTGATGGACAGCGGCCCTGTCGACCCATTGCAGCCGCCGAGCACATTGAATGTGATGACTTGGAATTGTTCAGTATCCACCGCTTTTCCAGAACCGATCAGACCCGCCCACCAGCCTGGTTGATCCGCAGTTCCTACTGCGTATTGATCACCTGTCAATGCGTGGCAAACCAGAATCGCAGGTGCAGAACTTTCCCCGACACGTTCATACGCCAATTCTACTTCAGGCAATAGTTGGCCTGATTCAAGTGTTAGCTGGCCGATGGATACTGTGCTCATCCCAATCCCCTCCTTACGCGTTCTCGAGTACTGCCGCTTGAATGGCTTGCTCTAAATCAGCGATTAAATCTTCATGGTTTTCCAATCCTACAGACAAGCGAATCAACTCTTCCGTAACGCCAGTGTTTTTCAGCTCTTCTGCCGTCAATTGCTGGTGAGTCGTTGAAGCCGGATGGATGATCAATGATTTGGCGTCGCCAACATTCGCGACATGCGACCATAAATGAACGCCATCGATGACTTTGCGTCCTGCTTCTCTTCCGCCTTTGATGCCGAAATTGACGATCGACCCGTAGCTGTCTTTCAAATATTTATCAGCAAGTGTTTTCGATGGATGGCCTTCGAGACCCAGGTAATTGACCCACTCGACTTGCGGATGGCCTTTTAAGTATTCTGCAACTTTTTGCGCATTCGTCGCATGGCGCGGAATCCGCAGATGCAAGGTTTCAAGTCCCTGCAACAAGGCATGGGCGCTGTCCGCGCTGAGCGATGGGCCGAAATCACGCAATAGCTGGACGCGCAATTTGGTAGCGAACGCCGCTTCCGGCACGTCGATGCCAAAACGGATGCCGTGGTAGCTTTCGTCCGGCTCGGTATAGTTCGGGAAGCGTGGATTGTCCCAGTTAAAGCGCCCCGCATCGACCGCTACGCCGCCGATTGTCGTCCCGTGCCCGCCGATCCATTTCGTGGCGGAATGGATCACTACGTCTGCTCCAAATTCGATCGGATTGCTGACGAAAGGAGAAGCGAATGTGTTATCGATCAATAATGGAACTCCATTTTCGTGGGCGATATCCGCGACTCGTTCCACATCGAATACGTTCAAACTAGGATTTCCAATGATTTCGCCAAACAAGGCTTTCGTCTTGTCTGTAATCGCTGCACGGAAATTTTCAGGGTCGGTCGCATCAACGAATTTTACGTTAATGCCATAACGCGGCAAGGTATTGGCGAAGAGATTATACGTACCTCCATATAGGTTGCTGTCCGCAATAATTTCATCTCCCGCTTCAGCGATATTCAATACAGAGAATGCAATGGCGGCCATTCCGGAAGACAAAGCAACCGCTGCCGTTCCGCCTTCAAGTAATGCGACGCGTTGTTCGAATACATCGACTGTTGGGTTCATGATCCGCGAATAAATATTGCCCGCTTCTTTCAAGCCGAATAGGTTTTGTGCGTGCTCTGTATCTTTGAATACATAAGAAGTCGTTTTATGGACCGGTACGCCGCGTGCCCCTGTTACTGGATCGGGTTCTTGGCCGCCGTGTAAAAGTAGAGTTTCTGGTTTAAAGTTTGTCATTGTTCATTCCTCCTGTTTTTGTGATCGGTTATTCGGATTTGAGGAGGACAGAAAAAGACCCTCTTCAGAAAGAAGAGGGCCGTTAGTTACGGATTTGCCTCCTCTTATCTTTCAGCGACGCAAATGCGCACTGTAGGATTTAGCACCTTTCCAGACATGAGCCTGTTGGTTGCCGGGCATCGTAGGGCCTATTCCCTCCGCCTCTCGTGATAAGAGTATTTAGTTTTTTTTTTGCTTGTGGAACAGTATAGAGTGCAGCGATACTTAAAGTCAAGTGTATTTTTCTAAAAATTTAAACTACTATATAAACGAAATTTCCCCCAAAAAAATTTTAACAAACATGTTGACTTTTTCGCTATTTCAAAATAGAGTAGGAATCACGAATTGAATAGCTTACATCACTTTCTTATCCAGAGAAACCGAGGGACAGGCCCTATGACGTTTCGGCAGCAGATTCGCAAACCAGCGAAAACTGTGCTAATTCCTGCAAATGCTCTAGCATTTGGAAGATGAGAATGAGATGGTTTCATATTTTGGAGCCCTCTTTTTTCTTGCGCATAAGAAAAAAGAGGGCTTTTTGTTGTTATTTCAAGAAAGTGTTCGTTTGCACTCATTCGAATCGTTATTTGCAGCCACAGGAGGGACACCATGATTCAATTTGAAGCAGTCAAGAAAACTTATGTATCCGGAAAACAGCAAGTCCATGCACTCAATGGCATCGACTTGACCGTTGAGACCGGAGAAATTTACGGCGTCATCGGATTCAGCGGCGCTGGAAAAAGCTCGTTGATCCGCACCGTGAATTTGCTCGAACGCCCATCAACAGGGCGCGTGCTGATCCACGGAGAGGATATTTCCACGTTGAGCGCACGCAAAATTCGCGACACACGAAAAGACATCGGCATGATCTTCCAGCATTTCAATTTGCTGAATTCAAAAACCGTGCATCATAATATCGCGATGCCACTGCTTTTGGCCAAGACACCAAAAGCGGAAATCGATCGGAAAGTAGCTGAGCTTTTGGAATTTGTCGGACTCGCCGACCAGGCCAAAAAATACCCGGATCAATTATCCGGCGGTCAAAAGCAGCGCATCGGCATCGCTAGAGCCTTGGCGACCAACCCGTCCATTCTTCTTTGCGACGAAGCAACGTCTGCACTCGATCCGCAGACGACCCAGTCTATCTTGGATCTACTGCGCCGGATCAACAAAGAATACAATATCACCATCTTGCTCATCACCCATGAGATGGGCGTTATCCGTGAAATCTGTGACAAAGTGGCCGTCTTGGAAGAAGGACGCGTCATCGAGCAAGGCAGCGTGTTTGAAGTATTCACCAATCCACAGCACGCGACGACAAAGCGCTTTGTTCGTTCTGTCATGAATGACGAGCTGCCCGATTCGTTGCTCGAACAGATTCGCCAAAACGACGGCACTCGGCCCATTTATCGTGTGCAGTTTACCGGAAATTCAGTCGGCCAGCCGTTCATGTCAAGAGTATCGCGTGAGTTTCAGCTTGATTTGAATGTGTTGTTTGGCAATATTACAGAACTTCAGGGCATTCCATACGGCAATTTGATCGTTGAATTCGATGGCGCTCTTGCAGAGATCGACCGCGCCCTCGCTTCGATTCGTAAAGATAAGATTCAAGTAGAGGAGGTCCAACAATATGCAGGTTGATCAATCACAAATTTTAGAAGCTTTATGGGAAACGCTTTATATGACCGGCGCATCCTTCGTATTCTCCCTTGTCATCGGCTTGCCGCTTGGTATCTTGCTGGTCGTTACAAGAAAGGGCCATCTACTCGAAAACGAAGCTGTATTTAACGTATTGAACATTGTCATCAATATTTTCCGCTCAGTGCCATTCATCATTTTGATGGTTGCCATCATTCCGCTGACACGCATCATCGTTGGTACATCAATCGGTACAGCGGCAGCCATCGTCCCGTTGGTATTTTACGCCGGGCCATACATCGCCCGACTCATCGAAAACTCTTTGCTCGAAGTCGATAAAGGCGTCATCGAAGCCGCCCAGGCGATGGGTGCTTCTCCCGGACAAATCATTTTCCGATTCCTGATCCCGGAAGCGCTCAGTTCACTTGTTTTGGCGTTGACGATCGCTATCGTCGGCTTGATCGGCGCATCCGCCATGGCAGGTGCCATTGGTGGCGGCGGGCTTGGCGACTTGGCCATCACTTACGGCTATCAGCGATTCGACACAGTGGTCATGCTGTTGACGGTCGCCATTCTCGTTGTCTTAGTCCAAGGCGTCCAATCACTCGGCAACTTGATGTCCCGCAGAGTTCGACGTAGTTAATTTTATTCTCACCAAGTTCTACATCTATCAAATCAACTATCATAAAACCAATTGGAGGATTTCATTATGAAAAAAATAACAGCACTTTTAGCCACAGCCGGATTAGCTACACTTCTTACCGCTTGCGGAGACGACAGTTCAGCTGACGAAACAACGAAAGTGACACTCGGCATCAGTGGATCAGATACGACGATTTGGGATTACGTCGGGGACAAAGCCGCCAAAGAAGGCATCGAGCTCGACATCATCACGTTCTCGGATTACGTAGCCCCGAACTTGGCACTCGCTGAAGGCGAACTCGACTTAAACGCATTCCAGACGATTTCTTATTTCGATGAATTTGTTGAAGAACATAATGTCGACATCGTGCCGATTGGCTCTACTGTTATCGCGCCGATGGGCTTGTATTCGGACAAATACGAATCGATTGAAGAACTTCCTGATGGCGCTCAAATCGCTTTGCCGAATGAAGCGACCAATATGGGCCGTGCACTCCTCTTACTCGATGAATCGGGGCTTATCACCTTGTCCGACGATGCCGGATTGACGGGCACAGCAGAAGACATCATCGACAACCCGAAAAACATCGAAATCGTCCCGATGACTTCGGCACACACACCGCGTGCGATGGCTGATGTTGCAGCATCCATCGTTAATAATGGCATTGCTGTGGACGCTGGATTGAACCCGACAGAAGATCCGATTGCGAGAGAAAGTGATACGGCAAAACCATATATTAACTTGATTGCCGCACAAGCTGGCGAAGAGGACAACGAAGCCTATCAGCGCATCGTTGAATTGTACCAAGAAGAAGATACCGCTGAATTTGTCATCGAGCACACAGAAGGCGCTCAAATCCCAACTTTCGTTTCAGTTGAAGAATTAGTCGATTATCAATAAACAACAGACCCAGCAGATCGTTCATACACGATATTCCAAGGGGGACCTCACATGACAACCATTACCGAAGCACGTGAAACCATTACCGGATCGATTGAAAAGAATCGCGCCCACTACCTGCGCATCAGCCATGCCATCCATGAAAATCCAGAAATCGGCAATGAAGAAGTCTTTGCGAGCGGGCTGTTGACCGGTTTACTCGAAGAAGCCGGATTTCAGGTGGAAGATGGTGTCGCTGGCCATCAGACGGCTTTTTACGCAGTCCGCGACAGCCAAAAACCAGGGCCGACCATCGCTTTTCTAGCTGAGTACGACGCCTTGCCTGGAATTGGTCATGCATGTGGACACAATATTATTGGCACGACCAGTGTCGCAGCCGCGATAGCGCTCAGTAAAACCTTGGAATTGACCGGTGGGCGTGTCGTCGTCCTTGGCACACCCGCTGAGGAAGGCGGACCACACGGCAGCGCGAAAGGCAGCTTCGTCAAACACGGCCTGCTTGAAAAAATCGATGCTGCATTGATGCTTCATCCATCAGGAAATTCGGCGGTTACCGGCCCTTCGCTTGCCGTCGATCCCTTAAGTTTTCATTTTTACGGCAAGCCAGCCCATGCTGCAGGCTCTCCTGAAAAAGGCATTAATGCGCTCGATGCCGTGCTTCAACTGTTTAATGGCATCAACGCCCTTCGCCAGCAATTGCCAGATGATGCACGGGTTCATGGCATCATCACGCACGGAGGCGATGCACCGAATATTATTCCGGAGTACGCCTCCGCCCGTTTCTATATTCGCGGCGACTCCTGGAAGAAAACCGCTGAGACGGCGAAAAAAATACGTGCCATCGCTGAAGGTGCTGCCCTTGCGACAGGGGCACGTGTCGAAATCGAGCGTTTCCAAAATGAAGTGAAAGATCTTGTCGTGACGCCTGAACTCGATAAAATTCTTAAAGCGGAGCTTGAAACTTTGGGCGACAACGTAGCCGACTCGCGCATTTCTGGGCTCGG
Source organism: Planococcus maritimus (assembly GCF_001687625.2). Lineage (NCBI taxonomy): Bacteria > Bacillati > Bacillota > Bacilli > Caryophanales > Caryophanaceae > Planococcus > Planococcus maritimus. The sequence goes on from NZ_CP016538.2 coordinate 2,749,284, forward strand.
GTCGACCGATGCCGGCAATATCAGCTATGAAGTGCCGACTGCCCATGGTTATATCAAAATCGGTCCTGAGAGCCTTATTGCCCATACCGAGGAATTCCGGGAAGCCGCCCGCTCCAAAGCAGGCGATGAGGCTTTGATCAGAGGCGCAAAAGCATTGGCACAAACCGGGTACCGCTTGCTGACGGAACATGCTTTATTGGCTCAAGTCAAACAAGCCCATGTCCGCTCACTGTCCGCCAAACAACAAGCTTAAAAACCAGCGCCCCGGCGCTGGTTTTTCTGTTTATTTCGAGTTTCGTGCTAAAATGGAGACATTACCTACATAGGAGGCTTTACCATGATCGAAAAGTTAATCGAACGTCTGATTCGCTACGCCAAAATCGACACGCAATCCGATTTTGAAAAGGATGCAACGCCCTCAACACCCGGCCAGTGGGATCTCCTCGCTGAACTGGAAAAAGAAATGAAAAGCGTCGGCTTAAAAGAAGTTGAAGTCGATGAGCACGGCTATTTATTCGGCACCTTGCCGGCTACTACTACTGAACAGCGACCGGTCATTGGTTTTTTGGCACATGTCGATACCGCGACCGACTTTACCGGCAAAGGCGTCAATCCACAGCGCATTGAAAAATACGACGGCAAAGACATCCCATTAAACGGCAAAGTGACGATGAAAACGGCTGATTTCCCGGCTCTGCAAAATTACATCGGCCATACTTTAATCACAACAGATGGCACGACCTTACTTGGTGCCGACAACAAGGCAGGCATTGCTGAAATCATGACAGCGATGGAATACTTGATCGAACATCCGGAAATCGAGCACGGTAGGATTCGCGTCGGCTTCACGCCGGATGAGGAAATCGGCCGTGGCCCGCATAAATTTGATGTTGCCCGTTTCGGTGCCGATTATGCATATACGATGGACGGCGGTCCGCTTGGCGAACTTCAATACGAGAGCTTTAATGCCGCAAGCGCTAAACTGACCGTCCACGGAACGAGCGTCCATCCAGGTTCGGCAAAAGACAAAATGGTCAATGCCATCACGGTGGCCACCCGCTTCCAAGCGAAAATGCCTGCCGATGAAGTACCCGAGAAAACAGAAGGCTATGAAGGTTTTATCCATTTGAATAATTTCAACGGTTCTGTCGAGCAAGCAGTGCTCCAGTACCTTGTGCGCGATTTCGATAAAGGCAAATTCGAAGCGAAAAAACGCCATATGGAACAAGTAGCGGCTGAATTGCAAGAAGAGTTCGGGAAAGAAGCAATCGAACTCGTGCTCGAAGACCAATACTATAATATGCGCGAGAAAATCGAGCCAGTTATAGAAATCGTCGACCAGGCAGAACAAGCGATGAAGACAGTGGCAATTTCACCTGATATCCTGCCTATTCGAGGCGGCACAGATGGGTCCCAACTATCTTATATGGGCTTGCCAACGCCGAATATCTTTACGGGCGGCGAAAACTATCATGGTAAATTCGAGTTCATCTCTGCAGAGAACATGGAAAAAGCCACTCAAGTCATTGTGGAAGTCGCAAAAACTGCAAAATAATTGGCTTTCCCCTGAGCATTTCCCAGGAAATATTCAATAAGACTCCATAAAAAAGCAGCGGCCTGTGCCGCTGCTTTTGTGTGTACAGAATGTATCTCTCTGTTCGCCTAGTGCCATCACTCTTCTCAGAACTCGATACGATCGATTTTTGCGCCTGTCGATTCGACGCCTTTCATGTATTTGATGCGTTTCTGGACAGCGGTTTCGTTCACTTGCTCATCCGCATGGTAAGACGAACGCACCATCGGGCCGGCCTCGCAATGCTTAAAGCCTTTGGCGAGTGCGATTTCTTTTAATTCCTGGAATTCGTCCGGATGGTAATAACGGACCACATCCAAATGCTTCAATGTCGGCTGCAAATACTGGCCAATCGTCATGATGTCGACTTTGTGCGCCAACAGGTCATCCATCGCCTCGATGATCTCTTCTTTCGTTTCCCCGAGTCCCACCATAATGCTCGACTTGGTCGGCACATGCGGCGCGATTTCCTTGACACGCAATAACAATTCCAGCGAACGGTCGTAGGTTGCTCTTGCACGGACACGTTTTGTCAGGCGGCGCACCGTTTCGATGTTGTGGTTAAAAATATCGGGTTCGCTGCTCATGAGCATGTGCAGGCTTTCGTAATCGCCTTTCATATCGGACGGTAAAATCTCGACTGTGGTTTCCGGCATTTTCCGGTGGATCGCGCGCACTGTTTCTGCAAAAACTGCTGCGCCTCCGTCCTTCAAGTCATCTCGGGCAACTGCTGTAACCACCACATGTTTCAAGTTCATAATTTCCGTCGATTCCGCGACGCGCTCTGGCTCGCCCCAATCGAGTTCATTCGGAAGCCCAGTTTTCACGGCGCAGAATCGGCACGCACGTGTACAAGTGTCGCCCAAAATCATGAACGTCGCGGTACGGCGTTCGCTCCAGCATTCATGGATATTCGGGCATTTCGCCTCCTCGCACACTGTGTTCAAGTTTTTCTCGCGCATCAATTTCTTTAAATCGTTATACGTTTCGTTCGTATTTAATTTTACCTTTAGCCATTCGGGTTTACGTTCACGCTGCTTTGTCTTTGTCATCGCATAAGTTCCCCTTTCTCTTCTCGTCTGTGGTTCCATTGTTCACTTGCGTATTTGGCTTCGAGCATGCGTACTTCTTCCAGCAATTCAGCAGGCGGTTCGAATTTTTCCAAGCGTATGCCAAGTCCTTTTCCAAACCCACTCTTGAAAGCATTCTGGGCTACTTCTAAACTTATTGGTTCCCCCATCAGCTCATTGATCGCAACGGCGCGTGACCGGAACGCTCGGCGCGCTTTTTCTTTCACGGCTTCGTTCGGATAGACAAATAGTTCAAACAAACGGTTCTCATCCAGCTCGAGTGGAATCGATCCGTGCTGCAAAATGATGCCTTGTTTTCTTGTCTGTGCGCTGCCGGCTGCTTTGCGCCCATCAACCGTCAATTCATGCCAAGACGGTTCTTCGAAACAGACTGCTGACGCTTGTTTCGAACGCTTTGTTTCTGCCGCAAGCTGTGCCTCGATTCCCAAATTGCGATAGCCTTCAATCAATCCGCGTGAAATGACCAAATACGCTTCTTTCACTGATTTTGGCATGGACGGATGCTGCTCTGGAATCACCACGCTATAGGTGAGTTCTTGGTCGTGAAGTACAGCTTTGCCGCCTGTCTGTCTCCTGACCAAAGGAATTCCCAATTGTGCAGCACGTTCAAGATCAATACTGCCATTCAGTTTCTGGAAGAATCCCACTGAAATTCCGGCTGGCGCCCAAGCATAAAATCTAAGGACTGGTTTCATGCCAGTCTTGCGCTGCCAATTCATCAAGGCTTCATCCATTGCCATATTGTAGGCCGGCGTGCAAACTCCCGACTCCATATAGCCCCATGTTTCATCCAAAATATCTCAACTCCTCTCAGCTTATGCATGACTCCCGAGTGCATAAAAAAACACCGCTTTCCCATGGGAAAGCGGTGTATGCAGGCAAAAGAAAGCATACGTACCACTTCCCTCCGCTGGCATGGTCCAGATCAGGTTCAAGGGGTCCAAGCATTCGCTCGTCTCAGCCAGTCAGTTCCGGCTCCCCCAGTGGTCAGCTATGTATAGTTCTCCTAGAGTTTACCATTCTCGCGAAAAAATCACAATATACAAAATAGTTTTTTCTTTATCAATTTAAGGATTTTATGGACTCGCTTTTATACAAAAAGAAACTCTCCCATTTCCGATATCCAGGAGAAGGGAGAGTTGCTTTAGATAATGGTTTTACCCTTTTGCGCCAGTGCAAAATGGATACTGTGCTGGAGCGTGCGGAAGCAGTCGTAACTTGAAAGGTCTACGCCTGCTTCTGTAATCGTCATGCTAGTATGCGGCGAAATGCCTGCTAGTATAGTCTTTGTACCAATTAAAGAAGCCGCAGAGCCCAATTTTTCAATCAGCATCGCTGTATGTTGGTTAAAGCTTTCATTCAGCCCCGTCAAATCGAGCAGCAAATAATGGGCTTTGTATTTCGGCAGGTTCTCAAGTGTTTTGACCAATAGTTCCTCAGCACGCGCTTCATCGTACCGGCCAAGAAGCGGGACGACGACAATATCTTCTAGTACCGGGATGAGCGGCGAGGAAATTTCACTGATCATGGCGTGAAGATCTGCTGTCTTTTCATCTACGAGCTGCTCCAGTTCACGGATTTTTTCTGATTCCTTGCGGCGTGCGAGCGTATGAATATTCTTTTCAATCGTTTCGTCCGATGGAAAATAACGAATTAAGCATTCGTCGTGCCCTTCGATTTGCGAATGGACGACATCGTACCATATACTGCGCCCTAAAAGAGAGCTAAAGATGCCGGCATAATGAGCCGGCAAAAAACTGCCACCGGTCTTTTTGCCTTGTGCGAGATTAATTTGGTATTCCCAGCTGTCTTTCAACATTACTTCCAATGTTCCTGCCGATTCATCCAAATTGTGAATAGATGCTACTCCCCAGCCAGCTGATGCATATGTATTAGTAATGAGTTCAGATGCTTTCATTGCAGATATGCCACCCATGTTATGGAAATAGGCTCCCACTACTTGGCCTTGGCGAAATCCTGTTGACTCTAAAACGACAGCAGCCGCATCTTCACCCGAAATTTCTTCGATAGAATCGAAAAACATTTTCATTGCTGTCGATGTCCAAAACAGCACGGAATTCTGTCCTTCAAACAGAAAACGCCCTCGCGAAAGGTCCCATTCAAAATCCAGCCCGCCCACATTTATCTTCGGTTGTTGCGTCATTGTATAGCCAGCCTCCTTATTTTGAACTATTAAATTATCATACGCCAGCCGACGATCTCCAGCAAGTTCTAATGTTTTAAAGCATGCCGATTAAGGAATAGAAGGAGAAGAACGCTAAAGGAGAGGTGCTAACGATGGCAGAAGAAAAACGTTTCAACGAAAAGGAACGCAAATCAAGCGACGGGGCTCCAATGGATAATCCTGAGCAAATCAAGACGGACAAAGAAACCATGACCGAAATGCATGAAGAAGAAATGAACGTGGACTCCATTCCTTTAGAAGACTTGAAACAGGATATGGAAAACGAAAAAAATCCGCGCGACACTAAAGATGATTCAGCCAGCGAGGAAAAACATCCAGAATGATCTACCCTCACGGCTTTTAAAGACAGTATTTTAAAAGACTTACCTTAAAGGAGAGATAGAAATGGCACAAGAAGAACTAAAACAGCAAGCATTAAAAATCATGGAAGACAGCATGATTGGGACCTTGGCGACCATCAAAGAAAATAAGCCGCATTCCCGTTACATGACCTTCTTCAACGATGAGTTTACTTTATACACCGCGACTAGCAAGCAAACACAAAAAGTGGATGAGCTGGAACAAAACCCGAACGCCCATATCCTGCTTGGCTATGAAGGTGAAGGCATCGGCGATAGCTTCCTTGAAATCGAGGGACAGATGTCGTTGCGAGATGACCAAGAATTGATTGATAAAGTATGGAATGAACATTTAAACGGTTGGTTCGACGGTCCTGAAGACCCGAACTTAATTATCTTAGCAATTACACCAACACGTGTCCGTTTGATGAACCGTAAAGGCAAAGATCCACAAACGATTGAACTGTAAACAAAAGCCTCCAATCATGGAGGCTTTTTTACGTGCGCAGCAAGTCGCGCAATCCTTCTTTATTGAACAGCAAATCTTGCAGGCTGTATTCATCCAATACGGCTAAATAAGCATTCAATGCCTTGCCTAGAACACCACGAAGCCCACAGATTGGCGAGATTGGACATGTATTGGTCTCAGGATTGAAGCATTCCACCAAGTGAAAATCCTCTTCCATCCGCCGGACAACCGCCCCGACATTAATATTCTCGGGGAGATCTGCGAGACGCATGCCCCCGCCTCTACCTCTTACCGTTTCGATGAATCCCGCTTTGCCAAGTTCAAACGTGACTTTCATCAAATGATTTTTCGATATATGGTAAGCATCCGAAATTTCCTGAATGGTAGTCAGTTTGCTTTCTTCTTTTGTTCCCAAATAAATGAGGACACGCAATGAATAATCCGTATACATCGTTAATTTCATCGGTCTCACCTTCCCTGTTTGTCTATTATACGCGCCGCTATAATTCCTGAAAAGAAAACGCGCCCACAGAATCCCAGCTTTTTTAACTGTTATTACGTGTGTGACTTTTCTGTGAAATGAAATGTGTCTAAATTTTAAAGATGTATTTTAAATATATCTTTAAATAATTTTTCGGTTTATAGTGTGGTTATAGAAAACAAAAGGAGAGATTGACTATGTTATCAGAACAAACAAGAACCATCGTCAAATCCACTGCCCCTGTATTAGCTGAACACGGAAAAACCATTACCACTGTTTTTTACCATAATATGTTCAACGCGCATCCGGAACTTTTAAATATTTTTAACCAAGCCAACCAAAAACAAGGCCGCCAGCAAACGGCGCTAGCCAACACTGTTTATGCGGCCGCTGTCCATATCGATAATCTCGAAGCCATTCTTCCAGCAGTTGTTCAGATTGCGAACAAACACGTTAGTCTTGGCGTTAAAGCTGAGCATTATCCAATTGTTGGCGAATACTTGTTGAAGGCGATTGAAGAAGTGCTTGGCGATGCGGCGACGGATGAAATTATCAATGCCTGGGCAGAAGCATACGGCGTTATTGCCGATGTCTTCATCAGCATCGAGAATGGCATGTATGAAAAATCAGAAACACAAGAAAATGGCTGGAGTTTCTTCAAAGACTTCACGATCGCACGAAAAGTGAAAGAAAGCGACAACATCACTTCCTTCTATTTAAAACCCGCAGACGGAAACAATGTGCCTAGTTATGATGCTGGCCAGTACATTACAGTTCGACTGGCGATTCCCGGAGAAGAATTCCTGTTTAACCGCCAATATAGCCTGTCCCAAGCATCTCGCCCTGATGAGTTCCGCATTTCCGTCAAACGCGAAGCCGATAACGACCCGAACGGTCTAGTTTCTGTTTATTTACATGAGCAAATGGAAGAAGGCGACACCATTGAAGTGAGCGCACCTGCCGGCGAATTCGTGCTTGATGTAAAGCGCGACACACCTGTCGCCTTCGTCAGCGGCGGCGTGGGGATCACCCCGATGATGAGCATGTTCGAAACTGTTGCCACACAAACGCCAGAACGCCCGGTTTCGTTCCTGCACGCAGCACGCAACGAAACCGTGCATGCTTTCGATAAGGATATCCAACAATACGTCGCGACGATGGACAATGCTAAATACAAAACTTTGTATTCCGATGATCCGCAAGGCTATATCACGCGTGAATTATTGGAAGACATGATCGATGTAAACGGTGAAGTCTACGTTTGCGGGCCAGTACCTTTCATGGAAAAAATGATCAGCGAATTGCGCGTCATCGGCATGACCGATGCGCAGATCCATTACGAGTTTTTCGGCCCCGCAATCACGCTTCAAACGGTTTAACTGCCAAAAGAACGCTTCGCTGATGAGCGAAGCGTTTTTTTATTGTGGCTTGGCAGTTTTACGCTCTTCCGGTAGCATGGTGAGAAAAGGGGGAATCGTGATGCACTTGCCTATGGCCGCTAAGCACTCACTTCAAATGCAATCGGTCATCGTCGACCGCCTTCCTGCCCATCCCTTATCTTCAAACTCCCAGCTGTTGATAGAAGAGTTAAAAGAGTGGTGTGGAACGGAGAACAACGGAGTCGCAGTCTCCTATTTCTTTCGCCAATTCGCTTTGTTCGTGACAGCCCAATTCAACTTAATCCACCAGTACGGTGGCTATTTCAAGACAGCTCCTGAAAACCTGCGCTTTGGCAAAATACATAATTACGGCTTGCCGCTCATTTCGTTTCACGTAAGTGCTGCTGATTTTGTCGAAATACCGGCTGAACAACGACACGAGGCTTTCCAATATGTATTAATCGGGCAGACGGACGCGCTGCTCCAACAATTGCGCCGCCAGGCAAAAATCTCTGCTATTACATGTTGGGAAAATGTACTGGGTTCACTTGCCTGGCATTACGCTACACTTCAGAGGCAATATCCACGCACCGTCGCTGAAGATATCGACTGGCTGATGGATGATCACAACTGGAAACCGCTGCGCAAGTCGCAGTGGCAAACTTTCATCGGCACCGTACCGCTTGAACGGGCTGTTTCCGAGCCGATGCGTAAAACCTGCTGTCTGTACAAAGAGTTGGATTCATTTGAAACCTGTACTTTCTGCCCCCAACCCCATTAAAAAAAGCTCTGGCATCAGCGCCAGAGCTTTTTGTTATTTTTCAAATACTTCGTGCAAAATTTTATCCGCACTGTTGTTAATAAAGTTTTTATGGATGCAGCTGTTCGGCTTTTGGTGGAGCACTTTAGCAAACGACTGAGCGTGCTCAGCTTCTCCAATGATATGGATTTCTTCCCAACGCCGTTCTTTTTTCAGCTTCTCAATCTTCGAGCCCATGTCTTTGTAAAAACGGTCTAAATTTTCTTTCAAGCGGTGGTCCAGTTCGTCGGTCGGGCTTCCTCCGCCGCTGCCACCGATGACCGGGCTGTTTCCACCAGCAGCCCCGCCGCCAGTCGATCCAGCGCCGCTGCGTCCTTGAATGCGCCCAGAGCTTCTGACGCCTTTTTGTTCTGTCCAGACTTCAAGGCCTGCGTCAAATTCATAATAGACTTCTTCATTAACGATGCCAACGGATGTATCGAGCACACGGATGCCTTTAAAGCTCGGCAAGATCACGCCCGCGTACGGATATGCTTTGTAAATATAGCGCAATTGGTCGAGCGCTGGTTTGCTTTCCCATTGGAAGTCGGTTTTGACGGAAATCTGCAAATGCTTGACCCAGAATAAATCGTCTTGAGTGGATGCAAAAATAACGACACCCTTTTGGAGGTCGCCTTGATTGTCCGTTATTTCCTTTTCTACTTTCTTGCGTAATTCTTTGTACGCTTTCAGTTCTTTTTCGTCTTTAGAGGCGGTCAAATACTCATCAATGCGCTTTAGTCCATTCTTCAACTGAATCTTCCAGGCCCCGTTTTGTGCTTCACGGTCAGCCGGGTTGGTATTGAGATATACACTCAACACACAGCGGTCTTCGCACTCGAATTGTTTCAGTTCTTGGATTTCGTCGTATAATGTCATTCACCCATCATCCTCCTTTAATCCGTACTTGTTATCTCAATACCCCAACCGCTCTCGCTTAAACGGAAGCCGCTGTTTCTTTTTTTAATATTCGAACGTTTAGAAGCTTTTTATAGTGGTAAACATTGAGTAGCAACAAAAATGACGAGGAGTGAATCATTCATGGAAAACGTTGATAAAAAAGTCGAAGAGAAATTGAGCAATACCGATAACAAAAAGAAAGAACAAATTTTGGCTGAGTTTTCAACTTTCATCGACTATTTAGGCAATAAAGTCGAGATGGGCGAAAAAATGGGCTTGAGCGAAGAACGCTTAGCACAATTGGCAACGAAAGTCGGCGATCATCTTTCTAAAAAAGAAGAACCGAAAAATAGCGAAGAGTACCTCTTGCAGCGCTTATGGCAAGTAGGCGACAAAGAAGAGCAGCACATGCTCGCGCATATGCTAGTCAAATTGGCTAAAGACCAAAACTAATCACACAAAAAGCCTGAGCTTAACCGCTCAGGCTTTTTTTATGTGTTGAAGAAGTCTATGGTTTGCACCCAATTATGAAAAAAGAGGATCTTTTTCCATTTTCAACAGTCAATGGCTTCTCCAAGTATTTGGAGAAGCGTTCGCTCGACTCCGGTGGACCAGCGAGACGACCGAGACCCCGCAAGGCGCAAAGCGACTGAGGAGGCTTGGGCGCGAGCCCACGGAAAGCGAGCGATAAGCTTCGGAAAATACGACTTTCAACTTTCTCGATAACCTGAAAAAGCCTGAGCTTAACCGCTCAGGCTTTTTTTATATGTTCGCAACCGTTCTTTTATCATATAAATGGAACATCCACAGGTAAACGAAACCGCTCAATACCGCAAAGCTGCCGAGAATGATAAATGTCCAACCAAATCCAAACCAGGCAGTCATCGGAATCGAAATCGGCGCAATCATCCGCCCGATTGTATAGCGCAGGCTGGCCGCCGCAAAATACTGTCCGCGCATGGACTCCGGCGCCAGTTTAGAAATGAAACTTTGCTGAAGCCCGACTACCATCAATTCGGCAAATGTGAAAACTGCCATCGCTACGAAGAAAATCCAGAACCAGGAAGTCATCGGGAAAATCGCCATCGACAAGCCGAATAGTAAAGCAGAAAAGAAAAACACCCATTTTTCTGGAAACTTAGTCATCCAACGAGTGATAACCACTGTTAATAGAGCAACAATCAAGCCGTTTTCTGCCAGTAAAATACCAAAAGACGTTTCCCCGGTCACGGACCATTCACGCCCTAAAAAATCGAGGATTGTTTGGCGATCGATCGTTTCCTTTAAATAAACTGGAATAACGAGATCCAATTGCATGAAAGTCTGCGCCCCCAAAATCCCCGCGATAACAAACAGTAAAAAGACACGGTCTTTTAAAATGATGCCGTAATCTTTCACTTGCGTCAGCAGCGCGCCTCGCCAGCCAGTTGCATTGCCTTCTTTCCACTTCTCGAGAACTTCGGCCGATAAAGTCTCCTCTGTATAAAAGCGTAATAACAGCCCGAGCAGCACCGAAATGATGGCGACTGTTAAAAGTAGTTCAAAGCGGTACGAGAAAAACAATACTGCACCAAACAAAGGCCCGATAACAACAGCAATATTCAATGTTGTATAAAAGACCGCGAACACATCGCTCCGGTATTTTTCAGGAATGACATCGGCAATCATTGCTTGGCTCGCTGGCCAGTAAAGCGAGCCGCACATGCCAGCCAGTGTAAATGCCACGAAACTGAGCTCTGGTGAAGTGAGCCATGGCGAGTTTGCCAAAGCAAACAGCAAGAAGGCGAAACCTTGCGCTACAGCAGCAGATACCAGCATCCGCTTGCGCCCGAACCGGTCAGCAAAATAGCCGCCAAATAAATTGGCAGCCACGGAAAAGATTTGGGAGATGATCAGCAACATCCCCGCCAGCCCTTTTCCGAATTCTTCCGCAAAATAAATCGCTAAGAACGGGAACACCATCCAAAAGCTTGTATTCATGAAAAACTCGCCCACTAGCCGGACTTTCAGGCTGCGGTTCCAATCCTTGATCTTCATCTATATTGCCTCACTTTTCTACCCTTCTTATATCAGTTCCAGCAATTGATATTGCAGGCAAATTTCCAATAGAAATTCTTTATGGGCTTTGGCGAACTGGATGCCAACTTTTTCTTCATCCAACTCTGTGATCTGCCCGTTTCCAAAGACACGGTGACGAATGTTTGCACCTACCTGCAGTTCATCAATAGAACGGACCGCATCTGGATTGTCTGGTACGGCAATTTTCGTTTTCGGAGAACTTGGCGCGGAAGTTTTTGTTGCTTCCGTCTGCTTTGTTTTGGGCAAGGCAATGCGCCGGACTTCTTCTACAAAACGCGATTCCTGGTCATAGCTGAGCAATTCCAGATGGCGTTTCGCACGTGTCATCCCAACATAGAACAAACGCCGGGCTTCTTCTAGTAAAGCCGGGTCATCCGCATCTTCCTCTGTCGGAACAATCCCTTCGACCAAATCGATCAAATACACTCGGTCGAACTCCAATCCTTTTGAGCTGTGCATCGTAGACAAAGTCAGCATATCATCCGTTTTTTCAGTTTTCGCCTGCTTCGTCACTTCTTCTAGCTGTTTCAAACGTTTCGCAAAATCCATCATTGTCGGAAGCGGCTCGGCAATTTGCTCGAGCGTGCTGAGGATCTGCTGTAAATAATCGAGCTTCATGCCGAATTTCTCTGCACGGCTTTTGAGCATTTGATCATAGCCTATATCGCGGCGTATGGCTTTGATTACATTTAACGGCGGCATGTCTTTCAGTGCGTCCACCGTTTTGCGCTGTTCTGCGATAATCCGCAACTGGTAATCCTTCATCGTGACAGCCAAAGTGATTTCCTCAAAAGCATGTTGCTTGCTCGGCTGCATACGACCGAGTTGCTTGAGCTGTGCGGCCGACCAGTAAGCATTGGTTTTCGAAGCGACTTTAGCGTATAAATCGATCCGCTCCGGGCGCAAACTGAAGCGCATAAAATTTAAGATGTCCTGAACAATCCAATGGCTGAAAAAGCGGTTGTCCGCATCTTTCATATAAAACGGGATACCAAGCCGATCCAGTTCATCCATCAATAAGGTCGACGAGGAGTTATTGCGGTATAAAATCGCCACATTGCCATAGTCCTCTAAATCCCCTAACTCTTTCAAGAGATATTTTAGCTGCGCTTCCTGTGAGGCGAGACGGCGAATGACAATCGGTCCGCCCTCTGGCCTGTCAGTGAACATATTTTTATCGTGGCGCAATTTATTCGTTTTGATAAATCGATTCGCCGTACTGACAATCGTGCCGGATGAACGGTAATTGCGCTCCATTTTCATGATATAGGCGTCCGGGTACACTTGCCGGAATTTGAGCAGATAGCTCGGTTCGGCTGCACGCCACGTATAAATGGACTGGTCATCATCTGCCACGACACACAAATTACGGTGTTTCTCAACTAATTTTTCAACGAGGGCATGCTGAACCATTGAGGTGTCCTGGCTTTCGTCTGTCATCACATAATCCCAGCGCTGCTGGTATTTCAACAACAGTTTTCGGTCAGCGCTCAAGGCTTCGAATGCGATAGTCAGCATATCATCGAAATCTACGAGCCTCGGTTCGTGGTTTTCTTTGAAATCTTCGTAAATCGACAAAATATCGATGGCGCCAGGAAAAGGTTCATCAAGTGTTTTCCATTTTCTCTTTTGCACCATTTTGTTTTTCACGAAACTGATAAATGAGACCAATTCCTCGAGTAGATCATCGGTAATCGGCTCATCGTTTTCACGCGCGTATATCTCTCTCAAGAGGCGTTTCTTATTAAGGCGATTGGAATCACTTCCTTCGATCATCACATAATCGTCCGCTGACAAATAATCTCTAGTAATTTGGAAGGCCAAACTGTGGATCGTTGAAAAATCCACCGGGGCTAGACCAGGAAAGAATCGGGCATAGCGTTCGAGCATATCGGTCGCTGATGCTTTACTAAAGGTAATTGCTTTGATGCGTTTTGGCTGGATGGATTTTTCTTCGATTAAATAACCAATGCGCATAATCATAGTGGTTGTTTTGCCAGAGCCCGGACAGGCAAGAAGCAATAACGGTCCTTCTGTTTTGGTAACGGCTTTTTTCTGTATTTTATTCAGCTCGACACCGAGCTCTTGTTTTTTTCGTTCAAAAAAATCGCTCATGATAGACTCCTTTTTTACGTTAGCAATCTCTTTCATAATAGCACAAAAGCAGGCCCTTTTAAGCGGCCTGCTTTTGTTCAGATAAAATTGCGTTCTTGCGGTTTGGCGGGGTCGCCTGTTGGGCGTTTGTCTTTTCTCATAGCCAAATCCTCGTGGATACGTTCTTTTTCATCCTGCTCTTTGCTCGTGCGATTGGCCCCGATTCTTCTCGGGTCAGATGATTGCAGGTCGTCTTGCTTGTGCTGATCCATGCAAATCCCGTCCTTTCACTTGCAGCTAAGAATTTCGCAGACACGGCCAACTTGCCCGTCCTCAAGACGCACTTTAATGCCATGAGGATGCGTCGCTGAATTCGTCAGCAAATCCTTGACAACACCTTGCGTTTTTTTGCCTGTCCGTTGGTCTTTTTTCAAGATTACGTTCACTTCGAGCCCTGGCTTTACATCGCTTCTTTTCTTTCCGTCCATCTTCATCCCTCCAAGCTTGTTTCCATTATAATCGAATTGTGATGCGCATACAAAAAAGCGGAGGAGCCCCTCCGCTTTTGATGCTTGATGCTTATCATTTGTCGCGATCTGTACGGTCTTTGCGATCAAACTCGTCTTCTTTAACTGTACGATTGTGCCCTGTCACGTCATCCGTGAAATTCGTTGTCGCACGATGGTCTGTCGCGTCTGCATTATCAGCCGAACGCTCTTCATTTTCAAGCCCGAAACCAGTGCCGCTGTCGCCGTCGACGCCGGCCGTTTCAGAACCCAAGGAATCACGCTCTGTATTGAATGCAACGTTGTTTTCCTCATTCGTATCGACTGTCAGACCGTCGCGTGCTACAGCTGAGTTATCGACTTTGATACCACTTGTCGTGCTATCGACTGCTTCTGAACTTACGGCACTGCTGGCGTTGCTGTAGCTGTTGTTATCAGACGCTGCATCTCCTTCATAGTTCGCACCAAATTCATGGTCGACGAACAGCAGAATTTTGCCGTTTTGAACGTCATTGTAATAACGATCCGCTTCTGATTGATCTACACCCATATTCGAGAAGGCTTCACGCGTTGGTTCGTTGCCGGATAGGAAGCCCATGAATTTATCCATCCAATTGCCTTCGGACGATTTATAATCCACATCTGTACGCCCACGAACCATAGAAATTTGGTCTTCGTTGCGCGCCATGACATACATGTCTTCCTCACGTGAGCCTTGCGCTTTCATGTCTTCGATCTTCTTCAGTACTTCCGTTTCTGTGTCGAATGTAGCCATGAATTTATCGTTAGCCATATCAAATTCCTCCATTTTCCAAGAGGTCTTTTCATTTCGAAATGTCGAAATTACCCCTCAGGTGTATTATCAAAGCTTTTCAGTTTGGACTATCGCAAAACTTTGCTTTCCCGCCAATTTATGATTACACTTCACGATTCCAATGGCGGTGTGCCGCAATGGCCTCAACAAAATCGTCTGCAAAAGCTGTCATGGAATCTCCTGTGATAACCCCTGGCTCTCCAGTGTAACCATTGGCATCCAACCATTTCTTGCCTTCATGCGTAGCGCCAATTGGCTTGAAGTGATTAAAGGCTTCCGTAACGTAATAGGCGGCATTGCGCGCAAATTTTTTGCTGATTTCCGGGCCACCGACAGCGTAAATAGCATCAAATAACACCGGATCTGCCGTTGTGAAGGTATGGTCAATCATGACTTGCTTGCCATTTCCGACTTCGAGTTTCCCTTGCTTCTCACTGATGATTTCGTATTGCAGCCCTTTTGATTCCAATTGATCCAATACTTCCATAACTTCCTTGGAATTGAAATCAGGCGATACGATAACGCCTACTTTACGCGTTTTGGCCGTTTTGATGGTATTTTCCTGGCTTAACGCCGGCGATTTTTTACTTGTATCCGTATTGCCGGTTTGAGGCGCTTTGACCCCGATATTTTCTGCAATTTCCTGTGCAAGTTTTAAGTTGACATTGGCGTACATGTCTACGACTTGCTGGCGGATGTCGATGCTGTCGCATTTACCTAGCTCGAAGCTGAATGCTGCAATAATGTGCTGTTGCTCTGCGTCGCTCATGCTGTTCCAGAACATGGTTGCTTGTGAGAAGTGATCTTTAAAGCTGTCGCTGCGCTTACGCACTTTGCGCCCTTCCACTTTCTCCTGGTAATGGGCATAGCCGCCGTCCTCTTCACTGACAGGTGCTGGTGTATGGTTAGTGAATGAACTCTTCTGGTACGCAACTTTCCCTTTATTGATCGTCTGGCGGCCGTATCCATCGCGCTGGTTGTTATGGAACGGACAAGCGGGACGATTAATTGGAAGCTCATGGAAATTTGGCCCGCCAAGGCGAATCAATTGCGTATCGGTATAGGAGAACAAGCGCCCTTGGAGCAATGGATCGTTTGAGAAATCGATTCCTGGCACTACATGTCCTGGGTGGAATGCCACTTGCTCTGTTTCCGCAAACACGTTATCGACGTTGCGGTTCAAGGTCATCTTGCCGACGATGTGGATTGGAATTTCTTCCTGCGGCCACATTTTCGTTGCATCCAACAGATCGAAATCAAATTTATGCTCATCTTCTTCTGCAACAATCTGGACGCCTAGTTCATATTCTGGATAGTCTCCGTTTTCGATCGATTCATGCAGATCGGCGCGATGGAAATCCGGGTTTTTTCCGTTTATCTTCTGCGCTTCGTCCCATACGAGGGAATGAACGCCGAGCGTTGATTTCCAAGTGAATTTCACAAAATGTGATTTCCCTTCCGCATTTACGAAACGGAAGGCATGGACGCCGAACCCATCCATTGTCCGCAAGCTTCTCGGAATGGCGCGATCAGACATCGTCCACATGACCATATGTGCCGATTCCTGATTATTGGCGACAAAATCCCAAAATGTATCGTGGGCTGTCGCCGCTTGAGGAATTTCATTATGTGGCTCTGGCTTGATGGCATGCACCAAATCCGGGAACTTAATAGCATCTTGGATGAAAAATACCGGGATATTATTTCCGACTAGGTCATAATTTCCTTCCTCGGTATAAAATTTAGTTGAAAATCCGCGCGCATCACGGACGGTCTCTGCTGAACCACGCGATCCGGCAACTGTAGAAAAGCGCACGAAGACTGGCGTTTTCTTGCCCTTTTTCGACAGGAATTTCGCTTTCGTCAAATGTTCCAACGATTCATACGCTTCAAATTCACCATGTGCTGCAAATCCACGTGCATGGACCACACGTTCTGGAATGCGCTCATGGTCGAAATGAGTCATTTTTTCGCGGAAATGAAAGTCTTCCATTAAAGTCGGCCCGCGTTCACCCGCTTTTAAGGAAAACTCATCCTCTGATAATTTCAAGCCTTGATTCGTCGTCAAATCCTTGCCGCTATCGTCTGAACGAAACTGCTCTAATTGTTCGTTCTTGCTGTTTTCATCGACTTTCTTCGAATCTTTTGCCATTTTTCCACTCCTCGTTTCTTTATGTATTGCCTTAGTCTTTCTGTACCCCCTCTCCTAGACTAAAAACAATAAAATGGAAAAAATTAAAACCTTGCGAAAAAGACCTTGCAGTGAAAGAGATTCACTGCAAGGTCTTGTCCGATTTTATTCTGTTTATCAAAAAATGCTTAAATCCCACTCTTTTGAAATTTGGCGAAGCATCATTGTGCCGGCAGCGCTATTGCCTTGCACGTCGATTGCCGGCCCGTAAACGCCAATGCCCGCCCCTGCGCGGAATTCATAAGTTTGCGAGTGGAGCTTTGGCGGAACAGCGGCCATGATACCGCCTGAAACACCACTTTTCGCTGGAATGCCGACATGCGCCGCAAAATTGCCGGATGAATTGTACATGCCGCAAGTGACCATCAATACTTTCGTTACTTGCGCGATTTCTTCCGAGAAATGTTTGACTTTAGTGATTGGGTTATAGCCATCGTAAGCGAGGATCAAGCCAAGCAGCGCCAGGTCCTTCACAGAAATCTTGATCGCGCATTGGCTAATGTAGATGTCGAGCGCTTCTTCCACTTCAAGCTCAAGGAAATTCGCTTCTTTTAAGTAATACGCGAGTGCCCGGTTACGGTGTGATGTCGCCCATTCGGAATCGTAAACTTCCTTGTCGATTTCAATGGGATGGCCGAGCAGTTCTTCTAAGAATCCTTTTAAAAACTCAAATTTCTTTTGCCCGTTCCGGCCAGGTAGCAGCGAGGAAATCGTAATGGCTCCTGCGTTGATAAATGGATTGAACGGCTTGTTCGGCCGGTGAATTTCAAAGGGTACGATCGAATTGAACGCTTCGCCCGTCGGCTCGACATCCACCCGCTCTAAGACGAAGTCCAATCCATAATGACAGCTGAGTGCAACGAATGTCAGCGCCTTGGATATACTTTGCAATGTGAACTCTTTGTCTGTATCTCCTGCACAATAATAATGGCCATCTTCGTCGATCATGCAAATCCCAAGTTTACCTGGGTCCACTTTCCCTAAGGCCGGTATGTACTGGGCTGTGGTGCCCAGAACGGCATGCCCTCTGTTTTCTTTCACCCAAGCTTCAAGCTGCTCGGTGATGCGCGGATTATTTTGCACCGTCATCCCTCCTCCAGTTCGTTTTTATTAATCATGACCGAAGCAGGACATGATTGTCAAAGCATGCGGAAAAGAAATCGTGCCGAAAGAAAAGCTCCCCCATAACGGAGGAGCTTTGTTCACCCTTTTTCATACCAAGCTTTGGCGGCAACCAATTCATCCATCGTCAGCTGATGTCCATTGTGTTCCCAATGCAGTTCAACTGCGGCTCCCGCTTTGCTCAGTAGTTTTTCGAGATCTTCCGATTCCACCTTCGGACAAATCGGGTCGTTCGTTCCTGCGGCGATAAAGACACGGGTTTCTTCAAGATTCGGCAATACCTTATCGCGGTCCGGCACCATCGGATGATGCAAGATGGCCGCTTTCAATGAATCTTCATATGAAAACAATAGGTTCGCGGCAATGTTCGCCCCGTTCGAATAACCGAGCGCAATAACATTGGTCCGGTCGAAGCCGTATTCTTCAGCTGCCTGGCCAATAAATGCATGCAGCTCCTCGGTACGTTCGCGCAAATCTTCCATATCAAATACGCCCTCAGACAAGCGCTTGAAAAAACGCGGCATGCCATTTTCTGATACATTCCCACGGACACTTAATACGCCAGCTTCCGGATCGATATGCCCCGCTGCTGGCAGCAAATCCGTTTCTGTGCCCCCAGTTCCGTGCAGTAAAAGAAACGTCGGCTTGGATGCGTCCGCTGGTGGATTGTAAATATGTTTCATCATGAAAACAACCTCCCTAGTTAATTATCTTTAATTCGAGATAATAAAATCATACCATATCCCACATACGCTTCCAAGTTAAAAAGCCTGAGGAGAACCTCAGGCTTTTTGCAGACTGTCACGAAAGTTAAGAAGTCGTATTTTTCGAAGCTTATCGCTCGCTTTCCGTGGGCTCGCGCCCAAGCCTCCTCAGCCGCTTTGCGTCTTGCGGGGTCTCGGTCGTCTCGCTGATCCACAGGAAAGATAAGGTCGACCTACGGGAGACCTTATCTTTGCGAAAGTAATGCGCAGCATTATTGAGCAGAAGGGGTTACGAGCGAACGCTTCTTCAAATACTTAGAATCGTCTTTGATTATTGAATGTTGAAAAAAGTGGTCTCTTTCGTATTTGATAACAAACTTTAGACTTTTTCAACCCTCTCAAAGAGCCCGAGGAGAACCTCAGGCTTTTGTGAACTTAGGAGAGCATTTCCTGTAATTGGCCTTTCGAGAAAACGTAAGTCTCATTGCAGAAATGGCATTGTGCTTCTGCTTGCCCTTCTGTTTCAATGATGTCTTCGATTTCTGCCGGCCCTAGCCCTTGAATCGCGTTATGGATACGCTCGCGGGAACATTGGCATTGGAAATTCACCGGCATTTTATCAAGTGCTTTGACATTTTCTTTCCCCAATACTTCATCCAGAATATCCTCAGGCGTCAAACCGGCACGCACCATATTGGAAATGGTCGGAATTTCGGTGAGGCGCTGTTCGAGCTGGTTGATCACTTTTTCGTCTGTACCTGGCATCAATTGGATTAAAAACCCGCCCGAAGCCAAGATGGTATTGTCTGGATTGACGATGACGCCGACACCTACGGAAGACGGTGTCTGTTCGGATGTTACGATATAGTGCGTGAAATCATCGCCCAATTCGCCGGAGACGATAGGCACTTGGCCAACGTAAGGATGCTGCAACCCGATATCTTTAGAGACAGTCAGTGTCCCTTCTGTCCCGACTGCCCGGCGGACATCAAGTTTGCCTTGTTCGTTCAGATCGAAATGGGTTTGTGGATTGGACACATACCCGCGCACTTCGCCTTTTGCGTTAGCGTCGACCAAGATCGTGCCAAGCGGGCCGCCTCCGTTGATTTTAATGGTCAGTTTTTCTTCACCTTTCAGCATCGCGCCAAGCATGACGCTCGCTGTCATCGAACGGCCGAGTGCCGCGGATGCGGTCGGCCAGGTGTAATGGCGTCGTTGCGCCTCATTTACTGTTTCGGTCGTGCGCGCAGCAAAGGCACGGATTTGGCCGTCATACGCCAAAGCTTTCACTAAATAATCGTTCATTTATGTTCTTCCTCTCTCGAATCGTTTAAGTTTCTTCTCTTATTTCAAGTCTTTGATTTTGCTTGGCGTAACATCGGCACCAAGCGGATCAATGACCGTTACATTCGTTACTGTCGACTCGACTTGGCCACGGATTTCCTGGAGATACTCGCGGCGCAGTACTTGCTGCTCTCGGATTTCCTCATAGCTCAGTCCGTAATCGCGTTCTTTATGCGCCAGTTCATTAATGCGCGGCAAGATTTTGATCATCTGAATCGCACTCCTTTCTGTGCGGACAGGGACATATCCACTTCCTTCATTTTATATTATCTCGAATTAAAAATAAATAAATGTGCCTGCAACTTATCCATCATCAAAAAAGCCTGCTGCCCTGAAAATTCTGGGCGGCAGGCTGTTATCTGACCAGACGGAATTGAGTGCACGTCACGCCTGGTGCAACCTCAAAGATTTCTTCTTCCCGAAAACCGAACGATTCATACAGTTTTCGGGCCGGCACATTCGCGCTTCCGGTGCTGACGATAAATTCCATTTCCTTATGTTGCTCGAGAAGATGGCCGACCAAACTTCGGGCAATGCCTTGCCGAAACTGAAGCGGGTCCACTACAAGCCTATAAATATCAATGACATTGCCTTCTTTTTTATAGGAAATAAACCCTTTCAAATATGTTTCCTGATACCCGAGAAAAGTCTCTTCGCTTTGCTGGATTTCTTCAATCGTTTCGGAGAGATGGGGAATGTCATGGAACCCCATCAGTTCTGCTTCTATCCGGTAAGCTGGCCGCTGGATCGACTGGATGTCGCGTGCGTTTTTTTCGTTTGTCTGATCTATTTGAGCAATCATCACAAACTCCTTTCTGCATTGACTATCTGTTGTGCTTGAATGAACTTTCGAATCCGCGGCACCATCAACTCTGCATCCCGGTAACCCTGGACATATAAAGCTGCAAGCCGCTCCTGATCTCGCTCGATGCCACGCAGCTTATGCAAATTGCGCGGCCGGATAATCATCGCCTGTTCCTGCGCTTCAAGCGCCTCTATGTGCGCCAATGATTCATTGTAAACACGCTGCCGTTCTTCCAAAGCCCGTGCAAGCCCTGGATACTGGCGGGCGAAAGCAGGGGCCAGGCGCATAAGGGGTGTCTGGCGCTTCCTATAATGCCGCTCCCTTGTCATTATAACAATCGGCTTGGTCACGCCATCTGACAAAGCTTGCTTGATCGGCAGCGGATCGGCGAGGCTTCCGTCCATCAAAAAGCGTCCACCGAATTCCACGGGGCGTGCCATGAACGGCAACGAACTGGATGCCCGAACCACTGCAAGCAGTTCGTCAGGAGGCAAGGGCTTACGATAGTAGATGGCTTCCCCCGTCATGCAATCAGTGGTCCCGACGACAAATTCTTCCGCCGCTTTATCGAATCTTTCATAATCAAATGGCACGAGCCGATTCGGAATGTCATCGAAAATCAAATTCATGCCGAACAATTCTCGGTTTTTCAGCAAATTTTTCATGGAAATATAATCGGGGTGTGTGACGTAATCAATCATCACTGTGCGGTTCCTGCCGCTTTGCCGCGACAGGTAGGAGACGGCATTGCACGCGCCGGCTGAGACCCCAATAACATACTCCATAAATAAGTTCTCTTCCATAAGCTTCTGCAGTACACCCGCTGTGTAGACGCCTCGCATGCCGCCGCCTTCCAAAATCAACCCGCTTTTCATCATGACCCTCCCCTTCTCTTGAAAGTGCGATCATCCGATTTTCCGAATCAATTCCTGTCCATTATTTTTTGGCGAATTGACTGCGCCTGATACCTCGTACGCTTCCAACTCCTCCTCTTGGTAAGGTTTAATGAGTTCGTTCAATAGCTCAGGATCTTGAATGTTCGGATCGAGCCAAACCTTCTCGTCCCCCTTCGACAAAATCACCGGCATCCGGTCATGGATCCCCGCCATCAACGCATTCGGCTGCGTTGTTAAAATCGTACAACTATGAACCACTTCCCCGTCCGGTGCTTCCCACGACTCCCAAAGCCCCGCAAACGCAAACAATTCGTCACTCTCCAAATGGATGAGCATCGGCGTTTTGCCGCCCTCCGCTTTTTTCCATTCGTAAAATGCCGTTGCTGGGATCAAACAGCGCTTTTTCTTAAAAGCCGTTCGGAAACTTGGCTTTTCTGCCGCTGTCTCTGCTCGGGCGTTGATCATCTTGTAGCCGATTTTCTGATCTTTTGCCCAAGATGGGATAAGTCCCCAACGGAATGTCCCCAGCCGATTCTGCTTGCCGTCATTGATGACTGCAGCAATCTGCTGGGAAGGGGCCACATTGTAATTTTTTTCGTAAAGATCTTGCGCGAGGGCAGCTTCTTCTATATCAAAACGCTCAAGCAGCGCCTCGTAATCTGCATATAATGCAAACCTTCCGCACACAGAAATTCCCCCCTTGCGTATAAGTGAATTGGTTTATTTTAAATATAACAGATTTTTCAAAATACTTCAGCAATCCATTGCTCTCCTCTTTAGTCGTGCCTCTTCAGCGTTCAAGCGAAAAGAATGTTATAATAGAAAGACTATAAGGAAATGAGGAGGAATTGCATGGCTACTGCGCGCGAAATGAATTTGGTCAATAAGGATCTTTTGGTTGAGGAATTGGGCCTCAAGCAATTCGGCAACTCGAATGTTTTTTACAATGAGGACTTTTTTGTCCTTTCTCCGTCTGTTCAACGCTATGAAAAAGGCTTTGACGTAAGTGAATACAATCTCTCAAAATATGACCCAGAAAAGCATCAAGGGTTTGTTATCGTCCGCTATATGGATACGTTCTTAATGGCTAAACTTGAAAGTTTCACTGACAAGATGATGCCGCCTGAACTGCAATTGAAGAAAAAGAACGTGAAGCCGCATTGGAAGTTTACGGTTGTCGAAAACCCGGCCTATCATCTCGTGAATACCCAAAATAAGGAATTGCGCTATCGCCTGCAAGAACCTTCCCGTAAACAAATCCTCGCGTATTTCAATAAGCTATAAGGTTTAGCCCGCATTTTTCTTGCGGGCTTTTTTTTTCGCCTTTTTCCACTGGGTATATTTGGTTCATGAGTGGTAGAATAAACCACATTAGCCTTTATGAAACGGAAGTGATTGGCGCCTATGGAAAAACGCAAATACACGGTACGCGACCGCAATTTCTGGAAAATCATCGCCAGCTTGTTGCTGGCTTCATTGTTTATTTTCGCCAATATATATGCCGTTCAGCCTTTGCTGCCGGTATTTGTCGCCGATTTCGGGATATCGGTTTCCACTTCCAGCCTGTCTTTGTCGCTGACTATCGTCGGGTTGATTGTTGGCCTGATCGTTCTCGGGTTTTTTTCAGACCGCAACGGCCGGCGTTCCTATATCATCTGGTCGCTGGCCGGTTCTGCCATCCCATTTTTCATCTTGCCGTTTGTCGAATCCTTTAGCATTTTTCTCCTGCTGCGCTTGATTCAGGGCTTCGCACTGGCAGGAGTTCCTGCCGCTGCACTCGCTTATATCAGTGAAGAGATCGACCGTAAGAATATTGCTTATGCTACTGCTTTATACATATCGAGCAATGCTCTTGGCGGCATGCTCGGACGCGTCCTGACCGGATTTTTGACCGATGCGCTTTCCTGGCAGCTGACATTTTTGGGATTTGGCGCAACTGGCTTTGCTTTATTTATTGCTGTGTTTTTGCTACTGCCGCCCTCTCATCATTTTGAACCGAGCGAACTGAGCTTTTCAAAAGACATCGAAGGCTTTCTGTTCCATTTAAAAAACCCGTCATTGCTCGTGGTATTCGGGCTTGGGGCCATTCTCCAAATCGCCTTTACCGGAGTCTGGACGTATTTACCGTTCCATCTTGAAAAACCGCCCTTCTCCATGTCGCTGCAGGCGATTTCTTATCTATTCTTCGCTTATGGCATCGGGGTCATCGGTTCGCCGCTTGCTGGCCGCGTCGCCGAAGTGTTCGGCTTACGGCGTGTCCGCATCATCGGCGTGTTCATTTTTTCGGCTGGTATCTTAATGACACTCTCCCCAGTGCTATGGATGGTAGCCGTGGGTTTATGTGTGGCATGTCTCGGTTTTTTCACCGCCCACTCGCTGACTGCCGCTTCTGTCGGCCAGCAAGCTACGCACCATAAAGGCAGCGCCTCCAGCCTTTATCTTGTGTCTTACTATATTGGCGTCGCTGCCGGAAGTTCGTTGCTCAGCCCGATTTGGACTCGTTTCGGATGGAATACATTGATCTTGCTATGCGCCATCATGCCGGCCTGCTATGTATTGCTCGTCTCTTGGTACAGAAAAAGAGCCGCCTCAGTTATGTGAGGCGGCTCTTTGCAGAGAGTTGAAGAAGTCTATGGTTCGCTCTCAACTATCAAAAAAAGTGTCTTTTTCTGTTTTCAACAGTCAATAACCTCTCTAAGTATTTGTAGAAGCGTTCGCTCGACTCCGGTGGATCAGCGAGACGACCGAGACCCCGCAAGACGCGAAGCGGCTGAGGAGGCTTGGGCGCGAGCCCACGGAAAGCGAGCGGTAAGCTTCGGAAAATACGGCTTCTTAACTTTCTCGACAACCCGAAAAGAGCCGCCCCAGTTGTCTGAGGCGGCTCTTTGCTTTTATTCAAGAAATTTTGCCGGCGTGCTCAATAAGTCGATACCCCAGACAAGCGGCAGGAAGTAATAGACAGCAAGGCCAACAAAAACAATCCCGAAGATGTTCAAAATAAACCCGGCTCTCGCCATATCAATAATTTTTAAATAGCCCGAGCCGAAAACAACTGCATTCGGCGGTGTTGCGACCGGCAACATAAAGGCGCAGGATGCTGTGACAGCAGCTGTCACCATAAGCGCATACGGGTGGATGCCGAGTGCTACCGCCAGCGAAGCCATAATCGGGAACATCATCGATGCTGTAGCGGTATTCGAAGTGATTTCTGTCAAAAACAAAACAAACGCCGCCACAACAAGGACGATGATCAGCACATGGATGCCTTGCAGGCCGATCAATTGGCCGCCCACCCATTCAGAAAGACCAGATTGAGTAAAGCCTGCGGCAATCGCCAAACCGCCGCCAAAGAGCAGTAAGATGCCCCATGGCAATTTGACGGCCGTCGACCAGTCCAACAAATGATCGCCTTGACGATTTTTTGACGGAATCGCGAATAATATCAAGGCAGCGATCAATCCAACCATGGCGTCGTTCAGGCCCGGTAAAAATTCCACTAGTAAGAACGAACGGGTAATCCATGAAAAAGCTGCTAATAGGAAAATCGCGAAAACGATTTTTTCTTCGTAGGAAGCCTTGCCCAACGCCGTCTTCTGTTCTTTGATGACGGCGCTGCCACCCGGCAATTCCTTCAACTTCAATGGAAAGGCAATCTTGATCAAATAAAACCAAGCCACAAAAATAAAGATCCAGGCGAGCGGTACACCGAACAGCATCCATTCAGCAAACGTGATTTCGATGCCGTAAATTTCATTGACCGCACCGGCAAGCAAGGTATTCGGCGGCGTCCCAATCAAAGTCGCAATTCCGCCAAGAGACGCGGAATAGGCGATGCCGAGCATGAGCGCTTTCCCGAAACTGAAATTCTCCCGGGAAGTGTCCATGGAATCATCGTGCTTCAGCGCTTCCGACACTTGATAAATAATCGCCAGGCCGATCGGCACCATCATCATGGCTGTGGCCGTATTGGAAATCCACATCGACAAGAATCCGGTTGCCACCATAAATCCGAGTATGATCCGTTCGGTATTCGTGCCGATTAGGGAAATGATGGTCAAAGCGATACGTTTATGCAAATTCCATTTTTCCATCGTCAAGGCAATCATAAATCCGCCCATAAACAGGAAAATCGTATCATTCCCATAAGCGGACGTGGTCGCCCCCACATCCAAGCCTTCGGTTAAAGGAAACAACACAATCGGCAAAAGCGACGTCGCAGGAATCGGAATCGCTTCGGTGATCCACCACGTCGCGATCCAAATAGTGCTGGCAAGTACCGCTTTGGCATCCGGCGTCAAGCCTTCCGGGTTTACGAACAGCAAAGTTAAAGCAAACAGCAAAGGACCGAGAATCAGCCCAATCAGCTGCGGCTTGTTGTAGCTTTTCTTTTTGAAACGTTCATCGTATGTACCTGCATCTTCTGCACGATCCGGGTCATCCCCTTGAGGAACCGAACCAGGCTTAGCGAAAAACCGCATCATATCCTTTACTTGGTCGTGCTTTTCCCACATCCAGCCCCACGTTGTCGAAAACATACTATCCCTCCATTTTACAGCAATGAATTTCTTGATTATTCCATTTCTCCCAGTGTATCCGTTTTCATTTTGCAGAACAAGCGCTGTCGGACAAACTGATTCAAAAGCAGTCCTAGTTTTTTTACAAATGACCTTATTTCGAGTTGTTTCGTTCCAGCTACGGGGTCTTGCTAAAGTTTACGCAATAAAAGGAAGCTGCCTGTGATCCCCGCAGCTTCCTTTTCAATGAAATTTGTTATTTTTCTTCCGACTCGTCGATTGGATTCCGCTCGTCACCGACCCCGGTATCGCTGTGGCCGCTTTGCTTTCTCAGTTTCTCGCCATCTTCCTGCGATTCACGGTCGATTCCTTCAAACTCTTCACGTTTCCTGCGGTTCGTCTCTCTTGGCGGATTAGCGTCTTTGGAAAATTCGTCTCTAGGCATGATGTTTCCTCCTCTTGAGCTATTTTCCTCTCCTATTCCCTAAGAGAACTGCTTAAAACGTCTCAAGAAAAGGTGAACAGACTATACCCGAAATAAACGGACAATAGCGACAAAGCCGCAAATACGACATATTCCGTAAAGCTCCCCGTGGATGTTGTCAGCGGCAAGCGCACCGTCATGCGTAATGGAAACAAAAGTTTGATACCTCGTTTGGTCGCCATATCCAGCAGCAAATGGCTGACCATCCCAACAATGATTCCTGTCGCCAGTGCTTCATTCAACCCAACGGCTTCAAACAGCGCCATTGTCAAAAACAAAAAAACAAGGCTATGTGTAAACGTCCGGTGGCCAAAAAGAGCGCTGATGATTTTCGATAAAAATGGCAATGCCCTGCCGATCGTGCTCGAACCATGGCAAATGTCCGGGATCAATGCACCGGCCACGCCGCCAATCAATAGAATAGCCGGTTCGTAAGGGGATATTTGCGCAAATGCCAGACTTGCTGCGATGCCGCCCGTGATGTGTGTTTTTCCTGTCATAGCTGTTTGTGCTCCTTTATCAATAAAATGGCTCATTGATTTCTATTATAACGTTTTTCGGGTATGCTGAAGACAAGGAAATCAGCAAAAAGGAGTCGTTTTTCATGGGAATTCACCGTTTTTTTACCTCATTAAATGATTTGGAGCGAATCAATCGTGCACCAGGACGCTTTAAATTCGAAGAGCATAATGTTGCTGCGCATTCTTGGAAAGTCAGCCAGTATGCCATGTTCTTCGCCACTATCGAAGAACGCGAAGGCCATCCTGTTGATTGGAAATCGCTTTACGAGCGGACCATCAACCACGATTTTGCGGAAGTCTTCATTGGCGACATCAAAACCCCTGTGAAATACGCTTCACCAGAACTAAAGGAAATCCTCGCAAAAGTCGAGGAAGGCATGATGGAGAAATTTATCCTGAAAGAAATTCCGGAAGAATTCCAGGAAGTGTTTTTTGACCGCATGAAAGAAGGCAAAGACGAATCGCTTGAAGGCCGTCTATTGGAATTCGCCGATAAGCTCGACCAATTCTACGAAGCTTTCGCTGAATTGAAGCGCGGCAATACCGATAAGGAATTTCTGAAAATGTACCGGATTGCGCTCAGCAAACTTCTCGACCTTCCGCTTACAGCAAGCGTCGACTATTTCCGTAACGTCATCCTCGATGACATCATGACGGAAGACACAGCTATCGACATTCGTAAAATCACCAAGCGCGTACTCGAAGCCCATTAATGAGTTTTTTGGGCAGAGTTCGCTGACTTGTGATAAATTAGAAGAAACTATCTCGGAGGTGAATCCCTTATTTAAGGGAATTTATTGGACCCCATACTTTTATTGAATTTAGCTCTTCTCGTTTTACTCATTGCATTAACCGCATTTTTCGTCGGTGCCGAATTTGCCGTCGTCAAAGTCCGCATGTCACGCATCGAACAATTGATCGAAGAAGGCAATAAACAAGCCGTCACGGTCAAAAAAGTCGTCAGCGACCTGGACTATTATTTGTCCGCCTGCCAGCTCGGCATTACAGTGACCGCCCTTGGCCTTGGTTGGCTCGGGGAACCGACAGTCGAGCGCCTTCTTCATCCGCTGTTCGACTGGTTCGGTGTTCCTTCAGCCGTGTCGACGATCGTCTCGTTTGCCTTTGCTTTTGCACTGGTGACATTCTTACACGTCGTTATCGGGGAATTGGCCCCGAAATCGCTGGCTCTGCAATTCGCGGAACGCATGACCTTATCGCTGGCCCCTGCGCTTTATATTTTCGGCAAAATCATGTATCCGTTCATCTTTGTATTGAATGGCTCTGCCCGCTTGTTGCTCCGCATGTTCGGAGTCGAACCCGCAGGTGAACAGCAAGCCCATTCAGAAGAAGAACTGAAAATCATCATGGCACAGAGTTTCCAGAGCGGCGAGATCAACCAGACGGAACTGTCCTATATGCAGAACATCTTTGCCTTTGATGAGCGCAGCGCCAAGGATGTCATGATCCCGCGTACGCAAATGGTCGCTTTTCCAGACGATTTATCTACGGATGAATTGCTCGCGGAACTACGGGAGCATCGCTTTACGCGCTACCCGATTGCACGCGATGGCGACAAAGACGATTTGGTTGGCTTTATCAATGCCAAAGAAGTGTTGACCCATTATGCGATTAACCAAGATGTTCAAATGACGCAACTTATCCATGACCTGCCGTATTTTCACGAGACCACGCCTTTGCAGATGGCACTCGTAAAAATGCAGAAAGACCGTACCCACATCGCATTAGTCATCGACGAATATGGCGGCACGTCTGGGTTAATCACGATGGAAGATATCCTCGAAGAAATTGTCGGGGAAATCCGTGATGAGTTCGATGAAGAAGAAGAAGCTGAAATCGTAAGAGAAAGCGACACTCGCTATGTAGTAAATGGCCGTGTCCTGTTGAAGGATTTAGAAGAGCGGTTCAGCTTGAAATTTGCAGACAGCGACGAAATCGACACCATTGCCGGTTGGATGCAGCATCAGCTTATTGAAGCCGAAGCTGGGGATGTATTCGAAAAAGGCGGCTACCAATGGGAAATTGTCGCCATGGAAAACCACCACATCCTAAAAATCGCTTTCGAGAAAATCGAAGAATCGGAAATCGACGCATAAAAGGGCTGCCCACGGGCTGCTCTTTTTTTTTGGAAAAATAAGCAATTGACCGTTAGCCTTTCTTTCTATACGATAAGAACAAATGTTCTTATTCTTAAGAAAGGAGTGGTTGAGATGAAAAAGAATCAGCATTTGACCGTTAAAGGGAATGTAATGGACAGAGGGCAATTAAAATGGGGGGCGCTGATGCTGCCGGAGCATGTCCGCATGCTGCGGGAATGGCGGGACGATGAACCTGCTAAGCATAAGCCTCATCTCGATGAAGAAGAACTCGGTTTGCTGCAGGAAGAAATCGGCCTTGCTCACCAGCGGCAATGCCTGGCAGAACTGCGCTATTGGAGCGATGGGCTCGCTACCCTATCAGGCGTCGTTGTTTCGATCGACCTGTTTAGCCGAACT
This sequence comes from Planococcus maritimus, assembly GCF_001687625.2. Classification (NCBI taxonomy): domain Bacteria; kingdom Bacillati; phylum Bacillota; class Bacilli; order Caryophanales; family Caryophanaceae; genus Planococcus; species Planococcus maritimus. Next base: position 2,779,107 of record NZ_CP016538.2, read on the forward strand.
GTACAAGTTTTGACCGCAACTGAAGCTGTCCGGATTGGATTTGACGACCTTCTTGGCATTCGTCTCATCGATTGAAGCGATCTGCAGGGCTGCAAAATGGATATTTTTCTTTTTTAAGGTTAATGCCTGGCCGTACAGGGCATATACATAATAACTTTACAAAAGAAAATGGAGGTACGAAGTTATGAGCAAAGTGACGTCTTACGCCAAAGAACTTGGTCAAGAATTTAAAAAAGATCACGCGACGACACTTGCGGCAGCCCAAGCTTATTATTATCTACTAGCAATTGTCCCCTTATTGATTTTACTGCTGGCCATTCTGCCATATTTGCAGATTGACCCGCAGCGGGCTGTCGATTTTATCGGCACTATCCTTCCAGGCGAAGTCGCCAATACATTTGAAGACACCATTGTCAGTGTGATCACGACACCATCTGGTGGCCTATTGACTTTCGGTATTCTCGGTACGCTTTGGTCTGCATCAAACGCAATGACCGCTTTCATGGAAGCGACCAACCAAGCCTACGATGTAGAAGAAACCCGTTCTTTCTTCGTGAAAAAAGGATTGGCGATCATCTTGACGCTGTTCATGCTGATTGCGGTTATCGTTGCACTCGTTCTACCCATCTTTGGCGGTACAATCATCAATGTCATCAGTGAGTTCCTGAGCCTGCCTGAGCAGACGGAAATCATTTTCCAAGTTCTTCGTTGGGTCATCTCCATTGTTGTCATGAGCTTGGTGCTGGCGATGCTTTATAAATTCGCGCCAAACAAGAACTTCCCGTTCAAGGAAGTCATCATCGGCGCCGTTATCGCTACTGTTTTGTGGCAACTGGTATCCATTGGCTTTTCGTTCTATGTATCGAATTTCGGAAGCTATTCGGCCACATACGGCAGCCTCGGCGGATTAATCATCTTGATGTTGTGGTTCTTCCTAACAGGCTTGATCTTGGTCGTCGGAGCTGAAATCAATGCGATTTTGCATCGTCATCGGCATGCCAAGAGCGATTCGGAAGAAAGCAAATTGCAAACCGCTGAATCCGGTAATACAGAATCCTCAATGAACAAATATTAAGGCCAAAAGCCATCCGCTTGAATTAGCGGATGGCTTTTTACGTCTTGCTATAGGTTGTCCCCATACCAGGACGATGCGCAAGGAAATTTCGGAATGCGAATCCTTCCACTTGTGCTTCCGAATAACGTTTTTGCAAGGCCTCGATTAAATTTGGATAAGCCGATGCGTCTTCAAGTTTCGCGACATGAGCGGAAATGCCATCAAAATCGGAGCCCAAGCCGATGTGGCGTTCTCCACCGAGCCCACAAAGATGATCGATATGGCGCAGTAAATCCTCGATCGTCGCCTGCTGGCTTGCGGGATTGATGAATTCCGGACAGAACACGACATCAATCAATCCATTACGTAAAAACATGGCTTCGATTTGCTCATCATCCAGATTCCGGGGATGGTCGCATAATTTCCGTGCATTAGAATGACTGGCTATTGGGTAATCGGCCAGTTCCATCACTTCCCAAAATGCTGCACGCGACAAATGGGACACATCCGTGAAAACTTGGTGTTCGTTGTTCAACTCCACCACTTGCTTGCCAAGCATCGTCAATCCTCCACCTCTAGGCTCCCCGACACCGTCGGCACAAAGGTTGGCAAAATTCCACGTCAACCCAAGCGATAGGACGCCGAGCCTGTAAAGATGGCGCAGCTTCATAAGGTCATTCCCAAAAGCATCTGCTCCTTCAAGCGTAAGCACAGCTCCGATCTCATCCGGGCCCAGCGTGTCGATGTCTTCCCAATTGCGAATGTGTTTCACGAGCGGCTGCCCAATCACTTCGCTGTAAAACACATCGACTTGCTCCAAACAATGCTGCCATTTTTCATTGTCCGGCAGTTCCGGGTGTACGAAGACTGCGAAAAACTGCACTTTGACGCCACCTTGCTGCAAGCGCAGGAAATTGGTGTCGAGTTCTGCCCCGTCGAGAAAGCGTAACGCTTTTCCTTGAAACAATTCATTGCGCTTTGCCACTTGAAGCTTCAATAGGGCATCGCAATGTGTATCGATGATATGCACTACTCATCCCCTTCTTCCGTACAAGCACGCACAAAACCTTCAAAAATGCGCAGAGATGCTGTGTCTCCTGCACGCGCCATATTTTCTGGATGCCATTGCAACCCAAGTGCGAAACCATGCGCTTTGCTTTCAATTGCTTCTATGACTCCATCACTCGCGATTCCGGACACAAGATAATGATCTGGTACGTGGCGGTTCGATTGATGGTGGCGGCTATTGACCTTGAGCTTCAGAGAATCCGTTAGCCGGTGCAATAACGAACCGGCCTTAACCTCGACGAAATGAGAGCCGTGCTCTCTTGGTGCCCGCTGCTGGTGTTGCAGCAAGTTACCAGACAGTTGAGATGGCGTATCCTGATACATATCTCCGCCCGCTGCGATATTCAAAATTTGCGCGCCTCGGCAAATCGCCAACACCGGCTTGTTTTTTGCCAATACTTTTTCCAGCAACTCCAGTTCAAATCGGTCGCGTGATGGGATGATGGCGCCAAGACCTGGATGCGGTTCTTCACCGAATAAAGTCGGGTCAATATCCCAGCCGCCCGCCAGGAACAAGCCATCGATGTGCTCGGCGAGTTCTTCCAGTTCTTCCTGCCCTTCAATATACGGCAACATGATCGGCAAGCCACCCGCACGCACAACAGCCTCTGTATCCGCAAGCTCTACATTATACTCGTCTTTCCCTAATTCTTTCGATGCGGTAATGCCGATAATCGGTCTCATGCCTTCACTCCTAAATTATTCGAATTCTCAATACATTCACCATACAGAAGTTGTTGCTGGATGAACAGAGTCATTTCATTCTCGCTATCAAAATGGCGAAAGCTTACCCATTACTCGGCCCGGTATCCAGCAATCGCTTCAGCAATCGCATTTTCCACAGGCGTTACATTGGTGAGATCGTTGTTTAGGATGATGGCAAAGATCAGCCGTTCTCCGTCTCGTGTCGTTGCATATCCTGCAAGAGATGAGACCGAGGACAAGCTTCCCGTTTTCGCCTGGACACTGCCTTCTGCCGCGGTCCCTTTCATGCGGTAGCGCAACGTCCCGCCGACCAGTCGTTCCGAAGCCCCTGCGATCGGCAAAGAGTCGAGAAAAGTAGCAAACCAGGGTGCGTCCTGTGCTCCTGCCAATAGCTGTGAAATCTCATTCGCTGGAATTAAATTGACATGAGACATGCCGGATGCGTCACGCAGATGAATCGTGCTTGTATCGACCCCCAGCTTTTCAGCCGTTGCCTCCATCACTGCAAGTCCTGACTCCCAGCTACCATCTCCGTTCACCACACGGCCCATTTGTTTCGCTAACGCTTCGCCGTGACCGTTATTGCTGAGTTTCATAAAGGGAATTGATAGTTCTGTAAGTGTCATCGATTGATGTTCCAATAGCATATCGCTGCCTTCAGGGGTGATGCCCATTTTTGTTTCGGAATTGCCGATCAGCTCGATGCCTTCATTGCCCAGCGTTTTTTCGAACAGGCTGAGTGCATAGCCGGATGGTTCGTCGACAGCTATCCACTCACGGGTCCGTGTCCCCTGTTCTGGGATATTGCCTTCGACGATGATTTCATTTGTGCCGTGATCTCGAGTGATGCGAAGCGTTTTCGGTTCCCCGGCAGCTACCGTTTGGGCTTTATTGGTGATGGTCATGTAGTCTGTTTCCGGAGTTAAGCTGACCTTTACCGCCGCTCCTGCTGCTATGCCAGCATTCGCTTCTACAATGATCGATCCCGCGTCGTAATCAGTGTTCGGCGAAGCAGTCAACGCGGATACTTGTGCTCCGACATAATATACTTCGTTTTTCCAGGTCATGTCTTCTGATAAGCGCTCATCGTCAAACCAGCTATCGTCACCGATCAAATCGCCTTTTACCTTATGTATACCTTGTGCTTTCAGTTCTTTCGCAAAGCGTTCAAAATCTTCCTCAAGCAATGTGGGGTCGCCTTTGCCTTTCAAGTAAAGATTGCCTTGCAGCATTTTGCCCTTCAGTTTTCCATCTGTATGGATTTCTGTCGAAAATCGGTGATCTTCTCCTAAAGTTTCAAGTGCTGCTGCCAAAGTAAACAGCTTCATATTAGAAGCTGGCTTCAAGCGGATGTCGCCGAAATGATCGTAGATTCGTTCTCCGCTGTCCGCTTTTCGGATGCTGACGCCAGCCAGCGCACCCTCCAAACTTTCATCTTGGAGAATGTCGTTCACTTGTGCTGTCAATCCTGCATAATCCCCGTCTGCCCCTGCCATCTTTACATCACTCCCCATTTTCAATGGCGATGCCGCCAAAGCCCCTGCTACTAGGAACAACCCTGCTGTTCTCCATCGGTTCCGTTTCATCTTCACCATGTCGTCTTCCCCTCCACTTGTTTTACAAAAATGTACCACAAAGGAAGTATGAATTTTCTGATAGAAAGATAATCAGAACTAATGACTTACTACTATTTTATATTACTAGTAAAAAAATCCAAATCAAATCTTCATTTTTCTTCAAATTCTTTCTCTTCACGTTCTTTCCGCCTAGCCAAACGAAAAAACCGCACTGGCAAATTGCCAGTGCGGTTTCTGCTTTATTAAGGCTGGATCAATTCCAATTCTACTGGAATCGATGCTTCGACTTCTTCGCCGTCCAAGTGCTGGACCGCTGTTTCGACTGCCATTTCACCGATCAATTCGGGTTTTTGGGCAATAGTTCCGTCCAGGCGGCCTTCTTCAACTGCAGCAACCGCATCGTTTGTGGCGTCAAATCCAACAACCGCAACATCTTTACCTGCAGCTTCAATTGCTTCAAGCGCGCCAAGGGCCATTTCATCGTTGTGCGCAAACACTCCCGTTACATCAGGGTTAGCTTGCAGGATGTTTTCCATGACCGACAAGCCTTCTGCACGGTTGAAGTTCGCCGTTTGCTTCGCTACAACGTCCAAGCTCTCTGTTGCAACTTTGTTGAATCCTTCTCCGCGCTCGCGTGCTGCAGAAGATCCTGGCACTCCTTCAAGTTCCGCGACTTGTGCATTGTCGCCAACAAGTGATAGCAAGTATTCACCGGCCATTTCGCCACCCGCTACGTTATCCGAAGCGATGTGGGAAACCACTTCTCCGCCTTCTGCGCTGCGGTCAACAGTGATCACTGGGATATTGGCATTGTTTGCAGATTCCACTGCAGAAGCTACCGCTTCCGAGTCAACTGGGTTGATCAGAATCATGTCTACGCCTTGCTGGATCAAGTCCTCTACATCACTCGCCTGTTTCGATGCATCGTCTTGCGCATCGACTACCGATAAACTTGCGCCCAGTTCAGAAGCTTTAGCTTCTGCGCCTTCGCTCAAAGTGACGAAGAACGGGTTGTTCAATGTCGAGATTGAGAAGCCGATTGTGTAATCGCCACTCGCTTCTTCGCCGCCTGTTGTATCTTCTGAATCCGAACCTGGTGCTTCCATCGAACACGCAGCCAAAACCATCATTGCCAAAAGGACGAACATCAATAGCATTTTCTTCATTTCTACCACTCCTTATGTTGTTTTTTTACGGTCTAGCAGTACTGCAAGCAATATAACGGCACCCTTCACCACTTGCTGGAAGAAGGAGGAAACCCCAATTAAATTCAAGCCATTGTTCAAGACACCGATGATCAAAGCTCCGATCAATGTGCCGACGATCCAGCCACGGCCGCCAGTTAAACTTGTTCCGCCGAGTACGACGGCTGCGATGGCATCGAGTTCAAACATCTGCCCCGCTGTCGGCTGAGCTGAATTCAAACGTGAAGTCAAGATCAGTGAAGCCAGTGCAGCCAGCGCCCCGACTAAGGAATATACGTAAATCTTAATACGGTCAGCATTGATACCGGACAATACGGAAGCTTCTTCGTTGCCACCGACTGCGTAAACACGTCGGCCAAATGTCGTTTTCTTCAAAATGAAATATAAAATTCCGAAACTGACAAGCATCGTGACAACCGGAATCGGAATGCCAAGGAAATAACCTTTTCCAAGCATTTGGAAAGCCATGCTGTCACCAAGCCCAGAAATCGGGCGGCCTTCTGTGTAGACGAGCGTCAATCCCCGATAAATGGTCATTGTCGCGAGCGTTGCAATAAATGGTGCCACTTTGCCTTTCGCAATGATGACACCGTTGATAGCGCCAAGAACTGCCCCAAGGAACAAACCCAAGAGCATCGCAAGGATTGGGTCAACCCCTGAAGCCATCATGCCGGCCGTTACAGCCCCCGTCAGCGCCAAAATCGATCCAACCGACAAGTCGATCCCACCGGTCAAGATGACGAAGGTCATGCCGAAGGCGATCAAGGCATTGATCGACACTTGCCGGAGGACGTTCAAGATATTGCTCATGGATAGAAAACTCGGATTTATTGCGGTAATGATGATAATGATCAAAATCAACCCGATAAACGGTGCGATTTTTTGGAACAAGCTTGTATTAGCGGATTTCAGCTTCAAGTTTCCCACCTCCTGTTGCGTAATGCATAATCGTTTCTTGCGTCATTTCCTGTTTTGGCACATCTGCCGTTAATTTGCCTTCGTGCATGACCAGTACGCGGTCAGCCATACCGATTACTTCTGGCAGTTCGGATGAAATCATCAAGATGGCAACGCCACGAGCTGCCAATTCATTAATAATCGAATAAATTTCTTTTTTGGCGCCGACATCAACTCCGCGCGTTGGCTCATCGAGTATGAGCACATCTGGTTCGATGCCAAGCCACTTCGCGATAACGACTTTTTGCTGGTTGCCGCCGCTTAGTGATTTTGCTGCCTGATTAGGTCCTGCTGTCCGGATGCCCAGACGTTTCACCATCCGGTCGTAAAGGCCGCGTTCTTTGTCTTTTGACAACAAGCCCTTTTTTGAAATAGAGTTAAAGTTTGCCATGCTGATATTTTCTTCTATAGTGAAATCAACAATCAGGCCTTCGGTTTTGCGGTCTTCTGTCACATAGCCGATGCCAAGTTCTTTCGCTTTTTGAGGATTGTCGATCTTCACGAGCTTGCCATCAAGTTCCACCGTTCCTGAATCCGCTTTCTTGTAACCAAATAAAGACTGCGCTACTTCTGTGCGCCCTGCCCCCATCAAACCAGCAATTGAGACAATTTCTCCTTTGTGAATATCAAAGGAGACGTCTTCAAAGCATCCTTTGCGAGACAAGCCTTTAACCGCTAATTTCACTTCTCCGAGCGCCGAGCTGCGTTCCGGGAAACGATCGCCGAGTTCACGGCCAACCATCAACTGGACAATTTCTTCGAAGCTCGTTTCGCTGATCTTGCGTTCGCCGACAAATTCGCCGTCCCGCAAGATGGTGATGCGGTCACAAAGTGAAAAAATTTCTTCCATGCGGTGGGAGATGTAGACGAAAGATACGCTGCGCTTTTGCAGCTCGCGAATCGTCACGAATAAAGTTTCAATTTCCCGGTCCGTCAACGCCGCGGTCGGTTCATCCATAATGATCATTTCCGCTTCCATCGACAAAGCCTTACCGATTTCCACTAATTGTTGCTGGCCTACTGACAACGTACTCGCTGGAAGGGATGGGTCGATATCGAGTCCTAAATCCCCTAAGATTTTTTTCGTTTTGCGTTCCATCTCTTTTGTCTTCAAAATCCCTGTACGCCCGACCGTTTCTTCGCGGCCGAGAAACAGGTTATCCGCTATCGACAAATGCGGCAGGATATTCAATTCCTGGTGGATAACGGCGATGCCTTTCGCTTCCGCTTGCTTCGGTGAAGTAAATTGGACTTGCTCGCCTTTCACTTCTACTGTTCCTGAGTCTCGTGTATAGATGCCGGACATGATTTTCATCAAGGTCGATTTACCGGCGCCGTTCTCACCCATCAAGGCATGAATTTCACCTTTTTGCAGTGAGAAATGGACGTTTTTCAAGACGGCATTGCCGCTGAATGATTTACAAATATCGGTCATATTGATCATCTCGGTCATTTCGTTCACCTGCCCCATTAAAAGATGACGCCCGACTGAAGAATGACATTCGCATAAGGGCTTGCTTCCCCCGTGCGGATGATCAGTTTGGCGTTATGGCTCATCGCCTTTAGTTCTTCGTGGCTTATGTATCGGCAATCCAGTTGCTCTTGCATGTCAGCTTCCAAGTCTTTATTGTGGTCGCTTATTTCTTGGGCAATATAGGCCGCTTCTGCTTCAAAGTCTTCAAGCACGGCATCCAGCACCGTTTGAAAAGACGGCTCTCCAATGCGGTACGAAAGATCGACGCATGGCACATGCTCCGGCACCGGCAACCCGCAATCTGCAATGACAAGCAAGTCCGTATGACCGAATTTTGCCAAGTGCCCGGCAATATCGCGATTGATTATGCCTTGTTTTTTCATTGTACTGCCTCCATCCGGGAAACGACTTCCTGGCGGTTCGGCATGCCGCCTTGTGCGCCGAATTTTTCTACTGATAAAGAGGCTGCGGCGTTGGCGAAACGTACGGCTTCTTTGAAATCGCTGCCCTCTGATAATGCCACTGCCAATGCACCGTTAAATGTATCTCCAGCACCTGTCGTATCGATTGCCGTTGTCGGAAACCCTTCGACCGTGACGTGTTTATCGCCGTCAAAATAGCGTGCCCCATTTTTGCCGAGTGTCACAACCATGCGGTTTGGATAGCGTTCCAGCTCCAGTTCCCAGTTCGTGCCGAACAACTCTTCAGCTTCGGTTTCATTCGGTGTTAAAAAGTCTGCCTGTTTCATCGCTTCAGTGAATCCGGCGGCTGGTGCTGGATTCAAGATAGCCGGAACGCCGAGCTCCTTAGCGACTTGCAATGTGTATTCCACTACCGAAATCGGCAACTCCAATTGCAAAATGACCATCGAACTCTTTTTTATCGTAGCTTTTTGGGCATCGATGTCGGCATTCGCCAACTCATGATTAGCGCCTGGTACGACGATGATTCGATTATCGCCTTCCGATAGCAGGATATTGGCGATGCCGCTCACCCCATCGGTTTTTTTTACGCCTCGTGTATCGATTTGTTCTTTTTCCAAGCCATCAAGAAGCTGAATTCCGAATGCATCGTTGCCGACTGCGCCGACCATGTGGACTTGATCACCAAGCCTTGCTGCGGCGACTGCCTGGTTGGCGCCTTTTCCGCCAGGGACTGTCGTATATAAATTACCTAACACCGTTTCGCCTTGCTTCGGGAATCGGTCCGTCCCGACCACAAGATCCATATTGATGCTCCCTATTACTGTAATCATCATTCCACACTCCTTGTTGTACCGCGTAAGACGAGCTTGACCGGTATCTCGTAGAAGCTTTCCTCTACCGGTTTGTTCTCGATTCGCTTGATCAAAACGCGTGTTGCAATGGCGCCCATTTTGTAGACATCCTGCGCGACCGTCGAAAGCCCTGGCGACAGCATTTCACCCATTGCAATGCCATCAAAGCCGACAATCTGCAAATCATCCGGCACGTTTCTGCCGAGCAGGACCGCCGCTTTCAGAGCACCGGCTGCCGATACGTCACTTGAAGCGAAAATACCGTCGATCGCCGGATCGCTCTGTAATTCTTGTTGGACAATTTTTTGCGAATCGGCATAATGGAACGGGCAAGTGACAACTCGGTAATCGACACCCGCTTTTTCGATTGCTTCCATAAATCCGGCATAGCGGTCATTCGCGGGATTCAGCGCTTCCGGCCCTCTCAGGAACAAGATGTTTTGACAGCCACGCTCGAGTAGCGCATTCGTCCCAAGCATTGCGCCTTCTTTGTTATTCGATGAGACAACTGGGATCTTTTCATTGATCTCCCGGTCCAATGCCACAATCGGAAGCTTCGTATTGGCATAATGCGGAGCGTCCAGCTGATTGGAGGTGACAATGAAACCTGCAATGTATTTTTTCTTTAAGGTTTCGATATAATTTTTCTCTTTTTTGGGATCTTCATCAGAGTTGCATAAAATTACCGTGTAACCGTAGCTCAATGCTACATCTTCCACAGCACGCGCGAGTTCCGGAAAGAAAGGGTTCGTGATATCCGGCAAAATGAGCCCAATCAAATTGGAACGTTTCGTGTTCAAAGAACGGGCCACCGGATTCAATTCATATTCCAATTCCTCGACCGCTTCTGTCACCGCCTTGGCAGCATCAGCACTGACATAGCCGCTGCCATTCATAAAACGTGAAACCGTCGCAACGGAAACGCCTGCTTTTTTCGCTACATCTCTGATCGTTGTCATCGTTTTTCTCCGTTCTCAGGTTTTGTGTAACCGGTTACACATACTATAAGACTTCCTTTTCCTGTTGTCAACGCGCTTTTTCATTTCATCCTGCGTGAGTGCCCGTAAAAAAACACCCCGACAATGATGTCGGGGTGTTGAAGAAGTCTATTAATCCATTACGAATTAGAATGAAGTCGTTTTTCTACATTCAATAATCAATGATCTTTCTAAGTATTTGGAGAAGCGTTCGCTCGACTCCTGCGGGATCAGCGGGTTTGAGAGACCCCGCAGGAACGAAGTGACGAGGAGGCTCGATTCCCGCCCCGAGGAAAGCGAGCGATAAGCTTTGGAAAATACGATTTCTTACCTTTCTCGACAAACTGAAACACCCCGACAATGGTGTCGGGGTGTTCAGAATCAATATGCCAGCGTACGCTCGCCGCAATCTTCCTCGGTTAAGCTGTAGCTGATAATGTTTTTGCCTTTTTTCCGCAACAGGCGGACAGCCATATTCTTTTCCATTTCATCAGATGCGACAATATGGATCGGGCGGTCCGGTATTTCTTCGTAGCTGCGGATGAAATAAGCGATCGGGAGTTCGAATGCGCCTTCAATAGGATCTTTATAGGAAATATTATAAGCTCTCACATCCAGCACGAGAATATCGCTATTTCCTTTCAACTCGTCTGCACAGCCGTGCTCGACGCCTTTGGCCGTGACATAACGTTTATAGAAACTGTTGGAGCCGGCAAGCAGCAATAGCGCAATCGGAATAGCTATACTCATTGTTTCAATCTTTCCCTTCTGGATTGAGTTTTTCAAAGGAATATCGCCAAAGTCAAAGCTTTAGCGCTTGTCTCCCTATTATTGTTTCACGGCTGCGACATCTTGTTGCCATTTGTTGTAGCCGCCTGTCATATTCACTAAATTGTCGATGCCGTTCGCTTTTAAGACACTCGCTGCGATAGCGGAGCGGGCACCGGCCTGGCATTGGACGATGATTGTTTTGTCTGTATCGATTTCATCCAAGCGGTTTTTCAAGGTACCGACCATAATGTGCCGAGCGTTATCGATATGCCCTTCGTCAAACTCTGTTTGATTGCGGACATCGAGCACATAAGCTTGGCCTTTTTCGGCCATTTCTTGCGCTTCGATTGGCGACACATTGTCGTAAGAAGCCAAGTTTTCTGCTTGTGACACGATATTTTCCGCTTCTGCAAATCCGTAAACTTCATCAATCCCCACCGAACGCAGGGCAGTCAAGGCTTCATCAAGCTTTGCTGTATCCAGCAACACATAGAGCGGCTTGTCGTAATCAACAATCCAGCCTGCCCAGTTCGCGAAGGATTTATTGAACGGAATGTTAATGGTCCCTTGAATATGGCCTTTACTATAGGCATCTGCCGGGCGCATATCGAGGACTTGCTTGCCTTCTGCAAGAAGTGCTTCGATAGCTGTTGCTGATGCGATTTCTTTCGGTTCCGGCAAGTCTTTGATCAATTGCGGCCCGACTTTATTGACCGATTTCATCACCGCGAAATAATACGGCGGTTCCGGCTGGCCTTCGAGCAAAGCCTTCTTGAAGGCAGCTTCATCGTCAAACTGCATCGCCCAGTTAAAGGCTTTTTCATAACCGACCGTTGTCGATGGAACTGCGCCAAGTGATTTACCGCAAGCGGAACCGGCACCATGCGCTGGCCAAACTTGCAGATAATCCGCAAGCGCCTTAAAGCGTTCGAGTGATTTGTACATCTGGCTTGCACCTGCTTCAGAAGTACCTTGAACACCTGCTGCTTTTTCGAGCAAGTCCGGGCGCCCGACATCACCGACAAAGACGAAGTCACCTGTAAAAATGCCCATTGGTTTGTCCGCAGCGCCACCTTTATCCGTCAGCAGGAAGGAAATGCTCTCCGGGGTATGGCCTGGCGTATGCATCACGTCGAAAACTAGATTGCCAATCATAAACTGGTCGCCGTCTTTTACTAATTGATGGCTGATTTCATCCAGGTTCTGATATTTCCAATCGGCATCGCCTTCATCCGAAATATAAAGCTTCGTGCCGAAACGATCATTCAGTTCACGTGAACCGGATACAAAGTCAGCATGGATATGCGTCTCAAGTGCGCCGACAATAGTCAAATTCTCTTTTTCCGCCAGTTCTTCGTAGGCTGCAACATCGCGCATCGGGTCAACGACTACGGCTTCGCCTGTTTTCTGGCACCCTACCACATAAGATGCGTGAGCTAATTTTTCGTCATAGAAATATCGTAATAACATGGAATCAATCTCCTTTTGCTTGTTGTCGTTTTCTTAACCTTAATATACCCCTCAGGGTATTAACTGTAAACCTATCTGCTTGCCATTTCTTTCGTTAATATAAAAAGCCCGAAGAACGCAGCAACTGCGCACTTCGGGCTTAAGGTCATTTCATGTTTTTTCTTTGAAGAAATCAGGCAGTTCGCTCGCTTTCATCGGAAACTCGGCTTTGCGCTTGTCGACAAAAGCTTGTATGCCCTCGTCCGCATCCGCGTTATGTCCTGCCCAATGAAGAAACTTCGATTCTGTGATATGTGATTCATAAGGATGATCTGCCCCAAGCATTTTCCATAGTAATTGTCTCGTGAAGCTATTTGAGGTGGCGGCGGTATTATCCACGATCCCGCGGGCAATTTCGTAGGCTTTTTCAAGCGGATCGTCCGACTCGTATTGCATAAGCCCAGCATCCACCGCTTCAGCCGTTGGAATATAGCGGCCCGTCAATGTCCATTCGAGCGCTTTGCCGATCCCGACGATACGCGGCAAAAACCAGCCTGAGGAAGCTTCCGGACCGATGCCACGGCGTCCAAAGACAAAACCGATTTTCGCATCCTTTTTGACGATGCGAATATCCATCGGCAAAGTCATCGTCAGGCCGATGCCCACCGCGGGGCCATTAATTGCAGCAATGATCGGTTTTTTCACTTCATAGATTTGATTACTGACTTGTCCGCCAAGGTCCCGGTAGTCCTCTGCGCTTTGTTCAGAAGCGAAGGTCGAACCGCCTTCGGACAAATCCATGCCAGCACAAAACGCTCGTCCTGCTCCAGTAACTACGATGACACGTACATCATCGTCCGCATCGACGTTGCGATAGAAGTCCAAAAGCTCTGCATTCATTTGTTCTGTGTAAGCATTCATTTTATTTGGGCGATTTAAAGTCAATGTAAGGATTCCGTCCGATAAATCGGTTTTAATGGTTTCGTACAAGCGCGCCCACTCCTTCAGCATACTCTTGTTCGAGCTGCTCGACTACTTGCTTCACCGTCTCGCGCTTCGTCACCGTCGTGACCCCATGTCCCGCCGACCAAATATCACGCCACGCCTTGGCGTTGACGAGATGGGACAAGTCGACTTCCTTTTTAGGCTTGAGGGTTTTGGGATCGATGCCTTGTTTTTCGAGACTCGGCACTAGGACGTTCACCGGAACACCGCTGAATGAATCGGTGTAAAGAATGTCTTCGATCGAGGAATCGATGACCATCTGCTTATACTCTTCCGGTGCGCTGCTTTCTTCAACCGCTAAAAAGCGTGTACCCATATAGGCATAATCTGCTCCCATCAACAAAGCCGCTGCCACGTCTTGTCCGGTCGATAAAGAACCCGATAGAATGATTGTGCCGTCAAAAAACTCCTTGACCGCCGCGATAAAAGCGAAAGGATTGAGTGTGCCGCCGTGCCCACCCGCTCCTGCGCACACCAAAATCAATCCATCGACACCGCTTTGCGCAGCTTTTTTGGCGTGCCTGGCATTTGCTACATCGGAGTAAACCAGACCGCCGTAAGCGTGAACGATTTCAAGCACTTCTGCAGGAGAGCCGAGCGAAGTAATAACGATCGGCGGCTGATGCTCACGAATCAACTCAACATCTTCGTCGTAACGTTTGTTCGACCCCCGATGGCTGATGAAATTGACCGCCCACGGAATATCGCCAAGTGCTTCTTTCACTTCAACGAGCCATTTCGCGCATTCTTCGGCAGGACGCGCATTCAATAATGGAAATGAACCGATGGCGCCCGCCCGACCCGATTCAATCACCATTTGAGGTGTCGATACAAGAAACATCGGCGCCACGATAACCGGCAGTTTAGGCATGTTCAATCACCACCGCAATCCCTTGTCCCCCGCCAATGCATAGACTCGCCACTGCATATTTGCCGCCGCGGCGCTTCAATTCATAAGCTGCCGATAGCAAGACACGCGCTCCACTCGCGCCGACCGGATGCCCCAGTGCAATCGCCCCGCCGTTGACGTTTACTTTCGAACGGTCCAGCCCGAGCTCTTTTTCCACCGCCAAATACTGCGCGGCGAACGCTTCATTCACTTCGACTAAATCCATGTCGTCAATCGTCAGATCCGCTTTTTCGAGTGCCCGGCGGATGGCCGGAACCGGGCCGATGCCCATGATGGTTGGGTCGACGCCTGCCACATGCCAAGACATGATGCGGGCAACAGGCGACAAGCCATGCTTGTTGACTGCATCTTCTCCTGCCACGACAAGAGACGCCGCCCCATCATTAATGCCTGAAGCATTGCCTGCTGTTACAGAGCCGTCTTTTTTAAACGATGGGCGCAGTTTCGACAAGCCCTCTGCATTAGCATCCGGTTTGATGTGTTCATCTTTATCGACCAAAACTGTGCCTTTGCGCGTTTTCACTTCGACACCGACGATTTCTTCATCAAACTGTCCGCCCGTTGCCGCTTTTGCCGCCCGTTGATTTGATTCGACCGCAAACGCATCTTGTGCTTCACGGGAAATATCGTATTGCTCCGCCAGTTTCTCGGCGGTCATTCCCATGCCGCTTCCCGTATATTGATCGGTCAGCGTCGCAAGAAGCATATCTTCAAATTGCATTGGCCCCATCTTCGCTTTACTGAAACGCTGCGTGAAATTCGCATAAGGCGACATCGACATATTCTCCGCGCCGCCGGCCAAGACAATATCCGCTTCTCCGAGCAGGATGTGCTGCGCTGCAGAAACGACTGCCTGTGCTCCAGATCCGCATAGACGGTTCAAGGTCAAAGCCGGCACTTCCTGAGGGACGCCAGCATTTAAGCCGATGTGGCGGGCGAGATACGCCGCGTTGGTATTCGACTGGATGACGTTTCCGTAAATGACATGATCCACATTTTCCGCTTTAACGTTCGCGCGTTTCAACGCCTCTACCGCTGTCGCTGTGCCAAGCTCTGTCGCATCCGTATTGGCAAAGCCCCCGCCGAATGCACCGAATGCTGTTCTGGCACCATCTACTAGATATACTTGTTTCATTTTCCTAGCTCCTTTTCTCGCCCCAATTGAAAGGGCTTACATATTTTCACGCGATGACCAGGAGATCAATCTCCCATCTTGCCGCATCGTTCAGCAAGCATATTCATGAAATTTTTCAGTGACGCAATAGCTGGTTATATTAGTTCAAAGCTCCCCATAAGTTTACCTGTTCCTGAAGCGTCTTTAATTTGCAATTCCCCGGTAGTATCCGTCGTCAGCATGCCTTCGATGACGAACGCTTCACCTGCGTGAGCCATGCCGATAAAACGCACGGTGAATTTCGCCAATTTCCTGTCTGGCAGCCACTCTTCTATCGCCTCTGCTGCCCAGCCCATCAATAACATGCCATGGGCGATCGGTTCCTTGAGGCCTTTTTGGCGCGCCACTTTCGGTACTGTGTGAATTTCGTTAAAATCGCCGGATGCACCTGAATAGCGCACCATATCGATCGGTGCGAGTGCGTCTTTATGAATGTTCGGCAATTTCTGCGCCATGCTGTTCCCGCCTTTCGATTAAGGTTGCCCGCCCGATACGGACCACTTCACAGTTTTGGTTGCGGTAGGTTGTTTCAAACTGGTAAAAACGCTTGTCTTTCTTATCAAATTGGTCAGTCAGCACGGCTTTCGCTGTAATGACATCCCCGCTGATAATATCCTCTCCATATTCGAAACTTTGCTCGCCGTGCAGCATATCATTCGGGTCTAATCCCCATTGACTGAACAATTGGTAAAAGTCTCGTTCATTCCAGAAATCGATGACTGTCGTGTATGTAGGTGGGGCGGGGATATCCCGGTATCCCGCATCCAATGCTGCTTGCCTGTCAAAATAAACCGGATTCTGCAAGCCGAGTGCCCGTGCAAATTCCCGTACCTTGCCGGCTTCTACGCGAAACGGCGCGTAGTGAAATTCTTGCTCCATTGCTTTTCCCTCCTCTTTTTACACTTCCATTAGCAAGACGCCTGCTATAGTACTTCGCCCCTGCGCGTCCGGTTGGCCATATCTATTAGATTCGCGACCGCTTTGTTTAAATGGCGGAAACGTTCATCTTCGATTTCGCCATTTTTCCAGCGGTAATAGATTTGTTGCAAAATCCCGGCCAATTTGTAAAACCCGAACGCTAGGTAATAGTTGATATTCGATACATCGCGTCCGCTTTGCTTTGCATACTCTTCCACGAACTCCTTGCGGCTGTAAAAGCCCGGTTGACTCGAGATGACGTGGATGCCGATATCCGCATCTTCCGCTTGTCCCCAATAGGCTAAAGTCGATCCGACATCGCTGAGCGGATCGCCGATTGTCGACAATTCCCAATCGAGAACGCCTGTTGCAAGGCCCGGACTTTCTTCATCAATCACCATATTGTTTAACTTAAAATCATTATGGACGATCGTCGTTTCCCCGTTAACCGGAATATTCTCCGTGAGCCAGCGTTCCAGCTCTTCAAGCCCGGCGATATCATCAGTTTTGGAGTGATGGTGGCGCTTGATCCACCCTTTTACTTGGCGCTCCATGAAGCCCTCGGGTTTGCCCATCTCAGCAAGTCCGGCTTTTTTGTAATCGATCGCCTGTAACTGAACCAATGTTGAAATAACATTCTTGGAGATGACTGGCCCTACTTGTTCCGAGCTTCCAAATACTTCAGGGAGTTCTTGATCGATGACGAGTCCCTGTTTTTTCTCCATCACGTAAAAATGCTTATCCATCACTTCAGGATCTTCGCAATACACATAAGGTTCGGGTGCCAATGGGAAAACCGGATGCACTTTTTCGAGCATCTTGAATTCGCGCTCCATATCATGCGCTTTCGGGGGAATCTCCCCAAAAGGCGGGCGTCTCAAGACCCCTTCCCAGTCTCCAATTTCCAGCAAATACGTAAGGTTCGAATAGCCTTCTGAAAATTGACGGACGGTCATTTCGCCTTCTGGCAAATTCGGCATTGCAGTTCTTAAGAAATTTTCGACTTTTTGCCAATCTACTTTCTGTGTTTTTTTCGCATTCGGTATTGCGTCACTCATAGTAAATCTCTCCAAGTCATTCGTATTTGATAATCCTTTGATCGGTTTGTTGCGGAGCTTACTGGCCAGCACATATCTTATCGATCAATGTGCCGCTTAATATTTGAAAAACTATCGATATTTATGCGCTAGTGAATTTACTGTCGCAATTCATTCGCTTTCAACTGTTCACGTAATTCCATTCGCCCAACGTCGCGTAAATGGACTTGGTCTGGACCGTCGACAAGGCGAAGCGTCCGTGCATTTGCGTAATGTTCGGCAAGCGGGAAATCTTCTGTCAGTCCGGCACCGCCAAATACTTGCATCGCGCGATCAATCACATTGATCGAGACACGGGGGACAGCAATCTTGATCATGGCGATTTCCTTTCGCGCCGCTTTTGCGCCGTGTTCGTCAATCTTATGGGCAGCGTTCAAAGTCAATAGTCGCGCCTGTTCGATTTCGATGCGGCTCTCAGCAATGATTTCCTTGATGACATCTTTTTCCGCTAGTGTTGAGCCGAAAGCAACTCGGCTTTCCGCTCGTCTGCACAAGAGTTCAAGTGCACGTTCAGCAGCCCCGATAGCCCGCATGCAGTGGTGGATACGACCCGGTCCAAGACGGCCTTGTGCAATCTCGAACCCTCGTCCTTCTCCGAGCAGCATATTGCTCGCTGGGACGCGGACATTTTCGTAATGAACTTCTGCATGCCCTTGCGGCGCATCATCATATCCAAACACAGTGAGCGGGCGGACTATTTTGACACCTGGCGTATCGAATGGCACGAGAATCATCGATTGCTGCTTATGCTTTTCGGCATCAGGATCGGTTTTCCCCATAACGATTGCAATGCTGCAGCGCGGATCCATGGCTCCTGTCGTCCACCATTTTCTGGCGTTGATCACGTATTCATCGCCGTCACGTACAATGCTGCTTTGAATATTGGTGGCATCGGATGAAGCGACATCGGGTTCTGTCATGGAAAAACACGAGCGAATGTCGCCATTCAATAAAGGCTCAAGCCATTGTTTTTTCTGTTCATCCGTGCCGTATTTCACGAACACTTCCATATTGCCGGTATCCGGCGCGTTGCAATTGAAAATTTCCGGAGCAATCAGAGAGCGCCCCATGATTTCACACAGGTGGGAATACTCGTAATTCGATAAACCAGCTCCATATTCCGGATGATCTAAAAATAAGTTCCATAAGCCTTGCGCTTTCGCTTTTTGCTTTAGCTCTTCAATAATCGGTGGAATTGTCCAGCGGTCGCTTGCGTTTTCTTTGTATTCCTTTACGGACTGTTCAGCTGCGTAAACGTAGTCATCCATGAATTTCAGCAGTTCTTGGCGTAATTGTTCCGCTTTTGGCGATAATTCCTTAAGCATTTGATCGGCCTCCTATTTCTTTTAACGTATTTTTCGATATCTTTCTGGACACATAACTGTCCAGCTTTCCAGTAGAGAAATTGTTCGGTCAATTTGAAGTGGATAGTTCTGTGATAACTACATTGATATCTTGACTAGGGACTATTCCATTATTTCTATGACTAATAATAAAAACTCTGTTCCAAAAGAGTAAAAGCGCTTACATATTATTTCAAAAAAACAAAACACCTGAACCTTTAGTAAACTATATTCAAAAAAAGTATATCTTTTCCTTTTTTGAATTACAAGTTTACTTTTAAATTATTTCAAATATTCTTTTTATTAATTATCACAAAAAAACTTCTGCCCAGGATCGGACAGAAGTTGGGGATTGTATGAACGTTCTTAAGCTAAATCGACATTATGGTAAACTTGCTGAACGTCTTCAAGGTCTTCGATAGCATCGACCATCTTTTCGAATTGCGCTTGGTCTTCTTCTGACAACGGCAACTCGTTTTGCGGCAGCATCGTTAATTCAGCGACTGTGAAGTCCGTTACGCCGTCTGCTTTAAATGCTTCTTGCACTAAGTGGAATTGATCCGGTTCTGCATAGACGATGACCGTGTCTTCTTCTTCGAGGATGTCGCGCACGTCGATATCCGCTTCCATCAACAATTCAAGCGCCTCATCAGCCGTTTTGCCTTCTACGCCAATCACCGCCGTATGGTCGAACATATAGGCTACCGATCCGCTGACGCCCATATTGCCGCCATTTTTACCGAATGCTGCACGCACGTCCGACGCGGTGCGGTTAACGTTGTTGGTCAAAGTATCGACGATGACCATCGAGCCGTTCGGTCCGAATCCTTCGTAACGCAACTCGTCGTAGTTCTCTTCCGATCCGCCTTTGGCTTTTTCGACGGCACGGTCGATGATGGCTCTCGGCACGTTATAAGTTTTGGCGCGTTCGAGTACGACTTTCAAGGCTTGGTTCGATTCCGGATCCGGTTCGCCCTGCTTGGCAGCTACATATATTTCACGGCCGAATTTTGCATAGATCCGGCTAGTGTTGGCATCTTTGGAAGCTTTTTTCTCTTTAATATTATTCCATTTGCGTCCCATTGTTATTCCTTCTTTCTGAAATTACTTACGATGAAGAACATCATTTCACTCTATTATAATACAACACCTTCCGCTCTATCGACCTTCAGCCTAAAAAAACAGTCTTCCCATCGCCTATTTTCACTTTTTCCCGTTAAAAATCGCCTTGGCTTTACCGGCTGTCAACAGTTCTAGCAGGTCAGTCAAGGCGATTTCGTCTTCATTTAACGTACGGGGCCGGCTGATAAAAATAATTCGGTTTAACTATGTCATTTTTATACGGCTTGTGGAAAATATGCGTTGTGGCCGGCGACACTGGCGGGATCAGCCACGCCCAATTACCGGTGACTTTGCGCCCTTCCCGTTCTTCGATTTTTTCGAAATTCTTGAATTGCTTGGCGGCAGTATGATGGTCGACAATCGTCACTCCTGCACTGGCAAATGACTCAAGCACCGCCACATTTAATTCAATGAGCGCTTTATCTTTCCACAGTGTCCGTTGCGAACTCGTGTTGAGCCCCATAATGTTTGCCATTTGGGGCAACAAGTTATAGCGGTCTTCATCCGCTAGATTGCGTGCGCCGATTTCCGTTCCCATATACCAACCATTGAAAGGCGCCATGGCGTATTCAATACCCCCAATTTCGAGTTTCATATCGGAGATGAGCGGCACCGCATACCATTTCACCCCGAGCTCCGCCATTTCTGGCCAATCCGGATGACTAATTGAGACTTCAGGCTTAGCATCAGCCGGCAGCTCAAACCATTTGGGCTCTTTGCCGGCTTCGCCAATCACCACGGGCAACAGGTCGAAATCACTGCCCGCACCTCGCCATCCAAGCGCTTCGCATTGTTTGGTAAATGCTAGAGACGAGGAATCACCGATGATGCGGCCGTCCCGTTCATACCCTGCATAGCGTAATAATTGATGGTTCCAGATACGCATCCCGCTTTTGTCGGACTGCTTGAAAATTGTAATAGCCGGGCGGATTTGCCCTCCGTTGAATGCAAAGCGCAAATGGCGGACGATGGCCGAAAATACATGTTCTTCCGTTTCCGCTTCGCGCTCATCAAAAATCTCCAGTGTTTGCCAAAACAAGCGCCCGATGCAGCGATTGTTATTGCGCCACGCCATGCGCGCCCCGTGCTGTAATTCTTCTATTGTATGCAAATAGCTGCCGGTAGTGTCGATTTGCTGTTCAATCTCGTCTACACGGCGGCGGATTTCTTGTTCACTTTTTCCCAGTTCCAAATAGCAAGTTTCGATGAAATGCGCAGCCTCTTCCATCAGAAGAGCCTGTTCTGCAAGCTTTTCCATAGTTTCACTCCTTTCCGTACATCGTACCACCGGAACTGGCCGGCAGTCGCCAGATTTGTGACAACTCTTTGATTTTCAACTACGCTTTAGTACACTAATAGAAAACATTGAGGGGGCAGCTTAATATGGTGAAAGCAATTTTCTTTGATTTGGATGACACGTTATTGTGGGATCAGCAAAGCGTAAAAGAAGCCTTCCGCGAAACATGCGAATGGGCAGACGGGCAGACGGACGCTGATTGCAGCGGGTTAGAACAAGCCGTTCGGGAAGAAGCACGTAAATTGTACGCGGAATATCCGACATATGCCTTTACGCAAATGATCGGCATCAATCCGTTCGAAGGCCTGTGGGGGCGTTTTGATGATTCGGGTGATGATTTTCAACAACTTAAAGCTATCGCCCCGGCCTATCAGCAAGAAGCATGGACGCTCGGGCTGAAACGCCTCGGCATCGATAACCCAGCATTAGGGAAACAGCTCGCTGAGTATTTCCCGGAAGCCAGAAAACGCCACCCCATTCTCTACGAAGATAGCTTAGAAGTACTCGAGCAATTGACAGGCCGCTTCGACTTATTGTTGTTGACTAACGGGTCGCCAAGCCTTCAGCAAATCAAGCTCGACATCACCCCGGAAATCGCACCGTATTTCGACCATATCCTAGTATCTGGCGCTTTCGGGCGTGGCAAGCCTGACGCCTCCATTTTCGAATATGCCTTAGCGAAGGTCGGCTGCGCCCCAGAAGATGTATTGATGGTCGGCGATAATCCGCTGACCGATATTCTCGGCGCTGAGCGTGCCGGCATTCCGTCCGTCTGGTTGAACCGAGAGCAGAAAGCTGCTCATGAGACAGTAGCCGCTACACACGAAATTAACAACCTGAAAGAACTATTGCCGTTGCTCGACAAACTAGAAACCACCTCTTCATAAGAAAAGCGCCTGTTCCGATTGAGTCGGAACGGGCGCTTTTTTTACAAATCGATCGCCGTGACGCTTTCGATTTCTTCAAGTTTTTTTAATCCTTCTAAATCTTCCGGATCGGCATGCTTATCGATCGACAGCATCATGATGGCATCGCCACCGACGTTCGAACGCCCAACCTGCATCGTCGCGATATTGATGTCTTCTGCCCCAAGTAAGGTGCCGACGCGTCCAATAACTCCCGGACGGTCATTATGGCGAATGAACAATAAGTGGCCATTCGGCAAGAAGTCGACGATGTAATCGTCCACTTTGACGATACGTGCACCTTGGCCGTTCAAGAGCGTTCCGGATGCTTTCCGCGTACCGCTCTGCGTTTTCACTTCTACCGTAATGAGGTTTGTAAAGCCGCGTGATTCGGTCGATTTATGCTCGTTGACATGGATGCCTTTTTGGTTGGCGATATACATCGCGTTGACGTCGTTGACATGCTTGCCGAGATGGCGCTTAAGCATCCCTTTAAGCATATTGCGCGTCAACGGGCCGACTTCGAGATTGGCGAGCTCTCCTGAATAATAGACGTTTACTTCTTCCGCCGTTTCGCCGGTCAGATCGGTAAGGAATGTGCCGATGCGCTCTGCCAAATCGAAATACGGCTCGATACGCTTCATGATTTCTTTCGGTACAGACGGCAAGTTGACGGAATTGCGGACGGTGCCATATTTGACGAAGCTGACGACGTCTTGGCTGACGTCGACTGCGACGCTTTCTTGCGCTTCGAATGTGCTTGCACCGAGGTGAGGCGTTGCGATGATTTCCGGCAATTCCAGCAAGCGGAAATCGACCATCGGCTCTTGTTCAAACACGTCGAGTGCGGCACCCGCCACTTTGCCGGACTTCACGGCGTTGTACAAAGCGCTTTCGTCGATGATGCCGCCGCGTGCACAGTTGATGATCTGGACGCCGTCTTTCATGACATTGAAAGCTTCTGCATTGATTAAATGCTTTGTTTCTTTCAACAGCGGCGTATGGACTGTGACAAAGTCAGCCACTTTCAAGACATCTTCTACGGAACCAAAGTCAACGCCGAGCTTTTCCGCTTTTTCAGCAGTCAAAAACGGGTCATAAGCAATGATGTTCATGCGTTGTCCCTTGGCACGAGCTGCGACTTCCTGTCCGATGCGGCCGAAGCCGACGACACCAAGCGTCTTGTTTTTCAGTTCGACGCCGACATAGGATTTGCGGTCCCATTTGCCGAGCTTCAAGGAATTATAAGCTTGTGGAATTTTGCGCGCCATGCCCATGAGCATCGCCATTGTATGTTCAGCAGCGGAATTGGTATTGCCATCCGGTGCGTTAACGACGATAATGCCGTGCTCGGTTGCCGCTGCCAAATCGATGTTATCGACCCCGACACCTGCACGCCCGATAATTTTCAAGTTGGACGCTTTTTCGATCAGCTCACGCGTCACTTGCGTCTGGCTCCGGACCAGCAACGCGTCGAACCCGTCAATCCGTTCAGCAAGTTCAGTTTCAGTTAAATTGGTCTCCATAACAATATTGATGCCGTCTGCATGGCGCAGTGGATATACGCCTTCTTCTGATAGTGGGTCACTGATCAATACGTGAAATGTCATTACTTATCCTTCCCTTCCAAAAAAACTTGCTGCGCGGCTGCGATGCCTGCGCCCAGTGTGATGTCTTGCCCAATCTTTTTCAAAACGATTTCCGATGCAGCGAGCGCTTGCAGCACTTCTGATGGAGAGCAGTAGCCCATATGCCCAATGCGGAAAATGCTTTTCGCGAGATGCTGCTGACCGCCGGCAAACTCAATGGCAAAGTCCTCTTTCAGTACTTTGCGGAATTGTTCTGCGTCAAAATGTTCTGGATAAACAGCTGTCACAGTCGGCGAAGCATCCTCATCGCTCGTAAGCAAACGGACATCAAGCGCTTTGAAAGCCGCACGTGTCATATCGCGCATCAAACGGTGTCGGCGGTAAACGTTCTCCAGACCTTCTTCTTCCAATAAATTCAGCACTTGCTGTAGGCCGTATAGAATGGAGATAGCCGGCGTGAACGGCGTCGTGTCTTTTTCGATGCTGTCGCGGTGCTTTTTAAGATCTAAATAAAAGCGGGGTTGCGGATTCGCTTCGATTTTCTCCCATGCCCGCTTGCTCGCGGCGATAAATGCGAGCCCCGCTGGCAGCATGAATGCTTTTTGAGAACCCGTAACGACAATATCGACGCCCCATTTATCCATTTCCGTTTCTGTCCCCGCTACGCATGACACACCATCGACGACAATCAAGGCGTCCGATACTTGTTTCACTGTTTCGGCCAGCTCTTGAACAGGGTTCAAGACGCCCGTTGAAGTTTCACAAAACGTTGAGAAAATGACACGGATTTCCGGATGTTCACCGAGGAAATTTTTGACGGCTTCCGGATCCACTGCTTGGCCCCATTCCACATTGAAAACATGTGTCGCGATTCCGTAGGCCTGGCAGATTTTAGCGAAACGGTCTCCAAATGCTCCAGTGACAAGAACCAATACTTCGTCGCCGGGCGCCACCGTATTGACCACTGCGCTTTCGAGTGCGGAAGTTCCGCTGCCCGTTAAAATCATCACTTCTTCATTGGTGCCAAATACTTTTTTCAATTTCGGGCGGATATCTCTGATCAAAGAATACGTACTTTCCCCGCGGTGGCCGATCATCGGCTGTGCCATGGCACGCCCTACGCTCGGTGGAATCGGTGTCGGTCCTGGAATTCGCAAAATTTGTTGATCTGTCAGCATGATCATGTCCCCTTTCGATTGGAAAAAATTATTCTGGAAATTTGGATACAAAAAAGACTCTTCTCCCCACATCCAAGATGCAAGGGGCGAAGAGTCTCTAATCGCGGTACCACCCTAATTCACTGCCCCTTGTGCAGGCAGCCTCATTAATATCATGCATAACGGGCATGAAGCGGATGGGCCTACTGAAGTTTCAGCACATCTATTCGGGAGTGCTGCCGCATGCCGGAACCACTGATTCGCACCACCCATCAGCTCTCTTTTGGATCCCTCTGCATACGGCCTATCTCCGTCGCAATAGTTAGTCGATATAATTGAATTGAGTTCATCATATATACGAAAAAAGCTATTGTCAATATATAAAAAATATTTAGATTTCTTTGCAAGCGTTTCCAATGGCGCTAGCTCTGCAAGCATTGAGATTTAAAAAAATCCTGTCCCCGCCACTCTATTCAGAGAATTCCGCATTCCAGGGTAATTCAATTGTAATAGCCTTGACATGTCAACAAAGCGTATTTTGCGTATAATGAATGGAGCTTCCCTTTTCCGTCTTAGCATTTCCCAGGAATAATGTTCTGAACAAATGGGTAAATGGATTTTCAGGGAAGATTACGAATGCCCATTGAAAGGAGAACACTATCATGAAGCTGATCTCTATTATTGTGCCGGCTTACAATGAAGAAGCGAACATCGCTTCGATGTACAAGACTTTGGTGCAAGAACTTGAGCCGCTTCCTTATCTGTATGAAATCATGTTTATCAATGACGGCAGCAGTGACGGAACTTTAGATGAAATACTCAAACTCGCCAATGAACACGAAACCGTAAAATACATTTCGCTGTCACGCAATTTCGGCAAAGAATCTGCCATGTTCGCAGGGATGAAGCGTATCAAGGGAGATGCTGTCATCTTGATGGACAGCGATATGCAGCACCCTCCCACTTTAATCTGCGAAATGATCCAAGGCTATGAGGATGGCTTCCATCAAGTGGTCGCCAAACGTTCGCGCACGGGCGATTCAAAACTGCGCAGCGCCTTATCGTCCCTCTATTATAAAATAGTTAATTCAGTAACAGACGTCAGTTTCGAAGACGGCGAAGGCGATTTTCGATTGCTGACACGCAAAGCCATCAATTCAATTCTGGCACTCAGTGAAAGCAACCGCTTTTCCAAAGGCATCTACTCTTGGATCGGTCTCAGTAAAAAAACCATCAGCTATGAAAACGTCGTGCGTGCAGAAGGCGATTCCAAATGGTCTTTCGCAAGCCTCGTCAACTACGGCATCGACGGAATCATTTCGTTCAATATGAAACCATTGCGTATCTGCTTTTACACCGGATTTCTCGTATTGTTCCTGTCCTTGCTCTATATCGCTTTTACGTTCTATGAGATCATGGCGCGCGGAGTCATCGCGCCTGGTTATTTCACGACCATCACGGCGATCCTGCTACTTGGCGGCATTCAATTGATCAGCCTCGGCGTCATCGGAGAATACGTCGGCAGGATCTATAACGAGACCAAACAACGGCCGCATTTCTTGGTCGAGATGAGCAATGTGGATGAATACGATGAATCTTAAACGCTTGAATACGGAGTTCACACGCTTTGTTTTCGTTGGGGTCGTCAACACGCTCAGCTATTACTCCATCTACTTGTTTTTGCATAATGTGCTCGACTGGGCCTATATGCTATCCCATATTATCGGGTTTTTGATCAGCTTGAATATTTCCTTTTTCTTAAACACTTACGTAACGTATCGTGTGAAACCAACTTTGAAGAAGTATTTGTATTTCCCGCTGACGCAAGTCGTCAATATGTCGGTTTCTACATTCCTGATTTTCATATTTGTGGAATTTCTTCATATCAACAGCAATATTGCACCGTTCGCCGCAGTGATTTTTACCATTCCCGTGACGTTTATCGTCTCCGGAAAAATTCTTAAAGCGCCGGCGCAATCCAAATAATTATAAAGACGGTGGCATTATGCGTTCTTTTCGTCCCTATCTTCTACTAACAGTTGCATTTCTAGCCATGGCCATTATTGGCCATGGCGTCTTTCTGTTTCAATGGACCCAAAATCAATACATGGCGGGGCCGAACGATGGCCTAGCCCAGATGATGCCATTTAAGCATTTGCTGTACGACCACTATACGCAAGGTGAGTTTTTCTATTCCTTCGATTTCGGTCTTGGCGCTGGCATATTCAGCGAGCTATCGTATTATTTTTCCACATCATTCGTTTACCTCTCGACACTCATTATCGTTTATTTGCTTGAGTCCCTTAAGTTGATAGGAGTTCCCGACGTTCTCTTTTGGGCCAATGCTTCGGTCTTTATCAGCATCGCTAGGCTAACCATCGTATTGATCGCCACTTACACTTTGTTCCGCTATATGCGCATCACGCGCTTATCAGCAGTTGTCGGGGCAAGCATTTATGGACTGTCCGGAATGTACTTCCGCCATGCAGCTTTTTGGGAGTTTTTCGCAGATGCCTTCATTTGGTTGCCCTTGTTAATTTTCGGGGCAGAGAAAATTTTCCGTGAACAGAAGCCCGGTTGGTTTATGTTCGCCGTTGCGATCGCGATGATCGACAATTTCTATTTTGCTTATATCAACTTTCTCCTGACTGGCATTTACATTGTATTCCGCCTGTTCATTCCGCTCGAGAAGACAGAAACGAAGTGGAAGCAAGCCATTCTATGGTTCTTGATGGCCGGATCGCTCGGCGCTGGCATATCCATGGTATCTTTCATCCCTTCTGTCTATGCATTCTTGAACAATCATCGCCCAGCATTCCAGCAAGATATTCTATGGTTCGAGGAAACGGAAAACCTCCTGTTCATGAGCCGTTACATCCTGTTACCGGCGTTGTTTATGCTATTTTTATTCATTCCATCCCTGTATAAGCTCCATCGCTTCAGGCTTTTCGCATTGCTCGGCCTCCTGGCGATGGTGCTGTATCACAGTCCGATGGCCGGCAGTATTTTCAACGGCTTTTCTGCACCTCAGCACCGCTGGGAATATTTTTTATCGCTTATGGCTGCAGGTGCTATTGCCAGCGGCTTGGATCATTTCCATAAGCTGAAATTGAAAGAAATAGTCGCCACTTCAATCATGACTGCTCTCTTTTACTGGTGGTTCGCCTGGAGAGATGAAGCGCTTGAGTTCACTACGCTGTATCCGCGCCTGGCACTGATAGGCCTCGTAGTGAGCTTAGCAGCCGTTTTAGCAGCACCTGTCATCCGACAGCATTGGCAAAAACCATTGCTCGCTGCGGTTCTGCTTGTTTTGGTATTGGCCACCGCTAATAGCTACCAAAGCGAAAAACTGCTGGAAAACGCCGATATCGAGGATGTCGATGAAGATCTGATTACCGGGGATGATTACGATGACGCCGAAGTCCGCGCGTTGATCGACGAAATTCAGGAACGCGAAACGAGCGAGATGTACCGCATCGATTGGATGGAAGGCGTGCGCAATAATACGCCGATTGTCCAGGACTTCCAGGGACTCAGCGCTTATTCCAGCATTCTGAACAAGAATTTGCTGTATTTTTACTTATACGATTTGGAGATTGATATGCAGCGCGAAAGTGTCAGCCGTTATGCAACACTTGGCAACCGCAGCAATCTCCATAGCCTATTGCAGGGCAATTATGCGATTCGGGAAAAAGACGACCCGAATGTGCCGTTCGGCTTCCGTAAGTTCGCCGCGACCGAGAATTTCATCGCCTATCAAAATCGCTATCCGCTGCCTTTTGCACGACCCGCTTTCCAAGTGTATCAAGAATCCCAGCTCGCCGATGAGCCCCCTTTACTGCGCGAACACGCCATGCTCAGCGGAATCGTTTTGGATGAAACAACAGAAACTGAGCCTCTTCCCGATCGCTTTCCCGGGAAAGCAGATTACGAAATCGAGGAAGTGGGCTCGAGCTATGAGGAAGGCTTACTCGACATTGCCGAGGAATCTGGCGGTCTGGATTTGCTGCTCGATGAAGTTCCAGAAGAAGGCGATTTGTATATCTCCTTCCATTTGGAAAACACCGCAGCGGACCAAGGATTCCCACTCGAAATCAACGAATACCGGACGACCCGCAAGTCCAATCAATCGATCTACAAGACCTTCGTCGATGACTTGACGATTCGAATCGAGGCAGCCCAAAAAATCGAAATCCGCCTTCCCGAAGGAACGTACAAACTCACCGATATCGAAATTGTGAAAGAGCCTTATGTACTCTTAAGAGAGCAAAATGCTTTGGCGGACCGCACCAGCGACTTGAAGATCGATGGCAGCAAAGTGGACGTGACGTACGATAACCAAGAAGGAGCTCCGTTCCTGAATTTGTCGATTCCTTATGAAAGAGGTTGGCAGGCGACCATCAACGGTGAACCGGTCGATGTGCTGAAAGCCAATTATGCGTTTTTAGCGGTGCCTCTTGGAGACGGCATGAACGACATTGAATTGCGTTACCGCCCGCCGTTCTTTTTGCCTTCCCTGTTCATTAGTCTGTTATCGCTCGCTACCGGCTTGTTCTGGCTTCGTCGCCGCAAAAGAAACGAGCTTCACAAGTATGCGCCAAAAGACTCTATGCCGAATTGATGGGTTTAACTCTCCTCCTAACTGTGTAAGGAATGGTAATAACAATTTTTAGGAGGAAGGAGTAGATTTGATGAGATCATGGTTGGCGCTTGTGCTTTTAGGCCTTTTGCTGTTGCTCGCGGCATGTGGAGACGACACGACAGAACCTCCGACAGAAACGGACGGAGCCGAAATGCAAGAAGAGGAAGTAGCTGAACAAGAAGGTGAGCCGCAGGATGGTTCTGGAGGCGATGCGGAAGGAGCTAGCGAAGTTCAATTATTGACAGTTGAATTCCTCAATGCAGACGGTGATGCTACCGGCACTGCTGAATTGACGGAAGAGGACAACGGAGTCATGGTCACATTGGATGTAGAGGGATTAGAAGCTGGCATGCATGGTATTCATTTCCATGAAGAAGGCATGTGTGAAGCACCTGATTTCGAATCAGCTGGCGGGCATTTCAATCCGACTGGCACAAGCCATGGACTTGATAGTCAGGACGGTCCTCACGCAGGCGACCTGCCTAATATCGAAGTAGCTGATGATGGCACTTCCACGGACGAATTGACAGCAGAAAATGTTACGTTGCAAATCGGCGAGGATCACTCACTGTTAAAAGAAGGTGGAACGGCACTCGTCATCCATGCTTCAGAAGATGACGGACAGACCGATCCTTCCGGTGATTCCGGTGAACGCGTCGCTTGCGGCGTCGTAACAGCAGAATAAAGACTAAAACAGCCAGTGAAATTTTGCTGGCTGTTTTTTGATTGTGCCAGTGAAATTTATCCTCCGGGCAAAAGATTTCCTGGCGTTTAACCGGAATTGAAACGGGAATAACTACCCTATATTCATACCGAGGAGGACGTTTGCATGTCAAAAGATAAATATGAAAAGATCCATGACCAAATCGATCCGCAAGAGCAAGACCACCAACCCGGGGTGGAAAGCGAAATGTCCCCGGAGCCGATATACGATGATGAAGATTATCAAGGGGCGGGCAAGCTCACAGGTAAAGTCGCCTTGATCACCGGAGGCGACAGCGGAATCGGGCGCGCCGTTGCGATCGCTTACGCCAAGGAAGGCGCAACTATCGCGATCGCCTATTTGAATGAACACGGAGACGCAGATCAAACACTCGAAGCCGTGAAAGCTTACGGTGCAGAAGCGCAGAAATTCGCTACGGATGTGAGCCAAGTGGAAAACTGCCACCAGTTAATCGTCGATGTCATCGCTGAGTTCGGGCAATTAAATATACTCGTCAACAATGCGGGCAAGCAATTTCCAACAGAAGATTTTCTCGATATCAGCCCGCAGCAATTGCATGAAACCTTCGAGACGAATATTTACAGCATGTTTTATTTATCCCAAGCCGCCATGCCGCATCTCTCTAAAGGAGACAGCATCATCAACACCTCATCCGTGACGGCTTATCGTGGCTCGCCGGCACTCATCGACTATTCATCGACGAAAGGCGCAATTACCAGCTTCACGCGCTCATTGGCTGCCAATGTCAGCGAACAGGGCATACGCGTCAACTCAGTCGCCCCTGGCCCGATCTGGACGCCGCTAATCCCTGCCACATTCGACGCTGAAAAATCTGGAAAACAAGGCGAAAGCACACCACTAGAACGCCGAGGGCAGCCGGCTGAACTGGCGCCGGCATATGTGTACCTGGCTTCTACAGACTCCACATATGTGACCGGACAAGCCATCCACGTAAACGGTGGAGATTTCATCACTTCTTAATATTCGATACAAAGAAAGCCGGCCATACAAAATGGCCGGCTTTTCTATAGTATTGAAGAAGTCTATGGTTCGCTCTCAACTACCAAAAAAGAATGTCTTTTTCTAGTTTCAACAGTCAAATGACCTCTCTAAGTGTTTGGAGAAGTTCTCGCTCGACAGCATATTCTACTCGTTAATGTCAGCTAAAGCCTTCTCAATGCTCGAATAGGTCTTCAACATATTATTCCGGTCTAAGTCCCGCACCAGTTCAGTTGCCGCTTGAGGCGTGACTCCCGTGATGTACATATGGCTTCCCATGATGCGGAGCGCTTCACAAATCTGGGTGAACCAATGGAGCGGAGATTCCTCGTTCCATGTCAATCCTGTAATGTCGAGAAGCGCATGTTCAATCCGATGCTCGCTGACGTATTCGCATAACTTCACTTTCAATGCCTCAAAACGCTGCAAGCTCATCGTACCGACCAGTGCTACTGTGGCAACGTTCGGCTGAATCGATAAAATTGGCAACATCAACCGCTCTATTTCGCTTTCGTGTGCCGTGATCGCTTGTTCTTGCATTTG
This sequence comes from Planococcus maritimus, assembly GCF_001687625.2. NCBI lineage: Bacteria > Bacillati > Bacillota > Bacilli > Caryophanales > Caryophanaceae > Planococcus > Planococcus maritimus. The sequence continues at coordinate 2,811,045 of NZ_CP016538.2, forward strand.
TTCGACCGTGATGTCTGTTTGAGTACCGATAAAATAGAGCTTCTCTTTCACAAAGACCGGAGCAATTGCCAGGCGGTTCCAAAACGGCGTCCCGTCTTTTCGGTAATTACGCAAAATTACGGTCGTTTTCTCTTGATTCTTGATGGCTTGACGAAGTTGATCGACCGCCTCAGGATCTGTCTCTGAGCCTTGTAAAAAGCGGCAGTTTTGACCGAAAAGTTCTTCTTTGGCATAGCCGGTCATTTCCGTGAATGTCTGATTCGCATAAATGATTGGATTGTCTTCTTTCGCAGGATCCGTGACGATGGTGCCGACTTGACTGCCATCTAGCATCGCTTCTAGCAGTTGAATCTGTGTATCCACTTCCATTTTTTCCATATAAATTAGTTCACCTCAAATTTTTCCTTATATTATTTTAGCACAGCTTGGCATACAGCTAAAACCAGGAACTCCCGAAGTTTCAGGAACCGGTCAAAGGGTACATGTACATCAAGAGCTTTCTAATGAAATGGAGAGGATACCCAAATGGCAAAAGTATTGGCAGTATTATCAAGCGGCTATTCCAATGAAGAACATAATTACGTAACCGGCTGGTGGGCTGAAGAATTATTCGAGCCCTTATCGGAACTTGAAAAAGCAGGACATTCCGTGGGATTGGCTTCGATTAACGGCGGCAAACCAGTTGTCGACCCGCTAAGCCTCGATTCCGCTTATGATCCAGCGGGCAAATACAAAGAATTATATGATTCTGGTCTTGCAGACAAAACGACGCCGGTCGTCGATGTCAGGGCAAGCGATTACGACGCCATCATGATTGTCGGCGGCCATGGCGCCATGTTCGACTTGGCACACGACGAAAATCTTCACGCCATCATTAACGTTGTCCATGAAACAGGCGGTATCGTTTCCGCTGTCTGTCACGGACCGGCTCCGCTCGTTTTCACGAAAACCAAAAACGGTAAGCCTTTATTGCAAGGCTTAAAAGTGACAGGATATCCGAATGATATGGAACCAGAGGAAGTTGATGCGTTATTGCCGTTCAGCCTTGAAGATGAAATGGCAAAGATTGCACAATACGATAAAGGCCAAGGACAAGACGAATACTTTGTTTGGGGAAGCGATCGCCTCCTGACTGGTCGCGATCCCGGTTCTTCACAAGCATTCGGCCGCGAATTGGCGAAAAAACTTACCGAATTAGAAGAGCATCAGCTCGATAAAAATTTAAACTGAACACGGGTTTGAGCCTATCAACTGCACAACGATAGCTATTATTGGAGGAGGAATTAGAATGGATAACAATAACAATCAGACGGATAAAGACAGGGAGCAGGAATACATGAAAACAAGCGAGCAGGAACTTAACAACAAGCCCCCTACAGAAAAAAAGGGATTGGAAGAGCCAAAGAAAACGGGCTATCCGCCTTTGCAACTGGGCTTGATCGTTTTTGGGATCGCCGTTCTCGTGATTGTCGGATTTGCCATTGGGTTTGACTGGTTCGGCCTATTCGGTAATTAATTTTTCCTTTTTCACATAAAAAAGGCGGACAGGGTTTACTGTCCGCCTTTTTGTTTGTCCATTTAAATCTGTTCGCTCAACTGGACTTCAAATGTTTTTAATTCGCCATCGCGGTATGCTTTCACCGTCACGGTCCCTTCTTGTTCCACTTCTGTATACAGGTATTGTCGAAGTTCCAAGACAGAAGAAATTGCTTGGCCGTTCAATTCGACGATGGTATCTTTCGCTTCAATCCCTGCTTTTTCTGCACTTGAGCCTTCCTGTACCGATTGGACCACAATGCCATCTTCCACCGTCTCCGGCAAGTTCAATTCTGCATTTTTGATCTCTGCAGGAATCTGCTCGAGCTCAAGCAACGCGACGCCTAGAGACGGCCGAGACACTTCTCCTTCTCCTTCAAGTTCGGAAATGATTGGGATCGCCGAATTGATCGGAATGGCCAGGCCGATTCCTTCCACTGCATCTTGTGCGATTTTCATCGAGTTGATGCCGATGACTTGGCCTTGGGCATTCAATAATGCGCCGCCGCTATTGCCGGGATTGATTGCGGCATCGGTTTGAAGCACTTCGGACTGCCAATCTTCCTGGCCGTCTTGATTGACATCAATTGGAATCGAGCGTTCTGTCCCTGAGATGACCCCCGTTGTCACCGACCCTGAAAATTGTAGGCCAAGTGGGTTGCCGATTGCTATGACTGGCTCACCAGATTTCAGTACCGAAGAGTCGCCAAACTCTGCGACCGTTTCAATCTGTGCACCTGGTACTTTCAGAACAGCTAGATCGGTCCAGACGTCTGAACCGAGCACTTCCGCTTCGAGTTCCTCGCCATTCGCCAAAGTCACAACGACTTCTTTAGCGTCTTCTACAACGTGGTGGTTTGTAACGATGAACGCATCGTCCCCTTGTTTTTTATAAATGACACCGGATCCCGCGCCTGCTTCTTGTGTTGATGTTTGGGCAAATGGATTATTGCCCGCTTGCAGGTTGGATACGCCAACCACTGCTTCTGCCGTAGCGTCAACGGTTTCGGTGACGTCTGTCGTGACAACCGCCGATTCGCTTTGCAGCTCGCTGCTTTGGATACCCGCAGTCGCAGATTCGGTTTCACCTGAATCCGTCCCGGTGATCATCGTGCCAACTAGCAACGCGCCCGCCAAGACACCTCCGAAACTGGAAGCCATATAGCGTTTCCACGAACTTTTTTGCTTAGCCGGTGCCGTATTGTAATAGCCCATTATATTTCCATCCCCTTTAATAATTAGTTGTTGTTTGCCTTCAGGCTGTTGATATTCTTATCATACAAAGCAGATATGAAAAAAGTATGACCAAACATGCAACAGACATGTAAAGTTTTTGAGCTGGGAAGACGCTAAAAAGCCTGCCGGAGCAACCGGCAGGCTTTCGATTTTCTATTTATTTTTCTGATTGTTTATGAGGTAAGCGGATGGTGAATTTGGTTCCCTTGCCTTTTTCACTTTCTACCGATATTTCTCCCTCGTGCAAGTTGACTAGCTGGCGGACGATGGAAAGGCCGAGTCCAAATTGGCCGCTTCCACGGGACATGTCCGCTTTATAAAAGCGGCGCCATATCATCTCCAGTTCATCAACTTCGATGCCATCTCCGGTATCTTCTACTTCCAGCACAGATACGCCGGATTCTGCGTAGGCACGCAGGTAGATATCACCGTTTTCAGTAAATTGGATACTGTTTTTGACGATGTTCACCAGGATTTGGATTAATCGGTCCATATCCCCGTAGATCAGCTCATCCGGCTCCGTTTCAATCAACAGGCGATCGCCTTTCTCGGCTGCTTGCAATTGCAGCTGTTCTTGGATAATTTCCAAAAGCTCGGCTGCTTCGATTTCTTCTTTCATCAGCGTCACTTGATTCGATCGGATTTTCTCGTAATCCAGATTTTCATTGACGAGGCGCATCAGCCGCTTGGTCTCATCGCTCACCAGGCGAATGCCTTTTTCGCGCTGCTGTTCTTCGATCATGCCACTCTTCAAACCTTCAATGATGCCGGCAATGGTCGTCAAAGGCGTTCTCATTTCATGCGATACATCTGCCATGAAGCGACGCCTACGGTTTTCGAGCTGTTCGATCTCTTCGTTCGAACGCTGCAGCTTATCCGCCATGACATTAAAATCATGGGCCAGGTCCCCAAATTCATCAAAATTCGATTCTGGCAAATTGACTTGGTAATGTCCTTCGCTGATCATCGACGCCGCTTTTTGCATGCGCTGTAGCCGCGTCACGTGAATTTTAGCCAACAGCAGGCTCAGCAGCAAAGCGAACGGCAAAGCAATGGCAATAACGACAATGAGTGTGCGGTTCAAATCCGCCACCATTTCACGGATCCCGCTTACAGGAGAAGCCAATAACACCCCACCAGCAAGCGTATTGCCCTCAACATAAGGCAGCGCAACGAAAGTCATCGATCGTTCAAAACGTTCGACATCCCGATAAACAGTGAGAGTTTCTCCGCGCTCAATGACATTCCACTCTTCAGTCGTCAGTTCGACCGATGGAAAATTGCCATTGATCGGATACAGGATCCGGCTTTGCTGGTCGAAGACGATAAAGTTGATGTTTTGCGCTTCGAGCACCGTTACATAGGATTGCAAGTCTGTCCCTGGGCGTGCTTGTTCCAATTCCTCGAGAATTTGTTCGCCGTAACGCTCCAATTCTTCCGCTTTGTCCGAATACGCGACCCGCTCTCCATAAAAAATGAACAGCGTGCTTAAAATGGCTACCGCAAACAGCAAAACGCCCATATGGCTTGCGATCAATTGATAGAAATACTTAACCCGCAAGTTCTTCAAATTTATAGCCCACTCCCCATACTGTATGGAAGAGCTGGTCGCCTTCCGGAATTTTCTTGCGCAGCCGTTTAATGTGGACGTCTACCGTCCGTTCGTCGCCGTAAAATTGGTAGCCCCACACTTGTTCGAGCAATTGCTCGCGGCTGAACACTTGCTTGGGATGCTGCAGGAAAAAGACCAGCAGATCGAATTCCTTCGGCGTGAGGTTGTCAATCGCTTGCCCGTCTTTTACGACTTCGCGCGTTTCTTTCCTGACATGAAAATGGGCTGTGCGGATGCCGTCATCGGACGCTTCGCCTTTTCGCGCCCTTCTGGTCACCGCTTTGATGCGCGCCATCAAGGTCAAGGGGCTGAAAGGCTTGGTCACATAATCATCTGCGCCCATTTCAAAGCCAATCACTTGGTCGGATTCACTGTCTTTTGCTGTCAGCATGATAATCGGCACCTCGCTTCCCGTCTCACGGATTTTCCGGCATAAAGCGATGCCTTCCATTCCCGGCAGCATCCAGTCCAGGATCAACAAGTCGAATTCCCCTTCTTGAAATTTGCGATATCCTTCGAGTCCATCTCCAGCAAATTCCCCTTCAAGCCCTTCTTTCGAAAAAAACAATTCCAGCATTGAACTAACACTCGGGTTATCTTCTACTACTAAGATTTTCATATTCCCACCTCCTGATGGCCGTTCAAGGTATGTGAAAACTCAAAAGCCGCCCTGAAGTTGGGGACGGCCGCATGGTTTAAGCATTCTTTTCTTTCTTTTTCAGCTTATCGTAAAGGCTGCCGATCATTTCATAATCAATGGCCATATTGTTTTCGTATGCATATTTCACTCCGTAGCCCAGCGCCAACGTCATAGAACTCGCGACCGTTCCACCAATGATGGAGCCTGCACCCGGGACGAATTTCAATGCTTGGCGATAAAGCGTATGTCCGATCGTCTGCGTTGCCGTAATGACGATCATGTCTTTCGCAGCTTTTTTCGTCAATGGTTTATCGTATAGATTCGACAATTTGACGATGAGTCCGACCTGCAATGTCGTTAGCGGCAGCACATCTGACCCCGGAATTGGAGATGCGCCGATGATTCCTGCTGAAACTCCGGCTCCGACGATCCAACGCGTAGCGGCAGATGATTTCCCTTTCATGCTTTTGGCGAAGAGCAGGTCTTTCCCCTTCTTTTCCAGCAACAACAAAATTTCCTTTTTTAGCAAATCCAAATTCTCTTCCGTTTTCGAAGACACTGGGATTACTTTGTATTTATTGTTCGTATGGCCTTTGATAAATTTAATGATTGAGGGAATGTCTTCTGCTGCATCGATTTTATTCAAGACGATGAGAATGTCTTTATTATGCTTTTCAATTTCGGCGAATTTTTGTTTTTCGCTATCTGAAAAGACCGTACCGGCAGCGTTTAGGAAAAACAGCACGACGTCTGATTGTTGGACGAATTCCAAGGTCTTTTTCGGATTTTCGTCATTCGGGTCGTTAAGTCCAGGCGTATCCATAAACTTGATGTTCTCTAAGCCACGAATATTATAAGGGTCCACGCTGACCGTTTCCCCAGGCATTGGATTGGTGCTGGCAATATCCTCACCGATGATTTTATTCACTGTCGTCGATTTACCGGCATTAACTTCACCAATCAATGAAATCAGCAAATCCTGTTCGAGCGTATCGCTCACCTTTTTCATCTCATCTTCAAACACTTTGTCCATCGCACGCATGACTTCATCTTCGAATTCCTTAACCATTGGCCCGACTCCTCCTTCAAGTTCCTTATCCTCATTATAATGGCTTCTAGTGTTTGCGACCATTTTCAGCCACTCTCCACGCTCGCCACCAACTTCTTTTCATAGTAGCATAAAAGAAATCAGTAAATTCACAAGGAGTGTTTATCTATGTGTGCTCGCCCACAGGTCCTCGGGCTCGACGTCGATCCTGAAACCCGCTGCCGCCATTACCATTCGGAAAACGACCGGATCGCTATCCGCTTCTACTGCTGCGGAAATTATTTTTCTTGCTATGAATGCCATGAAGCAGCCGGCTGCAACAACCCTTCCGTCTGGCCGAAAGAGCAGTTCCGCGAAAAAGTGATTTTATGCGGGGCATGCGGGACTGAACTGTCCATCCGCGAATACCTCGATTGCGCTTCTGCCTGTCCGCATTGCGCAGCCGCCTTCAATCCCGGCTGCAGCCTTCACAAGCACTTGTATTTTGAAGTTTGAATACTTTGCTGGCTTTCGATACGGGTAAAGTCGATTCAAGCTTTTTTTATGACTTTCGTTCCGCTCAGCCAATCATAGAGTGTGCGTTTGTCTTTCGACAGAACAGCGGTCAACACGTATAAAAACAGCAGTCCGTAAATTCCTGCGCCCAACCACATCCATATGGCAGGGATGTTCCCTTCTCCATTCCCAACTAAACGGTACACCAGAAAATGAGACAGTTCCCAAGGTGTAAATTTCAAGGCTATGCGAACGGCCGAACGCATCAGGTTAACTGCTTTTCCGTTGCTGTCGACTACTTGAATCTTCATTTTCACTTTGCCGAAGCTTCCGTTGAAATGTTTCGAATCGAAAACGGCAAAATACAGCGAAACCGGCACCGTGACTAGCAGAAAGCCAGCCAACTGCGCCACCGCTAGAGAGCCCTGAAATAAATCTTGAATATCCGGAACGACAAAGACCGCGACTAAGGCGAGCAGCACTAAATAAAGGCTTATCCACAAGTAATCCCATAGGAAAGCTCTTGCACGGATCCACACGCCTGCGGCCATCTTCCCCGCCCCCTTTTCCTTTCTTAGTGTTATTCTTCAACTTATGCATTGTTCCTTTATGGTACAAAAACCCCCCTTCCAGAAACCGTTGACTAATGGTTTCCGAAAAGGGGGCTTTTCATTTCACTTTCAAGCACATCGCGAATTGCTCGCCTTTTTTTCCCATGACTCTTCTGCCAGTATCTTCAAACCCCGCTTTTTGATAGAGCTTTTGCGCGGCGAGGTTGCGCGCATTGACGCCAAGCACGATTTCGTCAAAAGCTGCGAACTCGTGTTGCAAGAAAGCAGGCAAGGCTTCAAGAGAACCTGTTGCGATGCCGCGTCCTTGAAATTTCGGGTTGACGGAATAGCCGCGCAGTAGCAAAGCTTTCGGGTTATCGGAATAACGTTTTCGGTCTTCTGATTCATCCAGCTCGAAAAAACCGGCCACTTCGCCGCGCGCGCGAATGACGACCAAATGCTTCTCAGGATTCCCTTCATCTCGCTTGATCAAATCTTGCGGCATCATGGTGAATTCCTGTTGATCCATAGGAAGTTCATAAGAGACATTTGTTTTTTGAGTATAGCTATGCAAGCTCACTTCACTTTTTCTGATCACAAAAATCGGTCCCCCTAAACGAGTTATTCATTCTCTAGCGTTACGACTACGACTTCGGGAAAATTGAAAATACGCAGCGGAAACCCGCTATTTCCAAGCCCACGGCTCAACACAAGCTGCGTGTCGCTTGATTCGAAGATGCCTTCTGTCATGCTTGGGAACCAGCCTTGCCCTGGGGCGATCAAGCCACCAAGCCCAGGTATCCGAATCTGGCCGCCGTGTGCGTGTCCAGCAAAAACTACATCGATGCCTTCGCTCGCATAAGTCTCCAAATGTTCCGGCCGATGGGCAAGCATTAAAGTGAAAGCGTCGGTAAGCCCCGCTTCTGCAATGCTGTTGCGTGTGAATTCCGCTTCATGCAGATTGACATCCATCAACGGATCGTCGATGCCTGCAATTTGGATCGCTTCTCCATCTTCTTCCCATATAACAGAACGATTGCGCAGCACTTGGACGCCGCGTTCTTCGAGAGCCGGAACGATTTCATCCTCCAACTTATTGGAAGACACTTCGTGATTGCCGATGACATAATAGACTTCGCTCATCTCTACAAGCCCGTCGACAGCCTTCATGCTTCTCTCCAAATCGTAGCGGTCGCTGTCGATTAAATCTCCGGTAATGAAAATGACGTCCGGATTCGCCTCTTCGACTTTGTCCACTAGCGCTTGTTGGCCGTCTCCAAACTCAGCATTGTGAAGATCCGATACCTGGACAATGCGCTTGCCAGCAAATGCATCTGGCACTTTTTCCGATTCGACCGTATATTCGGTCGTGACGATCCAGTTATTATTAACCCAAGCAAAACCTATCAGAAACAATGCCACAAAGATCCATGCAATTAGTTTTTTCATGTTCTATTCCTCAATTCATTAGATGGCCTGTGCATGCAATAGATTTGCACAAGTCTCATTTCAGCAGCTGATTGCACCTATATTAAAGGAGTACATCGAATAATAAAGCCGCTTTAGCAGGAAAGTTATCCCTTATGCCGCCAAATCCTGTTCTTATTCTAACAGCATTCCCCCAAAAGAAAAGCAATCAGCTAACGCAGCTGATTGCTTCTAAACTTTCGTTTTTGCACGGTTTTTCTTCGCGAACCAAATACCCATTGCCGCAAGGACTATTAAGCAGACAAGCGAGATGACGAAAGTCCAGCTTATCGCGACTGCATCTGGTCCGATATCCAGGAATGACGCCGCATAATTTGGAAGCCGAAACGGCGACCAGTCCCACTGGCTGCCAAACAGGCTATGGACAAGCTGCAAAATCAATAATGCTGCAAGGGTCAATCCAGCAGCTAAGCCCCCATTTGGCATAGAGGCACTCGCGAATAACACCAAAGTCACGACCAGCACTATCCAGACACTATATGTCGCCGCAAATGCCAGGAAGTCACCGAATGGTACCGCTGAAAAGAGCACTGCCGTATAATAATACCCCGCTAAAAAGCCAGCCCATACGCTGAGTAACGCTACAATGGAAGCTACCAGCCATTTACTAAGAAAATAGGAAGTATACGATAGCGGCCGTACATATAAAAGCGTCGCCGTTCCGTTCCTGCGCTCGCCAGCAATGCTGCCCATATAAGCGAGAACGAGGACGAGCATGCCGATCAATTGGAATTGTCCCATGACTGCCACCATCAATTGTTCAGGTTCAGGATCCGGCAGTTCGATGACGGCGCCTTCTGGCAATCCGCCTGTTGCATCGAGAATTTGAGGAAGATAATAATTCGACAACGGCTCTGTGACACCCAATAGGATAAAGACCACAGGAATCCAAAACAATTTGTAATTGCGCAGATTCTCACGCCATTCTTTTAATAAGAGTGCTGAGAATTGTTTCATTTTCCTGCCACCACCTTCAAGAAAATATCTTCTAGGCTGGCAGTCTCATGTTCGACCCCGATAACAGGGAAACTCTTCACCGATAAAAATCGGAAGACATCCTGTATGGCCGGCCCTTCCGCTTTCACCGGAATAACAGCTGCTGTGCCTTTAACCGAAGTTGGCCAAGGCGCTTCACGCATAAACCATTCCGCAGCGTCAGTGTTTTCGAAGCGCACACGAATATGCGGGTCCTCATAACGGCGGCGCACTTGGCTAAGGGAACCTTGTTCCACTAATCGGCCATTTTTCAAAAATAAGAGTTGATCGGTCATTTCTTCGGCATCATTTAAAATATGAGTAGAATAAAGAACCGTTGTTTGCCCGAGTAACGACTTTAATAACTCCATCACTTCTCTTCGCCCAGTTGGATCCAAGGAAGAAATCGGTTCATCTAAAAGCAACACACTCGGCTGGTGGACAATCGCTTGTGCCAGTCCGAGCCGTTGCTTCATGCCTCCTGAAAACCCACCGATCTTTTTATGGGCCACTTGGTGAAGACCGACAAACCCTAGCGTCCGTTCAGATTGCTGGCGGGCTTTCTTGGCATCGACGCCGCTTAGCTTAGCGGCCATTTCCGTAAACTCCAAAGCACTCAGCCATGGAAAAAAACGCGGATATTGCGGCAAAAAGCCAATCGTTAAATTTTTCTTGCGCTGGATCTCCCCGTCCGTTGCTTCCAACAGCCCTGCAAGCATCGACAGCGTCGTTGTCTTTCCTGCACCGTTTGGCCCAATCAATGCCGTCGCACTGCCCTCTGCCAATTCAAAACTTATCCCATCAACTGCCTGTTCGTTTCCAAAACGCTTTGACAACGACTTAACTTCCAATAGGTTCAATAATTTCGCCTCCCTATCACAAAGTATAGAATCGGCCCGATCAGATTCAGCAAGACAATGATCGCCGCCCACATCCATTTCGGTCCATTGGGATTTGGATTTCTAATCAAATCCACTATTGCGAAGATCATCAAGGCGATTTGCAACACCAAAATGGGCAGCACTAATAGAATGGTGCGTTCATCCAGCATGTTCGTATTCCTCCCCTGCACTTCTTGTTCCTCTACTGTTATTTCGCTCCATAGCCCTGCTCTCCCTGCTTATGCATTAAAAAAGGGGCAGTCCCTTTTCGTCTTCTAAAGAAAAGGCTGATGTCCATTTCGACGGACGCTTTCCGCGGGCACGGCCTTAGCCGCTTCCCTCGCTCCGCTCAGTCCAGGGTCTTCGGCTCGCGTCGCTCCTTCGCTTAGCTCAGTCACTGCTCCCGCTGGAGTCGCCGTCTCCATTCCCATCAGCCGGTTTAAAAAGAAAAAATGAAAAACAGACGGAGAAAGAGAAATTCTTTTTCTCCATCTGTTTTATTTTAGGGGATTGTGGGACAGCCCCTTGAATATTCAGTGAATCACCATTTCAGCTCTAGTAAGACTTGCCGAAGAAGTGCTCGATATTTATCAGCAATCGGCCATTCACCGATCTCTTCTAGCAATTGTTGGCGGCTGCCGAAGCCTTTGACAAATCCGTTCAGCCGCGCAGCAAAAGTCGACCTAGTCAATAAGCTGGCATCAGGATAAAGTTCAGCCAATTGATCGAGCGCTTTAGGATAGCGCTTCAAATAATATTTCTGGTGGCGCTCCTCCGCTTCGGTAAATCCATCGAACGGCCGGATTTCGGTTTCAACCGGTTCGTTCAACTGCTGTTCCTTTTCTTTTTTCAACTTCTCAAGGCTGAGCCGTTGTGCTTCCGATTGCCAAAATATCAAGGAAATGTATTGACGCTCTTTATAAGCATCACGATTCGGGTAATGGCTGCGCCAAAATTCCCTGACGATTTCTTCAAAGTGAATTTGTCCGGGATC